>JBEVJK010000043.1:0-19069 GCA_040510195.1 Mesorhizobium sp. | reverse complement strand
GAAGTCGGCATCCAGGTGAAGCTCCGCCCGCTCGAGCGCGCCGCCTTCTTCAAGGCCTACTCGGAGAAGAAGCTGAAGAACATCGTGCAGGGCGCCTCCGGCGCCTTCGGCAACTGCGCGACGCGCGCCGAGGCCTTCGTGGTCAAGGGCGGCGCCTATGTATACGGCAACTATCCCGACATCGATGCGCTGTTCGCCGAGCAGGCCGCACAGATGGACCACGCCAAGCGCGAAGCGATCCTGCATCGCCTGCAGCAGCTCGTGCACGAGAAGACGATCTATGCGCCGATCTGGCAGCTCGCGTTCATCTCCGGCGTCGGCCCGAAAGTCGGGCAATCGGGCTTCGGGCTGATCAAGGGATTTCCCTACACGGCGCCCTATGAAGACCTGACCCTCAAGGGCAAGGCGTAACCCATGAAGCAGTACATCGTTCGCCGCGTCGGCTATTCCCTGCTGTCGCTGTTCCTGCTGTCGTTGACGATCTTCCTGTTCGTGCGCGTGACCGGAGACCCTGTGAGCCTGCTGGTGGAGCCCGGCGCCAGCCCGGACGATATCGAGACCATGCGTCGCCAGCTCGGCCTCGATCAACCGCTCTGGGTTCAGTACGGGCATGTCGTGGCCAGTTTCGTCACCGGCGATCTCGGCCTGTCCTTCTACTATCGCACGCCGGTGCTGGAGCTGTATTTCCAGCGCCTGCCGAACTCCCTGCTCCTGGCGGCAGTGGCCATGGCCTTGTCGCTGCTGATCGGCATCCCGAGCGGCATCTTGGCCGCCGTACGCGTCGACGGCTTCTGGGACTCGGCCGGCAAGGTCTTCTCGTTGCTGGGCCTGTCGCTGCCGCAGTTCTGGGTAGGCCTGGTGCTGATCCTGTTTTTCTCGGTCTATCTCGGCTGGTTGCCCTCCTCCGGCTCCGGCAGCGTGGCACATCTGCTGATGCCCGCCTTCACACTCGGCTGGTACTTCGCCGCCGCGCACATGCGGCTCACCCGGTCCTCGATGTTGGACGTGCTGGGCTCCGAATATATCAAGCTGGCGCGGCTGAAGGGCCTGCCGGAGGCGCTGGTGATCGGCAAGCATGCGCTGAAGAACGCCCTGATTCCGGTGATCACGCTGGCCGGCATCAACCTCGTCGTCATGATCAACGTCGCGGTGGTGGTCGAGACGGTGTTCGCCTGGCCGGGCATCGGTCGATTGCTCTACGAGGGCATCACCTTCCGCGATTTCCCCGTCGTCCAGGGCGTTGTGGTGATCGGCGGCGCCATGATCGTGATGGTCAACCTGCTGGTCGACATCCTCTACGCCCTCATCGATCCCCGCATTCGCCTGGAGAGCTGACGGCCATGACTGCCATCACCCCCGTCACGACCGACACTGTCGTCTCGGCCGCGCCGTTCTGGCGGCTAAAGGGCTTCCCGCTGATCCCGGTGTCGATCCTGTTGCTCATCGCCTTTGTCGCCGTGTTCGCCGACCTGCTGGCGCCGCACGATCCGCAGATCGGCAGCCTGGCACGCCGCTTCAAGCCTCCATTCTGGCTCGAGGGCGGCAGCCTGGCCTATCCCCTGGGCACCGACCATGTCGGCCGGGACGTGCTGTCGCGCCTGATCTTCGGCGGCAGGATCGCTTTCGCCGTCGGCTTCGCAGCCGCCATCGCGGCCTGCGTGGTCGGTTCCGCCCTCGGGTTGGCGGCCGGCTATTTCGGCGGTTGGACCGACCGCATCGTCTCGCGGATCGTCGATGTCTGGATGGCCTTTCCGCCGGTGCTTTTCTCCATCCTCTTGATTGCCGTGCTCGGCACCGGCCTGGGCTCCGTCATCCTGGCGATTGCCGTCATCGATTGGACCCGCTTCTGTCGCGTGGTGCGGGCGGAGGCCATGAGCCAGGCGCGCATGGACTACATAGAAAATGCCCGGATCGCCGGTTTCGGCCGCTTTGCCATCCTGCTTCGCGAGGTCCTCCCCAACGTGCTGCCGTCCATCGTCGCCCTTCTCTCGCTCGAGATGGGAATCGCGGTGATCGTCGAGGCGATCCTGTCCTTCGTGAACCTCTCGATATCCACCGACGATCCGACCTGGGGCGGAATGATCGCCGAGGGCCGCCTTTCGATCCATCAGGCGTGGTGGATGCTGGTCTTTCCCTTGATCACGCTGTTCCTGACCGTGCTCTCCTTCAGCCAGCTCGGCGAGGGATTGAAGACGCATTTCGACCCCGTGTTGCGATGAGAGCTCCGTGCCTCGAAATATCCGCGCTCAGCGCCACGCTGCCCACCGGCAGCCGCGTGCTGCGCTCGGTGTCGCTCGTCGTGGAGCCGGGGGAGGTCCATGCCCTGGTGGGCGAAAGCGGCGCCGGCAAGAGCATGATCGGCAAGGCCGTGCTCGGTGTCCTGCCCACCAGCGTGCGGATCGTCGAAGGTCAAATCCGCCTCGAAGGCACCGACCTCCAGGCCCTGCCTGCCAAGCAGCGCCGCCGCCTGACCGGAGCGCGGACCGCCTTGATCCCGCAGGATCCGCTGACCGCACTCAACCCGTCGCGCAGGGTGGGTCCTCAGATGACCGACCGGCTGGTGGGCATCCTCGGCTGGGATGCCGGAAGGGCCGACGCTCGCGTCCGACAGCTCCTGGACGAAGTCCGCATCCGTCAGCCCGAGCGCGTCCTTCGCTGCTATCCGCACGAGCTCTCGGGAGGCATGCGCCAGCGCGTGCTGATCGCCGCCGCTTTCGCCGCCGAGCCGCGCCTCATCGTCGCCGACGAGCCGACCACCGCCCTCGACGTCACGGTCCAGAAGCAGATCCTCAGGCTGATCGCCGACATGCAGCGCGAGCGCGGCACGGCGATCCTCTTCGTCACGCATGACCTCGGCGTGGTGGCCAAGATCAGCCAGCGCGTCTCCGTGCTCTACGGCGGCAAGATCGTCGAGGAAGCGGACGTAGGAGCGCTCTTCGCCTCCCCGCGGCATGCCTACACGCGCGCTCTGATGGCGGCGACGCCGCGCTATACCGACCCCGTCGCCTCCTTGCTGCCGGTCGACTCCACCGTGCTCGCCGGCCTGGCGGAAGAGATCGCCGAGGCCGATCGCGCGTGGCGTCCCCTGGCCGCACAGGCCACGCGCTCCGAGCTGATCGCCAGGCTCCTCCCCTTTCGGAGGTCCTCGCGTGGTTGAACCGCTGTTCAATATCCGTGGGCTCGGCGTCGCCCTGCCTGACATGACGAGGAAGCGCCTGTTCGGCCGAGCCCCGAAGGTCGAAATCCTGAGATCGCTCGATTTCGAGCTGCCGCGCAATGAGGTGACGGGGATCGTCGGCGAGTCCGGTTCCGGCAAATCGACCCTCGGTCGCGCTCTGGTGCGCCTCATCGAGCCCAGCGCCGGTCGGGTCGTCTTCGAGGGACGCGACATCGCCCACCTGTCGGAGACGGAGCTCAGGCCTCTCAGGCGGCACCTCCAGATGATCTTCCAGGACCCGATGTCGTCGCTGAACCCGCGCCGCACCATCGCCTCGATCATCGCCGCGCCCCTTCGCCACAACGGCATCGACGATCGCCTGGAGCATCGTTGCGCCGAAGCGCTGGCCCGCGTCGGCCTGCCGGCGAGCTTCGGCCGGCGCTACCGTCACGAGCTGTCCGGGGGGCAGCGCCAGCGCGTCGGCATTGCACGCGCGCTCGCGCTGTCGCCGAAGTTCGTGCTGGCAGACGAGATCGTCTCCGGCCTCGACGTCTCGACCCAGGCGCAGATCCTGAACCTCCTCGAACGGCTCGCCGGCGAGATGGAGCTCACCATTGCCTTCATCAGCCACGACCTGTCCGTCGTCCGGCGTCTGTGCCGGCGGTTGATCGTCATGCGCGCCGGCGAGATCGTCGAGGCTGGCCTCACGGACGAGATCTTCGCCGACCCGAAGCACCCCTACACGCGCGAGCTGATCGCGGCGATCCCCCTCCCCGAGATCGAGCCGGGCTGGCTCGGCGCAAGCCCTGGTGCCGGAACGGCGGATGCAGACCGGGGGGAGAGAGACGAATAACCCGAGCCAAGGAGGACATTGACATGAAGAAGCTCGCCGGAAGCCTGATCCTGGTGGTGGCGATCGCCAGCGGCACCGCAACCGCATCCGCGGACGCCATCCCCGGCCTGCGCGGTCACGACCATACGGGCGTCACCGTCCCGGACATGAAGCAGGCGGTGGATTTCTTCACCGAGGTCATCGGCTGCAAGAAGGCCATGTCGTTCGGTCCGTTTGCCGACGACAAAGGGACCTTCATGCAGGACCTGCTCGGCGTTCATCCGCGGGCGGTGATCGAGGAGATCACCCTCGTGCGCTGCGGCTACGGGTCGAATATCGAACTCTTCAAATACACCGCACCCGACCAGAAGGACGTCACCCCGAAGAACAGCGACGTGGGCGGCTACCACATCGCCTTCTACGTCGACGACGTCGCAGCGGCCAAAGCCTATCTCGAAGGCAAAGGCGTGGCCACCCGCATGGGACCGCTCCCGGTCAAGGAGGGGCCGGCAGCCGGCCAGACCATCCTCTACTTCCAGGCGCCGTGGGGGCTGCAGTTCGAGGCGATCAGCTATCCAACCGGCATGGCATACGAGAAGGGAGCCGATACGGTGCTGTGGTCGCCTAAGGACCCGGCCAAATAGAATTCGGCTCGCCGGCCGATAAATTTTAAGCTTGAAATAATTTCCGGACGGCTCGATAGTACCCGGCAGGAAGCGAGGAGGTCGCACGATGAAGGTTGCGGTTCTCGGCGGCGGTCCTGCCGGGCTGTATTTTGCCATCTCGATGAAACTGATCGACCCCGCGCACGAGGTGACAGTCTTGGAGCGCAACCGCCCCGACGACACGTTCGGATGGGGCGTGGTGCTGTCCGCCGAGACCCTCGACAACCTGACCAGGAACGACCCGGTCAGCGCCGCCGCCATCAGGCGCGACTTCGCCTATTGGGACGACATCGCGGTCATCCACCGCGGCGTCCGCACCGTCTCCACCGGCCACGGCTTTTGCGGGATCGGCCGCCAGCGGCTCCTCTTGATCCTGCAGGAGCGAGCCCGCGAGCTTGGCGTGGACCTCCGCTTCCAGACCGAGGTCGAGGATCCCCGGCCCTACATGGAGACGCATGATCTCGTCGTTGCCGCCGACGGCCTCAACTCGCGGGCGCGCAGCACCTTCGCCGAAATCTTCAGGCCCGACATCGACCTGCGCAAATGCAAGTTCGTGTGGCTTGGCACCCACCAGAAGTTCGACGACGCCTTCACCTTCATCTTCGAGGAGACCGAGCACGGCTGGGTCTGGGCTCACGCATACCAGTTCGATCCGATGACGGCGACGTTCATCGTCGAATGCAGCCAGGAGACTTGGGAGAAGTTCGGCTTCGGCGAAATGACCAAGGAAGAGTCCATCGCCACCTGCGAGCAGATCTTCGCCCGCCATCTCGGTGGCCATGCCCTGATGTCGAATGCCAGTCACATCCGCGGCTCCGCCTGGCTGAACTTTCCCCGCGTGCTGTGCGAGCGCTGGTCGCATGAGAACCTCGCTCTGATGGGCGACGCCGCCGCCAGCGCCCATTTCTCCATCGGCTCCGGAACCAAGCTCGCCCTCGAAAGCGCCATGGCGCTCGCCGAGTATGTGCACACCGAGCCCGCGCTCGATGCCGCCTTCGAGAAATATGCCGATGCGCGGCGCACCGAGGTGCTGAAGTTGCAGTCGGCGGCCCGCAACTCGCTGGAATGGTTCGAGGAGGTCGAACGCTACCTCCATCTCGATCCGGTGCAGTTCAACTACTCGCTCTTGACCCGGTCGCAGCGCATCAGCCACGAGAACCTCCGGGTGCGCGACCCGATCTGGCTCGGCAGCGCCGAGGCCTGGTTCCAACGGCTGTCGGGCAACGCCGTGAACGTCCATCGGACGCCGATGTTCGCGCCGTTCCAGATGCGCGAGCTCAAGCTCGCCAACCGCGTCGTCGTGTCGCCCATGGCCCAATACAAGGCCGTGGACGGCTGCCCGACCGACTGGCACTTCGCCCACTACGCCGAGCGCGCCAAGGGTGGCGCCGGCATGCTCTATATCGAGATGACATGCGTCAGCCCGGAAGGCCGCATTACGCCCGGCTGCACGGGGTTCTATGCGCCGGAGCACGAGCCGGCCTGGAAGCGGCTCGTCGACTTCGTCCATCGCGAGACCGAGGCGAAGATCTGCGCCCAGATCGGCCATTCCGGCCCCAAGGGGTCCACGCAGCTCGGCTGGCATGAAAGCGATGCGCCTCTCCCGTCCGGCAATTGGCCGGTGATGGCGGCGTCGGACGTGCCGTGGTCGCCCCGCAACCAGCTCCCGAAGGCGATGACCCGTGCCGACATGGACACCGTCCGCGACCAGTTCGTGGCCTCGGCCGAGATGGCCGCGCGTTGCGGCTTCGACATGCTGGAGATCCATGCCGCCCACGGCTACCTCCTTTCCTCCTTCATCACGCCCCTGACCAACAGGCGAACGGATGCCTATGGCGGGTCGCTCGAGAACCGCATGCGTTACCCGCTCGAGGTGTTCGCTGCGGTCCGCGCCGCATGGCCGGCCGAAAAGCCGATCTCGATGCGCATCTCGGCCAATGACTGGGTCGGCAGCGAGGGCGTCACGCCCGAGGACGCCGTCGAGATCGCCCGCCTCCTCCAGGATGCCGGCGTCGATATCTGCGACGTCTCGGCGGGCCAGACGTCCATCCGGGCCAGGCCGGTCTACGGGCGCATGTTTCAGACCCCATTCTCCGACCGCATCCGCAACGAGACGGGCATGGCCACGATGGCCGTCGGCAACATCTTCGAGCCGGATCACGTCAACTCCATCCTGATGGCCGGCCGCGCCGACCTCGTCTGCCTTGCCCGGCCGCATCTGACCGACCCGTACTGGACCTTGCATGCGGCCGTCGCCCTCGGCGACCGCGACGTGGCATGGCCCGACCCCTATCTGCCGGGACGCGACCAGATCTACCGCCTGGCCGAACGCAACGCCGCGCAGGCGGTGAAGGTATGAGCGTGGCCCGCCATGCGCTGGTGAGCGGCGGCGGTTCGGGCGTCGGCCGCGCCATCGCGCTCGCGCTTGCCGGTGTTGGCGTCGACGTCACCATCTGCGGGCGGCGCGAGCCGCCGCTGGCCGACGTCGCTCACGAGAGCCGCCGGATTTTCCCGGTCGTGGCCGACGTCACCGACGAAGCCTCCGTCGCCGCGCTCTATGGGCAGGCGGAAGCTGCGCGCGGACCCTTCGACATCGTCGTGGCCAATGCCGGCATGGCGCTCAGCGCGCCGGCGGCGCGAACCTCGCTCGCCGACTGGCAGCGCACGCTCGACGTGAACCTCACGGGGTCCTTCCTCACCGTCAGGCCGGCACTCGCCGGAATGGCCGAGCGCGGACGCGGACGCATCGTCTTCATCGCCTCGACGGCCGGCCTCAAGGGCTACCCTTATGTCGCGTCCTACGTCGCGGCGAAGACGGGGGTGGTCGGCCTGATGCGGGCGCTCGCCGCGGAAAATGCGCGGACGGGCGTCACCGTCAACGCGGTCTGCCCCGGCTTCGTCGAGACCGACATGCTGCGGCGGTCGATCGACACGATCGTCGAAAAGACCGGCCGCGGCGCCGAACAGGCCAGGCAGAGCCTGGTCGCGGCGAACCCCCAGGCCCGCTTCGTCGAACCCGGCGAGGTCGCGGCGGCCGTCGTCTGGCTGGTCGGCGAGGACGCCCGCTCGATCACCGGGCAGGCGATCTCCATTTCGGGAGGCGAAACATGGTGAGCGCGCCACTTTCGACCGGCACGCCGGGCGACGGCAAGGACCGGCTCCGGCTGTGGATCCGGCTCCTGCGCGCCTCGCGCACGATCGAGGCCGAGCTCAGGGAGCGCTTGAAGAGGGAGTTCGACACCACCCTCCCGCGCTTCGACGTCCTGGCCTCGCTCTACCGGCAGCAGGAGGGCATGCTGATGAGCGACCTGTCGCGCTTCCTGCTCGTCTCCAACGGCAACGTCACCGGCATCGTCGACCGCCTGGTTTCCGAAGGGCTGGTCGCCCGGGCCCGCCGCAACGGAGACCGCCGCACCTCCATGGTGCGGCTCACCGATGCGGGGGTCAGCGCCTTCGAGAAGATGGCCATGGCCCATGAAGGCTGGGTCGGCGAGCTGCTCGGCGGCCTCGGCGAAGAGGATACGCGCCGCCTGGCCGCCATGCTGAAGAGCTTCCGCAGCAACTGGGAGGAGCGCGAATGAAACCGGTGCGGCTCTCCGAATTGCGCCCGCTCCACTTCCTCTGGGAGGTCGACCGCAGGGTCGCCCGCCTTCGGCTCGACCGACCGGAGCGCAAGAACCCGCTCACGCTGGAGTCCTACGCCGAGCTGCGCGACACCTTCCGCCAGCTGGTCTATGCCGACGATGTCGACGCCGTGGTCTTTCTGCCCAACGGCGGCAATTTCTGCTCAGGCGGCGATGTCCATGACATCATCGGCCGCCTCGTGAGCATGCAGATGAAAGAGCTGCTCGCCTTCACCCGGATGACCGGCGACCTGGTCAAGGCCATGCTGGGCTGCGGAAAGCCGATCATCTCGGCGGTCGACGGCGTGGCGGTCGGCGCCGGCGCCATCATCGCCATGGCCTCGGACCTCCGCCTCGCCACCCCGGCAGCCAAGACCGCCTTTCTCTTCACCCGCGTCGGGCTGGCTGGCTGCGACATGGGCGCCTGCGCCATGCTGCCCCGCATCGTCGGCCAGGGGCGCGCCGCCGAGCTGCTCTACACCGGACGCACCATGTCCGCCGAGGAGGGCGAGCGCTGGGGCTTCTTCAACCGCCTGGTCGCCGGCCCGGCGGAGCTTGAGTCCGAGGCGATGGAGCTGGCTCTGCGCATCGTCTCCGGCCCAACTTTCGCGCATGGGATCACCAAAACCCAGCTCAACCAGGAGTGGTCGATGGGTCTCGACCAGGCCATCGAGGCCGAGGCCCAGGCCCAGGCGATCTGCATGCAGACCCGTGACTTCGAGCGCGCCTACCAGGCCTTCGTCGCCAAGGAGAAGCCGGTTTTCGAGGGAAACTGATGGCCGACCGCAGCTTTCTCGACTGGCCGTTCTTCGAGGATCGGCATCGCCGATGGGCCGCCGGGCTCGAGCGCTGGTGCGCCGCCCATTTGCCCATCGACCATGCCGATGTGGACGCCGCCTGCCGAGACATCGTCGGGATGCTCGGCCGGGACGGCTGGCTGGAGCCGACGGCGGTCGACCCGGCCGACCCAGGCCAGCTGGACGTCCGCACGCTCTGCCTGGCGCGCGAGACGCTTGCCCGCCATGACGGCCTGGCCGACTTCGCCTTCGCCATGCAGGGCCTTGGCACGGGTGCGCTCAGCCTCTACGGCACCGCCGAGCAGCGGCGCTGGCTGTCGAAGACCCGTACCGGAGCGGCGATCGCCGCTTTCGCCCTGTCGGAGCCGAGCTCGGGATCCGACGTCGCCAACATGGACATGAGCGCCGTCCGCGACGGCGACCACTACCGGCTGACCGGCGAAAAGACTTGGATCTCCAACGGCGGCATCGCCGATCTCTACATGGTCTTCGCCAGGACTGGAGAGGCACCCGGCGCCAAGGGCATCTCGGCCTTCCTCGTGCCTGCCGACACAGCCGGCCTGACCGTCGCCGAACGCCTGGAGGTCATGGCGCCGCATCCGCTGGCCCGCCTCGCCTTCGATGCCGTCCGGGTGCCGGCCACCGCGCTGATCGGCGCCCCCGGCGAAGGCTTCAGAATCGCCATGTCGGTGCTCGACGTGTTCCGCTCGACGGTCGGCGCGGCCGCCCTCGGCTTTGCCCGGCGGGCGCTCGACGAGAGCGTCCGGCGCGTCTCCGAACGCCGGCTGTTCGGCGCGCCGATGGCCGAGCTGCAGATGGTCCAGGGCCACCTCGCGGAGATGGCGCTCGACATCGACGCCGCCGCACTTCTGGTCTATCGCGCCGCGTGGACGAAGGACATGGGCGCTGCCCGGGTCACGCGCGAGGCGGCGATGGCCAAGCTCTTCGCCACCGATCGCGCCCAGGCGGTGATCGACAAGGCCGTCCAGCTGCATGGCGGCGACGGCGTCCGCCGCGGCCATATCGTCGAGAGCCTCTACCGCGAAATCCGGGCGCTGCGCATCTACGAGGGCGCGTCGGACGTGCAGAAGGTGGTGATCGCCAGGCAGGTGATGGGAGGAGCATGATGCTGGGACCCAGCGCACATACCGACACGTTCGCGCGCGACAACCTTCCCCCGCCGCAGCAATGCCCCGACTTCCTGCTGGACGGGTTCGACTACCCCGAGCGCATCAATGCCGGCGTCGAGCTCACCGATCGGATGGTCGAGGCGGGTTTCGGCGATCGCACCGCGCTGATCGGCAACGGGCGGCATCGAACCTACAAGGAGCTGTCCGACTGGACCAACAGGCTCGCCCATGCGCTTGTCGAGACTTATGGCGTCAAGCCGGGAAGCCGCGTGCTCATCCGTTCGGCCAACAACCCCGCCATGGTCGCCTGCTGGCTGGCCGCCACAAAAGCCGGCGCGGTCGTCGTCAACACCATGCCCATGCTGCGCGCGAAGGAGCTCGCGCAGATCGTCGACAAGGCCGAGATCGCGCTCGCCCTCTGCGACACGCGGCTGATGGACGAGCTGGTCGCCTGCGCCAAGGACAGCCGGTTCCTCAAGCAGGTGGTTGGCTTCGACGGCACCGCCAACCACGATGCCGAGCTCGACCGTATCGCGCTCGACAAGTCGGTCCGCTTCGAGGCCGTGGCGACCGGCCGCGACGACGTCGCGCTGCTCGCCTTCACCTCGGGAACGACCGGCGTGCCCAAGGCGACCATGCACTTCCACCGCGACCTGCTGATCATCGCCGACGGCTATGCGAAGGAGGTGTTGCACGTCACCCCCGACGATGTCTTCGTTGGCTCGCCGCCGCTCGCCTTCACCTTCGGCCTGGGCGGGCTGGCGATCTTTCCGTTGCGCTTCGGCGCCGCCGCGACGCTTTTGGAGAACGCCACCCCGCCCAACATGGTCGAGATCATCGAGCGTTACCGAGCGACGATCAGCTTCACCGCGCCGACCGCATACCGCGCCATGCTCTCGGCCATGGACGAGGGAGCGGACCTGTCGTCGCTGCGCATCGCCGTATCGGCCGGCGAGACGCTTCCGGCGCCCGTCTTCGAGGACTGGGTCAGGAAGACCGGCAAGCCGATCCTGGACGGCATCGGCGCCACCGAGATGCTCCACATCTTCATCTCCAACCGCCTCGACGACATGGCGCCTGCCACCACCGGCCGGCCGGTCGCCGGCTACGAGGCGATGATCGTCGACGACGCCATGAACGAGCTGCCGCGCGGCACCATCGGGCGGCTCGCCGTCCGCGGTCCGACGGGGTGCCGCTACATGGCCGACGAACGCCAGACGGCCTATGTCCGCGACGGCTGGAACGTCACCGGCGATTCCTTCGTCCAGGACGAGGCCGGCGCGTTCCATTTCGCCGCGCGTTCGGACGACATGATCATTTCGTCGGGCTACAACATCGCCGGACCGGAGGTCGAGGCCGCATTGCTCGCACATCCCCATGTCAAGGAATGCGCCGTCATCGGCGTCGCCCACGAGGAGCGCGGCCAGATCGTCGAGGCCCATGTGGTGCTGGCCGAGGGGATCGCCGCGGACGACCTCACCCGCAAGCTCCTGCAGGACTTCGTGAAGGCCTCGATCGCGCCTTACAAATATCCGCGCTCGGTGAGGTTCATCGACGCGCTCCCCAAGACGCAGACGGGCAAGATCCAGCGATTCCGGCTGAGGCAGCCATCATGACCGACTTCGAGCGGACCCGGGCCCTGTTCCACATCCCTGCGGGCGTCCTCTATATGGACGGCAACTCGCTGGGCCCGCTTCCCGTCGCGGCCGAGCGGCGCGTGGCCGGGATGCTGCGCGACGAATGGGGCGAAGAGCTGATCCGGGGCTGGAACAGCGCCGGCTGGTTCATGCAGCCGCGTCGGGTCGGCGACCGCATCGGACGCCTGATCGGCGCGCCAGAAGGCACGGTCGTCATGGGCGACACGCTGTCGATCAAGGTCTTCCAGGCACTGGCTTCCGCCCTCGACCTCAACCCGGGACGGAGCGTGATCCTTTCGGACAGCGGAAACTTTCCCTCGGATCTCTACATGGCCGAAGGCCTCATCGGCCTTTTGGGCGACGCCTTCGAGCTGCGGATCGTCGAACCCGAGGCGGTCGAGGCCGCGATCGACGACACCGTGGCGGTGTTGATGCTGACCGAGGTCGACTACCGGACCGGCCGGCTGCACGACATGCAGGCGCTGACCCGCAAGGCGCACGCCGCGGGTGCCTTGACAGTCTGGGACCTCGCCCATTCGGCCGGCGCCTTGCCGGTCGACGTGACCGCCGCCGAAGCCGACTTCGCGGTCGGCTGCACATACAAATACCTGAACGGCGGCCCCGGTGCTCCCGCCTTCATCTATGTGGCTCCCAGGCATGCCGGCAAGGCTCGCCCCGCTTTGTCCGGATGGATGGGGCACGAGGCGCCCTTCGCATTCGACCTCGGCTACCGGCCCGGCCTCGGCATCGAGCGGATGCGATGCGGCACCCCGCCGGTGCTTGCGCTCACCGCGCTCGACGCCGCCCTGGACGTCTGGGACGACGTGTCGATCGACGACGTGCGGACGCAGTCGATGCGTCTCGCCGAGGCGTTCATCCGCGAGGTGGAGGCGCGCTGCCCGGAGCTCGTCCTCGCCTCCCCCAGGGACGGCGAGCGCCGCGGCAGCCAGGTCTCGATGCGCCATCCCGAGGGCTATGCCATCATGCAGGCATTGATCGCGCGCGGGGTCATCGGCGATTTTCGCGCGCCGGATGTCGTCCGCTTCGGCTTCACCCCGCTCTATCTCTCGGAAAGCGACGTCATGAAGGCAGTGGATATCCTCCAAGACATCATGGCGAACCGTCGGTGGGACCGCCCCGAATTCCAGCGCAAGGCCCTGGTCACATGAGCCGCGGCCCCATCGATCCGGCGCGCGAAGGTGCCGAGACCTCATTCGAGGAGCGCATGGCCTATGGCGACTATCTGCGCCTCGACCGCCTGCTGGAGGCGCAGGAGCCGCTGTCGAAGGCGCATGACGAGGTCCTGTTCATCATCCAGCACCAGGTCTCCGAGCTGTGGATGAAGCTGGCGATCCATGAGATCTCGTCGGCCATGCGGGCGATCCGCGACGACGAGCTGCGGCCGGCTTTCAAGATGCTGACACGGGTGGCCCGCGTCTTCGAACAGCTCAACAACTCCTGGGACGTGCTGAGAACGATGACGCCCAGCGAGTACACCGAGTTCCGCGGCGCGCTCGGACAGTCGTCCGGCTTCCAGTCGTGGCAATATCGCGCCGTCGAGTTCCTGGTCGGCAACCGCAACGCCGCGATGCTGCGCCCGCATTCCCACCGCCCCGAGGTCGTCGCCGAGCTGGAGCGCATCCTTGCCGCGCCCAGCCTCTATGACGAGGCGCTCATGTGCCTGGCCCGCAACGGGTTCGACATCGGCGTCGACGCCCATCGCACCGACTGGCGCGAGATGCGGGGGGAAAATCCGATGGTCGTCGCGGCCTGGAGGGAAGTCTATGCGGCGCCCGAACGGCATTGGATGCTCTATGAGCTCGCCGAAAAGCTCGTCGATTTCGAGGACTACTTCCGGCGCTGGCGGTTCAACCACGTGACCACGGTCGAGCGCATCATCGGGCTGAAGCGCGGCACCGGCGGCACGGCGGGCGTCGCTTATCTGCGCAAGATGCTGGAAGTCGTCCTGTTTCCGGAATTGTGGAACGTCCGCACGCAACTTTGACAACGGTGTTGGGAGTGGAAATGCATACCATCCTTCAGCCAAAGGGCTGGGCAAAGCCGGTCGGCTATGCCAACGGGGTCGCCGCGCGCGGCAGGCTGGTCTTTGTCGGGGGACAGATCGGCTGGACCGGCCAAGGCCGCTTCGAGACCGACGATTTCGCCGGCCAGGTTCGACAGACGCTGGAAAACATCGTGTCGGTCCTCGCCGAAGCCGGTGCCGGGCCGCAGCACATCACGTCCATGACCTGGTACTTCATCGACAAGCGGGAATATGTCGCCAATTTGAAATCGATCGGCGAGGCCTACCGCGACGTGATCGGCCGGCATTTCCCGGCCATGGCCGCCGTCGAGGTGAAGTCGCTGATCGAGGACCGCGCCAAGGTGGAGATCCAGGCGATTGCCGTGGTGCCCGACCAGGCCCTCTAGCCGACCACCGCCTCCGCTTCGATCTCGACCTCGTAGTCGCCGACGAGGTCGCCGGCCTCGACGAGCGTGTTCGACGGCTTGATCTCGCCGAAGAAGCGGCCATGGGCGCGTGACACCGGCTCCCATTGCGAGGCGTCGCGCAGGTAGATCCGGGTCCGCACGACGTCATGCATAGTGCCGCCGAGCGCGGCGATAGAGGCAGCGATCTTGTCGAGGATGTAGGTGGTCTGCGCCCCCGCATCGCCGGGGGCCACACACCTGTCGTTGCCATGGGTTGCGGTGGTCCCGGAGACGCGGATCGTGTCCTTGACCCGGACGGCGCGGCTGTAGCCGGCGAGCGGCTCCCAGACGCTGCCCGACGACACCCGCAGGCGATGGGGCCGGCCCGGCATCGGCTCGGCCCTGTAGACCGGAGCGATCGCCCCGAGATGATGGCTGAGGTCGCCCGAGGCGGTGAGATAGGGCGGACGACGATACTCGTCGCCGCAATCGCCGGGGATCGGCGCGGTCGCCGCGAAGGCATCGGCGAGGCCCGCCCGATCCTCCACGTCGAGCGAAAATCCGAAGACCTTGAGGTTATCGGCACGATGCTCGCGCTCCCCCAGGCGGGCCCCGACGATCGCCGCCGCGACGGCGTCGTGCTCGAGCACCCAGCGGGATGCGACGTTGGAGATCGAGACGCCATGCCGGTCGGCGATTTTCCTTGCCGCGCGAAGCAGACCCTGGAGAACGGCCCAGCCTCCGGCCGCGTCGATGAAACGCTTGTACTTGCCGCGGCTCCAGTCCGTCGGGGCCGCCGGCTCCTCCTTGCCGAGCCAGCTGTCGGACAGGAAGCCGCCACAGAGCGTGCCATAGACCAGGAGCGTCACGCCCGTCTCTCTGCACAGGGCTGAAAGTTCGCCTTCCGCCCTTCGGTCGACGAGCGAGAACGAGACCTGGTTGGTGGCGAGCGGAACGCCGTCGGCAAGCGCGACGCGCAGATGCGCCGCGTCGAAATTGGTGACGCCGAGCGCGCCGATCAGCCCTTGCGCCTTCAGGTCGGCCATCAGATGAAGCGCGTCCAGCCAGCCCGGATGCTCGAACGTCCACCAGTGGAGCTGCAGGAGGTCGACCCTCTCCACGCCGAGCCGGTCGAGCCGCTGCTGGACGCCCCTCCGCACGATGTCGGCCGTCATCGGGCCGGGTTCGGGGCACCATTTCGTGAAGGCGACGGGCCGGCGCCCGGCGTCGCTGCGAGCCATTAGCCGTCCCGCGATGAGCTCGGCGCTGCCATAGTGGTCCGCCATGTCGAACGTGTCGAAGCCTGCCTCGACATAGTCGGCGAGCAGGTCGGCGCCGTGTTCGGGATCGAACAGGTCCCCATCCTTCTCGATGTCCGCCACTTGCCACAGCCCGCAGACCAGCCTGCTGATCGATGGGCCTCCGGCGAGTTGGAAACGATCAGGTGTTTTCGGCACGACCGACTGCTCCGTTGATGTCATCGACGCCCATCCGCCTTTCGTCCTCCTGGAGCCCTTCGACGTGGCGCGAGATCACGCGCGCCTCTCCCAGGATCCCGCGCGGGCGCAGCAATAGGATGGCGCAAAGGGCGACGCCGATGGTGACGATCTGCAGCGATGCCGCGCGCGCCTGCTCGGCCGGCGGGAAGACCGCCGAGATGAGGCCCGCCGACGCGGCCCAGATGCCCCACACGAGCACCGCGCCGAGGATCGCCCCGCGATTGTTGCCCGAGCCGCCGACGATCAGCATGGCCCAGACTTGGAAGGTCAGCATTGGCGTGTAGTTCTCCGGCGCGATGAAGCCGATGAAATGGGCTTGTGCGGCGCCGGCCAGCCCCATGATGCCGCCGCCTATGGCAAACGCCTGGAGGCGGAACGCCGTCGCATTCTTGCCAAGCGTCCGGGCCGCCAGCTCGTCTTCGCGGATGGCGCGCAGCAGCCGCCCCCACGGGCTGCGCAAGAGCTTCTCCAGCGCCAGATAGAGCGCCGCCACGACAACCGCCAGGAGAGCGAGATTGCAGAGGCTGAAGAGCAGGGGGTCCCCCGCCCAGGCGGCGAAAGGCCTCGGAATGAAGCCGATGCCGAAGGGGCCGCCGGTGAGCGGCTCGAGATTGAGCGCGGTGAGTTGGACGGTGACGGCCACCCCGAAGGTGGCGATCGCCAGGTAGTCGGCCCTGAGCCGCATCGTCAGGGCACCGATCAGGAACGAGACGAACCCGGCGGAAAGCGCGCCTCCGATCCAGCCGACCGCGATCGGAAGGTCCGCCCCACCGAGCCGGTTGGGATCGTCCGGGCTCGTCAGCAGCGCCGAGGCATAGGCGCCGATCGCCACGAACCCCGCGACGCCCACGTTGAACAGCCCGGTTTGACCCCATTGCACGTTGAGGCCGAGGCACATGATGGCGTAGGTCAGCGCCATGGTCAGGAAGAAGGCGACGTAGGCGAGCAGCTCGACGCTCATTCGGCCCTCCCGAACAGCCCTTGCGGCCTGAAAAGCAGGACCAGCACGAGGATGGCGAAGGCGATGGCCGCGCGCCATTCGGCGCCGATCGCCTGCACGGCGACCGCCTCGGCCAGGCCGACGATGAGCCCGGCGAGCATGGCGCCGGGAACGCTGCCGATGCCGCCGAGGATCGCCGCTGCAAACAGCGGCAAAAGGAGATCGAGCCCCATCTGCGGCCGGATCTGGACCAGAAGCCCGGCAGTCACGCCGGCGATGGCGGCGAGCCCGGCGCCCAGTAGCCAGACCGCGCGGATCACCCGACGGACCTCGACCCCGGCGAGGCCGGCCAGTTCCGGGTTTTCGCTCACCGCGCGCATGGCGCGGCCCATGGCGGTGCGGGTCAGGAGAACATGCACTGCCAGCACCAGCGTCGCCGCCACCGCCAGCGACAGCAGCTGGTCGGGGGTGGCCCTGATCCCGCCGCCGAGCGGCAGCGCGATCTGCAGCGCCTTGGTGTAGTAGACCGGCTTGGACGTGAAGATGAACTCGAGCAGGCTGCGCAGGGTCAGCGCCGCCCCGAAGCTCGCCATCACCATGATGATCACGCTGCTGCGCTCGGCCCTGAGCCGTCCGAACAGCAGCCGGTCGACGACCAGCGCAAGCCCGCCGGTCAGGACGAGCGCCGCGGCCGTGCCCACCGGCAGCGCCCAGCCGAACGAGAACGGACCGATCGGCTCCAGCAGGCTGCCGGCCAGCGCGCCCAGCGCGCCGGCCACCGTCAGCGCCAGATAGGCACCCCAGGAGATGAATTCGCCATGCGCGAAATTGGCGAAGCGCAGGATCGAGTAGGTCAGCGTGACGCCGATCGCCCCGAGCCCGATCATCGAGCCGGCGACGAGCCCGTCGATGATGAATTGCGGGTTCATGAGGCCTCCGTGGCCCGCACGCCGAGATAGAGCTCGGCGACCATCGGGTCGTCGGCCAGCCTGGCGGCCTGGCCTTCGTGGTTCACCCGGCCCTCCACCAGGATGTAGGCCCGGTCGGCGATCCCGAGCGCCGCCTTCACGTTCTGCTCCACCAGCACGATCGTCACGCCGCTCTGGTTGATCGTCTTCAGTTGACGAAAAACATCGGCGACGATCTTGGGCGACAGCCCCGCCGACGGCTCGTCGAGCACGAGCAGCGAAGGCTGGGCGATCAGCGCCCGCGCCACGGCCAGCATCTGCCGCTGGCCGCCGGAAAGCTGCCCGGCGCGCCGCGATGGCCGCGCCGCGAGATCGGGAAACCGGTCCTTGACCTCGGCGATGCGTGGCTGGCGATCGGGTTTCGGCAGGATATCGGCGGCGAGCTGCAGATTGTCGTCAATCGACAGCGAGGCGAAGATGTTCTCGGTCTGCGGCACGAAGCCGAGGCCGTGGCGGACCCGCCGGTGGACGGGCTCATGCGTGATCTCGACGTCGCCCAGCGAGGCGGTGCCGGAGAAGACCGGCACCAGGCCGGCGATCGCCTTGACGAAGGTCGACTTGCCGGCGCCGTTCGGCCCGAGAACGACGACGAGCTCGCCGCTCGACACCGAAAAGTCGATGCCGCGCACGATCGGCAAGTCTCGCTCATAGCCGGCGACGAGAGCCCGCGTCGACAGGGCGGCTGCCGGACCCGCCGCCATCATGCCACCCCGCCGAGATAGGCATCGACCACGGCGGCGTTGCGGGCCACCGCCGCCGGCGTGCCTTCGGTCAGGAATTTGCCCGCGGCCATGACGACGACGCGGCCGCACAGGCGCGATACCATCTCCATGTTGTGCTCGATCAGCAGGATCGACTTGCCGCGCCGGTTGAGGTCGAGCACACGGTCGATGATCAGCTCGAGCAGCGCCGGGTTGACGCCGGCCGCCGGCTCGTCGAGCAGGATCGCCCGGGGATCGGCCATCAGGATGCGCGCCAGCTCGAGCAGCTTGCGATGGCCGCCCGACAATATCCGCGCCGGCTGGCCTTCGAGCGCCGACAGCGTGACGAAGTCGAGCAGCCCGCGCGCCCTTTCGACCGCCGCCTTCTCCTGAGCGGCCACACGGCCAGGCCGCAAGAAGTTCATCCAGATTTGTTCGCCCCCCTGCCGCTGGCCGCCGGTCAAGACGTTTTCGAGAACGGTCATCTCGGCGAAGGGCCGCGGGATCTGGAGGGTGCGCCCGACGCCCAGCCCGAGGCGGGCTTCCGGGCCACGTCGCGAGACCTCCCGGCCGGCGATGGCGATCGTGCCGAACGTCGGCTTGAGGCTGCCGGCGAGAAGGTTGAACAGAGTGGTCTTGCCGGCCCCGTTGGGTCCGATCAGCCCGAGCATCTCGCCGTCCCCGAGCGCG
>JBEVJK010000042.1:0-86765 GCA_040510195.1 Mesorhizobium sp. | reverse complement strand
GGACTGGCGCCGCCGCCTCTGCAGGCGGGCGGCTAGTCGGCGCAGCGAGGCGCGGCGGGCAGGGCGCGGCAGTCATGAAAGAAGCCGCCGCCTCTGCAGGAGGGCGGCGAGACGGCGAAGCGAGGAGCGGCGGGCAGGGCTCGGCGGCGGAGAACGAAGACGCGGCCGGGGAAGGGCCGGATCGGCTCGCCGGCGAAGCGGGGAGGTCGTCGACTTGTGGGCGGTCTGGGCTCGGCAGTGAGGAATGAAGCCGCCGCGTCTGCAGGAGGGCGGCGAGACGGCGAAGCGGGGAGCGGCGGACCGGGCTCGGCGGCGGAGAACGAAGACGCGGCCACGGCTGCAGAGGGCAGCGAAGAAGGGCGGCGAGACGGCGAAGCGAGGAGCGGCGGACCGGGCCGGGCGGCGGAGAACGAAGACGCGGCCGCGGCTGCAGTGGGCAGCGAAGAAGGGCGGCGAGGCGGCGAAGCGGGGAGCGGCGGCGAAGCGGGGAGGGCCACGGCATGAGCGCGGGAGCCGGCTGGGCGGCGGCCAATCTCACGGAAAGCGAAGGCACGCTGGTGGCCGGCGAATGGTTCGCGGCGGCGCGGGCGGCGCAATATCCGCTCCACGGGACGCGGGACATCTGGCTGGTGCTGGGCGGCCGCGGTGCGGGAAAGACGCGGCTGGGCGCGGAATGGGTGAACGCCATGGTGCGCGGGCTGCCGCCGTTTGCCGAGCATGCCTACGGGCTGGTGGCGCTGGTGGGCGAAACGCTTGCCGACGTGCGCGACGTGATGATCGAGGGCCCTTCGGGCATCCTCGCCACGGCGCGCGACGACCGGCCTCGCTTCGAGCCCAGCCGCCGGCGGGTCTGCTTCGACAATGGCGCGGTGGCGCAAATTTTCTCCTCCGAGGATCCGGACAGCCTGCGCGCCCCGCAGTTCGAGGCCGCGTGGTGCGACGAGCTTGGCAAATGGCGGCACCCGGACGCCACCTTCGACATGCTGCAGTTCGGCCTGAGGCTCGGCAAGCGGCCGCGCCAGATCATCACCACCACGCCGCGCCCGCTGCCGCTGGTGCGAAGGCTCGCCGGCGACAGAGCGGTGACGGTGACCCGGATGCGCACGGCAGAAAACGCCGCGCACCTGGCGGCCGGGTTCCTTGACGCGGTGCGCTCGCGCTATGCCGGGTCGCGGCTCGGTCGGCAGGAGCTCGACGGCGAGATCATCACGGAGCGGCAGGACGCGCTGTGGTCGCGGGCGCTGCTCGAGAAGGTGGCCTGCCGGAAGGCCGGCGAGCTCAATCGCATCGTCGTGGCCGTCGACCCACCGGCCAGCGCCGGGCGCGCCTCCCACGCCTGCGGCATCGTGGCGGCAGGCCTCGACCGCGAGGGCCGCGCCGTTGTGCTGGCCGATGCGACCGTGTCGGGCGCCAAGCCGCGCGAATGGGCGAGCGCTGCGGTGCTGCTCTACCACCGGCTCGAAGCAGACTGCCTGGTGGCGGAAACCAACCAGGGCGGCGACATGGTGGCCGCGGTGATCGCCACCGTCGATCCGGGGGTGCCGGTGAAGGGAGTGCGGGCCCGCCGCGGCAAATGGCTGCGCGCCGAGCCGGTCGCGGCGCTCTACGGCCAAGGCCGGGTCAGGCATGCCGGGCGCTTTCCGGAGCTGGAGGACGAGATGTGCGATTTCGGCCCGAACGGGCTGTCCGGCGGGCGCTCGCCCGACCGCGTCGATGCGCTGGTGTGGGCGATCGGCGAACTGATGCCGCGGGCGGTGGGCGAGCCGCGCATCCGGGTGGCGCAGTAGGAGAAGCCTGGAAGCGGCGTCGGCGAGGTCTTCAGGATCTCGGAGGCTCTTGCGGCCCGGCAACGCGCAGACGCAAATGCGTGACCGAGCCGACGAGCGGCCGGCCTTGCGGGACCAGCTCTGCGCGGGCGCCGTCGAACAGCTTCGTTCCGCCGCCGAGCAGGATCGGAACGAGATGGATGCGTAGCTCGTCGAGCAGGCCCGCGGCGAGCAGCTGACGGCCGATGTCGGGGCCAAGAACCAGGACATCCTTCGCTTGGGCGGCCGGCAGGGCGCGGCGGACCGCACCCTCCAGGCCGTCAAAGACGAAGGTTCCACCATTGTCGCCGAGGAGGTCCGGCCGCGGCCGATGGGTGACCACGAAGCTCGGAAGGCCGGGCCAAGGCGTGCCGCCCCACAGGGGCAGGCCGAGATCGAAGGTGCGGCGCCCGATGATCGCGGCGCCGACACCGGCGTCGACCAGCCGCCTGACGCGGTCGTCGACGGCGCCGTCGGGGCCCTCGCCGGACATCCAGGCGTGGAGACGCTCGCCGCCGTCGCCCATCGGCTCGGCATCGCGCACGTTCGGGCCGGCGACGAAGCCGTCCAAGGACATCGACACGTCAAGCACGACCTTGCTCACCCCTTGCCTCCCGGGAAACCGTTCGTCTCGCCTCTCAAGATAGGACGGCAGCCGAGGCGGCAAGGGCGGGGGCGAGTTGTGGACTGCGAGAAGGCGACGGGAGGCCCTCGAGGCGGTGACGCCGCGCGCTCGACGATTTCGAAACGAGGATGCCTCAGGCGGAAAGGAGACCGGCATGGCGTTGAGCTGGCCGTGGAAGACACAGAGCTCGGCGGCGCCGCCGCAGCGCAAAAGCGATCCGCTGCAGGGCTTCCTGGCCTTTGCCGGGCATGGCGAGACGCAATGGTCGCGGCGCGACTTCGCGACGCTCGCCCGCCAGGGCTACATGCTGAACCCGGTCGTCCACCGTTCGGTGCGGCTGGTGGCCGAGGCGGCGGCCGCGGTGCCATGGCTTCTCTATCGCAGGGCGGACGAGCTTGCCCGCCACGCCGCGCTCGACCTGCTCGCGCGGCCCAATCTGCGGCAGGCCGGCGGCAGTTTCCGCGAGGCGCTCTACGGCAGCCTGCTTCTGGCCGGCAACGCCTATCTGGAGTTGGCGGAGGCGGCGGGCGGTGCGCGCGAGCTGCATCTGCTCAGGGCCGACCGGGTGACGGTGGTGACCGACCGCAAAGGGTGGCCGCTGGCGCTCGACTACCGGAGCGGGGCCGAGCGGCGGCGGCTCGACCTGGCGGCCGGCGGCGCGGGCCGGGCGCTGCAGCTCAGCCTCTACCATCCGCTGGACGATCACTACGGCTTTGCGCCGCTGGAGGCGGCGCTGACGGCGCTCGACACGCACAATGCGGCGGGGCGCTGGAACAAGGCGCTGCTCGACAATTCGGCACGGCCGTCCGGAGCGCTGGTCTACCAGCCGAAGGAGGGCGGCAACCTTTCCGAGGAGCAGTTCGACCGGCTCAAGACGGAGCTTCAGGACAATTATGCAGGTGCCGGCCGCGCCGGGCGGCCGCTGCTGCTCGAAGGCGGGCTCGCCTGGCAGGCGATGAGCCTGACGCCCAAGGACATGGACTTCATCGAGGCGAAGAACGCTGCCAGCCGCGACATCGCGCTGGCCTTCGGCGTGCCGCCGATGCTGCTCGGCATCCCCGGCGACAACACCTATGCCAACTATGCCGAGGCCAACCGGGCGTTCTACCGGCTGACCGTGCTGCCGCTGATCGCGCGCACCGCCGGCGACCTGTCGCCCTGGCTGTCGCAGGTGTTCGGCGAAGAGCTCAGGCTGTGGTTCGACGCCGACCAGATCGAGGGCCTGTCGGCGGAGCGCGAGGCGCTGTGGGCGCGGCTCGGGCGCGCCGGCTTCCTGAGCGACGACGAGAAGCGCGAGGCGGTCGGCTATCCGCCGCGCCGCACGCCGGCCGGCGCGGGCGACGAGGCTTAAACACCGGCAACAGCGGGGCTCGAGGATCATGACGGACATTTCAGAGGCCGCCTGGCTGTGGGCGGCGAAGGGCACCGGCGCGGTCGCCGGTTCGGCGGTTTCGCTGGCCTTCATGCTGCCCAAGCGGCGGCGCGAGGCAGCGCTGCGGTTCGCCGTGGGGTTGGTGTCGGGCCTGGTGTTCGGCGGCACCGCCGGCGTGAAGATCGCCACCGAGCTCGACGTCGTCGACGCGCTCGGCGGCGGCGAGCTGATGCTGATGGGCTCGGCGGCGGCGAGCCTGTCGGCGTGGTGGGCGCTGGGGCTCGGCTGGCGCTGGCTGGAGCGGGCGCGCGGCGCAGCCGCTTCGCGCGGCGAGGAGGACGGGCAATGAGCGGACTGATCAGCGGCTATGCCAGCCTGTTCGGCCGGCCCGACCTGTCGCGAGACATCGTCGAGCGGGGCGCGTTCGCGGCCTCGCTCAGCCGGCGCGGGGCGGCCGGCATCCGCATGCTCTTCCAGCACGATCCCGGCCAGCCGGTCGGCGTGTGGACCGACATCTTCGAGGATGCGCACGGGCTCTTCGTTCGCGGCCGACTGGCGGGCGGCGTGGCGCGGGCGCGCGAGCTCGCCGAGCTGATCGGCCAAGGCGCGCTGGACGGACTCTCGATCGGCTTCCGCACCGCGCGGGCGCGCCGCGACGCGGCGGCCGGAGCGCGGCGCATTCTCGAGGCCGACCTGTGGGAAATCTCGATCGTCACCTTCCCAATGATGCCGGGCGCCCGCGTCTTCCGCCTCGAAGGCGGTGTCGCGGCGGCGTCGGGCACCCGCTTCATTACTCCCCCCAACCGAAAGGAACGCTGCAGATGAACGACACAGTCCCCACCGACTACGCCGCCGAGACCAAGGCCTTCGGAACGCCGCAAGCGCCGGCGTCGCATGAGGAGATCATGCGCCTCCACGAAGCCTTCCGGCAGGCCAATGACGACCGCCTGGCGCAGCTCGAGAGGCGGATGAGCGCCGACGTGGTCACCAGGGAGCAGATGGACCGCGTGGAGCGGATGCTCGGCACGCAGCAGGCGCGGCTCGACCAGCTGATGCTGAAGGAAGCACGGCCGGCGCTGTCGCCGGCGTGCGGCGAGGCGTTGCCGAGCGAGCACAAGCAGGCGTTCGAGGCCTATGTGCGGCGCGGCGACGAGGCGGCGCTGCGGGGTCTCGACAGCAAGGCGATGTCGCTCGGCTCGCCGCAGGACGGCGGCTACCTGGTGCCCCCGGAGACCGAGGCGGCCATCGGCAAGCGGCTTTCCCAGCTGTCGCCGATCCGCGGCATCGCGGGGGTGAGGACGGTTTCGGGCGCGGTGCTGAAGAAGCCCTTCGCGCTTTCCGGCCCGGCGACCGGCTGGGTCGGCGAAACGGCGGCGAGGCCGCAGACCGCTTCGCCGCAGCTCACCAAGCTGCAGTTCCCGACGATGGAGCTCTACGCCATGCCGGCCGCGACGGCATCCCTGCTGGAGGACAGCGCCGTCGATCTCGACCAATGGATCTCGGGCGAGGTGGAGACGGCGTTCGCCGAGCAGGAAGCGGCAGCCTTCGTGACCGGCGACGGCGTCAACAAGCCGCGCGGCTTCCTCGACTATCCGGTCGTGGAGGAGGGCTCGTGGGCCTGGGGGAGCCTGGGGGCGGTGGTCACCGGCGTGGCTGGCGCGCTGCCCGAAGAGCACCCGTCCGACAGGCTGATCGAGGCGATCTACGCGCTGAAGGCCGGCTATCGGCAGAATGCCCATTGGGTGATGAACCGGCGCACGCAGGCGATGCTGCGCAAGCTGAAGGATGCCGACGGCAACTATCTGTGGCAGCCGCCGGCGGCCGTCGGGCAGAAGGCCATGCTGATGGGGTTTCCACTGGTGGAGGCCGAGGAGATGCCGGACGTCGCCCCGGACGCCGCGGCGATCGCCTTCGGCGACTTCCAGCGCGGCTATCTGGTGGTCGACCGGCGCGGCGTGCATGTGCTGCGCGACCCATACTCGGCCAAGCCCTACGTGCTGTTCTACACGACCAAGCGGGTGGGCGGCGGGGTGCAGGACTTCGACGCCATCAAGCTGATCCGGTTCGGGGTCGCGTGAGGTGGCGAAGGGCCTGGTGCGGACAATGGAGCCGGCCGTGGAGCCGGTGAGTGCGGCCGAGCTGAGGGCCTTCCTGCGGCTCGACGAAGGCGACAGCGACGCGGCGCTGTTGTCGGGACTGATCCGCGCGGCACGGGTCGAAGTCGAGCAGGCGACGGGCCTGGCGCTGATCACGCAGCGCTTCCGCCTGTCGCTCGACGGCTGGCCGCCCGGCGGCACGGCGGCGGTTGCGCTGCACCCGCTCACCGCCGTGCTCGCCGCGACGCTGCGCAAGGCGGACGGGGAGAGTGCCGCGCTGCCGGCCGGGTCGTGCGTGCTCGACCCGGTGCCGCGGCCGGCAAGGCTCCACTTCGCCCAGCAGCCGCCGGCGGCGTTGCCGCCGGGGCATCGGCTGGAGGTCGAGCTGCAGGCGGGATTCGGCGAAGCCGGCGTCGACGTGCCCGATCCGCTGCGGCGCGCGGTGCTCATCCTGGCCGCGCATTGGCACGAGGTGCGCGGCCCGACGGGCAGCGAGGGCCGGCCGGGCGTTTACCCGGCCGGCTTCGAGCGGCTCGTCGCCTTCTACCAGCCGCGGCGGCTGTGATGGGCATGCTGCTCATCGACCCCGGCCGGTTGCGACACGCCTTCTCGCTGCAGGCGGCGACGCCCGTCGGCGACGGGCTCGGCGGCCACGGCGAAGCATGGCGGGAGGTGGCGCTCGTCCACGGCATGGTGGAGCCGGTGCGGGCGCGAAGCGTGACCAGCGCCGACCAGCGGCTGGCGACGGTCACTCACCAGGTGACGCTGCGCCACCGCGACGGGGTGAGAATCGGCATGCGGCTCAAGCGGCGGCAGCGGGCGTTCCTGATCCTCACCGCGTACGACCCGGACCAGAGCGGCCGCTATCTGGTCTGCCAGGTCGAGGAAACCGGGGAGGTGGCATGAAACTCACCGTGGCGCTGACGCTCGAGGGCATGGTCCGGGCGCTCAGGGGCAAGGCCCATGCCCTGGCGGACGAGGCCGAAGACCGCTACCGTCGGCGGCGTGCAACAGCGAAGGCGGCACCGCCGCGGCGCCCCCACGCGCCGCGAAGGGAGCCGCGCAGGAGGGATGCGGATGGGCGCGCCGGCCGCTGAGCTGCAAAAGGCCGTGTTCGAGGCGTTGACGGCGGACGCGGCGCTGTCGGCGCTGATCGGCGAGAGGGTCTACGACCAGCCGCCGGCGGCGACGCCGTTTCCCTATGTCACGTTCGGCCGCACCAGCCTCTACGACTGGAGCACGGGAACCGAGAGCGGCACGGAGCAGCTCTTCACCCTGCATGTGTGGTCGAAGGCCAAGGGCAAGAAGGAGACGCTGGCGGTCATGGAGGCGGCGCGCACGGTGCTGGAAGGGGCGCGGCTGCCGCTCGAGACGGAGCATCTCGTCGACCTGACGCTCGAATTCGCCGAAGCGCGCCACGACGAAGACCTGTCGGTGCATCACGGCCTGCTCAGGTTCCGGGCCTTGAGCGAGCCACAGCGGCAGCCGTGAACGATGCGACGAGGGGCGGCCGGTCGGTCGCGGCTAGCAGACATTCGCCATTGGTGCAGCAGGGGCAGTGAGGACGCCCGCAGCGACCGTTCGCCCGACCGGCGAGGGCTGTGAGGGATGGGTCCTCGGGTCAAGCCCAAGGATGACGATGGTTCTGGGGGGCAGCTGGCCGCTTGGTCGATCCTGGCGCCGAGGCGCACGCACGCGCAACCTGTACTTTCCCGCATTAGCGCAATCGCCCGACCTCGGACACAACAGTGCCGGGACCGAAACCCTATCACTCAGGAGAGACGCATGGCAGCACAGCGTGGCAAGGACCTTCTGCTCAAGATCGAATCGGACGGCTATGGCAGCTTCGTGACGGTGGCGGGACTGCGATCCAAGCGACTGGCCTTCAACAGCGAGACAGTCGACGTCACCGACGCCGAGTCGGCGGGGCGATGGCGCGAGCTGATCGCCGGGAGCGGCGTGCAGCGCGCCTCGCTCAGCGGGTCCGGCGTGTTCAAGGACGCCGAGTCCGACGCGATGATACGCGCCTTCTTCTTCGCCGGCGAGGTCATGCGGTGCCAGCTCGCACTGCCGGACTTCGGCACGCTGGAGGGCCCGTTCCTGATCACCGGGCTCGAATACCAGGGCGCCCATGACGGCGCCGTCAGCTTCGAGATGGCGCTGGAATCGGCCGGCGCGCTGAGCTTCGCGGCGCTGTGATGGCGGTCAACAAGCGGCGCGGCGAGGTGCCGGTCGAGCTCGACGGCAGACAGTATCGGCTGCGCCTGACGCTCGGCGCGCTGGCCGAACTGGAGGCGGCCTACGAGGCCGACGATTTGGGCGCGCTCGTCGAACGCTTCTCGCGCGGGCGGCTTTCGGCCGGCGATCTGATCCGGGTCCTCGGGGCGGGGCTGAGGGGCGCGGGGCACGACATCGCCGACGACGCGGTGGCGCGGATGGCGGCGGCCGGCGGCGCGGCAGCGCTCGTCAAGGCCGTCGCCGGCGTGCTGACGGCGACGTTCGGCACGACGACGGGGGACCCGGCAAACCCTTGAATGCCGCAGCCGGCCGTCGGGCGGCGCCGTTCCCCCGGGACGCGGCGATGACCATGGGCCTCGGCCTGCTGCGGCTTGGAACCGAGGACTTCTGGGCGATGACGCCGCGCGAATTCGAGCGCGCGGCGTGCGCCCTGCTGCCGGCGCATGGGGAACCGCCCGATGCCGGTGACCTGGCGCGATTGATGAGACTGTTTCCCGATGGAGGCAAGGACGCATGGACGACGAGGTGAGCGTGGCCATCACGGCCGACACGCAGCCGTTCCGAACGGCGCTGCGCGAGCTGGAAGGGCTGAGCCGCGGCTTCGGTGCCGAGCTCGGCGGAGCCCTGAGAAGTGCCGTGGTGAGCGGCAAGGACCTCGAGGACGTGCTGAGGCAGGTTGGGCTCAACCTTGCCGGCATGGCGCTATCACAGGGCATGAAGCCCTTGCAGGGCCTCGCCAGCTCACTCTTCCAGAGGGTCGCCGGCGGGCTCGGCGGCGCGGTGCTGCCGTTCGCCAAGGGCGGCGTCGTCGCCCAGCCGAGCTATTTCCCGGCCGGCAACGCCATCGGCCTGATGGGCGAGGCGGGGCCGGAAGCGGTGCTGCCGCTGCAGCGGACGGCCGACGGACGGCTCGGCGTGGCGGCGGGCGGCGCGGGCGGGCGCAGCGTCAGCGTGGTGTTCAACGTGACGACGCCCGACGCCGCGGGCTTCCGCAAGTCGGAGGCGCAGGTAACAGGCATGCTGGCGCGCGCGGTCTCGCGCGGCGCGCGGACGTTCTAGGCGGGGCGCGCAATGGCGGAGCTCTCAGCCTTCCACGACGTGCGCTTCCCGCTCGGCGTCTCGTTCGGCGCCACCGGCGGGCCGGAGCGAATCAACGAAATCGTCCGCATGGTTTCCGGACGCGAACGCCGCAACGTCCGGTTCTCGCAATCGCGGCGCCGCTTCGACGCCGGGACCGGCCTGCGTTCGCTCGACGACCTCAACGCGGTGCTCGCCTTCTTCGAGGCGCGCCGCGGCTCGCTGCATGCGTTTCGCTTCCGCGACCCGTTCGACTGGGCGTCCTGCCGGCCCGGGCAGACGCCGCAGCCGCTCGACCAGGCGCTGGGTGCCGGCGACGGCGCCAGCCGGCGCTTCCAGCTGGTCAAGCTCTATGGCGAGGGGGCGGATGCCTACCGACGCGAGATCAAGAAGCCTGTCTCCGGAACGGTCCGCGCAGCGGTCGACGGGCGCGAGTGCGCGCCGGGGACGTTCGGGGTCGACCGGCTGACCGGTCTGCTGGAGTTCGCGGCGGCGCATACGCCCTCGGCCGGCGCGGCGGTGACGGCGGGGTTCGAGTTCGACGTGGCCGTGCGCTTCGATGGCGACCGCATCGAGGCGAGCATCGCCAGCTTCAAGGCGGGGCAGATCCCGTCGATCCCTTTGGTGGAGGTGTTCGCATGAGCCGCTTCGGAGCCGAGCTGGAGAGACATTTCGAAGGCACCGTCACGACGCTCTGCCATTGCTGGCGCCTGACGCGGCGCGACGGGACGGTGATGGGCTTCACCGACCACGATCGGGCGCTGGCGATCGACGGCACCCTGTTCGAGCCACAATCGGGGCTGACGGCCAGCGAAGCGCGCGAGACGCTCGGCCTGGCCGGGGACAGCATGGACGTCGAGGGCGCGCTGTCGTCCGACGGCATCGGCGAGGCCGACATCGCGGCCGGCCGGTTCGACGGCGCGACGGTGGAGACGCTGATCGTCAACTGGCGGGAGCCCAACCAACCCGCCCGGCTGCGGACGGGGACGATCGGCAAGATCACCGCCAGCGACCATCGCTTCGTGGCGGAGCTGGTGGCGACATCCTCGGCACTCGGCGAAACGCGCGGCCGGGTGGTGCGGCGCAGCTGTGATGCCGAGCTGGGTGACCAGCGCTGCCGCTTCGCGCTCGATAGGCCCGGCTTCACGGGCGAGGGGCGCGTGCTTTCGCTTTCGCGAGACGGGCGGATCGAGGCAGCCGGGCTGGAGGGCTTCGCCGACGGCTGGTTCAAGGGCGGGCGGCTCGGCCCGAAGTCGGGCGCCAGCCTGGGGCTGACCTTCAGGGTTGCGGCGCATCGATTCGATGGCGCCGGAAGCGGTTTGTGGCTGCGCGACGACGGCGCGGCGGGCTCGCTCGCCGCGGGCGACCGCTTCACGGTCACGGCGGGATGCGACAAACGGTTTGCGACCTGCCGCGACCGCTTCGGCAATGCACTGAATTTCCGCGGCTTCCCGCATCTTCCCGGCAATGACAGCGGCTATGCCTATGTGACGGCGGGCGGCGTGTTCGACGGCGGGCCGCTGGTGCCATGAGCGAGGACGCGATGTCGACCAGGACGCGGGTGATCGCGGCGGCCGAGCGCTGGCTCGGCACGCCCTACCGTCACCAGGGGTCGACGCGGGGCGTCGGCGCCGATTGCCTGGGGCTGGTGCGCGGCGTCTGGCTGGAGATCTACGGCGTCGCTCCGGAAGACCCCGGCCCCTACCAGGCGGACTGGGCGGAAGCAGGCGGCGAGGACCGGCTGATGGATGCGGCCGGCCGGCACTGCACGGCGGTGGCGGTCGCCGCCGCCCAACCGGGCGACCTCGTGCTGTTCCGCTGGCGGCCGCACCTGCCGGCCAAGCATGCCGGCATCCTGGCGACGTCGGACAGCTTCATCCATGCCTATGAGGGCCATGCCGTGACCGTTTCGAGCCTCGTTCCGCAATGGCGGCGGCGTATCGCCGGATGCTTCGCCTTTCCGCCCAGCCACTGGAGATAGCCAATGGCGACGCTCGTCCTGCAGGCCGCCGGCGCCTTTATCGGCGGCTTTCTTGGGCCGGTCGGCAGCGCGGTCGGCAGTGCCGCCGGCGCCATGGCCGGCTATCTGATCGACCGGGCGCTGCTGTCGCCGACCCGCCATGTGGAGGGGCCGCGGCTCAGCGGACCCCGGCCCTTCGCGGCCGAGGAAGGCGCCTCGCTGCCACGGGTCTACGGAACGATGAGGGTTGGCGGCACGCTGATCTGGGCGACGCGCTTCGAGGAGGCAAAGACCACGCGGCGGCAAGGCGGCAAGGGCGGCGGCGGAAGCAAGACGACGGAGTACAGCTACTTCGCCAATGCCGCCTTCGCACTTGCGGAGGGGCCGATCGCCGGGGTGCGGCGGATCTGGGCCGACGGCCGCGAGCTCGACCGCGACACGGTCGAGATTCGAATCCACGAGGGCGGAGAGGGCCAGCTGGCCGACCCGCTGATCGCCGCGCGGCAGGGCAGCACGCCGGCCTATCGCGGAACCGCCTATGCGGTGGTCGAGCGGATGCCGATCAGCGCCTACGGCAACCGCATCCCGCAGCTGCAATTCGAGGTGATGCGGCCGGTGGGCACGGTGGCGACGGCGCTGCAGGCGGTGGCGCTGATCCCCGGCTCGACGGAGCACGGCCTGGCGCCGGACCTGGTGACACTGGAGGCCATGCCGGGCGACACCAGCGCGGTCAACCGGCACATGCTGCATGCCGCAACCGACCTCGCCGCCTCGCTCGACGAACTGCAGGCGCTGTGTCCGCTGCTCCGCCGCGTGGCGCTGGTGGTCTCCTGGTTCGGCGACGACCTGAGGGCCGGACGCTGCCGGATCCGGCCGGCGGTGATGCAGCGGGCGGCAGGGAGCCTGTCGGAGAGCTGGGCGGCCGCCGGGCTCGACCAGGCGACGGCGCCGCTGGTCAGCCGCAGCGGCGGCGCGCCCGCCTATGGCGGCTCGCCTTCGGACCGCTCGGTGATCGCGGCGATCCGTGCCCTGAAGGCGCGCGGGCTGGAGGTGACGCTCTATCCGTTCGTCATGCTCGACGTGCCGGCGGACAATGTGCTGCCGGACCCTTATGGCGCCACCCGGCAGGCCGCCTATCCGTGGCGCGGCCGCATCACCTGCCATCCGGCGCCCGGCCGGGCGGGTTCACCCGACCGCAGCGCGGCTGCCCGCGTCGAGGCGAACGCCTTCCTGGGCCAGGCGAGGGCGGCAGATTTCGTGGCGGGTGCGGCGGACGGGGAGGGTTTCCGCGGCAATCCGGAGGACTGGGGCTACCGTCGGTTCGTGCTTCACCTGGCGGCGCTCGCGGCGGCCGCCGGAGGGGTGGACGCGATGCTGATCGGCTCCGAGCTGGTGGGCTTGACGACGCTCAGCGACGAAGCGAACCGGTATCCGTTCGTCGAGGGGCTGGCGGCGCTTGCCGCAGAGTGCCGGGCGCTGCTCGGCCCGGCGACGAAGCTCACCTACGGGGCGGATTGGAGCGAGTATTTCGGTCATCACCGGCAGGACGGCAGCGGCGACGTCCGCTTCCATCTCGACCCGCTGTGGGCGCACCCGGCGATCGACGCGGTCGGGATCGACTGCTACATGCCGCTCTCCGACTGGCGGGACGAGGACTATGGCGGCGGCAACCCGGACGGGTTCGCGGGGCCCTACGACCCCGCGGGGCTTCAGCGCGGGATCGCCGGCGGCGAAGGGTTCGACTGGCACTATCCGTCGCCGTCGGCACGAGCGGCGCGGCAGCGGGCGGCGATCCTCGACGGTGCTTGCGGCAAGCCATGGGTGTTCCGCTGCAAGGATCTCGTCGGCTGGTGGTCGAACCCGCATCACGACCGGGTGGGCGGGCGCGAGGTCGGCCAGCCGACGGCATGGGTGCCACGCTCCAAGCCGATCTGGCTGACCGAGCTCGGCTGTCCCGCGGTGGACAAGGGGCCGAACCAGCCAAACGTGTTCCCCGACCCGAAATCCGCGGAAGGCGGGCAGCCCTACTTCTCGACCGGCGGGCGGTCGGACCTCGCCATGGAACGCTTCCTCGCGGCGCATCTCAGCCATTGGGACGACACGGCGGCCGGCTTCTCCGAGCAGGCCAATCCGGTGTCGCCGCTCTATGGCGGGCGCATGGTGGACGCTTCGCGCCTCTATGCCTGGGCGTGGGACGCCCGACCCTATCCGGCCTTCCCCCTCGACGCGGCCAGCTGGCGCGACGGTGACAACTGGCGGCTCGGCCACTGGCTGAACGGGCGGCTTTCGGGGATTGAGGTCGGCGCGCTGATCAATGCGATCCTGGCCGACCACGGGCTGCCGCCGGCCGCGGTGGCACAAGCGGACGGGACGGTGCAAGGCTATCTCATCGCCGATCCCGGCCCGGTTCGCGCGGCGCTGGAGCCGATCGTCGACCTTTTCGGGCTGGTCGCCGGAGAGCGTGACGGCGTGGTGACCTTCGCGCGCGAAGGCTGGCAGGCCGCTGCCGCGGCCGAGGTCTTCGAGCTGGCCGCCGAGGAGGGACAGCCGGTGCTGGAGGTCGTCCGCAGCGCGGACGAGGCGCCCGGCGAGGCGACGCTCACCTTCCGCGACCCGCTGGCGGCCTATCAGAGCGCCACCGTTCACCTGCGGCGCAGCGGGGGCGGCGGCCATGCCCAGGAGACGATCGGCTTTCCCGGCGCGCTCGATCCCGAGCAGGCGGCGGCGCTGCTGGAGGACTGGCTGGAGCGGCGAGCGGTACGCCGGCAGACGGTGCGATTCGCGCTGGCGGCGCCGGATGCGCGGGTCGAGCCGGGTGCTCTCATCCGGCTGCCGGAACATTTCGGCGGCCTCGAATTCGTGGTGACGGAGATCGAGGACGGGCTGGTGCGCCGCGTTGTCGCCCGGCAGACGGCGCGAATGGCGCCGGCGCAGGTGACGGCAGGCCTCGCGGCGACAGTGTCGGCGCCGGCGACCGCGATCGCCGGGCGGCCGCTGGCGCTGTTCCTCGACCTGCCGCTGCTGCCGGGCGTGCGGGCGCCGGAGGGATGCTTCCGGCTGGCGCTGTGGAATCGCCATTGGAGCCCGCAGCGCGCGCTGGTGTCGCCGGAACGCAGCGGCTTCGCGGAGCGCGCAGAGATCGTCGAGCGGGCGACGGTGGGCCGGCTGACGACGCCGCTGGCGGCGGGTCGCGAAGGACTGATCGACCGGCATCGCGCGCTTCGGGTGCGACTGTTCTCGGGCGAGCTGCAAAGCGTCGGCGACCCGCAGCTGATGAACGGAGCCAACCTCGCGGCGGTGCGCTCGGCGAGTGGCGCCTGGGAGGTGCTGCAATTCGGCTCGGCAGAGGAGACAGCCCCCTCGGTGTGGAGCCTGTCGCGCCTGCTGCGCGGCCAGCTCGGCAGCGGCGACGCCATGCTGGCCGGTGCGCCCGAGGGCGCGGAGTTCGTGCTCATCGACGGCGCCATCCAGTCCGCGGGGCTGCGCGCCGACGAGTGCGGGCTGACGCTGACCTGGCGGGTGGGGCCGGCCGGCAGCGACGTCTCCGACAGGAGCTTCGTGGAAACGATGGTGGCCGGCGGCCTGCGGGCTGCCAAACCGCTGTCTCCGGTGCATCTCAGGCTGGTGCCGACCGGCGATGGCGGCGCCCGGCTGAGCTGGGTGCGGCGCGGCCGGCTCGACGCCGACGGCTGGCTGGCTGGCGACATTCCGCTCGGCGAGGAGAGCGAAGCCTACCAGGTCGATATCGCCGCTCCGGGCGGCCCGGTCAGGCGCTCGGCGACTGCGACGGCGCCGAGCTGGACCTACCGGGGGGCCGACCTGGCCGCCGATTTCGCGGTGCGTCCGCCGGCGCTCGACGTGACCGTGGTGCAGCTCAGCGCCGTTGCCGGCCCCGGCCTGCCGGCGCGCGCGGCTGGCGCTCTGACGGTCTTCGACGGAGGGAGTGGAAAGGCGGCTGCCGCAACTTGCAAGAGGCCGCCGGTGGTGTTCATTTGTCGTTCAGCCGCAATGCCCTAGAAGAGCGCCATGAGCCTGATCAGTTGCTCCTATCGGTTGGTGATATCGGCCCTGGCCGGCCTGGCCATGCTGTCGGGCGAGGCCCTTGCCGTGCCGCTTCCGCAGCTCGACGCCGCAAGCCCGGTGGTGCTGGCGCAGGGCGACTGCTATGCCGTCGGCGAGCAGATCGCCGCGCAGAACGGCGGCACGCTGGCCAAGGCGTCGCCCTCGACCCAGGGCGGACAGTCGGTGTGCGTGGTGGTGATCCTGGTGCCGGGCAAGGACGGCCAGCGGCCGCGGCGCGTCCAGATGGTTGTGCCCCAGAACTGAGGCGAACGGCATTTCGATGCGGATACTCGTGGTCGAGGACGACAAGGAGCTCAATCGCCAGATCGCCGGCGCGCTGACGGATGCCGGATATGTGGTCGATCGCGCGTATGACGGCGAGGAAGGGCACTTCCTGGGCGAAACCGAGCCCTATGACGCGGTCGTGCTGGACATCGGCCTGCCGCAGATGGACGGCATCAGCGTCGTCGAGCGCTGGCGGCGGGCGGGTCGCAAGATGCCGGTGCTGATGCTGACGGCGCGCGACCGCTGGAGCGACAAGGTGGCCGGAATCGACGCCGGCGCCGACGACTACGTGGCCAAGCCGTTCCATATCGAGGAGGTGCTGGCGCGGCTGAGGGCGCTGATCCGGCGGGCCGCGGGCCACGCCTCGTCGGAGCTGTTCTGCGGACCGCTGCGACTCGATACGAAGGCCTCGAAGGCGGACGTCAACGGCGTGCCGCTGAAGCTGACCTCGCACGAGTTCCGGCTGCTCGCCTATCTCATGCATCACGCCGGCGAGGTGGTGTCGCGCAGCGAACTGGTCGAGCATCTCTACGACCAGGATTTCGACCGCGATTCGAACACTATCGAGGTGTTCGTCGGCCGCCTGCGCAGGAAGATGGGGCTCGACATGATCGAGACGGTGCGCGGGATGGGGTACCGCATGCGCGAGCCCGGCCCGTGAGCGAGGCGACGGCGCCGCCCGGCTTTCTCCGCCGCGGCGCCGACGGACGGCTCTCGCTGGTGCCGCGCTCGCTGGCGGCGCGCATCGTGGCGCTGTCGACACTGTGGGCGATCGTTACGCTCATCGCCACGTCCACCATCATCTCGACACTCTATCGGCAGGCCAGCGAGCGCGGGTTCACCAGCCTGCTGTCGGCGCATCTGTTCAACCTGATCAGCGCCGTGGGCGTGACGGAGGCCGGCACGCTGACCGGGACGGTCGATCTCGGCGACCTGCGCTTCTCCGAGCCGGGGTCGGGGTGGTACTGGGCGGTCGAACCTGTGTCGGGCGGGCTTTCAGGCCAGCTGCGCTCGCTGTCGATGAGCCGGCCGATCCCGTCGCCATCGACGATCGAGGTGCCTTTCACCGGTGATTTCCGGCGCAGCTACAAGGCGGCCGGCATCGGCGGCGAGGAGCTGCAGGTGGTGGAAAGCGAGTTCGTGCTCGACGCGCAGAACCGGGTGGCGCGGTTTCGCGTGATGGGCAACCGCAGCGAGCTCGACGCCGAAGTCGGCGCCTTCCAGCGGCGGCTGTTTTCCTATCTGGCGATCTTCGGCGTCGGCATGGTGGCCATCAACGCCGTCGCCATCCTCATCGGGCTGCGACCGCTCGCCCGGGTAAGAGACGCTCTTGCGAAGGTGCGGGAGGGCACGGCGATCCGGCTCGTCGGCACCTTTCCGGCGGAAATCCAGCCGCTGGCGGAGGAGACGAACCAGCTGATCGACAACAATCGGCGGATCGTCGAAAGGGCGCGGACGCAGGTGGGCAACCTCGCCCATTCGCTGAAGACCCCGCTGGCGGTGATGCTGAACGAGGCGCGCGCGATGGGCGGCGCCAAGGGACGGCTGATCGCCGGCCAGGCCGGCGCCATGCAAGAGCAGCTCGACCACTATCTGCAGCGGGCGCGTATCGCCGCACAGCGCGAGAGCGTCGTCTACCGCACCTTGACCGCAACCTCGTTGTCGCGGCTGGCGCGGGTGATGCAGAAGCTCAACCCCGACATCCGACTTGATCTGGAGCTGCCGCAGGAGGAGCTGCTTTTCGCGGGCGAGCAGGAAGACTTCGAGGAGATCGTCGGCAATCTGGCGGAAAACGCGATGAAGTGGGGCAAGAGCGCCGTTCGTATCGCGGCGAGGCCGCTGCCGCGCGAGGAGGGGACGTCGGGCGGGCGTTTCGAGCTCGTCATCGAGGACGACGGGCCGGGAATTCCGGACGACGAGGCGGCAGCCGTGCTGAAGCGGGGCAAGCGGCTCGACGAGAGCAAGCCCGGGAGCGGCCTCGGGCTGGCGATCGTCTCGGAACTGGTCGGCGAATACGGCGGAAGCCTATCGCTGGGGCGCTCGGGGCTGGGTGGATTGAAGGTGACGGCGACGCTGCCGACGGTGAGCTAGACTCGCGCCGCGGGTCGGGCCAAAATTCGGCCAAAGATGGTCCCTAGCGGGGCGCCCGGCAGCCTCTCTCGATCCGGTGAGTTCATGAAGATCCAATTGGCGTTCCTGGCCGGGCTTTCCTTTGCCCTTGCGGGCTGTTTGTCGAGCGGCGGCGGGCTGGTGGCGCCGGCGGCGCCGGGCAACTCGCCGCAGGCCGGAAAGGCAGGCAGCGGCGAGGTCGCGCAATCGATCATCAATGCCATGCATGGCGGCCTGGTCGGCGGAGCGGTCGGCCGCGACCTCGACCGCGACGAGCGCCGGCAGGCCCTGGAGGCCGAGTATCGAGCGCTCGAATACACCCCGGCGGGGCAGAAAGTGGCGTGGGGCAACAGAGCGGGCGGTCGCTATGGGGAGGTCGTGGCGGCCTCACCCTACCGGGTCGGATCGCAGGACTGCAGGCAGTATGCGCATACGGTCTATACGGGCGGGCAGCCGCAGAAGGCGCGCGGCACGGCCTGCCGCAACGCCGACGGAGGCTGGACGCCGCTGACGTAGGGCTTTCCGGTGGTTGCCTGCCGGGGGGCGGGCCGGCGGCGTCTCTCGTCAAATGGCCGCATTGGCAGGGCATTCCTCGATGGCATAAGCAGGGGCGGCGCCAAAATGGCCGCACCCATCCGCCTCGACGAGGTTTCATGCTGTTCTGGCTGATCGCCGCCCTGATGACGCTGACCGCCTGTCTGGCGGTCCTGGTGCCGCTGGTGCGTCGGCCGCCGGCGGGGGCGCCGGACACCGAGCGGGGACACGACCTCGAAGTCTATCGCGACCAGCTCGACGAGGTGGGTCGCGACGAAGGCCGCGGGCTGATCGGCCGGGCCGAGGCGGAGGAGGCGCGGGTGGAAATCTCCCGCCGCATCCTGCGTCTGACCGCGGGCGACGCCGGCGAGGCTGCCGCACGCTCGCCCATGATGCCGCGCCTGACCGGCATGACAGCCGTGCTTGCCGTGCCGGCGATCGCCTGGGGGCTCTACGCGGCGCTCGGCTCGCCGGGACTGCCGGGCGAGCCGCTGGCGCAGCGGCTGGCGAAATCGCCCGCCGACAGCAGTATCCAGGAGCTGGTGGGGCGCGCCGAGGCGCATCTTGCGGCCAACCCGGCGGACGGGCGCGGCTGGGACGTGCTGGCCCCGATCTATCTGAGGCTCGGACGGGAAGGCGATGCGGTGAGGGCCTACCAGAATGCGATCAGACTGAACGGGGCGAGCGCCGAGCGCGAGAGCGGGCTCGGCGAGGCGATGGCCTACGAGGCCGGCGGCATCGTCTCGGCGGAGGCGACGGAAGCCTTCGCGCGCGCGCTGACCTTGGACCCCGGCCAGGCGAAGGCACGCTTCTACCTGGCGAGCGCGCTGGTGCAGGAGGGCAGGCTCGCCGAGGCTGCCGGCGCCTGGCGCGCCCTGGCGGCGTCGCTGCCCGCCGGCTCGCCCTGGCAGTCGCCGGTCGCCGAGGCGCTGGCGGGCACCGAGGCAAGGCTCTCGGCCGGCCAGAGCGCTCCCGCGCGCGGCCCGGGACAGGCAGAGATCGAAGCGGCAGCCGCCTTGTCGGACGAAGACCGGGCGGCGATGGTCGAGACCATGGTGGCCGAGCTCGACGGCCGGCTCCGCCGAAAACCGGACGACGGGGAAGGCTGGCGGCGGCTCGTGCGTTCGTACCATGTACTGGGCCGCGGCGACGATGCCCGCGCGGCGCTCTCCCGCGGCCTGGCGGCGCTCGGCCCCGCCAGCGACGAGGGCAAGGCGCTCGCCGCCCTGGCGACGGAGCTCGGCATCGAAGGAGCGGAGGCCCGGTGACGCGCAAGCAGAAAAGGTTGTCGGTGATCGGCGGCGCCATGGCCTTCCTCGGCCTCGCTGCGGCGTTGACGTTCTATGCGCTGGGGCAGAAGGCGTCGTATTTCTACATGCCGGCCGACCTGCAGCAGGCGACCGTGCCGCCTGGCCAGCGCATCCGACTGGGCGGGCTCGTGGAGAAGGGGACGATCGTGCGCGGCCAAGGCACCGACGTTGCCTTCCAGGTCACAGACAAGGAGAAATCGGTGCAGGTCGTCTATCGCGGTATCCTGCCGGACCTGTTCCGCGAGGAGCAGGGCGTGATTACCGAGGGCAGCTTCCGGCCGGACGGCGTGTTCGCCGCCGACAGCGTGCTGGCCAAGCACGACGAGACCTATATGCCGAAGGAAGTGGCCGACAGCCTGAAGGCCAAGGGCGTGTGGCAGGAGGCCTCGCCGTGATCCCCGAGCTCGGCCATTTCGCCCTGGTGCTGGCCTTTGCGCTGTCGCTGGTGCAGGCGAGCCTGCCGCTGGCCGGCGCGCGCTTCGGCCAGCCGCGGCTGATGGCCGTGGCGGGGCCGGCCGCCATGGGGGGCTTCGTGCTTGTCGCGCTGGCCTTCGCGGCGCTGACGACGGCCTATCTGCAATCGGATTTCTCGGTGGCCAATGTGTGGGAGAACTCCCACTCGCTGAAGCCGACGCTGTTCAAGCTGACCGGCACGTGGGGCAACCACGAAGGGTCGATGCTGCTGTGGGTGCTGATCCTGACCTTCTTCGGGGCGCTGGTGGCGCTGTTCTCAAGCAACCTGCCGCCGACGCTGGCGGCGGGCGTGCTGTCCGTGCAGGGGACGATCGGCGCTTCCTTCATGCTGTTCATCCTGGTCACCTCCAATCCGTTCGCCCGGCTGTCGCCGGCGCCGTTCGAGGGCCGCGACCTCAACCCGATCCTCCAGGACATCGGTTTGGCGGTGCATCCGCCGCTGCTCTATCTCGGCTATGTCGGCTTCTCGATCTCCTTCTCCTTTGCCGTTGCGGCCCTGATCGACGGGCGGATCGACGCGGCCTGGGCACGCTGGGTGCGTCCGTGGACGCTCGTGGCATGGATGTTCCTGACCGGTGGCATCGCCATGGGATCCTACTGGGCCTATTACGAGCTCGGCTGGGGCGGCTTCTGGTTCTGGGACCCGGTGGAGAACGCGTCGTTCATGCCGTGGCTGGCGGGCACTGCGCTCCTGCATTCGGCGCTGGTGATGGAGAAGCGCTCGGCGCTCAAGATCTGGACCGTGCTGCTGTCGATCCTGACCTTCTCGCTATCGCTTTTGGGCACGTTCCTGGTGCGCTCGGGCGTGCTCACCTCGGTGCATGCCTTTGCTACCGACCCGACACGGGGCGTTTTCATCCTGGCGATCCTGACGCTGTTCATCGGCGGTTCGCTGGCGCTGTTCGCATTGCGGGCCGGCCAACTGTCGGGCGGCGGGATCTTCCACCCGATCTCCCGCGAGGGCGCGCTGGTGCTCAACAACCTGTTCCTCACCACCGCCGCGGCGACGGTGCTGGTGGGGACGCTCTATCCGCTGGTGGTCGAAGCGCTGTCGGGCGACAAAATCTCGGTCGGCGCGCCGTTCTTCAACCTGACCTTCGGGCTTTTGATCGTGCCACTTCTGCTGATCGTGCCTTTCGGGCCGATGCTCGCCTGGAAGCGCGGCGACCTGCTCGCCGCCGGGCAGAGGCTCACAGCCGCCATCGGGCTGACGGTCGCCGGCATGATCGCGATCCTGGTTTTCAGCGATGCCAAAAGTGCCGCGGCGGTGCTCGGCTTCGGGCTTGCGATGTGGCTGGTGCTCGGGGCGCTGTCGGATATTTTCCTGCGCTCCGGGTTGCCGGGCGCCGGGTGGCAAGCGGCCGCGCGGCGGCTGGCTGGCCTACCGAGCTCGGTTTTCGGCACTGCGCTGGCCCATCTGGGTCTGGGGCTGACCGTCGCGGGCATCGCCGGGGCGACGACGCTGCAGAGCGAGGCGATCCTTGCAATGAAGTCCGGAGAGCGTGTGGACATCGGCGGCTACAGCCTGCTCTTCGAAGGCATGCACCCCTTCCAAGGCCCGAATTTCACCGAGGATCGCGGCCGCTTCCTGCTGTCCGACAGCGGCGGGCGGCCGCTCGGCGAGATCCTCTCGGCCAAGCGCTTCTACCCGGTGCGGCAGATGCCGACCACCGAAGCGGGGATCCGCACGCTCGGGCTCAGCCAGCTCTACGTGTCGCTGGGCGATCCCGTCGCGGGCGGAGGCACGGTGGTGCGCATCTGGTGGAAGCCGCTGGTCACGCTGATCTGGCTCGGCGGCCTGGTGATGATGGCAGGGGGTGCTGCCTCTCTCGCCGACCGACGGCTGCGGGTCGGAGCGCCGGCCGGCCGGAAGAAAGCAGCGGCAAAGCCGGTGTCGGCATGACGAGGCGGCTCCTCGCGGCGGCATTCCTGGCGCTGGGGCTGATGCAAGGCGGGGCGGCGCGCGCGGTGGAGCCGGACGAGATGCTCGCCGACCCCGCGCTCGAGGCGCGTGCCCGCACGCTCTCGGCCGAGCTCCGATGCATGGTGTGCCAGAACCAATCGATCGACGATTCGGACGCCGAGCTCGCGCGCGACCTGCGGGTGCTGGTGCGCGAACGGCTTGCCGCGGGCGACAGCGACGATGCGGTGCTCTCCTACGTCGTCTCGCGCTACGGCGAATTCGTGCTGCTCAAACCGCGGCTTTCCTGGCGAAACGCGATTTTGTGGGGGACGCCGGCGGCCCTGCTCATCATCGGCGGAACGGTGCTCGTCATGGCCGCGCACCGGCGGACGCGGGGCGGCGGCGAACAGCCGCTCAGCGACGGCGAGAGGGAGCGGCTGGCGAAGGCGCTGGAGGACAGCGGCGGTTCTTGATGCCAGCCGTGGCCAGCGGCGCGCTGACGGCAACGCAAGATTACCAAAGTTTCATCCACCGGAAATGGCGCCGTAATGTGGGGACTCCTATCTCTTCGAGCAGTGGCCGCCACTCGCCCCGCGGCGTCCCAAATAGAATTCAAAGCTCGAAGAGGTACAACACCGATGCCAAACTCCACTTCCCTCAAGACCCGTGGCCGCCTGCTGGCCGCCGCCGCTTCGATTGCCATAGCGGGCGCGATCGGCTTCACCGCGGTCACCAGCGGCACAGCGCCGGTGTTCGCCGAGGCGGTTCGCATCGACGGCCCGCAGGCGCCCGGCTTTGCCGATGTCGTCCAGCGCGTCTCGCCGGCCGTGGTGAGCGTGCGCGTCAAGGCCAAGATCGAACCGGCTTCCGACGACGGCTCCGACATGTCGGGCATGCCGCGCGGCTTCGACGACCTGCCTGACAACCATCCGATGAAGCGCTTCTTCAAGGAGTTCCGCGGCGACAACGATTCCCGCGGCGACCGCGACAACCGGTTCAGCCGTCGCGACCATGGCCCGCGGCCCGTTTCGCAGGGTTCCGGCTTCTTCATCAGCGAGGACGGCTACCTGGTGACCAACAACCACGTGGTGGAAGGCGGCACCGAGTTTACGGTCGTCATGGACAATCAGGACGAACTGGACGCCAAGCTGGTGGGCACCGATCCGCGCACCGACCTCGCAGTGCTCAAGGTCGATGACAGCCGCAAGTTCACCTATGTGGACTTTGCGGACGACGCCAAGGTCCGGGTCGGCGACTGGGTGGTGGCAGTGGGCAATCCGTTCGGCCTCGGCGGCACCGTCACCGCTGGCATCGTCTCGGCGCGCGGCCGCGACATCGGAGCCGGCCCGTACGACGACTTCATCCAGATCGACGCGGCGGTGAACCGCGGCAACTCCGGCGGCCCGGCCTTCAACCTCAACGGCCAGGTGGTCGGCATCAACACCGCCATCTTCTCGCCGTCGGGCGGCAATGTCGGCATCGCCTTCGCCATCCCGGCCTCCACCGCCAAGCAGGTGGTCGACGAGCTGATGAAGGACGGTTCGGTGCAGCGCGGCTTCCTCGGCGTGCAGATCCAGCCGGTGAATGCCGAGATCGCCGATTCGCTCGGCCTCTCCGGCGCCAAGGGTGCGCTGGTCTCCAAGGCCGAGGCCGACAGCCCGGCCGGCAAGGCGGGCATCGAGGCCGGCGACGTGATCACCAAGGTCGATGGCAAGGATGTCGCTTCGCCCAAGGAGCTGTCGCGTGCCATCGCCGCGATGGCGCCCGGCAAGGCCGTCGAGGTCGGCGTCTGGCGCGACGGCAAGAGCGAGACCTTCAAGGTCGACCTCGGCGCGCTGCCCGGCGACGACAAGCAGGCGAGCGCGGACGATCAGGGCGACAAGAACCCTGCTGCCGACACGCTCGACTCGCTCGGCCTCACCGTGACGCCGTCCGACGACGGCAAGGGCCTGGTGGTGACCGACGTCGATCCCGATAGCGAAGCTGCCGACCGCGGCCTGGAGCCGGGCGACGTGATCGTCTCGGTCAATTCCAAGGACGTGACCGGCACCAAGGACGTCACCCAGGCGATGGAAGCCGCGTCAAAAGCCGGCCGCAAGGCTGTGCTGGTCCAGGTGACCCGCGACGATGCGAGCCGCTTCGTCGCCCTGCCGGTCGCCAAGGGCTGAGGCACGACCCCTCCGACCGGCCCCCCGGGAACGGCGGCAACGTTTCCGGGGCGGCTCGGGCGGGGTCCGAAGCCGGAGCGTTCTCGCGTTGAGCCGGTTTCGGCGGCAGCAGGCCTTCGAGCAGGCCTGCTGCCGTTCTCTTTTTGGCTGTATAAGGAAGCCATGAAGATTCTCGTCATCGAGGACGACCGCGAGGCCGCCGACTACCTGCAGAAGGCGCTGTCGGAAGCTGGGCACATGGTGCACCTCGCTGCCGACGGAGATGCCGGCTTCCAGCTCGCCGATTCCAGCGATTACGACGTCATGGTGGTGGATCGCATGCTGCCCCGCCGCGACGGCCTGTCGCTGATCGCTGCCCTCAGGTCGCGCGGCAACAAGACGCCGGTGCTGATCCTTTCGGCACTGGGCGAAGTCGACGACCGCGTCACCGGCCTGCGCGCCGGCGGCGACGACTACCTCACCAAGCCCTATGCCTTCTCGGAGCTGCTCGCCCGCATCGAGGTGCTGAGCCGCCGGGCGGGGTCCAGAGAAATCGAGACCGTCTACCGCAGCGGCGACCTCGAGCTCGACCGGCTGTCGCACAGTGTCAGGCGGGCCGGCAAGGAGATCGTGCTGCAGCCTCGCGAGTTCCGCCTGCTCGAATATCTGATGCGGCATGCCGGCCAGGTGGTGACCCGCACCATGCTGCTGGAGAACGTCTGGGACTACCATTTCGATCCGCAGACCAACGTCATCGACGTGCATGTGTCGCGGCTGAGGTCGAAGATCGAAAAGGGCTTCGACAGCCCGGTGCTGCACACCGTGCGGGGAGCCGGCTACATGCTGAAGGCGGGCTGATGGCGGCCAGGCTGCCGGCGATCATGCGCACGACCGCGGCGCGCCTCTCGGCCCTCTACTTCATCCTGTTCGCCTCGGCGGCGGTGGCGCTGGTGTTCTACATGACGTCGCTGTCGGACCGCATGCTGACGGCGCAGACGATGGAAACGATCAACGAGGAGGTGCAGGGCCTTGGCCAGGCCTATCAGCGCGGCGGGCTGCCGCTTCTGGTGCGCACGATCGACCGCCGCGGCCGACAGCCCGGCGCCAACCTCTACCTGATTGCCGATCCCAATGGGGAGATCCTTTCCGGCAACGTCGAGAGCCTCGACGCAGGGGTTCTGGAGACCGAGGGCTGGACGGCCCGTCCCTTCGCTTATCAGCGCTTCGGGGAGGCAGGAGAAGGTCGCGGCGCTGCCGCCGGAGGCGGTCGCGAGACGCCGACCGTGACACGCCGTCACGAGGCGATCGCCGTGGTGCTCAGATTGCCCAACCAGATGATCATGATGGTCGGACGCGATCTCGGGGAGCCCGAGCAGTTCCGCACGGTGGTCCGGCGGGCGCTGGCTGCCGCGCTCGGCGCGATGGCCCTGGGCGGGCTGGCGATCTGGTACATCGTCGGACGTCGGGCGCTGAAGCGCATCGACAGCGTGTCGGAGGCGAGCGCGCGCATCATGGAGGGCGATCTTTCGCAACGACTGCCGGTGGCTGGCGCAGGCGACGAGTTCGACCGGCTGTCGGAGAACCTCAACGCCATGCTGGCGCGCATCGGGACGCTCAACGAGGGGCTCAGGCAAGTTTCTGACAACATCGCACATGACCTGAAGACGCCGCTCACACGGCTCAGGAACCGCGCCGAGGCGGCACTGGCGAAAGGTGCCGACCCAGGCGAACACCGCGCGGCGCTGGAAGCCGCGATCGCCGAGTCGGACCAGCTGATCCGCACCTTCAACGCGATCCTGATGATCTCGCGGCTGGAGGCCGGCTATTCGGCCGAGCGGGTGACCAAGGTCGATCTCGCCGACGCGGTGCGCGACGTGGTCGAGCTCTACGAGCCGGCAGCGGAGGAGATGGGCGTTACGCTCGAGGCACGGGCGGCCGGACCGGCGGTGGTCGACGGCAATCGCGAACTCATCGGGCAGGCGCTTTCCAACGTGGTCGACAATGCGATCAAATATTCGACGGACGGCGTGGCGCCGCCGCTGGTGACGGTCGTCCTGTCGACCGCCGACGGGGCGGTTCGCCTCGAGATCGCCGACAATGGCCCCGGCATTCCCGACCCCGCCGACCGGCAGCGCGCGACGGAGCGCTTCGTGCGGCTGGAGGAAAGCCGCACACGGCCGGGCTCGGGACTCGGGCTCAGCCTGGCCAAGGCGGTGATGCGCTTCCACGGCGGGCAGCTTGACCTTTCGGACAACGATCCCGGATTGAAGGTCACGATGATCTTTCCCGATTCGAAGGACGGGCCATGAGCGACGCCGGCTGGCTGGCGACATCCGAGTTCGCGCCGCTCAAGCCGCTCGATCCCGGCGAAGCGGAGGCGGCGCTCGACGACCTTGTCGAGGACGCGGAGGAGGCCGGGCTGACACGGCTGTCCGCCTTCCTGAGGCAAGGCGGCCCGGCGCCGGCCTTCCTCGGCGCGGCGTTCAGCCTGTCGCCCTTCCTGCGCGACACGGCGCGGCGCGAGCCGCAATGGCTGGAACTGCTTCTCGACGTGCCGCTCGGCGGGCGGCTGGCTGAAATCCTGGTCGAGATCGAGGCGCTGCCGAAGGACGAGACCGTCAGCGAGGCGGTGGTCATGCGCATGCTGCGCCTTCTCAAAGGGGAAGCGCACTTCCTGATCGCGCTGGAGTCGCTTGCCGGGCATGCGGCAGAGAGCGAGACCGTGCGGAGGCTCTCCGATCTCGCCGATGGCTGCGTGTCCGCGGCGATCGACTTCCTGCTTGGCGATGCCCACCGCAGCGGCAAGCTGAAGCTGCCGCAGCCGGCGCGTCCGGCGGAGGGGTCGGGCATGATGGTGCTCGGCATGGGCAAGCTCGGCGCGCACGAGCTCAACTTCTCCTCGGACATCGACCTCATCGTCTTCGTCGACCCGTATGCGCCGGCGGTGATCGACCCGCTGGAGAGCGTGGAGCTGTTTTCCAGGCTGGCCCGCCGTCTGGTGCGAATCCTGCAGGACCGCACCGAGCACGGCTATGTCTTCCGCACCGATCTCCGGCTGCGGCCGGATCCCGGCTCGACCCCGCTCGCCGTGCCGGTCGAGGCGGCGCTCACCTATTACGAGGGGCGGGGCCAGAACTGGGAGCGCGCGGCGATGATCAAGGCCCGCCCGGTCGCCGGCGATCTTGGCGGGGGTGCTGCCTTCCTCAAGGAGCTGGAACCCTACGTCTGGCGCAAATACATGGATTATGCTGCGATCGCCGACGTCCATTCCATCAAGCGCCAGATCCACGCGCATAAGGGGCATGGGGAGATCGCGGTCCGGGGGCACAACGTCAAGCTCGGGCGCGGCGGCATCCGCGAGATCGAATTCTTCGTGCAGACGCAGCAGCTGATCGCCGGCGGCCGCTTTCCCGACCTGCGCGGCCGCGAGACTGTGCCGATGCTGATGGCACTCGCCGCCCGTGGCTGGATCGGCGAGGAGGCGCGCGACGGGCTGATCGACGCGTACTGGTTCCTGCGGCGCGTCGAGCATGCCGTGCAGATGATCGCCGACGAACAGACGCATGCGCTGCCCGAAGCGCCGGAGCCTTTCGAGCGGGTGGCGCGGCTGTCGGCTTTCGCGGACGCTGCCTCCTTCGAGGCAGCGGTGCGGACGGTCTTGAAGCGGGTGGAAGGGCATTATGCGGCGCTGTTCGAGACTGCACCGCAGCTGTCGGCCGGCGTCGGCAACCTGGTGTTCACCGGCGACGTCGACGACCCGGATACGCTGAAGACGCTGTCACGGCTCGGCTTCCGACGGCCGAGCGACATCTGCCGGGTGATCCGCGGCTGGCACTTCGGCCGCTACCGGGCGACGCGCTCTGCCGAGGCGCGCGAGCGGCTGACCGAGCTGACGCCGGCGCTGCTGCAGGCCTTCGGCCAGACGCGACGCGCCGACGAGGCGCTGATGCGCTTCGACGAATTCCTGGCGGGACTGCCGGCAGGGATTCAGCTCTTCTCGCTGCTGCAGTCCAACCCGCCGCTGCTCAGGCTGGTGGCGACGATCATGGGTGCGGCGCCGCGGCTGGCGGCGATCATCACGCGGCGGCCGCATGTGTTCGACGGGCTGCTCGATCCGCTGCTTTTGTCTGAGCTGCCGGACCGCGCCTATCTAGGCGCGCGGCTGGCGGCCTTCATGGAGACGTCGGAGGGCTACGAAGACAGGCTGGACCGGCTGCGCATCTTCGCGGCGGAGCAGAAGTTCCTGATCGGCGTGCGGCTGCTCACCGGGTCGATCAACGCCAAGCGCGCCGGCAAGGCCTTCTCCGACCTTGCCGACCTGACGATCGGCGCCGCGCTCGTCGCCGTGGAAGCGGAGTTCGCCATCCGCCACGGGCGTGTCACGGGAGGCCGCGCGGCCATCCTCGGCATGGGCAAGCTCGGCAGCCGCGAGCTCACCGCCGGCTCCGACGTCGATCTAATCCTGCTCTACGACCATGACGCGGATGCGGACGAGTCCGATGGCGAGAAGCCGTTGGCGCCTTCGCACTACTATGCGCGACTCACGCAGCGGCTGATCGCGGCGGTGTCGGCGCCGACAGCCGAGGGCGTGCTCTACGAGCTCGATCTCAGGCTGAGACCGTCGGGGAACAAGGGTCCGGTGGCGACGCATTTCGCCGCCTTCGCCAAGTACCAGCGCAGCGAGGCGTGGACCTGGGAACACATGGCGCTGACGCGAGCCCGCCCGATGGCCGGAGACGCTGTCCTGCAGGCGGCGATCGAGGCGGAGATCCGCGCCGTGCTCGATGAAGAGCGGGACCTCGCGGCGCTGCGCCGCGAGGCCGCGGAGATGCGGGCGCTGATCGCCAAGGAGAAGCCGCCGCGGGACCGCTGGGACCTCAAGCTGACGGCCGGCGGACTGATCGATCTCGAGTTCATCGCCCAGGTGGCGGTGCTCGGCCATCGCGTCGAGGCCGATGGGCGGACGACAGCGACAGGGGAGACGCTCGCCGGGCTGACGGTCGACTTCGCCGACGAGGAATCGCGGCTGGCGCTCGTGGCAGCGCACCGGTTCTACTCGGCGCTGACGCAGATGATCAGGCTCTGCCTGACCGGTCCATTCGAGCCGGACGATGTGCCCCCCGGCCTCGCTGACCTGCTGGTCGGCGCGACGGACCTGCCGGATTTCCGCTTGCTCGAAGCGCAGCTCAAGGAGACGTCGCGGACGGTGCGGGAGATCTTCGAGCGCGTGCTGGGCCGACCCTGAGCGGGCTCAGGCGGCCGCCTTTTGCGTCCCGGCCGAGCCTTTGAGGACTGGGATCCGCACCGAGACGATGGTCCCAACCCCCTCCGACGAGCGGATCTTGAGCGCGCCGCCGTGCAGCTCTGCAAGCGAGCGGGAGATCGCCAGCCCGAGGCCGGAACCGGAGTGGTTCTTCGAGAACTGGTTCTGCACCTGTTCGAAGGGGCGTCCGAGCTTGGACAATGCCCGGCGCGGAATGCCGCAGCCGGTGTCCTCGATGGTGACGGTGACGGCACCAGCGACCTTGCGGGCGCGGACGAGGATCCGACCGTCCTGGCCGGTGAACTTGACCGCATTGGAAAGCAGGTTGAGAGCGATCTGCTTGATCGCCCGGCGGTCGGCATAGAGCGTCATGGCATCGGCGATGCGCGTCTCCACCGTGATCGCCTTCTCGGCGGCCTGCAACGAGACCACGCGCACCGCCTCGCGGATCAATGGACAGAGGTCGATCTCCTCGCGTTCGATGGAGAACTGGCCGGCCTCGATCTTGGACATGTCAAGGATGTCGTTGATGACGCCGAGCAGGTAGGTGCCGCTGGAATGGATGTCGCCGACATACTCGCTGTAGCGATCCGAGCCCAGCGGGCCGAACAGCGAGGATTCCATCAGCTCCGAAAAGCCGATGATGGCGTTGAGAGGCGTCCGCAGCTCGTGAGACATGTTGGCGAGAAACTCGGATTTGGCGCGGTTGGCCGCCTCGGCACGCTCGGTCTCGCGCATGTACATCTTGTTCAGCTCGACGAGCTCGCGGGCCCGCTCCTGCTCAGCCTTGCGGGCGAGAGACAGGTCGTGGATGGTCGCCATCAGGCGACGCTCGCTGTCGACCAGCTTCTCCTGGTGCTGCTTGAGCTGGGTGATGTCGGAGCCGACCGAAACGGTGCCGCCGTCGCGGGTGCGGAGCTCGTTGACCTGCAGCCAGCGACCGTCGGCGAGCTGGCGCTCGAAGCTGGCGCCGCCGCGCGCACCATGGGCATGGGCGAGGCGCCGCTCGGCCGCGGGAGCCACCATGCGCGTCTCCAGCGCGCCGCGGACGACGCCCGGCACGATGTCGCGCTCGGCGAGGCCGCAATCCTGCTGGTACTTGGTGTTGCACATGACGAGCCGGTCGGCCGAATCCCAGAGCACGAAGCTTTCCGTGATGTTCTCGATCGCCGTGCGCAGCCGCAGGTCGGCGGCTTCCGATCGCTGGGCGAGATGGCGCTGCTCCGACACGTCGACCGCGATGCCGATCAGCTGGATCTCGGGCGCGTCCGGGTCGACCACCTGGGCGCGGGCGCGCACCCAGACCCACTGGCCCGCGGCATGCTTCATGCGGAAGACCTGGTCGATGTGGTCGACCTCGCGCGACACGATCCGGTTGGCGAGCGCGAACAGGTCTTCGTCCTCGGCGTGGATGATCTCGGCGACGTCGCCGAAGGAGAGCATGGAATCGCAGGGCTCGTAGCCCAGCATGTCGTACATCGAGCGCGACCAGTACATGCGGCCGCGCACCATGTCCCAGTCCCACAGGCCGCAGCGGCCGCGCACCAAAGCGAGGTCGATGCGCTGATGGGCTTCCAGGTAGATGCGGTCGGCCGCCTCGGCGCGCGCCGCCTGGCTGAAATAGGCGTAAAGAATGATGATGAGGATGCCCGAGGTGAGCGCGTAGAGGGAGACGTTGAGCGACACCGTCTTGCGCCATTCGGCAAAGACGATTTCTTCCGAGACGAGCGCCAGCGCGGCGCCGTCGCGGCGGTCGGTGAAGCTCAGGGCGGCAAACCAGTCTTGCCCTCCCAGGCGGACGCTCATGACGCCCGCGCGCTCGCCGAACATGAAGAGCGGCTGGGCGCCGGAAAGCAGCGACGGCAACGACTTGCCCTCGAGGCCGCTCTGCTCGGGCGTCGCTGCGATGACCTTGAAGCTGCCATCGGTGACGGCGAGATGGTAGCCTGGGCCAAGGCCGCCGTGGCGCCCGGTCCGCTGCAGGAGCTCGAGGTCGAGGCCGCCATCGCCGGCGTTCCTGTCGGTCAGCATCAGCGCGTTGGCAAGCTCGCCGGCGGCCAGGCCGAGGATTGCCTTGGCGTTGCGCTCGACGTCGTCGCGCCAGGCGAGCAGCGACATGATGCGCGCCGCCGCGACGACCAGGAGAAAGATGATGATAAGCGTCGGGATCGAGCGGCGCAGGATGGGCTCGGCCGCCAGCAGGCGGCGATAAGCGGGCTCGGCCAGCAGGCGGGCGTGACCGACCAGGCCGGACTGGCTGCCGCTGCGTCGTCCCGACACGGGGGCTTCCCCGGGCGCGCCCCACGCGTCCGCTTTCGCCATGACCGGCTCCCCAGCTTGTTCCCCTTGGTGGCTCGGATCCGGGAAACGCCGCACATCCGAATCGTCAGTAAGGAATCAAAGGTGATTCGGCTTGTCCAGAGGCAGGCCGGTAAATTTTTCATAAAATGCGATGCAGAGCCGCGCGGCCGGTCAGGCGAGCGTGCGCTCGACGATGTCGGCGAGGTCGGTGGACAGCCCTTTCTGGGCGGCGATACCGGCCAGGGTGCGGCGGGCGAGCTCCTGCCGGGCCGGCTCAAGCGAGCGCCATGAGCGCAGCGCCGTCGCCAGCCGGGCGGCGACCTGCGGGTTGCGGCGGTCGAGCACGAGCACGATGTCGGCGAGGAGCTTGTAGCCGGCACCGTCGCGACGGTGGAAGCCGGTCTGGTTGGCGGTGACGAAGGTGCCGATCAGGGAACGGACCCGGTTCGGATTGGCCAGCGAGAAAGCAGGGTGGCCCATCAGGGCGATTACCGTGGCGACGGTGTCCGGCCCGGGCGCCGAACCCTGGATCTGGAACCATTTGTCGAGGACCAGCGGATCGTCCTTAAACATCGTCTCGAAGGCCTGGAGCGCCTCGCGCGCCTCGGAAGACGCCGGGAAACGGTGACAGAGCACGGTGAGAGCGGCGATGCGGTCGGTCATGTTGTCGGCGGCGCGGAAGGCGGCAGCCGCCGCAGTGGGGTGGCCGGCGGCCACCGATCCGTAGTCGAGGAGGGCGCCGGAGAGCGCACGCTGTCCGGCGCTCTCGGCATCGGGGCTGAAAGGACCCGCCTGCCGCAGGCCCGCCGCGAGCCGCTCGAAGCGGTCGCGATTGGCTTCCGCGACGGCCGCCGTCAGCGCCTCGCGCGCGGCGAAGAGCCCGTCCGGGTCAATGTCGGTGCCGATCTCGCGGGCGATGTCCGCCTCGCCCGGCAGCGCGATTGCCAGGGCGCGGAAGGCGGGCTCCAGGCGCTCGTCTTCGGCGATGTCGCCGAGCAGAGAGAGGAGGTCGGCCTGATAGCGGTGCTCCCGACCACCTCGATGCAGGCGGTAGCCGGCGATCAGCGCCTCGGTCTCGATGACGTTCAGCGCCTGCCAGCGCGAGAACAGGTCGCTGTCGTGGCGGGCGAGGAAAATGCGGTCGGCGCGCTCCTCCCCGCCGGTCATCGTCACCGGCGCCGAGAAACCGCGGTTGAGCGAAACGACCGGGCGTTCTGCAAGGCCGTGGAAGCGGATGGCGTGGCGGCGCTTCCTGAGGTGGATCACCCCGGTGTCGACCTCGGCACCGTCGACGGCGGCGTAGCCGATGTCCTGGCCGTTCGAGCCGACCAGGCCGAAGGCGAGGGGGATGTGCATCAGCCGCTTGCGGCTGTCGGACGGCGTCGGCGGCACCGACTGCTCGATCTCCAGCGTGAAGGTTCCGGCGACGGCGTCCCATGAGTGCGCGACGGCGAGGTTGGGGGTGCCCGCCTGGTGGTACCACAGGGCGAATTGAGAGAGGTCGCGATGGGAGACGTCCTCGAACACCTTCACAAAGTCCTCGACGGTCGCCGCCTCGCCGTCGTGGCGACGGAAATAGAGGTCCATGCCGGCCCGGAACGCCTCGGGCCCGAGAATGGTGCGGATCATGCGCACCACTTCGGCGCCCTTCTCGTAGACGGTCGCCGTGTAGAAATTGTTGATCTCGCGGTAGCGGCGCGGACGCACCGGATGCGCCAGCGGACCCTGGTCCTCGGGAAACTGGTGCGCCTTCAAGGTGCGCACCTCGGCGATTCGGCGGACGGCGCGCGAGCGCTGGTCGGCCGAGAATTCGTGGTCGCGGAAGACAGTCAGCCCCTCCTTGAGGCAGAGCTGGAACCAGTCGCGGCAGGTGATCCGGTTGCCCGTCCAGTTGTGGAAATATTCGTGGGCGATGATCGACTCGATCTTGGCGAAGTCGGCGTCGGTGGCGGTCTCGTGGTCCGCCAGAACGTATTTGTCGTTGAAGAGGTTGAGCCCCTTGTTCTCCATGGCGCCCATGTTGAAGTCGTAGACGGCCACGATTTTGAACACGTCGAGGTCGTATTCGCGTCCGTAGACGTCCTCGTCCCAGCGCATGGAGCGTTTCAGCGCGTCCATCGCATAGGCGGCGCGATCCTCCTTGCCATGCTCGACATACACGGCCAGGCGTACCTTGCGGCCCGAGCTGGTAACGAAGCTGTCCTCCACGCTGCCGAGGTCGCCGGCAACCATGGCGAAGAGGTAGCACGGCTTGGGAAAGGGGTCGTGCCACTCGGCGAAATGCCGCCCGTCCGGCAGCGGACCGGCGGCGACCGGGTTGCCGTTGGCCAGGAGGAGACGCGCCTCGGCTTGCGAGGCCTCCAGACGGACTGTGTAGACCGAAAGCACGTCCGGACGGTCGAGGAAGTAGGTGATACGGCGGAAGCCTTCCGCCTCACACTGGGTGCAATAGGCGCCGTTGGAGCGATAGAGCCCCATCAGCTTCTCGTTGCGCTCCGGATCGAGGGCCGTCCGGATCTCGACGACGAAGCGGCGCGCCGCCGGCGGCCGCTTCAGCAGAAGGCGGTCGGGCGTGGCCTCAAAGGCGTCGGGCGAGACCGGAAGGCTGTCGACCGTCAGGCTGGCGAGCCGCAGCTCGTCGCCGTCGAGCGCGAGCGGCGCGTGCTCGGGCACGCCGGGGCGACGCTCGACCGTCAGGCGCGCTACGACAACGGTCGCCGCGCCGTCGAGCCGTACCGTGAGGTGCGTTTCGGGGATCAGGTAGTCGCTCGGCCGGTAGTCCTCGAGCCGGAAAACCTGGCCGGAATCGGTACGCATCGATCGTCTTTCCGCCTTCCCGCCCGCGAGCGGACATCCGCGTTGCGATTTTGTTGCAGCGGACTCCTGCGTTTATCGCTCCCTTCGCACTGGCACAACAAAAAGCGAGCGCCGACCTTGAAATGCCGCACCCGCTCGACAAATCTATGGGCGATCCTTATCTCCCCTTCGCCCTTCCGATCATATCCTGGAGCAGCCATGTCCCTCGTCACGCCGAAATTCGGGATGGGCGCGTCGGTCCTGCGCCTGGAGGACGAAGCGTTCATCACCGGCCGCGGCCGCTACACCGACGACGTGCAGCCCGAGCGGCTGCTGCACGGCGTGGTTCTGCGCTCGCCGGTCGCCAAGGCTCGTATAGCCGGCATCGACGCCGAGGCAGCGCGCGCGGCGCCTGGGGTGAAGCTGGTGCTGACGGGCGAAGACGTGGCGCATCTCGGGGCACTGAAGTCGCACATGATGCAGCGGCAGCCCGACGGCAGCAAGGCGCCGACGCACGACATCCCGATCATCTGCAGCGACACCGTCAGCTATGTCGGCGACGCGGTGGCCTTCGTGGTGGCCGAAAGCCGGGCGCTGGCGCTCGACGCGGCGGAGCTGATCGCGGTCGACTACGCCGCGGAAGACGCGGTGGCCGGGGCACGCGAGGCGCTCGAGCCCGATGCGCCGCTGGTTTGGGACGCGCTGGGCACGAACCGGGCATTCACCTACCGCATGGGAGATGCCAAGAAGGCGGACGCGGCCTTCGCCCGCGCCGCTTCGGTGACGCGCATCGAGTTCGTCAACAACCGGCTGGTCAGCAACTACATGGAAGCGCGCGCGGCGATCGGCGAATGGCTGCCCGGGGAAGACCGCTTCGTGCTGACGACCGGCACGCAGGGCGTTCATTCGGTGCGCTCGATCATCGCCAGGGAGGTGCTCCACATCCCGATCGAGAAGCTGCGGGTGGTGACGCCCGACGTCGGCGGCGGCTTCGGCCCCAAGGCGTTCGCTTATCGGGAGTATCCGCTGGTGCTGGAGGCCGCGAAGCGGCTCGGGCGGCCGGTCAAATGGACCGGCGACCGTACCGAGCACTTCCTGACCGACGCCCATGGCCGCGACAATCTGGTCGTCGCGGAGATGGCGATGGACGGCGACGGCCGATTCTTGGCGCTGCGCATCCGGCTGACGGCCAACATCGGCGCCTACGCCTCGCAATACGGCCCCTACATCCCCTATGGCGGCGCCACGATGTCGACCGGCGTCTACGACATTTCGGCGCTCGACGTTGAGATCACCGGCGTCTACACCAACACCTGCCCGGTCGACGCCTATCGCGGGGCGGGGCGCCCGGAAGCCGCCTTCCTGATCGAGAAGCTGGTCGATGCCTGCGCACGCGAGCGCGGCATAGGCCCGGAGGAGATGCGGCGCCTCAACTTCATCAAGCCGGACCAGTTCCCCTACAAGACCCAGACCGGCCGGCGCTACGATGTCGGGGAGTTCGACGGGCACATGACGCTGGCCCTGGCGCGTGCCGACTGGGCAGGCTTTCCGGCACGGCTGGAGCGGTCGCGGGCGAACGGCAAGGTGCGCGGCATCGGCATGGCGACCTATATCGAGGCCTGCGCCTTCGCCGGATCGGAGCCGGCCCATATCCGGCTGAACGGCGACGGCTCGGTCAGCCTTCGCATCGGCACCCAGTCGAACGGACAGGGCCACGCCACCGCCTATGCGCAGCTGATCGCCGAGAAGCTCGGCATCGACGTCGCGCTGGTGCGCACGGAGCAGGGCGACACAGACCAACTCGGCGAAGGCGGCGGCACCGGCGGCTCGCGCTCGGTGCCGCTCGGCGGCGTCTCGGCGGCGCGGGCCGGCGAGGATTTGGCGGAGAAGATCCGGCGCATTGCCGCCGACGAGCTGGAGGCCGCGGCGGCCGACATCGAGCTCGCGGACGGCAGCGCGCGAATCGTCGGCACCGACCGGACCATCGGCTTTTCCGACATAGCCCGGGCGGCGCGGGCGCCGGAGGACCTTCGCGGGTTCGGCAATTTCGTGCAGGACGAGGCGACCTACCCCAACGGCACCCACATCTGCGAGGTCGAGATCGACCCGGCGACCGGCGAAACCGAGATCGTCGGCTACACGATCGTCGACGATTTCGGTGCCACGGTGAACCCGATCCTGCTGACCGGCCAGGTGCATGGCGGAGTCGTCCAGGGCATCGGCCAGGCGCTGGCCGAGACGGTGGTCTACGGCGAGGACGGGCAGCTGCTCTCGGCGAGCTTCATGGACTATGCCGTGCCGCGTGCCGAAGGCCTGCCAGCGTTCCATTTCGAGACCCGCAACGTGCCGTCGACCACCAATGCGCTCGGCATCAAGGGGGCCGGCGAGGCGGGAACGGTGGGCTCCACGCCGGCGACGCTCAACGCGGTGACCGACGCCCTTTTTCGCGCCTACGGCATCCGCCACATCGACATGCCGGCGACGCCGAGCCGGGTCTGGGCAGCGATCCAGGAAGCACGGGAGGGCGGCTCGCCGCAAGACTAGGTCGAGATGGGGGAGGGGGAGCGCGAGCAGGAGGAACCGCCGGCGGCCGCGGAACCGGTCGACCTGCGCAACCCGCTGACCGGCATCCTGCTCAAGGTGCTGTCCGTCGTGGTGTTCGTGGGCATGTCGACCTGCATCAAGGCGGCCGGCGCGCTGCCAGCCGGCCAGATCGTGTTTTTCCGCTCGTTCTTCGCGGTGTTCCCGATCCTCGCTTTCCTGGCGTGGCGGCGCGAACTGCATACGGCGCTCGCCACGCGCCGGCCGCTCGGCCATCTGCTGCGCGGGCTGGTCGGGGTGTTCTCCATGGGCTTCGGCTTCTTCGCGCTCACCCGGCTGCCGCTGCCGGAGGCGATCACCCTGAACTATGCGCAGCCGCTGCTGGTGGTCGTGTTCAGCGCGCTGTTCCTGGGCGAGCGGATCCGCATCTACCGGTGGAGCGCGGTGGCGATCGGACTGTTCGGCGTGCTGGTCATCTCATGGCCGAGCCTGACGCTGTTCGCCACGCCAGGCGGCATCGACGACGCGCAGGCGCTCGGCGTGGCGGCCGCCCTGGTGGCGGCCGGCATGTCGGCGGTGGCGCTGCTGCTCGTCCGCAACCTCGTGCGCAGCGAGCGCACGGCCACCATCGTGCTCTGGTTCTCGCTGACCGCCAGCCTCATCGGGCTGCTGACCCTACCCTTCGGCTGGGAATCGCTCGGCCCCAGGGAAGCTGCCCTGCTGGTCGGAGCCGGCATCTGCGGCGGCATCGCCCAGATCCTGATGACCGAGGCCTACCGCCATGCCGAGGCCTCGACGGTGGCGCCGTTCGAATACACCTCGATGCTGCTCGGCATCGCGGTGGGCTATGCGGCGTTCGGCGACAAGCCGACGGCGAACACGCTGGCAGGCGGCGCGATCGTGGTGGCGGCGGGCATCTTCATCATCTGGCGAGAGCGGCAACTCGGGCTCAAACGCGGCGCCGCGCGCAAGCTCACCCCGCCGCAAGGTTAACCCGCAGGGTTAATTCGCAGGGTTAATTCTAACGAATTAAGACACCATTCAGGAGGGCTGGGGCAAACCACCCGAAGTTAGGGATTCCCATAGGATCAAATTGTGTTACGATGATGTAACAAAAAAAGGGAATGGGTGGGATTGTCGTGATTCGGGTAACGGCCGAAGGGCCTCTACCATCTCTGTTCTACGCTCGGCGCCTGGTGGGCTCGCGTCCGCCGCCGTCGACCCCGGTCTCCTCCATGCGAGACTTCTGGGGGCTCATGCAAGCCTACTGGTTTTCGGAGCGCTGGAGGGAGGCCTGGGGCCTGACGGCGATTATCGCGATCCTGACCGCCGCGTCCAGCAAAGCCAGCGTATGGATTGCCGAGACCTCCGGCGAGCTGGTCAACTCGATCGCCTTCTTCCACGATCCGCGAAACCTGACGCCTCTTAGCTCACTGCTCGCCAGCGCCGGACTGCTGGTCTTCCTGGTGGTGTTCAAGGACATCGCCTTCGTCGGCATCAGGAACCTGTTCTCCAGCACGTTGCACCGCAAGTGGCGCGGCTGGCTCAATGCGCGCTTCAACGACGCGCTGCTCGACGACAATCACACCCACTATCACCTGCAGCACGGGGCGCAGGAGGCCGATGGGCGGCCGCAGGGAGCGCCGGACAACGTCGACCAGCGGGTGCAGGAATCGATCAAGGGCATGACGGGCGGTGCCATCGGCCTCGCCATGGGCGTGATGGGGGTTGTCGCCTCGCTGTTCTTCGTCGGCCAGAAGCTGCTGCAGACCTCGACAGAGGTCGCCGGGTTGGAGTTTCTCGGCAGCTATGGCAGCGCGGTGCTGGCCTTCCTGGCGGTCGCCCTCTACGTGCCCGTCAACACGCTGATCGCGCTCAAGCTCGGCGGCGTGCTGGAGCGGCTGACCATCGCCATGCAGCAGGCGGAAGGCACCTACCGTGCCGAGCTCACCACGCTGCTGCGGCGCAGCTTCCATGTCTCGGCCGCGTGCGGCGAGGGCGTGCAGAAAGCAATGCATGGCCGGCTCTACCACCGGATCGACCGCACCTGGACGCGACTCAACTGGGTCAACTCCACCTACATGTCGTTCGAGCTGATCTACGATTTCCTGGCGGCGCGGGTGATCGCCTATTCGCCCGGCCTGGTGCCCTACATGCACGGCCAGATCGACCTCAAGGGCTACATCACCGGGGCCGAGCTGGTGAACTCGCTGATCGCGCAGTGCTCCTGGTTCATCCATGTGATGCCTTCGATCGCCACCTTGCGCGCCAATGCGCGACGCATCACCGACCTCGCCGAAGCCATCGAGGCCGTCCAGCAGCCGCAGAGCTTCTACCGGACCACCGGCCGCTCCGATTTCACGTATGGCGTCCAGCATCCGGTGTTCGGCCTCACCGTGAGGCAGCTCGAGCTGATGCACCAGGGCCATGACGTGCGGCCTTTCCTGACGGTGGAGAACCTGCGCTTCCGCCGCGGCGAGTGGACGCTGATCAAGGGCGAATCGGGCAGCGGCAAGACCAGCCTGGTGAAGGCGATCAACGGCCTGTGGCCGTATGGGCACGGCGACGTCGCCTTCCCGGAGGGCGTGCGCAGCTATTACGCCGCGCAGGACGTCAAGCTGCCGCCGCTGACGCTCAAGGAGCTGGTGGCGCTGCCCGACAGCCATCTCGACCATTCCGACGCCAAGGTGGCGGCCTCGCTCCACAAGGCGGGCCTGGGCGACTTCATCGAATACCTCGCCGAAGAAGGGCGCGAGGGCAAGCAATGGGATCAGGTGCTTTCGGGCGGACAGAAGCAGAAGCTGACCCTGGCGCGCGTGCTCGTCCTGCAGCCCGGTATCCTGTTCCTCGACGAGGCCACCGGCGCGCTCGACCCGGAGGCGCGCATCGCCTTCCACCAGACGCTCAAGGACAATTGCCCCGGCATCACGGTGGTCAGCATCATGCACGAAGCCGAGCCGCCGCGCTCGGAATCGGGAGCGGCCTTCTACGACAGCCTGGTGATGGTCGAGGACGGGCTTGCCGCGAAGCGGCCGATCGCCGCCAACCCGACGGTGAAGGAGCCCGCCGTGGTGGAGACCTTCCCCGTCGACGGAGCCCGGCTCAAGCTGGCCAGGATCATCCGCACCAAGGGCCGTCGGCCAGGTGCGCGGCTGAACTGACGGGGCTGGCGCGTCGGGAAGCAATGCAGGGTGTGGCGGACGGAATGTGAATCGCCCCATGAAACGGCTCGCGCGGAGCGAGAAATAGCTTGCAGGGCGCAACGCATTGGTGTATGAATTGAGCTAGGTAGAGGAGCTGGGCGCGGCTCTGATGCCGGTTCGTTCGTAGCAGTTATTTTTTGAGCCGTTTCGAATTTCAGCCGTTTCGCAAGCTGGTGCGCTTGACCATTTTGAAGCGCCTTTTCGCATTCATCCTTTCGCTGACGACCGGCCATGCGGCGGCGCGCGACTGCAGCGCCTTCGACAATGCCGGCGAGATGATGGAGGTCGTCATCGCCGACAGCGGCATAAGGCCGGATCCGGGGCGGCAGAACACGGACGTGCGCATCCGCTTCCCGGTCGACTATCTCGAATACCCCTGGGAGACCGGTTCGGGGACACGACAGGATGCGGAACTCTTCCGGCTGAAGCTCGACGGGTCGCCGATCCCGTGGCCGGAACGGCGCGGGAAAACCCTCGACCAACTGCCGCCGATTGCCGCCGTGCTCGTGAAAGGCGGGCCAAGTTTCGGGTGGTGGCTCGACGACTATATCGCCAAGGTGACGCTGAAAGAGCCCGCTCCCATATCGCCCGCGACCTTGCCAACGATTCCGAGCGATATCGAAGACCTACGCAGAATTCCAGGCCGTGATTTGAAGATGGTGAGTCATCTCGACCACTATGTATCGTTTTCAGCAGACAGGTTCGACGATCTTTTCGTGTGTTTCCCCCGTCGTCAGGGCCAGTTTACGCAGTGCAGCTATGGGTTTCAGTATCGTAGTTTGTTCGTTCGAGGCTACTATTGCGCCGGCCACGATCTCGCCTTTGCCGGCAGCGACTTCGACGACACCGTGGTTTTCACCGGGGGCATCGGCGCCTTTGCGCCTGGCGGACTCGGCCAGGACACGGTTGTCTTCAGCGGCCTGGTCTCGGACTACCTCCTCTCCGGCGAGGGCGACTGCTTCACGGTCGCCAACGCAGCCGGCGGTGACAGCTTCCGGTTCAGCCAGTTCGAGGCTATGCGCTTCGGAGGCGGAGCGGCGCTGTCGCTGGCCTCGGCCATGGCAGCCTTCCACCACAAGCCGGGCGACACATGGCTGCAGCCGGAAGCGCTGGGGACCTTGTTCGCCCCACCGGGCATTGCTGCCTAGCAGAACGGTGGCTGGACAGAGTCGGCCGGAGCCGGGCGACACAGGTTCGGAACGGCCAGTCGAGGCGACGTCCGGCCGCCACGTCCGGCGAGGGTCGACAGTGAATGGCATGGCCCGAAGCGGTCGCAAGCGTGGGCTCGGCGCGCGCCGTTCAGCAGTGGTGACGGCCCGGAGAAAGTCGACAGGCCGGAGAATCTTGTCGGAGTCCAGAGAACGTTGCCGAAGTCAAGAGAACGTTGCCGAAGTCCGGAGAAGTCGTCGGGCCACTCCGCCGGAGCGCGCTCAGGCAAGGTCGCGGTTCAGGCAAACTCCCTGAGCTTCGCCTTGATCTCCAGGAAGTCGCGCCAGGCGAGCTTCTTGTGCGCCGGATTGCGCAAGAGATAGGCCGGATGGAGCGTCGGCATGGTCGGGATCTCCCGCCCTGCGGCCGTGCGGTGCACGCGCCATCCGCCGCGCAGGCGCAGAATGCCTTCCGCGGTACCGAGCAGCAGCTTGGCCGACGGACCGCCCAACGCCACCAGCACCCTGGGCGCCGCCAGCTCGATCTGGCGCTCGACGAACGGACGGCAGATCTCGGTTTCGTGCGGCGTCGGGGTGCGGTTGCCCGGCGGCCGCCATGGAATGACGTTGGCGATGTAGGCGGAGCGGCGGTCGATGCCGATCGCCGCCAGCATGCGGTCGAGCAGCTGGCCGGAGCGGCCGACGAAGGGCAGGCCTTCCAGGTCCTCGTCGCGGCCGGGGGCCTCGCCCACCAGCATCAGCGGCGCCGCCGGATTCCCGTCGGCAAAGACGAGGTTCTTGGCGGTGAAGCGCAGGTTGCAGCCTTCGAAGGCAGCGAGCGTGCGGTAAAGCTCGTCGAGAGAGGCGGCGCTCCGCGCCGCCTCGCGCGCCAGGGCGGCCTGGGCCTCGTCCGGAACGGCGGCGCGCGGCATGGCGCTTGCAGCCGGCGGAGCCCGGTCGAATGGGGCGGGCTCCTCGCCTTGCCAGGCGGTGTCGGCCGGCCCGGCACGGCGGTCCAGGATCCTCGTCGAGGGCGCCGCGGTGGGGGGCGCCAGCCGGTCACGGGGAACCTCGTCCAATGCCGTGTCGACGCCTGCCTCGGCATAGAAGCGCAACAGGTCGGCAATGTCGGAGCGATGCGGCACGGCGGTCCTGCTTGGTCGAACGGTGTCGGCTGGGGCTTCCATAGCACGAATGCGGAGCCCGGGAACCCGGTGCCTCACGAGGACGGGATGCGTGGATCGAGCACCAGGAAGAACTGCCAGCGCGGCGTGAAGTCGGTGATCAGGAAGGAGAAGGACGCGCCCTTGCGCGGATCGACGCGGCCGTTGCGGAAAAGGAGCCGGTCATAGGGCTCGAAATCGCGACTGTAGTCGGCAAAGCTGTCCGAGCCGATGTTGTCGCTGTCGGAACGCCGCTGGTCGAAGGAAAGGCCGTCGCCGAAGACGCTCGCCTTGCGCAGCTGCTCCTGCAGCTCGAACTCGAACTCGATCCAGGCCTGGCCGCTGTTGTTCACCACTTCGGCGCGCACGTGGAGAAAGCCGTTGGCGACGCCGCGCGCGTTGCTGTAGGGCTCGATCGGCCCGTTGGCCCGGATCACCAAGGTGACCGGGCTGGAGGATTCAAGCTCCTGGCGGATGACGATCGGATCGTTGCGGGTGCCGGTTCCCCGCGCCGAAAGAATGTGGAAGCCGCCGAGCTCGTCGGAAAAAGTGTAGGCCCCGGCGGCAAAGATTCCCGGAGCGGAGGTTTGGCCTTCGGCACCCGCCGGCGCGCCTGTGCCCAGGAGCAGCCCGGCGCCGACCAGCCATGCCGCTCCGTTCCTCGTCAGGCGATGCCGCATGGCGGGACTATGGACGAGTTCGCCCGAATCGCAAACGGGAAACGGAGGTGGCCGAACTTGACGTCCAACTTACGTCAGAGCGAGCGACTGCGCGGACTTGCGTTGACGGCGGCCAGGCGGGCCGGCCAGTCCGGGGAGGCGGGTGCGGCAGACCTGAGGCGACTTCGCCGGTCAAATCATCGAAAACGGGGCAGCGGCAGGGAGCCGCGTTGACGGCGGGCCGCCGGGCGGCCACGTTGGTGGCGAGGGACAGCGAAGCGCCATATCGGCGCCGGCGGGACGCGATACGGAGCGCGTGCGAGGTGGCGTCCGGCGAACGAGGGCGGCACGCCGAGCGGCGGAGGAGAGTCGATGGACGAAATCGAGCGCGAGAGCATGGAGTTCGACGTGGTGATCGTCGGCGCCGGGCCGGCGGGGCTTTCGGCGGCGATCCGCCTGAAGCAGCTGCAGCCCGACCTTTCGGTCGTGGTGCTCGAGAAGGGCGGAGAGGTCGGCGCGCACATCCTGTCCGGCGCGGTCGTCGACCCGATCGGCATCGACCGGCTCCTGCCAGGCTGGCGCGACGAGGCCGACCACCCGTTCAAGACTGCGGTCACAGATGACCGGTTCCTCGTGCTGACGGGAAGCGGCTCCTTCCGGCTACCCAACTTCATGATGCCGCCGCTGATGAACAATCACGGCAATTTCGTCGTTTCGCTCAGCAATGTCTGCAAATGGCTGGCCGGCAAGGCCGAGGCGCTGGGCGTCGAAATCTATCCCGGCTTTGCGGCAGCCGGCGTGCTCTACGACGAAGCCGGCGCCGTCAAGGGCGTGGTCACCGGCGACATGGGCATCGAGCGCGACGGCACGCCCGGCCCCGGCTACACGCCCGGCATGGCGCTGCTCGGCAAATACGTGCTGATCGGCGAGGGGGCTCGCGGCTCGCTGGCCAAGGAGCTGATCGCCAAATACCGACTCGCGGAAGGCCGCGAACCCGGCAAATACGGGATCGGCCTCAAGGAGCTCTGGCAGGTGAAGCCGGAGCAGCATAGGCCCGGGCTCGTGCAGCACTCGTTCGGCTGGCCGCTCGACATGAAGACCGGCGGCGGTTCGTTTCTTTATCATCTCGAGGACAACCAGGTGGCGGTCGGCTTCGTCGTCCACTTGAACTACCGGAACCCCTATCTTTCGCCCTTCGATGAGTTTCAGCGCTTCAAGACGCATCCCGCCATCCGCGGCACCTTCGAGGGCGGCAAGCGGCTTTCCTACGGTGCGCGGGCGATCACCGAGGGCGGCTTCCAGTCGGTGCCCAAGCTCACCTTTCCGGGTGGCGCGCTGGTGGGGTGCGCGGCGGGCTTCGTCAACGTGCCGCGAATCAAGGGCTCGCACAACGCCGTGCTATCGGGAATGCTGGCCGCCGAGCACGCCGCGGCGGCGATCGCCGAGGGCCGCGCACAGGACGAGCTTGCGGGCTACGAGGCGGCATGGCGAAACTCCGACATCGGCAAGGACCTGCACAGGGTTCGCAACGCCAAGCCGCTGTGGTCGCGCTTCGGCACCATTGCGGGGGTGATGCTCGGCGGCCTCGACATGTGGATGAACACGCTGTTCTCGATGTCGCCCTTCGGCACGATGAAGCACGGCAAGCCGGACTATGCGTCACTCGATGCAGCCTCGCAGCATCAGCCGATCGCCTACCCCAAGGCCGACGGGGTGCTGACCTTCGACCGACTTTCCTCGGTGTTCCTCTCCAACACAAATCATGAGGAAAATCAGCCGGTTCACCTCAAGGTGCGCGACATGGACCTGCAGCGGCGCTCGGAGCACGATGTGTTTGCCGGACCGTCGAGCCGCTACTGTCCGGCGGGCGTCTACGAATGGGTCGAGGAGGGCGGCGAGGCGAAGTTCGTGATCAATGCCCAGAACTGCGTGCACTGCAAGACGTGCGACATCAAGGACCCCAATCAGAACATCACCTGGGTGCCGCCGCAGGGCGGCGAAGGGCCGGTCTACATCAACATGTGAGCTTGCGGGCAGGGGCGTCGCGAGCCGCGCAGGGCGCGGCGCGGCTTGAATCGAGGCGGCTTCTATGCTGTGCTCGCGGAGACTGTCGCGGAGAACGGCCATGCGTGGTGTCGCGTTCGCAGCCCTGGTGGCGGCCCTGACCGGGCCGACCGGCGGCGCGTCGGCGGCCGTGACGGTCAGCGTGAAAAATGCGAGCTATTCGATCAGCGGCAGGACAGGAGATGCGCTGCTGGCGCAGATGGACCGGCATGGCCCCAAGCACGGCCTGCTGACGCGTGCCATCGCACAGACCCGCTATTCGGTCGGTTGGGACATCAGCTGGGCGACCGACAAGGGCGCTTGCAAGGTAGAGACCGCCGATGCGCGGCTGATGATCACCTACACCTATCCCAAGATCGCGGGCGGCGTGCCCCCGGCACTCGCCAAGCGCTGGGCGCGCTTCATGAGAGGCGTGAAGAAGCACGAGGAGATGCACGGGGCGATCGCGCGACAGATGGTCGTGGCTGCGGAAAAGGCGGTGGCCGACCTGAAGACGCCGCGCGATCCGAGCTGCTCCAAGACGCGCGCCGAGACCAAGCGCCGAGCCGACGCCATCTACGCCCAATTCGAGCGGCGGCAGATGCTCTTCGACACCAAGGAGCATGGCGATGGCGGGGCCGTCGAGAAGCTCATCATCGGGCTGAGAGGCGACTGAGGCCGGCGGTCCTGGCGCCTCAGCCCTGGAAGGGCGGGCAGGGAGCTGGCGGTCTGACGGTCGCGCTCACCGTCCGGCGCGCCATTGAGCAGCGAGAACTCGACGAGCAAGGGCAGGTGATCCGAGCCGGCATCCGGCCCGATCGCAAGCTGGTCGACGACAACGTCGCCCTTGGCGAAGGCGTGATCGATGCCGAGGCCGAGCCATGGCCGCATCGCCTTCGGCAGGCCAATGGCGAACCAGGTGGGGCGGATCGAGCGGATCTGAGTGAGCCCGCCGGTCGTCGCGACGCGTTCGACGGCGGTACTCCAAGCGGTGGCATTGAGGTCGCCGAGAAGGATTGCCGACGGCGCCAGGCCGGCAAGCTCCGGCGCCAGATCGTCGATCTCCTCGGCCTGGCGGAACGGCCAGGGCCAGGTCAGATGGAGCGACGCCAGGTCCACCGGCTGGCCGCCGAAATTCACGCTGGCGATGGCCAGCGAGCCGCCGAAACACGAGGGGGAGCGGCTCGAATCGAAGGGCCGCCTGGACAGGATGGCGACGCCGCCATAGGGGCTCTCGCTGCCGCACACCAGCCGGAAAGGGTAGGCCGCCGTCAGCCGGTCGAGCGCCGGCAGCCACTGCTCAGACACCTCGTTAAGGAGGATGGCGTCGGGATTCGCCCTGCCGACCACGGAAAGCATGCGCGCATGCTCGGGGCTGTCATAGCGCAGATTGAGGTGGAGGAGACGATAGACTGCGCGCGGCGCGTCCGGGCCGCCGGCGGCGTTGACCGGATTCGGCCCGAAAAAAGCCGAGGCCGGCAGAACCGTCGCCAGCGCAGCCGTCGCGACGACCAGCGCCGTCGTCCCAGGCTTCCAATGGCGGCTTGCCAGCAGCGGCAGCGATAGCAGGATAAGGAGAGCGGCAAGGTGAATCCGAAGATGCGCGAAGCTGTCGAAGAATGGATGCAGATGGGACAGAAACCCAAGCGCCAGGGGCACCGACAGGACAAGCGGAAGCCAGACGAGGAGCGAGATGGCGGAACCTAGATGACGCATGGCGCTCGCTACAGCATTTCCGCATTTCTTCGAATTGCGGAATGCTCTATCTCTTTGTTTTTGCGCAATTCCGGACGCAAAACCGCTCTCCACTTTTGCTGGAATTGCTCTAGGTGAGTGAAAAATGCGGCCCATTCATGATGGCTGCCTCGACGGGACGGCAGGCCTACTGAAACGCCGTTTCGGAGAAGCTGCGCAGCTTCCGCGAATGCAGCCTCTCCGGCGGCATCTCGGCGAGCTTCTCGACGGCGCGGATACCGATCGTCAGATGCTGCGCCACCTGGCGCTTGTAGAACTCGGTCGCCATGCCGGGGAGCTTCAGCTCGCCATGCAGGGGCTTGTCCGAGACACAGAGCAAGGTGCCATAGGGCACGCGGAAGCGGAAGCCGTTGGCGGCGATGGTGGCCGACTCCATGTCGAGCGCGATGGCACGGGACTGCGACAGCCGCTGGACCGGACCGCGCTGGTCACGGAGCTCCCAGTTGCGGTTGTCGATGGTGGCGACCGTGCCGGTGCGCATGATCGCCTTCAGATCGTAGCCGGAAAGCCCGGTGACCTCGGCGACGGCCTCCTGCAGGGCGACCTGCACCTCGGCGAGCGGCGGCACGGGCACCCAGACGGGCAGGTCCTCGTCGAGGACGTGATCCTCGCGGACATAGGCATGCGCCAGCACGTAGTCGCCGAGTGCCTGCGTGTTGCGCAGCCCGGCGCAATGGCCGAGCATCAGCCAGGCATGCGGCCTCAGCACCGCGATGTGGTCGGTGATCGTCTTGGCGTTGGACGGGCCGACGCCGATGTTGACCATCGATATGCCGGAGTGATTCGGCTTGGTCAGGTGATAGGCCGGCATCTGGGGCATGCGCGACGGAGAAGCGCCCGTCTCCGGCGCGCCCTCGCCGGCCAGAGTGACGAGATTGCCCGGCTCGATGAAGGAGGAATAGCCGCCGCCTCCGTCGGCCATCAGGTTGCGGGCGTAGACGCAGAACTCGTCGATGTAGAACTGGTAGTTGGTGAACAGGACGAAGTTCTGGAAGTGTTGCGGGCTCGTGGCCGTGTAGTGCGACAGGCGGTGCAGCGAATAGTCGATGCGTTGCGCCGTGAACGGCGCCAGCGGCAGCGGCTCGCCTGGGATCGGCTCGAAGGTGCCGTTGGCGATGTGGTCGTCGGTGGCATTGAGGTCCGGCACGTCGAAGATGTCGCGCAGCGGCCGGTTGATCTTCTCGGCCGAGGCGGCATCGACATGCGTGCCTTCCAGAAATGCGAAGTGCAGAGGGATCGGCGTCTCGGATTCGGACACGGTAACCGGGATGCCATGGTTGCGCATGATCAGCCGGAGCTGCTCCGTCAGGTAGCTTTCGAACAGATCGGGCCGCGTCACGGTGGTCGCATAGTGGCCGGGCGAGGGCATGTGCCCATAGGCGAGGCGCGAGTCGATCTGGGCAAAGGAGTTGGTGGTGACGCTGACCTCGGGATAGAAGGCGCGATAGCGCCGCGGCTGGCGCTCGCCTTCGCCCAAGTTCTCGAAAGACTGGCGCAGGAACGCGGTGTTGCGGTCGTAAAGCGCCTTGAGGGCGGCGACGGCCTCCCCGGCATCGCGGAAGCTCTTGCGCGCGAAGGGCTCCGGGCTGGCAATCGATTCGATGGGTTCAGGATAGATTCGCTTTTCCATGACCCATTATAGTGGCTTGCCCGCCTTTGCGGGAGGGGGCGCGGGGTCGCGGCCGTTCAAGCGCGCTGCAAGGTGACGAGAAGCACCAGGCCGGCGCCTTTCTTCTTGGCGACGGGCGCCTCGATGGTAGCGCCGCCGTCGGCATGGACCGTTTCGATGGCGGCCAGCGGGGAGGCCAGGAGCAACAGGATGAAGACGAGCCGCGGCAAGATGGAAAGCGCTGCGGCGAAGCGTGCGGTGGCGTGGCGGCGGGTCAACATGGCGATCATTCCCTCGAAATCGTGAGAGAAGACTACCGACGCCGCACTGAACCCACGCTGAGAGGGCCGTTCATCCGACGTTCAAAAAGTTTGACGTGACGCCTCCCGACGGCGAGGGCAAGGTGGCCGCCGATCCAATCTCAAGAAACCTTCGAAGGAGAGTGCGCGTCATGGCGGCAGCCCCCAAGCCGATCGAGCTCTACTACTGGCCGACGCCCAACGGCTGGAAGATCAGCATCATGCTAGAGGAGCTCGGGATCCCCTACGAGGTGAAATACATCAACATCGGCCGCGGCGAGCAGTTCGACCCGGAATTCCTGGAGATCGCACCCAACAACCGCATGCCGGCGATCATCGATCCCGAGGGACCGGGCGGCAAACCGATCTCGGTCTTCGAGTCGGGCGCCATCCTGCAATATCTGGGGCGCAAGCACGGCCGATTCTATCCGACGGCGGAGCGCGACCGCGTCGAGGTGGACCAGTGGCTGTTCTGGCAGATGGGCGGACTCGGGCCGATGGGAGGGCAGGCGCATCATTTCCGGCAGTATGCGCCCGAGCCGATCCCCTATGCGATCGACCGCTACACAAACGAATGCAACCGGCTCTACGGCGTGATGAACAAGCGGCTTGCCGACCGGCCCTTCCTGGCCAGCGACTATTCGATCGCCGACATGGCGGCGATCGGCTGGGTAAAGCCTTACAAGAACCAGGGTCAGGACCTCGACGAGTTTCCCCATCTCAAGCGCTGGTTCGAGACGTTGATGGCGCGGCCGGCGGTGATCCGCGGCCTCGACGTCGGCAGAGAGGAACGGGAGCGCCAGGCTAGCCTTGCCGACGACAAGGAGGCGCAGAAGATCCTGTTCGGCCAGCGCGCCAGGGCGTGAAGCGGAGGCGACTCCTGCTCAGAGACGCGTCCAGGTCTGGCTGCGGCAGATGAGGCCACCGAGCACGCAGCCGGACATGGACAGCGAGCCGCCCGAGAGCGCGGCCTTTCCGGCATAGGTCCGCTCGTTGGCGGGGTCGGTGATCTTGCCGGCATAGTTGCCGTCGCCGGTGGGCTTCATCGAGCCAATCTGCCTGCCGGCACTGGGGCCGGTCTTGAGCGTGATGCAGAAGCTGCCGCCGCAGTCGGTGATGGCTGCGGTGTAGCCGGCCTGCGTGCGCCAATTGCCCTCGATGGGATCAGCGCCCGCGGCACCCGCGCCAACCAGCAGACCGACGATCGCCAGGCTCAATCTCGCCATCTCCTAACCTCCCTTGCAAAGCCACCACAGATCTAGTCCAGCCGGTGGCCATGCGGAAGCGGGACGCCCGTTCGAGCGCCATCAGCCAGGGCACCAGGCTGCGGAATGCGTGGTTTCGTGGTTAGAGAAGTGTTGTCGCACGGGACGAGCATTTTAATCGTCGCGACGGCGAAAGCCGTGCAATCGCGGGCTCTCTATCCTTAATGAAATCCGAGGTTTACGGCTTGTTGGCAGTTTCTTCGCCGGCCGTTAAGGACGCCGCTTAACGACGGCTTCAAGGCTCCCGCCGCATGCTCGCAAGCATCGAAAGAGCAGGCCGGCTGGACGGAAGAAACGGCACCGCTCTCGGGACAGAACAGGGGACGAACATGGCACGGATCGAAATGCTTGGAGCCGATTTCGGTGGCAAGACTGCGGCCGCCGAGGCCGATACGCTCTACGAGCTCGGCATGATGTATGCGACCGGTCGCGACTGCGCGGCCGACATGGTCGCGGCGCACAAATGGTTCAACATCGCAGCCATCAAGGGCTCCGACCGCGCGGCGCAAGTGCGCGCCGAGCTGTCGGCCACGATGAGCAAGCCGGAGCTCGCCCGGGCGCTGCGCGAAGCGCGCGAATGGATGACGGCCCACTAGGCTCAAGACATCGCATGAAGACAGGGTGTGCTGCCGGCGCGAGATGGCGAAACGCCACCGCGCCGGAATTTCATTCGGCGAAGCGCACGAGCACGGTGCCGTCGCTGACCTGGGCGCCTTCGCTGACAATCTCGGCGACCACGCCATCCTGGGGCGCGGCGATCGTGTGCTCCATCTTCATTGCCTCCAGGACCAGCAGCGGCTGACCGCGCGTCACCGGGTCGCCTGCCGCGGCGCGCACAAGCTTGACCAGGCCGGGCATCGGGGCACGCATGGCGGCACTTCCCCCGGCAACCTCGGTCGCTTGCGCAAGCGGATCGGGAATGGCGAAGTCGAACGCGTGACCGCGGCTGAACAGGGTGACGTGGCCCGGCCAGCGGGCGACGCCGATGGAATCGAGCCCGCCGGGTTCCAGCATGCCGCCGGGAACGGCGATCACCGTCGTCGGGCCGTCGGGCAGCAGCGTCACCTCGAAGCGGCCGTCCGTGCGCGGCGCCACCTGCGCCGACAGCTCGGCGCTGCCGGACTGGAAGCGCGTGCGTCGCACCAGCGGATGAAAATGCGCATAGCCGGCGATGGCGTCCCATGGGTCGCGCCCCGCGGCTGCAGGCTGCGCGCCCGAAGCCAGAAGCGCCGCCATTGCCAGCACGTCGTCGCCCGGCGGGTCGCCGGCGACCAAGGCTTCCTGCTTGCGACCTATCAGTCCGGTATCGACCGACCCCGCGGCAAAGTCCGCGTCGGCCGCCAGCGCCGAGAGGAAGGCGATGTTGGTGACCGAGCCAGCGATCTCAGTGCCCGACAGGGCGGACTGCAGAGCCGTCAACGCCTGCGCGCGGTCGCCCGCGTGAACGACCAGCTTGGCGATCATCGGATCGTAGAAGGGCGATATGGCGTCGCCCGCCCTGACGCCGGTCTCGACGCGGAGCTCGGCATCGCGGGGTGCGGCCTCGGGGAAGCGGAGGTGATGGAGGGTGCCGGTCGCTGGCAGGAAGCCCTTCGCAGGGTCCTCGGCGTAGATGCGCGCCTCGAAGGCGTGCCCAGCGAGCGCGATCTGGTTCTGCAGCCGGGGGAGGGCCTCGCCGGCGGCGACCCGGATCTGCCATTCGACGAGGTCGACGCCTGTGACCATCTCGGTCACCGGGTGCTCGACCTGGAGGCGGGTGTTCATCTCCATGAACCAGAAGCGGTCCGCCCGCAGGCCTTCGGAGGCGTCGACAATGAACTCGACAGTGCCGGCCCCGGCATAACGGATCGCCTTGGCGGCCTTGACCGCCGCGGCGGTCATGGCCGCACGCATCTCGTTGGTCATGCCCGGCGCCGGCGCCTCCTCGATCACCTTCTGGTGCCGACGCTGCGCCGAGCAGTCGCGCTCGAAGAGGTGGACGACGTTGCCGTGCCGGTCACCGAAGACCTGGACCTCGACATGGCGCGGCGTGGCGACGTATTTCTCGACCAGCACGCGATCGTCACCGAAGGCGGCCTTGGCCTCACGGCGGGCCGCGGCCAGAGCGTCGGCGAAGTCGTCCGGGTGGTCGACGCGGCGCATGCCCTTGCCGCCACCGCCGGCGCGCGCCTTGATCAGGACCGGGTAGCCGATCTCCTGGGCCTTGCCGGCCAGCACGACGATCTCCTGGGCCTCGCCGTGATAGCCGGGCACGACCGGCACGCCGGCCTTTTCCATGAGGCGCTTGGCGGCGTCCTTCAGGCCCATGGCGCGGATCGCTTCGGCGGACGGGCCGATGAACACCAGCCCGGCCGCCTCGACCTTGTCGACGAAGTCGGGATTCTCCGAGAGGAAGCCATAGCCTGGATGGATCGCCTGCGCACCCGTGCGCAGAGCGGCCTCGACAATGACGTCACCCCGCAGATAGCTCTCGGCGGCCGGAGCGGGCCCGATCGCGACGGCCTCGTCGGCCATCGCGACATGCAGGGCGTGGCGGTCGGCATCGGAATAGACGGTGACCGTGCCCACGCCAAGTCGCCGCGCCGTACGCACGACGCGGCAGGCAATCTCGCCGCGGTTGGCGATCAGGATCCGCTCGAACATCCAGGCTCCGTCAGCGCGAACCGACGAGCGCGAACATGGCGCCCTGTGGGTCGGCGCCCTGGATGATGAAGGCCGGCCCTGGCACCTCCATGGGGCCGTTCAGCACCTTGCCACCATTGTCGGTCACCCGGCGCACGGCGTCGTCGATGTTGCCGACGACGAAGTAGAAGCCCCAGGCGGGATGCGGAACCTCGGCCGGCTTGGTCATGATGCCGCCTGCCGCCTCGCTGCCTCCAGTCGAGAAGAGCAGATATTTGCCCATCGGGCCCATATCCATCTCGTCGGTCTTGTGCCAGCCGAACTGATCGGCATAGAAGGCCAGGGCGCTTGCGCCATCCGCTGCATAGAGCTCATGCCAGCCGACATTGCCGGGCGTCGACATGGGGAGCGGCGGCTGGTCCTCACCTTGCGGTGCGATCAGCATGAACATGGCACCCTGCGGATCGGCCACCACCGAGAAGCGTCCGACACCAGGGATGTCGGCGGGCTGACGGTGGACCTTGCCGCCGGCCTTGGCGAGCCGGTCGGTGGCTTTGTCGACGTCGTCGGCATAGATGTAGCCCAGCCAGGCGGGCCGCGCGCCCATCTTGACTGCGTCCTCGGGGAGGGTCATCAGGCCGGCAATGCCGCGCTCTCCCGTCTTGACGATCACGTAGCGGAAGTCCTGGCCGGGGAAGTCCTCGGTGGTCCAGCCGACGACGGCCTTATAGAAGGATTCTGCGGCCGAAAGGTCGCTGGTCATCAGCTCGTACCAAACGAATTTCTGGGGGGTCTTGTCGGGCATTACAGCCTCCGGGATCAGGGTTGAGAAAGCGCCACCCGCTTCCATCCTAGGCGCGGCGGACAGCTGGCGCAAAGGGTGCGACACCGCTCCTGTCACATCCTGAAGACACCGAAGCGCGTGTCGGGAATCGGTGCGTTGAGCGCGGCCGACAGCGAGAGCGCGAGCACCTCGCGGCTTCTTGCCGGATCGACGATGCCGTCGTCCCACAGGCGCGCCGAGGAGTAGAGGGGATGCCCCTCGCGCTCGTATTTCTCGAGGATCGGGCGGCGGAACTCGGCTTCCTCCTCGGCAGACCAGCGGCCCCCCTTGCGCTCGATGCCCTCGCGGCGCACCAGGGCCAGCACGGTCGCCGCCTGTTCGCCGCCCATGACGGAGATGCGGGCGTTCGGCCACATCCAGAGGAAGCGCGGCGAATAGGCGCGACCGCACATTCCGTAATTGCCGGCCCCGAAGGATCCGCCGACGATCATCGTCACCTTGGGCACTTTGGCCGTCGCGACTGCCGTGACAAGCTTGGCGCCGTCCTTGGCGATGCCGCCGGCCTCGTATTTGCGGCCGACCATGAAGCCCGTGATGTTCTGCAGGAAGATCAGCGGGATGCGCCGCTGGGCGCAGAGCTCGATAAAGTGCGCGCCCTTCAGCGCACTCTCGGAGAACAGGACGCCGTTGTTGGCCAGGATGCCCACCGGCATGCCAAAGAGATGGGCGAAGCCGGTGACCAGCGTGGCGCCGTAGTTCTGCTTGAACTCGTCGAGCTCGGAGCCGTCGACGATACGGGCGATGACCTCGCGCACGTCGTAGGGCTGGCGCGCATCGGCCGGCACGACGCCGTAGATCTCCTCGGGAGGATAAAGGGGCGGCCGCGGGTCGCGCAGCTCCAGCGACTCGGGCTTGACCCGGTTGAGGTTGCGGACGATGCGGCGAGCGATGGCCAGCGCATGGGCGTCGTTCTCGGCATAGTGGTCGGCGACGCCAGACAGCCGGGTGTGGAGCTCGGCGCCCCCGAGCTCCTCTGCGGTGACCTCCTCGCCTGTGGCGGCCTTCACCAATGGGGGGCCACCCAGGAAGATGGTGGCCTGCCTGCCGACCATGATGGTCTCGTCCGACATTGCGGGCACATAGGCGCCGCCGGCGGTGCAGGAGCCCATGACGCAAGCGATCTGGGGAATGCCTGCCGCCGACATCGTCGCCTGGTTGTAGAAGATGCGGCCGAAATGGTCGCGATCGGGGAAGACCTCGTCCTGGTTCGGCAGGTTGGCGCCGCCGGAATCGACCAGGTAGACACAGGGGAGGCGGTTTTCCAGTGCGATCTCCTGGGCCCTCAAATGCTTCTTGACGGTGAGCGGGTAATAGGTGCCACCCTTGACGGTGGCATCGTTGACGACGACGACCGCCTCGCGGCCTTCGATGCGGCCGATGCCGGCGATCATGCCGGCGGAGGCGATGTCGCCGCCATACATGTCCCAGGCGGCGAACTGGCCGATCTCGAGGAAAGGAGAGCCCGGATCGAGAAGCTGGGCCAGCCGCTCTCGGGGCAACAGCTTGCCACGGGAAAGATGCCGCTCCCGCGCCTCTTCGGGGCCGCCGCGCTCGACGGTTGCCGCCTTGTCGGCGATGTCGGCGACCAGCGAGTGCATGCGGGCCGCGCTCTGCGCGAATGCGGGTGACGAAGCTGAGACCTCGGAGCGAATGATCGGCATTCTGCGTCCTAACGAATGAGCTCGATCGGGCAGGGGAGGTCGAGGCTCGCCCATTTGCGATCAGCGGTCAGCGCCGTTGCTCCCTCCCGGATGGCGAGCGCGAGGCAGGCGCGGTCGCCGAGCGAGAGCCCCTGCGCCCTCGTCTTGTCGCGCAGCAGAGCCGCCGAGACGGCGAGGTCCTCGTCGAAGGCGACCGTCGCCAGCTGGAGCTCCCTGAAAGCGCTGCGGGCCACGCTGGCGGACAACCCCTTGTCCACCAGCTTGCCGATGACTTCGGCGGCGTTGACGGCGCAGACGACACTCATGTCCAGGACCCTCTTGACCTTCTCCCCGCCGGCCTCGTCCACCATCGCCGCCAGGATCGCCGACGCATCAAGCACGATCATGGCTCGCCCCAGGCAGAATGACGCTCGGCGAGGAACTCGTCGACAAGGCTCTCGCCCGGCCGCTTCAGGCGCGCCAGCTTCGACTGCACGCGGCCAAGGGCGACCTTGCGCGACAGGAGGCGGAGCTCGCCGTCCTCGACCGTTGCGATCAAAGTGTCGCCGGGCGCGACGCCCATGGCCTCGCGCATCTGGGACGGGATCACCAGCCGCCCGGCCTCGCCGAGGCGGATCGTGTCCCGCAGAAGCGGGCGGCCGACGAGTTCGCCAGCCAGCGAAGCCTGCGGGTTGTCACTAAAGCCTGACATGCCATTTTCTCCGTGTATGGCAAAGCGCTGGTTTCTACCATCAAAGCCCCGGTGAAGGCAACGCCGGTCCGCCGTCAGAGCGCTTCCGCCATGATCTCGCGGCCGATAAGCCAACGGCGGATCTCGCTCGTGCCGGCCCCGATCTCGTAGAGCTTGGCATCGCGCAGCAGCCGGCCTGTCGGATAGTCGTTGATGTAGCCGTTGCCGCCGAGCAGCTGGATGGCGTCGAGGGCCAGCTGCGTGGCGCGCTCGGCGGCGAACAGCACGCAGCCGGCGGCATCCTTGCGCGTGGTCTCGCCACGGTCGCAGGCGCTCGCGACGGCGTACACGTAGGCGCGCGAGGCGCTGAGCGTCGCATACATGTCGGCGAGCTTGCCCTGGATCAGCTGGAAGTCGCCGATCCGCTGGCCGAACTGGCGCCGCTCGTGGACGTATGGAATTCCCACGTCGAGGCATGCAGCCATCAGTCCGAGGGGACCGCCCGCCAGCACGACGCGCTCGTAGTCGAGCCCCGACATCAGAACCTCGACGCCGCGCCCCTCCTCATGGAGAACGTTCTCGAAGGGCACCTCGACATCCTCGAAGACGAGCTCGCCGGTGTTGGAGCCGCGCATGCCGAGCTTGTCGAGCTTTTGGGCGACGGAGAAGCCCGGGGAGGAGGCCTCGACGATGAAGGCGGTGATGCCGCGCGAATTCCGCTCCGGATCGGTCTTGGCGTAGACGACCATGGTGCCCGCGTCGGGTCCGTTGGTGATCCACATCTTGGTGCCGTTGAGCAGGTAGCGATCGTTGCGCTTCTCGGCCCGGAGGCGCATCGAGACGACGTCGGAGCCGGAGCCGGACTCCGACATGGCCAGCGCGCCGACCCGGGTCCCGCTGCAGAGGTCCGGCAGGAAGCGTGCCTTCTGCTCGGCGGTCCCCCAACGGTCGATCTGGTTGACGCACAGGTTGGAATGGGCGCCGTAGGAGAGGCCAACGGAGGCCGACGCGCGGCTGATCTCCTCCACGGCGACGACGTGGGCGAGGTAGCCCATGCCGCTGCCGCCATGGTCGGGATCGGCGGTGATGCCGAGCAGGCCGAGCTCGCCCATCTCCTTCCACAAGGGGGCCGGGAACGTGTTGTCCCGGTCGATCGCGGCGGCAAGCGGCGCGATGCGGTCTTCGGCGAAACGCCGGACCATGTCGCGCAAGGCGTCGACCTCCTCACCCAGCCCGAAGTTCATGGCGTGCCTGTACATCGCCTTCCTCCTTGTCCTTGGCCGCACCCACGAGGCGCAGCGTCATCGCCAGATAGGTGCGGGTCACCTCGTCGACGGAGAGCCGCTCGTCGGGCCGGAACCAGACGATCACCCCGGTGATCATCTGGATGATGGCCATGGCGGTCATCGCCGTGTCGTCGACGGCGAAGTCGCCGCGCTCGGCGCCTTCCCTGAGGATCTGGCGCAGCTCCTTCTCGTAGCCGCCGCGCAGCCTGAGGATCGTCGACAGATTATCGCGCGAAAGGCTGCGCAGCTCCATGTTCGATACGTGAGTGGCGTGACGCCGTTCGACATGGAAACGGATATGGTTGGCGACGAAGGCCTCGAGCCGCCGGCGCGGGTGTGCCGACCCGGGTCGGCTTGCCTGCCAGGCGGCGACCAGCTCGTCCATGTGCTCGCGCATCAGCGTGAAGAGCAGATCCTGCTTGGTGGGGAAATAGCGGTACAGCGCGGCCGCCTGGACGCCCACCTCGCCTGCCAGCATCCGCATCGACACGGCTTCGTAGCCATGGCGGGCCATCAGGCTGACGGCGGCGCTGCGCAACGCCGCCTCGGTCTTCTCGCCGTCCGAGCCCGTGGTTCTCGCCATGCCGTTTCGATCTCCTCGATGGGAGAATAAAACGAACGTTCAATTCATTCAAGGGGAGATTGAAGGAGCCGATGACATAGATGGGGGGCAGACGCAAATGCGAGCGCCCGAGGGCTCAGAGAAGCAGCAGCTTCTTGACGACGGACCAGACTTCCTTGAAGGGCAATCGGGTAGCGACGACGACGACGAACGGCAGGAGCGCGGCGCCGGCAAGCGGGACGATCGCGGCGCGGCTTATCAGCATCGTCGACAGCTTGCGCGTCACGTCGAACTGCTTCGAGGGGTCGGCGACCTCTTCGCCCGCCTCGTCCGGGTCCTCGGCAATGACGTTGCGGCCGAGAAGCTTCCGTTCGGCTGCCCGGTGATAGCGCGTCGCCTGGGTGCTGAGGAGAAGCAAGCCGGCCTGCTTCATCCGCATGAGAGGCACCGAAAAGGCGGAGAGCGGATAGGCGAAGAGCGCCACGACGATCACCAGCCAGCCGCTGACGACCAGCGTGAAGGTGTTCAGCGACAGGCTCGCCAGAAGAGAGTGCTTGGCCAAGGCGGCGGCGACCACGGAGCTTATGCCGAACACGAAGAGCGTATAGGCGTTCGGGTATTCGGCCAGGAAGGCCAATCCGCCCTTGCCGTCCGGGTGGCTGGCGACCAGGCGAAGGTCGAGATCGGCGATCCTGCGCATCAGCCTCGTCCAGACGAAGTGCCGCCACAGACCGCGCAGGAACAGGAAAACGAACAGCGGATAGCTGACCAGGATCGTCCACCAGCCGGCGAGCGTGAGGCGGTCGCCGTCGGGACCGGTTCGTACGGCCCAGGATGCGACGTGCGACTCGTGGAGATTGACGTAGGACAAGACAGCGACCAGCGCCGCGATAAGCAGACAGACCAGTTCGGCGTTTCGCCAGTCGCGCTGGCGGAGCGCTGCAGCGACGGCGCGCATGGCGGCTGGCATCGCTTCGGGAGCGATCAGGGGCGCCTGCATGAACTGGTCAAGCTTGACGTGAAGGCCGCGCTCGACCTGCTGCTCGGCGAGGACGAAAGCTGCAATCGCGATGAAGAATCGCGCCCAGACGGTCAAGTCGGTCAAGTAGGTGCGACCGACGGGCGCCAGCGAGAGGCTGTCAGGCAGGCCGAGGAAAAAGGGCACCGCCCAGGCTATGGCGACGAAGAGGACCGCCCTTCGCCCGACCTGCAGGGAATTTTGCTTCAATAGGCTGAGCTGTGCCTGGAGGTCAAAGAAAGGCCCGCCGTGGGAGGCCAGGAAGTCGATGCCGGCGGGCGCCGGGGGACGGGCCTTGCCGTCCTTCTTCTTTCGGCCCGCCTCGGCTTTGCCGCTTTCCGCCATCCGGCCTTTGCCTTCAGTCGTTGGCGACGGTCCAGGTGTCGCCCGGATTGAAGCGGCGCATGCCGCTTGCGAGGCGCTCGGTGTCGGCGCCGAGGTCGGCCTCGTAGACGATGCCCTGCTGGTTGACGACGAAGGTGTGGACCCCCGTCTCGCCATAGCGAACCGGCCAGGCCACGAGCCCGAAGCCGGCGATCATGTTGCCGTTGATGACGTAGTCGTAGCGGCCGCCGGCGACATTCTCGCCCTGGCCGGTGAGGATGCGGTAGCGGTAGCCGAAGTAACCGTCGCCCGCCTTGGCCTTGGCGAGTGCCGCCTCGTCGACCATGTCGCCTGCCGGGCTGTCGCCGTCGCCCTGGTCGGGGGGCCAGTAGAGCCCGTCGGTCTCGCCGCTGGTGCTGATCAGCTTCTGGGCGAATTCGAGCACGCCGTCGGCGTCGTGGTCGACGTCGGAATAGTCGCGCTGGGCCTCGACGTAGGCACGAAGCGTGGCGATCGCCTGCAGCTCGTTCTCGCCGACGCGGCGATTGACGATCTCATCGATCCCGGCCTCGGTGTCGAAGGCCCATTGACCATCGCTTTCCTTCGTCAGCGGGAAGGGGAACGGCCAGAGCCGGTCGCCGAGGACGAGGATCCTGCGGTCCGCATCGGGTTCCTGGACGACGACCTGCTTGGCTGCGCCGGCGCGGATCTGGGCGAAGGTGTCCATGACGCCTTCGCCGGCCCTGAGGCGGGCGGCGTCGAGGCCGAGAAGCTTGGCCAGCCCGTCGAAGTCGTCCGCCTTGAGCACCGACTTGAAGGCATCGACGGCAGCGCCGGCATCCTTGAAGGATTGCGGCGGGGTCGGCGAGACAAGGTCGGCCAGCGCACTGTCGGTCGCCTCCTGAGCGGCCGAGGGCAGGGCAAAGACAGGCAACGCCAGCAGGGTGGCTGCGGCCAGCGGGCGAAGGATGCTTCGCGAAAGACGGGTGATCATCGTCAATGCCTCCTCCTGGAACATTTCAGCGGCGACGACCGCCGCCACCACCGCCGCGGCGGGCATGGCCGCCGCCACCGCCGCCCCGGTGCATCGAACGACCTCCACCGCCGCTCGGGCGCGACATCTGCCGATGCGCGCCGCCGCGGGCTCCGCCGCCCATGGCCTGGCGGCCGCGGTTCGACTGGATCTGGGTCATCTTGCCACGGTCGATATTGCCAAGGCCGCCCGGCTGGCGGGGCCGGTTGTCGGGGCGCGCCCCCGGCTTGGGCCGTCCCGAGGGACGATTGGCGTTGGGCCGATCGCGATTGGGCTTGTTGATCGAGGGGCGATCGATGTTGGGACGATTGCCGCCTTGGCCGATGTTGGGGCGGTCGCCGCCCTGGCCGATGTTGGGTCGGTTGCCGCCCTGGCCGATGTTCGGCCTGTTGCCACCCTGGCCGATATTGGGGCGTTCGCCCCCCGCGCCGGGCCGGTTCTTCAGGCCCTCCAGCGTGCTCTTGCGCACGTCGGAGACTTTCGATGCGCGGCCCGCCAGAGTGCCGTTGCCGCCGCGGTCGCGAATGTTGGCGGCGCGGTCGCGGATGGCATTGCCGCCGTCTGCCTTGACCCGCTCGCGGATGTTGTTGCGGTCGAACTTGTTCAGCTGGCTGCGGTCGATGTTGAGTTTCGAGCGGTCGACGTTTTTCCAGTCGATGTCGTTGAAGTTGACCTTGCCGTTGAAGTTGCGGTTGTTGAAGCAATTGTTGCAGTCGAGGTCGATGTTGTCGTTCCAGCGACCACCCCAAACGCCCCAGTCGTTCCAATCCACCGCGGCGGCCCAGGCCAGGCCGGTGACGGCGGCGGCGAAGAAGGGCGCCCCCGGATAATAGTAAGGCGGGTAGGGGTCGGGATAGTAGGTGATCGGCGCCGCCACGTAGTTCGGCTCGTAGAGCATCTCGGGCGGATATTGCGGCACGTAGATCTTCTCGGGGGCCGCCGGCTGGATGACGATGTTGTCATTGTCGTGAACGACCTTGATCTTGTCGTCGCTCTTGATGATGTCCTTGGCGACCGCTTCGTCCCGCAATTGCTGGATGGCGATCAGCACGTCCTTCTGCTGGTAAGCGATTGCGTCGCCGAATGCCTGGGTCCATTCGAGGTCTTCGCTCATCATCTTGACGACCTCGGGGTAGTTGAGCAGCGAGATGACGCTGCCGTCCCAGGACTCCTTGGGCTTCAGGTTCTTGTCCTTGGCATAGTCCTCGAGAAAGCGTTCCGCCTCGACGATCTGCAAGGGAAAGAGGGCGGCGCCCGAGATGAGGGCGACCAGCTCGTCCGGATAAAGCGCGATGCGCGCTACCAGGACCTCCATCTCGTCGTCGGACAGCGGGTCCGGCGCCTGCGCCGACGCCGGGGCGGCCGCTGCCGCCGCAGACTGATCCTGGGCGGTCGCGATCCCCGAGGCTCCGAACACGATGCCGACAATGACGATGGCGAGGGCGCCGGCTGGACCAAGTCTCAGCAGTCTCATCACGTCTCCTCCGGTTCAGGGCGTCGTACTATCGAACCAAATCGCAGCCGTGTCGAGCGTGGTGGCCTTGAAGCCACGCGGCAGCCTACCCGTCAATGTGCACCCAGCGGCGGGACTCGGACGACTCGACGAAAGCATGGATGACGCGCTCGATGCCCAGCCCGCGCGCGAAATCGACGGATTCCGACCGTTGACCCTGGATCGCATGAAGCAGTTCCCTGAGCTCGACGACCTTGAGCTCGTTGAAGCCAAGGCCGTGCCCGGGCGCTGGACAGAAATCGCCGTAGGCCGGGTGCTGCGGCGACGACAGGATGCGCCGGAAGCCGCGCCGATCGGTCGGTCCATCCGCGATGTAGACGTTGAGCTCGTTCATGCGCTCATTGTCCAGCCACAGCATCCCTTTCGTGCCATGGACCTCGACCTTCAGGCCGTTCTTGCGCCCGTGGGCGATCCTACTGGATGTGAGCACGCCGCGGGCGCCCGACGAGAACCGCACGAGCGCGTGGGCGACGTCGTCGTTCTCCACCGGCGCCACGGCTTTGGTGCCCGGGACGGGGCGCTCCCGATGGACGGTGTCGACCGTCGCGCACAGGCTGTCGATATCGCCCATAAGCTCCTGCGCCAGCGAGACCAGGTGGACCGTCAGGTCGGCGAGCGCGCCCAGCCCCGCTTCCTTGGCGGAGAGGCGCCAGGACCACGGCAATTCGGGGTCGGCCATGTAGTCTTCGTCGACGCTGCCGCGGAAATCGAAGCAGTCGCCGATGGCGCCCTCGACGATCAGGGACCGGGCGAACTGCAGCGCCGGATTGCGCAGATAGCCGTAGCCCAAGGCCGTTGCCTGTCCGCTGGCGACCGCGGCCGCCTTCGCCATCGCCTCGGCGTCGGCAAGCGTGAGCGCCATCGGCTTCTCGCACCATACGTGCTTGCCCGCCTCGAGCGCAGCCACTGCCATTTCGCGATGCAGGCCGTTGGGGGAGGTGACGGAGATCAGATCGATGTCCGGGTTCGAGAGCAGATCGCGCCATTGCGTCGTCGATCCCGCGAACCCTAATTCGGCAGCGCATCGTGCGGCGCGCCCGGGCTCCACGTCGCAGAGCGAGACGCGCTCGACGACCGGGACATCGCCGAACACCGCCTTCACAGACCCATAGGCCATGGCGTGACACTTGCCCATGAACCCCGTGCCGATCAATCCGACGCCGATGCGCTGCATGGTTCAATGTTCCCGCTTCGACTTCGGCAACCGCCCGATCTCGGCCTCGAGGTCGACCAGCTCCTTGCCGCCGGCCATCAGGTTGAGGAGCTGATCACGGCTGATGTCGTCCTTGCCATAGGTGCCGACGCTCTTGCCCCGCTGCAGGATGGTGAACCGATCGCCCACAACGTAGGCATGGTGCACGTTGTGCGAGATGAAGATCACGCCGATGCCGTTCGACTTCGACTGGACGATGAGCCGCAACACGTTCGAGGCTTGATGGACACCCAGGGCAGACGTCGGCTCGTCAAGGATCAGCACCTTGGCGCCGAAATGGATCGCCCTGGCGATGGCGAGGCACTGGCGCTCGCCGCCCGACAGCGTGCCGACGGGCTGCTCGGCGTCGCGAAGCTCGATCCCCATACGCCGGAGCTCGCGATAGGCGGTGCGGTTGGCGTAGTCGATGTCGAGCTGGCGAATGAATCCGATCCGCTTCACCGGCTCCCGGCCGAGGAAGAAGTTGCGGGCGACGCTCATCAAAGGCACCAGGGCGAGGTCCTGGTAGACGGTGGCGATGCCGTGGTCGAGTGTTTCCTTGGGCGAGCCGAAACGCGCCGGCCGACCAGCCACCAGGATCTCGCCGGAATCGGGCGTGTGCACCCCCGACAAGGTCTTGATCAGGGTCGACTTGCCGGCGCCGTTGTCGCCGAGAAGGCAGTGCACCTCGCCGGCGACCACATCGAAGGACACGCCGTTGAGGGCGATCACGCTGCCGAAATATTTGCTGACCGACCGGAGCTCGATGAGCGGCGTCATGCCCGGCGGCTCCCCATGGCCCGGTTCCGCACATAGGAGTTGAACAGCACGGCAATCACCATCATGGCGCCCATGAACAACTTGAACCAGTCGGTGTCGATGCCGGTGTAGAAGATCCCCATCTGGACGACGCCGAAGATCAGCGCTCCGAACATGGCGCCGACGGCGGAGCCATAGCCGCCGGTCAGCAAGGTGCCTCCGATGACGACGGCGATGATCGCCTCGAACTCCTTCTGGGTGCCGCGGAGCGTGTCGGCCGAGCCGGTGACCAGCACCTGAATCGCGGCGAACAGCGTCGCGGCCAAGGCGGTAAAGGCGAAGAGCAGGATCTTGGTGCGCGCTACGGGGACGCCGAGGTTGCGCGCTGCGGCGGCGTCGCCACCGGACGCGAAGATCCAGTTGCCGAACCGCGTTCGCGTCAAAAGCCACGTGCAGAACAGCGTTAGGGCGATCCACCACACGATCGATACCGGGATGCCCTGGATGGCCGGGAGCCCGTCGGCGCGCTTGCCGACCACGCCGAGTTCGGCGAGCCACGCCACGAGACCGTCGAGGACGGTGCCGGAAAAGAGGCTGTTGAGAGGATCGTCGACCGCCAACGCGTGGACGCCGGACACCTGGGTCCGCCCAGAGATGCCGCGGGTGACGCCGAGCGTCAGACCGCGCAGCATGAACAGGCTGCCCAGCGTCACGATGAAGGACGGCAGCCCGGTGCGTACCACGGCGAGCCCGTTGAGCGCGCCGATGGCCCCGCAAACCACGAAGGCAAAGACGATCGACAGCCAGATCGGCCAGCCCCAGAAGACAGCGGGGATAGCGATGAGAATACCGGCGAAGCCAATCATCGAGCCCACAGAGAGATCGAACTCGCCGGCGATCATCAGGAGCGCCACCGGCGCCGCCAGGATACCGAGCTGAGCCGACACTTCGAGGAAGTTGACGATGCCCTTGGCGCTGAACAGGCCGCTGCCGCCGGCCGTGACGGCGAAGAAGACGAACACCAGGACGGTTCCGGCCACCGCGCCGAGCTCGGGCCTGCTGAGCAGGCTGCTCAGCAGCGAGACCTTTCGCACGCGTTCGTCGTTCAAGCGGGAATCCATGGCACGCTCCGCTCAAGACTTGACGGCCGGCCCGACCGGTCCGGCCGTAGAGCTTAGACTATCGCTTGCCCTGCTTGGCGAGCTCGATGACGGACGTCGCCGCATCCTTGGTGACGAAGCCGGGTCCCGTGGGGTAGTCGGCAATCGGCACGATCTTGTATTTCTTCCACAGGTCGAACATGACGACGGGGATGTAGCCCATCGCATATTGCTGGGCGTCGATGCCCCACTCCATCTTGCCGTCGACGGTTGCCTGCAGAATGGTCGGCGAAAGGTCGAAGGTGCCGGTCTTGACCTTGCCGGAAAGGCCCATTTCGTCGAGCGCCGCCAGCATGGGCTCGGCCCCGCTGGCACCGACCGCCAGCACGAACTCGACATCGGGATGGGCGGTCATGTAGGCGACCACGCGGTTCTTCATCTCGGTCGGATCGATGACGCCGTTCATGACGGGAACGTCGACGCCGAGGCCCTTGGCGAAGCCGGCGCAGCGATCGTCAAGGCTCGAATTGCCGACCTCGTGGTTGACGCAGACGGCCTTGGTCACGCCGGCCGCCTTGGTCTTCTCGCCTGCCATCACGCCGGCCTGGAACTCGTCCTGGCCCATGAAGAGCAGCCCGCCGAGATCATGGGTGAGCTTGGAGCCGCCCGAGTCGACGACGATGACGGGAAGCCCGGCGGCGACGGCGTTCTTGACCGGCTCGGACAGCGCGGCAGCGTCGGGGATCGAAACCACCAGCCCGTCAGGCTTGGAGGCCGCGACCGCGTCGATCATCTGCGCCATCTTGGCCATGTCGAAGGTCTCGGGCGAGAGATATTCTGCCTTCACGCCGAGCGTCTTGGCGGCGTCGTCCATACCATTCTTGACCACCGACCAATATGGATCGCCACTCTGCCCGTGGGTGACGAAGACGACGCGCGTCTCGTCGGCCGCGAACGCCGCGGAGGCCGAAAGGACCGTCAAGGCCGCGGCAATGCCGAGCATCGGTCGAAGCATTCCTGAAAGCAGCATGGTTTCCCTCCTCTTTTTTCAGTTCCAACAAGGCGGATCTCGCCCTTAGTCCATAACAGTGAAACCTGCCTCCCTTGCCATGCGGGACAGGTTCTCGAACCCCATCGTCGCGTAGGTCAGCGGATGCGCCTTGCGGGGATCCTGCTCGGCCTCGACGACAAGCCAACCTTGGTAGCCGTTGTCGGCCAGCACGCGAAGGATCGACGGATAGTCTATGAACCCGTCACCCGGGACGGTGAAGATGCCTTCCAGCACGGCATGCATGAAGCTCATATCCTCGCGACGCGCCCTGTCGAGGATCGGCCGGCGGGCATCCTTGCAGTGCACATGGACGACGCGCGATACGTGCTCCTTGACCAGGGAAAGCGGGTCGCCGCCGGCGAAGACGGAGTGGCCGGTATCGTAGAGGAGGCCCACCGCCGGCCCCGTATGCCGCATGAGCAGGCCGACCTCCTCATCGGTCTCCACGATCGTGCCCATGTGATGATGAAAGGCCATACGGACGCCGAAATCCGCCATCCGCTCGGCGAGCTCGGTGAGCTTGCGGCCATAAGCGGGCCAGTCGTTCGCCCCCAGCACCGGCCGCTGGGAGATCGGCCCCCAGATCGCGCCATGCCGGCCAAGCGAAGTATCGGCATAGACGACGTGGCTGCAGCCCATATCCTTGAGGAGCTGCAGATGGTCGGCGACCGCGTCCATCTCGGCAGCGACCTCCTTTTCGGCGCAGCGGCCGTCGTACCACCCGGAGATGACCGCAAGCCCGAAACGGTCCATGATCGGCCGCAGCACGGAAGACTGGCGCGGAAACTTGCCGCCGAGCTCGGTGCCGGCATAGCCGGCCTGCCGCGTTTCCGCCAGACAGGTCTCCAAGGGCGTATCGCCGCCCAGCTCCGGAACGTCGTCGTTCGTCCAAGTGATAGGATTGATGCCGATGCGAACGGTCACGAAGCGTCTCCCTTGGAACCTCGGTCGCCGCAGTCAGCCGCCGCGTGCCGCGCGAGCCGGCAGAGCAGGTCCATGTCGCGGGCGGCGTCTTCGGCGGTGTTGCGCACGGGCGCGGTTCCAGTGACGGCCGACCAGAAGCCCTTCAGCTCCTCGACAAAGGCCTCTTCGAAACCGGCGCGGATGTCCTGGGTCGCCAATCGCTCGCCGGCGGCCGTCCGGACCGTCAGCCGCGTCGGGTGATGGTTGAGATAGGGGGAGGGAAATTCGAGCTCGGCGAGGCTGTCATCGAAGTACAGGGTGATCCGCTCGCGATAGTCGGGGAGCCCCGGAACCGTCAGGTGGCTCATCGTCCAGAGCGCCTGGTCGTCATTCAGGCTGACGCTGCCGTGGCCGCCATCGCCCCCTGCATAGAGCGCTGCGCCGGTCACTTCGCCGACGCCGACGCCAAGACGATCGAGCAACCCGTTCACCGCGTTGACGTCATGAACCAGCGAGGAGCAGTAGGCGCCGCAGAAGCCCTTGAACCGGAGCGCATCGAGCGAAGGCTGGACCGCCCGCGCCACTTGCTGCCGCTGCTTTTCGCGGGTGTCGGCGATCAGCTCGGGGGAGACGTCGTCGGCTCGGAACGTCTCGTGGTGGCGAACGAACGGCCAGGCATCGGGGTCGTGCACTTCGACGGAGACCTGCCGGAGGGTCGCCGAACTGCCCGGCATCAGCTCCAGCAACGCCTCGTAGGAAGGGTCGAAGCGCTTCATGTAGCCGACCTGCAAGACGCGGCCGGCCCGATCACGCGCGGCGATCAATTCGGCGATGTCCGCGCTGGAGTAGCACAACGGCTTTTCGCAGAAGACGTGGAGGCCGTTGCCGAGGCCGGCCAGCACATGCTCCTTGTGAAGCGGGTCGGGAGAAGCGACCAGGACGGCGTCGAGCGGTTGCTGGAACAGTTGGTCCACGGTGGGGAAGGTCGTCAGGCCGTACCGCTGCGCCACGAAGCCACGCGTCCTGGCGGAGGGGTCGACGACACCGGCGACATCGAAGAGCCGCGGCAGGCGCAGCAGGTTCGGCAGATGCTCAACCTGAACGATGCCGCCAGCACCAATGACACCTATCCTGATGGGCTCCATGCCGAGACCCCGACCTCAGCTCGCACGGTAGGAGGCTAGCGCCAGGCTGGTTCCATGATAAGAACCAAATGGCATAGAGATTGAGGAACCACTATGCCCGTCAGCTTTCCCGTCCAGAACGTCCTGCTTGACCGTGCCGCGGGCGAGAACCTCGATCGGCAACTCTATCGCCAGCTTCGCGACCTGATGGAGCGGCGGGTGCTGCCGAGCGGCTGCGCCCTGCCGTCGACGCGGACGCTGTCCAAGGACCTCGGGATCGGACGCAACACGGTCATCGCCGCCTATGAGCAGCTTGCACTCGAAGGGTTCCTCAAGACCGGTCAGGGCATGCGTCCGCTGGTCCGAGAGCTGCCGGACTACAATCTCTCGCCGCGCAGCAGGACCCGGGACGGCCGAAGCGGCCTGTCGGAGCGCGGGCGGTCGATCAGCCGACAGCCTTTTCATCATGGCAGGCCCGGTGTGACGGCGTTTCATCCTGGACTGCCCGACGCCGACAATTTCCCCTTCAACGCCTGGTCGAAGCTGTTGGCGCGCCGCGCCAGGCAGGCCCGGGGCGACCTCTTCGGAACCTATCACGTGACAGGCTACCCGCCGCTCTGCGAAGCGCTGGCGCGCTACCTTTCGGCTTCGCGAGGCGTGGTCTGCCGGCCCGAACAGATCGTGGTGACCAATGGCGCGCAATCGGCCTTCGATCTCCTGGCACGGCTCCTGACCGACCCAGACGACGCGGTGTGGATCGAGGAACCCGGATATTACGGCGCGCGAGCGGCTTTCGAATCAGCGGGCGCGAAGCTGACGTCGCTCAGAGTCGACGGCCGGGGCTGGGATTTCACGCCTCCGTCGACGCTCCCGCGTGCGATCTTCGTGACGCCCTCCTGCCATCATCCGCTCGGCGTCACCATGTCCGTGGAGCAGCGGCTCACGCTGATCGGCCTGGCAGCCGAATGGCAGGCGTGGATCGTCGAAGACGACTACGACAGCGAATATCGGTTCCAGGGCCAGCCAATCCCGGCGTTGCAGGGTTTGGCGCCGGATGCGCGCGTGGTGTTCGTCGGGACCTTTGCCAAGATCCTCTTCCCCGCCATGAGGCTCGGCTACATGGTCGTCCCGATGGACATACGCGACAGCCTGACCGCCGCCCTGAGCGTCACTGGCCAGTTCGCGCCGTTGATTACCCAGGCCGCGCTGGCGGATTTCATCAATCAGGGCTTCCTGACCCGACACCTGCGGCGGATGCGCCGGATCTACGCATCGCGACGCGAGTTCTTCATCGACCAGTTCGACCACCAGCTCGGTCGATGGATGACCCTTCACAAGACCGATTCCGGGATCCAGCTCGCCGGCATCTTCCGCGACGCCGTCGACGACCGCATCATTGCCGGCGCAGCGAAGGCGAGGGGGGTGAATGTTTCTCCGCTCTCACTGCAGTATCGGCACCGGGCGCCGCATCAAGGCCTCCTGATGGGCTTCGCGGCGGCCGACGATCGAACCACACAGCGCTCGATGCAGATCCTGGCCGAACTGCTGGCGGAGGGCATTGCGGGGCGCCAGGAGCCCGCCTGACGGTACAACTGGCGCTGACGAGCCAACGGTGCGAGAATTTCCCTCATGGCTCCTCGAACCGAACCAAGGGCGAGCGACTGGCATGCCGGGCAACCGGTGGAGGTCGCGCCGGCGCCGCCGGATCATCCATGGGTCGCCGATTTCCTCAGATGGCTGACGAGCCCGGCGGCCCGTCTCCTCGATACGCAGCATCTCTTCGACGAGCTTTGCAATCGACTGATCGAAGCCAGCGTGCCGCTCGACCGATGCGTCCTCCTGTTCAAGACGCTTCATCCCGTCTATCCCGGCCACAACTACTTCCGGACGTCCGAACGCGGCAGCTGGCTGGTGCCACTCAGCCACGATTTCGACCACACGGTGCGGATGCAGGTCTCGCCGTACCAGGAGGCGCTCGACAGGGGTGCCGCGGTCCGCTTCGACCTATCGAAGGGTGGTGGGACGAAGATGCCGATCCTTCGCGAACTTGCCGACGAAGGCTATTGCGACATGGTCTCCGAGCTCATCCCGTTCACCTACGGCCAGACGCCGGGCATGACCTTTGCGACGAGACATCCGGCCGGCTTCAGCGACGAGGCGATCGGCCTGATGAGGGCTGGGATGCCGCTGATCGCGTCGCCGCTCGAGGTGCGGGCGCAGAGGCTGACGCTCGGTGCGGTCCTCCGGGCCTATCTCGGCGCGGCGCCGGGCGGGGATGTGCTCGACGGCGTCATCCAGCGCAATGACGTGCGGCGTCTCGAATGCGCCATCCTGCTGGCAGACCTGCGCGATTTCACCAGGAAGGCCGAGCGCTGGCCGTCGGACTCGCTCCTGACTGCGCTGTCCAGCTATTTCGAGATCCTTGACGGAGCCGTGCGTCGCAATGGAGGCGACATCATCAAATTCATGGGCGATGGCGTCTTAGCGATCTTCCCGGCAGACGGTGCGGGCGGTACGGGCCGCGCCTGCCGCCGCGCCCTCGACACGGCGATGACCGCAAGGCGCAGCCTGCCGGCGATCAACGAGGATCGCGGCATGCGCGGCCTGGAGCCGATCGATTTCGGCTGTGCGCTTCACTTCGGGGAGGTGACCTACGGCAACATCGGCAGCCTGGAGAGGCTCGATTTCACGGTGATAGGCTCGGCAGTCAATGTGGCGAGCCGCATGCAAGCCTATTGCAAGCAGCTCGACGAACCGGTCCTGTTGACCGCCGCAGTGGCGGAAAACGTCGATGCTGCCCTGCGCTCAGTTGGGAGACACGCCATCCGTGGCCTGTCGGGCGATGTCGAACTTCTGGTCCCGACGGCAGACTGACGATGAATGCCGATCAGCTCGCTGTTGGGAGCGATCAAGGTCTCGACGCAACGCTCTGTCAGGGTCGGCTCTTCCCCCTATCAAATTTGATTGCCGGGCGTCCCCGAATGGTCACGATGCGCCGATGAAAAACGATCTCTCAACCATCAACGGCGATCCCATCAGCCGTGTTCTGACGACCTACCTTGCCGGACACGGTCCCCAGGCTCGCCCCGTTTCGATGAAGACCGTTCTTGCCGTCATCAGGGCGGAGATATCACCTCTAGACCTCAGCGAGGTCGCCCTTGAACAGCGAATCTCCGAGGCCGCGGTTGCCCACGGGCTATTCGTGGTGTTCGACCGTCGCGACATGGGTTAGCCGGCCGGTGTCGTGCTTCGTTCGGCAAGAAGCACTGCCATAGGGAAAAAATTTCCGGCCAGCACTGCCGCATCCGCCGCTGTCTCAGGAGCAAGGCGGTCGCCGGTGAGCACATTCTTCCAGGCGGCGGCCTCCGGGAGGGTCACCCGCGTGCCCTTCCAGTACTCCGTATCGCCGGCCCGAACGCCCAGGACCAGCCGCGGCAGGACAATTGCGACAGTGGCCGAGCGGTCGCCCCGTACGAAGGCGGCGAGGTTCCCGGCCCGCCGTCCTACGACGGCGAGCGGTTCGTAGCTGCCGTGCTCGAACAGGTCATGATGCCACGTGCGGAAGGCGAGGATTTGGGCGATCAACCGCTGCTTGAGCCGTCCGTCCGCGAGCCCCTGCGGGTACGGTAGGTTCACAGAGAGGCCCTGATTGGCGGCGGGAAAGTCGAGATCGCGGCGATTGTCGGGGTCGACGAGGCTGAGGTCCATCAGCTCGCTGCCTTGGTAGATGTCCGGGATGCCCGGCACGGTGAGCTTTGCGAGGGTCTGGACGAGGCTGTTGATGGCTCCAGCCTCCAGGATTGGCGCCAACGTCGCGGCAAAGTCGCTCAGGAAGGACGATCTGCCGGGGGCGAACAACACCTTTGCGTAGGCTGCGACAGCCGCCTCGTACCCGGCGTCGACCTCGCCCCAGCTCGTGCGGAGCTTCGCTTCGCGCATCGCCTTCTCCAGGTAGGCGAGGAAACGAGCCTCGACGGTGGCGAGTCCTGGACGATCCTCGCTCGACAAGCCGGCGGGCCAGACACCCGCGAGCACCTGGTAGATCAACCATTCGGTCTCGGGCTCGGGAGCTGGACCGTCAGGGAGTGCGCGTACGGAGCCAGCGTTGAGAGAGCGCCAACGCTCGACGGCCGCCGCCCACATGCCTGGTGCCTCGGCCAAAGCATAAAGGCGGGCCCGCGCGTCCTCGCCGCGCTTCGTGTCATGCGTCGAAGTGGCGACCAAGCCGGCCGGCTGGGTGGCTTGGCGGGCCTTCATCGCAGCGTGGAAACGCTCCACCGAGCCGACTGGCCGGGCTGGATCGCCGCCAACCTCGTTGAGAGCCAGAAGGGCGTTGAAGCGATAAAACAGCGTATCTTCGACCGACTTCGCCATCACCGGTCCGCTGAGCTGCTGGAATTTGATGCGAAAATGGGAATCGGGTGCGGCGACCAGCTCGAGCACCGCGTCGATGCCGCGAAGTCCGGCGGCACGTGGCGTTTTGGCCGCCAGCTCCAGCACCTCCCGGTCGCGCGCGGAAAGCCCACTGGAGTCGCCATAGGTGCGGTAGACCGGCAAGGCACACACAAGCTCGACGATGACCGTCTCGACATCCTCGGGATCGAGCCAAGGCAGCGCCTCGCAGGCCAGCTGCACCAGTCGCGATAGCTCGGTCGCGAAGTTGACGCGCAGGAGCTGATGCTTGGCAGCCCGTCGCTCGGCTTCCAGATCCCGGGGCCGCGCGCTGACGGCTCGATAGGTTTCGGCCAGCTTCGCCGCTCCGGCAGGGCAGACAAGCAAGTCTACAGCGGCGTCTATGAACTCGTATCCGGTGGTGCCGTCCACCGGCCAATCGAGAGGGAGCGTCTCGCCGCGGTCGAAGATCTTCTCGACGACCAGATGGACGTCGGGGCCGATGTCGTGCCTGAGCCGCCTCAGATAGGCGGCAGGGTCTGTCAGTCCGTCCACATGGTCGACGCGAAGCCCATGGACCTGGCCGTTGCGAATCAGTTCCAGCGTGAGCCGGTGCACGTCGGAATAGACTTCGGGCACTTCCACGCGCACTCCGACCAAGCTGGAGATCTCGAAGAAGCGCCGATAGGACAGGTGCCGTCGGGCATCCTGCCATGGGAGAAGCTGCCAGGGCTGAGCGTCGAGCAGTCGCTCCAAGAGCTCGCGATGCGGCCGAAGCGTGTTGCGTACGCCGACACCCTCGAGCAAGCGCACGCTGGGCGGATGGAGCGGCAGCACGTGGTCGAAATAGGCGAGCGCGGGCACTCCATCCGGCCGGCCAAGGTCGAGCTTCAATTCGCCAGCGGAGAGCACCTCGGCAAGCGGCTTTCCCAGAATCGGCAGGGTCAGCTTGTCGTGCCAGTCGATGTCGAAATGGGACGCGAAGCGGCTGTCCTTGCCCCACGTCAGCACGTCAAGCCACCACGCATTCTCGGTCGAGGCGGCCATGTGGTTGGGGACGATGTCGAGGATCAGACCGAGCCCTGACGCCTTGAGCGCCCGGCTGAGCCGGTCGAAGCCCTCGCGACCGCCCAGCGCCGGATCGATCTGGTTGTGGTCTACGACATCATAGCCATGGGTGGAGCCGGTCGCCGCAGAAAAGATCGGCGAGGCGTAGAGATGGCTGATGCCGAGCCGCTTCAGGTAGGGCACCAACCGGCTTGCCCGACTGAAGTCCATCGCGCCGCGAAACTGGAGTCGGTAGGTGGAGATCGGCAACATCTCAGCCCCTCGCTGCCAACGTCACGCGCAGAGCGCAGCCTGGAAGGAGGCCATCCGGGGCGGGGGCGCATCGATGGCAAAAGATGACCTCGCCGGCAGCCGGCGGGCCCCGCTTCTCACCGACCCCCAGATTGGCCCGTAAAGCCAGCACAGCCCCGGCGAGGGCCCAGTCGACGGCGAGTACGTCGTCTTCGGCCATAAGGATCATGCCGGAATGGCTGCCCGTTTGGGCGAGGCGCGGCACGATGCGCTCTTTCCTGACAGCGATGAGCCGCCGCACGAGCTCCAGCCGGTCGGCGTGCCGGCCTTGCGATCGCTTGTCCCAGTCAGGCTCGGACCGCCGGAAGGTCGCCGGATCGTTGGGATCCGGGATGTCGGAGGGACTGCTGCCAACATAGGCCGCAAAGGCAGAAAACTCGCGCCGCCGGCCCTCGCGCACGGCGTCGGCGAGCCGGCCCTCGAAATCCGTGAAAAAGTAGAAGGGCCGCGTTTCGTCCCATTCCTCGCCCATGAACAGCATGGGGATGTGAGGCGACAGGAGCAGCGTCGCCAGGAGGCACTCGACCAGTTCCGGCTTGGCGAGAGTGCCGAGGCGCTCGCCGAAGGCGCGATTGCCTATCTGGTCGTGGTTCTGCAGGAAATCCACGAAGGCCAATGGCGGTTGGCCGGCACTGGGCACGCCCCGGGGCGTGCCGCCGGCAAAGACCGAGGCTTCGCCCTGGTATGCGAAGCCTTCCGCCAGCGCACGCGCGAGCCTTGCCAGGGCGTCTTCCGCGAAATCCCGGTAGTAGCCCTCCGTCTCGCCTGTGGCGACAACATGAGCGGCATTGTGGAAGTCGTCGTTCCACTCGGCTGTGTAGAGCTTCGGGCGGTTGCCCTCATAGGGATGCAATCGGACGATGTTGCGGTTGTCTTCCGTCGTGATGTGGACATGGCGGTCCTGGATCCTGGACCGGATGATGGTGGCGATGTCGACGAGGATTTCGCTCTGCGAAATGGGATCCGTGATGTGGTCGACGGCGTCCAGCCGCAGCCCGTCAAGCTGGAATTCATCGAGCCAATAGAGGGCATTGTCGATGAAGAACCGTCGCACCGGCGGCTCTTGATAGGCGATCGCCGCGCCCCAGGGCGTGTGTCGGTCCGGATGGAAGAAGGCTGGAGCAAGAGTCGGGAGCCAGTTCCCCTGTGGTCCGAAATGATTGTAGACGACGTCAAGGACGACGCTGATGCCGTGCCCGTGCGCGGCATCGATGAAGGCCTTCATCTCGTCCGGAGCCCCATAGGGGCGATGGGGAGCGTAGAGGAGCACTCCGTCATAACCCCAGCCGCGGCAGCCCGGAAAGGCCGCCACCGGCATCAGCTCGATCATGGTGATGCCAAGTTCGGCCAGCGCCGCAAGCCTGCCCATGGCCGCACTGAACGTTCCCTCTTCAGTGAACGTCCCGACATGCAGCTCATAGATGATCGACTCTTGCCAAGGTCGCCCTCGCCAGTCGGCGTGTCGCCAGCGGTAGCTCAAAGGATCTGTGACGAGGGACGGGCTATCGACCCCGTCTCGCTGCGCGCGCGACGCAGGATCTGCAATTGCCTGCCCGTCCGCCAGCACGAATTGGTAGGGGGTTCCGGCAGCAACACAGGGCTGCACGAGCGAGAACCACCCTTCGTTGTCGCGCGCCATCGGGATGTCCGTTCCGCCAAGGCGCAAGGACAGTCGCTCTTGCCCGGGAGCCCACAGGCGGAACCTTACCTGGTCGCCGATCGAGACCGCGCCCCAGCCCGAAGCGAAGGCTTCGGCTTCCGTCTTGCTTTCGACGAAGGGGCTGGTCATTCGGGGACAAGAGTCCACCGGTTGAAAGGTTGCCGTTTGGCATCGAGGATCTTTGCCGAATGCCGTTTCGATCCCGCCGAATCTGTATGATCGAGCCAGCGACTGGAATCGTCTTCTGAAGTCGCAAGAACTCTGGTCTACTTCTCTTCGGGCTCTTGCGTTATGCTATCGACGCTGAGGGGATCAAATCTAGGGCACCACTCTAGGCCTCTAAGCCGGGCGCGACAGGTGCTCCCTATCGCCTTGCTCGCGCCCCTGCCGCCCTGCGGGCGCGTGATGTATGGAAGGTTTCATGCTGGGGCGCCTGATCTCGATTTCGATCGTTTCACTGTCCGTGGCGTGCAGCTCCATCGACTACAAGAAGCTCGCCCCCGGAAGCTTTTCCGGCAGTCTGTTCGTGATGTGGGTGGACGAAGGCGGCCCGAGCGGCGACGGAACGTTTCTGTTCGTCCCCGACCCGGGGGATCCGCTCATTTTCCGGCGTGCCGACCAGCAAGCGCCGGGCAAGACCATCCAGCCTGGATTGATGTACACGGATGGCGGTTCGATTCCGAAAGTCGCACAGGTCTTCAAGGGGCTCTCTCCCTGGGGATACGCGCCGGCCTACATGATCCACGATTGGATGTTCGTGGCCCGCCACTGCATCGTCGACGGAAGCAGCGACAAGCGGTTCCAGCAGGTCCAGGATGTCGATTTCGACCAATCCGCTGCCATTCTCGGTGAAGCTATCAAGGCTCTGGTCGATGCGGATCGTGTCGATCCGAACGATGTCGCAGCCAACACCATCACCGGCGCAGTCGGTAGCGTCGTTGCCAGGCAATTGTGGGAAAAGCGTGGGGCCTGTGCGGCGCAGCAGGTCAGCGCAAAGGACATCGCGGCAGCGGAAGCCGCCATCCCAGGATCGACCAGGGCGCGGACCTTGAGAACATTCCGGCTCCCAGAGGCCGCCCCCGCAGCGGTTCAAGTGGCCAAACCGGCGAAAATCGTGTCTCGCGTGACGTTCTGATTGGCTCCCATCAAGCTGGAGTGAACCGCGCTGCCGCCGGCGAGAGACAAACCATTGCGGTCACAACGCCTGTGCGCGTTGACCATTCGCGGCTTGGAATGGAATCGGCGCACTGCACTGCCATCAGTAGATCTTTCCGACCATAGCCAGCGCCTCGACAGCCTTCCGAATCCCCAGACGGACTGTCTCGTTGCGTCGGACCATGAGTGTCGTCGCTGCTTCGGGTGCCTTGTCAGGGTGGCCGGCGTCGAAGGGGGGAGCCGGGTCGTATTCGATGGCGAGCTGGATCGCTTGCGCGACCTCCAGCCCAGCAACTTCAGCGACGATACGAAATGCGAAGTCGATTCCCGAAGAAACCCCACCCGAGGTGAAGACATTGCCGTCGCGAACGATGCGCTTCTTTTCGTGAGTGGCGCCGACCAGTGGCAACAGGTCAACATAGGCCCAGTGCGTTGCGGCCCGACGCCCCTTCAAAAGCCCGGCTGCGCCAAGAAGAAAGGCGCCTATGCAAACGGAGGTGACGAACTTGGCCTGCTCACCCTGGCGGCGGATGAAATCGACCGTCTCTGGATCTTCGAGGGCTTCCACGATCCCAGCGCCGCCGGGCACACAAATCAGATCGAGGGGAGGACAAGTTTCGAATGTGCAGCTTGGCAAAGTGGCGAGACCACGGTCACTCAAAACGGGAAGCAGGGTCTTGGCGACGACGTGTGTTCTCGACTGCGCGAACTCGCTGGCGGTCGAGAGCGAGGGTGGCGTTCCGAGCCGACTCAAAACCTCGAACGGTCCCGTGAAGTCGAGCTGTGTGATTCCCGGGAAGATCAAGAAGCCGACGTTGAATTCGTGCATGCCATTCCCTCTATGTCATGAACGCACCCATCAGATCATCGCGGGGATTGAAGAAGTCGACAATGGGTGAGAAGCAGAATTTGAGGCTCCGTCAAACGTTCTGGTCGTTGCTCGACAAGGTTGCGTAGAAGGGCCTACGCGGCGATTTCACAAGTGCCGAGGTTTGGAGCGACCATCGGCAAACCAGCCGAATGGTGACCGATTGTCATTGTAGCCGTACCAGCAGATCACCTTGCCGGAGTCGTCACAAAGCCAGACATCCGGATCTCTGCCCGGGATCACGTTGCCGCGCTGCCAGATGGCGTAGCGCGCCCGTACGCCGGCATGATCAAGCGATCTCATATTGCCAATCTCCACCTATCTGGACATTGACTATCTTCGCGACATCGCAAACGGCCGTCAGCGAAATATTTCACGTTGCGTGTGCGATCCGCCTTGCTGTCAGCGAAGGTCACCTGCTCACATGATCCGTCACATCGTTTTTTTCAGCGCCAGAAGCGAGATCGACGCCGAGGCCATTCGAGATGGCTTGGCGATCCTCACCCGGATACCTCACGCGCTCCGATTGGAAGTCTCGTTCAATCGCAAGAGCGATGCGTTGAGCAAGGAGATCGATGTCGTCGTCTACGGCGAGTTTGCGAGTCCGGAGGCGCTGGCAGCCTATAAAGCGCATGAAATCTATGCCGAGTCCGTAAGGCTGGTCCGCCCGTTGCGAGAGATTAGGTTGGCGGCAGACTACGACGTCTCGGAAGCCGTCACTTCCCAGGCATAAGGGGCTCGGCATTCTCCGATGTTGTCAGCGGGATACAACGGCGCTTGGCCGAGCCTGGCGACTGTAAACCGGCGCGCCAGTTTTCCGGACCGCCCGTCTCAGTCGACGGCCACCATGACGTCGGACGCCTTGATCACGGCATAGGCCTCCTTGCCGGTCGCCAGCTTGAGGTCATCGACCGCCGCGTTAGTGATCGAGGCCGTGACGATCGCGCCGGCTCCGATATCAATCGTCACATGGGCCGTCGTCGCGCCCTTGTCGACCTTGACGATTTTGCCCTTGAGCATATTGCGTGCACTGATCTTCATCTGTTTCCTCTTTGTCTCTATTGGGGAGCAGCTGCGGGGACATCTCCTTGCATCGGTGGACGCGCGAAATCGGAATGCTCGACACGATCGATCCGGTCGGGAAGCTCAACAATGCGAGGCACGCAGCATCGTCGGGGATCCGGCGGATGGACAGACCCTTACTGGTATGTTTCATTGAATACAACGGTCAAGGCGGTTGACGCCCAAGCGCACCGCACCAGAAGGGGACGATCCTGATGACAATTGCCGATAAAGCATTTCTGCGCTGTGTTGTCCTTTCAGCTGGCTTGGCCATTCTGAGCCTCTTCCCTGGCGTCGCTGCCGCGCAGGAGAGGCTCACCGTTTTTGCCGCTGCGAGCCTGAAGAACGCCCTTGACGCGGTGAACGCTGCTTGCGAGGCGGACGTCGGCGAGGCGGCGACCATTTCCTATGCAGCAAGCTCGGCACTGGCGAAGCAGATAGAGCAAGGGGCTCCAGCCGACGTCTTCATGTCCGCCGACCTCGATTGGATGGCCTATCTTTCCGAAAAGAACCTCACCGCCAAGGACACCGAAACCCGGTTGCTCGGAAATCGCATCGTTCTGGTCGCGCCTGCAGATTCTGGGGCGGCCGCCGAGATCGGTCCGAATTTCGATCTGGCCGGCCTGCTCGGCGGCGGTCGTCTGGCCATGGCCAATGTCGACTCGGTGCCGGCCGGCAAGTACGGCAAGGCCGCGTTGGAGAAACTCGGTGTCTGGGAAACCGTCGAAGGAAAGGTCGCCCAGGCCGAGAATGTGCGCGCTGCGCTAGCCTTGGTGTCGGCAGGCGAGGCACCCCTGGGCATCGTCTACGCCACGGACGCCAAGGCCGATCCGAAGGTGAAGGTCATCGCCATGTTCCCAGAGGACACTCATCCGCCGATCATCTATCCTGTGGCCAGACTCGCCGGATCCAAAGATGCGAAGGCTCTCGCCTTCTTGAAATGTCTCCAGACCGGAAAAGCGAAGGAGCTGTTCGAGGAGCAGGGCTTCACGGTCCTCGAGCCGTCCGCGTCGAACTAAGGAGGCTGCCGCCGACGGATGGAATGGCTGGCGCTGAGCGCGCAGGAGTGGACCGCGGTTCGGCTGTCCATCTGGGTTTCGACCTGGGCAACGATCGCCAGCCTGCCGCTGGGGGTCGCCGTTGCTTGGCTGCTGGCACGCCGGCAGTTCTGGGGGAAGGCGGTCCTCAACGGGGTCGTCCATTTGCCGCTGATCCTGCCACCCGTGGTGACAGGCTACCTTCTTTTGATCACCTTTGGGCGCAAGGGGCCGGTCGGTTCGTTTCTCGATAGCTGCTGTGGCATCGTCTTTTCGTTTCGTTGGACGGGAGCCGCGCTTGCCTGCGGCATCATGGCCTTTCCGCTGTTGGTCAGAGCGATTCGGCTATCGATCGAGGCGGTCGACCGGCGGCTCGAGGCTGCTGCCGGAACGCTAGGCGCTTCGCCGGCCTGGGTTTTCACCACGATCACCCTTCCGTTGATTCTGCCCGGCGTCATTGCAGGCATGATCCTTTCATTTGCCAAGGCGATGGGCGAGTTCGGCGCGACGATAACTTTTGTCTCCAATATACCGGGCGAGACACAAACGCTGCCGTCGGCGATCTACACATTCACCCAGGTTCCTGGTGGCGACCTTGGCGCGCTGAGGCTGACACTCGTTTCGATCGCCGTTGCCATGACGGCGCTCGTTGCCTCGGAGATCTTTGCCCGCCAGGTCGCCCGTCGCCTGGAACTCGAATGACCCTGTCGGTCGACGTCTTTCATCGACAAGGCAGTTTCACGTTGAAGGCTGCTTTCGAGAGCAGCGGCCGACTGACAGCGCTGTTCGGTTCCTCAGGATCCGGCAAGACAACGCTGATCAACACCATCGGAGGGCTACTGCGTCCGGATCGCGGCCGCGTCGTGGTGGACAATCACGTCTTGGTCGACACCGCCGCCGGGGTCTTTGTGCCCAAGTACCGACGAAGGATCGGCTATGTCTTTCAGGATGCGCGGCTCTTTCCGCACCTGACGGTCGCCCAGAACCTGCGCTATGGCTCCTTCTTCTCCCCGAAGGCCGACCGCTATTCCGATTTCGATTCTCTCGTTCAGATGCTGGGGATCGGCCAACTGCTGGACCGCCGACCAGCGGCCTTGTCCGGGGGAGAGAAGCAGCGTGTGGCGATTGGCCGTGCGCTAAATGCGAGCCCGCGACTGATCCTGATGGACGAGCCGCTCGCTTCGCTGGACGAGCCACGGAAGGCGGAAATCCTTCCCTATATCGAGCGAATGCGGGACCAACTCCGCATTCCGATCGTCTATGTGAGCCATTCGCTGGCTGAGGTGTCACGCCTCGCGACCGACGTCGTCAGGCTGAGAGACGGGCAGATCATGGCAAGCGGCCCGGTCCAGGAGACGTTGGCAGGAGTGGGTATGCCGGACGCGCCGACGAGCAGGAGCCGACAAAGTCAGGATGAGCCGTTCGCGTTGATTGAACTCGAGGTCGTCGGCGCCGAGGAGTCGGACGGCCTTGCGATCCTTCGGTCGGACGGCGGCGAGTGGCGGCTGCCTCTCGGCGAGCTGCGCGTCGGCGTGCGGTTCCGGGCCCGTATCGCTGCCAGCGACGTCCTGGTGGCGAGGGAGGTGCCTCGATCGATTAGCGCCCTCAACGTCTTACCGACGGTGGTGGAATCCGTTTCAGAACCGGCGCTCGGCACGTGCTTGGTCCTGATGCGTTGCGGGTCCGATCGGCTGATCGCGAGCGTTACAGCGAGATCGGCACGCCTTCTTCAACTCTCTTCCGGGCAGCCGGTTCACGCGATCGTGAAATCCGTTGCCGTCGACCGGCTCCTTATCTGATCGAGACATCCTCTGGCGCAACACGCGGAGCCCCTGTCTGGCGTGGTTTTCCCCCAGACCAGGCAATCTGTCGAGAGATTGATTCGGCGCGGCGAGGAACAAACCGCCCTGGAGCTTGCTCGTCCTTCAACAGCCTTTCAAGAAAGAAGGACCACCCAAATGAAAAGCAGATACTTGCTGGCCGGTCTGGCCAGTGCGGCGCTTATTGGCTTTGCGATGCCTGCCGTGTCGGCCTACAGCCCCCAAGACTTCGTCACCAAGGCAGCCAACGGCGGCATGTTCGAAGTGGAGTCGAGCAAGCTGGCAGTCGAGGAGGGCGGCAAGGATGTGCAGGGTTTCGCTCAGAAGATGATCACCGATCATGGCCCCGCAAACGCCAAGCTTCAAGAAATTGCCAAGGAGCAAAAGCTGTCGATCCCTGCGGAGCTCGACGCGAAACACAAAGCTGATCTGGACGCCCTCAAAGGTCCCAGTGAAACATTCGATGCCTCCTATGTGAAAATGCAGCGCGACGCTCATACCGATGCGGTGGCCCTGTTCGAAAGCTACGCGAAAGAGGGTGACAACGCCGCTCTGAAGACCTTTGCCCAGGAAACCGTGCCGACTCTCAAGATGCACAAGGAGGCGGTCGACAAGCTGGCGACAGACTCGGGTTCACAGTCTTCCAACGACGGCGCAACCACAGGCGAGAGCGCCGCGGCACCGGTCCCTGGCGCCAACAGTTTCACACAAGATCAAGCGCAAGACCGGATTCAAGGCGCGGGCTACTCGGCCGTCTCCGAGCTCGTCAAGGATGACGAGGGGATCTGGCGCGGCAAAGCGACGAAGGACGGCAAAGAGGTTCCGATCGCCCTCGACTACCAGGGCAATGTCGTTTCCGAAACCCAGTAACAACGGAGAATAAACCAGTGAAAAACCGTAACAGCTTTGTTTGATGACTATGATGATGCGGAAGATGCGGTCCGCGAATTGGAAACCACCGGAGTTCCGGAAGCTGACATCAGTATCGTCGCGAACAATTCGAACGATCGGCATGATGGAGGAAACGGCTCGGACGCCGGAGAGGAGGCCGCGACCGGTGCCGGAATAGGTGCTGTCGTAGGAGGCGCGGGAGGGTTGCTGACCGGCCTCGGTCTCATGGCGATCCCGGGCGTTGGACCGGTGGTCGCGGCCGGCTGGCTCGCGGCAACCGCTGTGGGCGCGGTGGCCGGGGCGGCGGCTGGCGGTGCTGCCGGGGGGTATCTTAGGTGCCCTGACGGACTCCGGAGTTCCCGAGCGGGACGCTCACGTCTATGCGGAAGGCGTGCGCCGGGGTGGTGCGCTGGTGACGGCTCGGGTCGACGACATCCAGGCTGGGCAGGCCGAGGAAATATTGAGCGAGCTTGGGTCGGTCGACCTTTCGGCTCGGCGGACCGACTATGAACAGGGTGGCTGGAGCCGCTTCGACCCGGACGCGCCGCCTTACGCCGCCGACGTGCGAGATCTTCGCGGCGATGATGGACGGTAACGGGCAGGTGGGGTCGGTACCTCAAGAAAAAGCTTGAGGTTGCCGACGCCCATCAATCCAGCCGGCCGCCTCGCCGACCAGCAGCAAGAGATGACCGCGCCCGGATCGGCCTCGAACGACTGAACTCCCGCCCCCGCACTAGCCCCCTAAAGGAGATCGATCGATGAAGGCCTTTTGTTGGTATGGCAAAGGCGACATTCGCTGCGATTCCGTCGACGATCCGACAATCGTCGACGGCAGGGACGTGATCATCAAGGTGACAAGCTGTGCCATCTGCGGTTCTGATCTTCACCTTATGAACGGCTACTGCCTACTATGGAAAAGGGCGACGTGCTCGGCCATGAAACCATGGGGGAGGTGGTCGAGGTCGGCAAGGCGCATCACAAGTTCAAGGTCGGGGACCGGATCGTGGTGCCGTTCAACATTTCCTGTGGGGAATGCTTCTTCTGCCAGCGCCAGCTCTTCTCCCTTTGCGACCGATCCAACCCGAACGCCAAGATGGCCGTAGAAGCGATGGGACAGTCGCCGGCGGGGCTCTTCGGCTATTCACACATGTTGGGAGGGTACTGGGGCGGCCAGGCAGACTATTTGCGGGTGCCGTTCGCCGATGTCGGACCGATCAAGGTGCCTGACGGGCTGGACGACGATCAGGTGCTGTTCTTGTCCGATATCTTCCCCACCGCCTACATGGCCGCTGAGAATGCCGGCATCGAAGAGGGCGACACCGTCGCCGTGTGGGGCTACGGCCCGGTCGGCCAATTCGCTATTCAATCGGCATGGATGCTCGGCGCCGGCCGGGTCATCGCCATCGACAAGGTGCCCGAAAGGCTGGCCATGGCACGCGAGCACGGCAAGGCGCAAACGCTCGATTTCAGCGCCGTCAAAGTCTACGACACTCTCATGGAGATGACCAAGGGCCGCGGGCCGGACCGCTGCATCGACGCCGTCGGCACCGAATCCGACGCGACGGCCACCGTGGATGCGATGCTCGACAAGGCGAAAGCAGCCCTCTACCTCGGCACCGACAGGCCCCATGTGCTCCGGGAAGCGATCTTCTGCTGCCGGAAAGGCGGCACGGTCTCGGTTCCCGGCGTCTATGTCGGACTGCTCGACATATCCCCTTCGGCGCCGCAATGAACAAGGGGCTTACCTTCCGGATGGGGCAGACCCACACCCAGCGCTATCTCGGGCCGCTCCTTGCAAAAGTCGAGGCGGGGGAGGTCGATCCTTCGTTCGTCATCACCCACCGTGCTACGCCCGAGGAGGGTCCCGACCTCTACAAGACCTTTCGCGACAGGCAGGATGGCTGCATCAAAGTTGTCATGAAGCCCTGACTTGATGCGTTGGCTTTCGTCAGGTGCGTGAAGTCCCGAAAGTAAAAGGGCCTCCGTGAGGAGGCCCTTTCAATTTGTGTCGGGATCGAAGCGGCGTCTCAGGCCGCTTCTGCGATGGCGCGTTCGTTCACCCCGCCTTCGCCCAAAGCGCTCAGCGCTTCGTCCGTCGCTTCCTCTTCGGTCAAGGTCGCTTGGAGCAGCTTGACAGCGTCTGCATGCCCTAGCTGCTCTGCCCAGGCGATCAACGTGCCATAGCGGGCGATCTCGTAGTGCTCTACGGCCTGCGCCGCCGCGACAAGGCCTGCATCGAGCGCAGGAGCACCCTTGTACTCGGAAAGGATCTCCGAACCCTCCTCGATGATGCCATCGATGGCCGGACAGGTCTTGCCTCGGGCTGCTACGCCGATCAGCTCGAACACCTGCTCAAGACGCTCGACCTGAGCTTCCGTTTCTGCAAGGTGCTTTTCGAAGGCCGCCCTGACCTCCTTACCCTCAGCGCCTTTTGCCATCTTCGGCAGCGCCTTCAGAATTTTCTTCTCGGCGTAGTAGATGTCCTTGAGGCCATCGAGAAAAAGATCTTCCAGGCCCTTTATCGTGGCCTTCGATGCACTTCTTGTGGTTGCCATGTTGGTCTCCATTAACAAGGGTTGGTTTTGCGACTTGCGGGTCCAGTCAAACTCGATGATGCTTCACTTGTTCCCGCCTCCTGCGGCTCAGATGACGGATTTGCCTCCAAGCCTTTTGCGGATGTCGGGCTCGGCCTCTTCGGCCACTGCCTTGACGACTTCCCCGACCTTTTCGGCGACCGACATATTGCCGCCTTTAAGCCTGTCGCTATCGGCTTCATTCTTCGCCGTCGCATAAGCTTTGCCTGCAACGTCCTTGGCCGCCTCGGCACCCTTGTCGAGAACATCTTCGGCGCCATCGAGCAGCCGATCGCGGTACGGTCCCAGTTGCTCGTTCTCGATCTCGGTCTGCGGCAGGATTGCACCAATGGCAGTCCCAACCGCCATGCCGAGGGCTGCCAAGACCAAGGGATCCTGGCCAAGCAAGGCGGAAGCTGACCCTTTCCCCTTGCCGCTTAGCCCGGCAACGGTGTTGACGGCCGAGTCGGCCAGGCCTGACAGGCTCTCCGCGGCGGAGCGGCCCAGCTCACCTGCCGAGGCGCCTGCATTCGTCACAGCATCGGCCACTCCCCGTCCGCGGGCAAAGGACCCTCCGCGCGGAGTCCCAGCTCCGTCGCTGGGCTGGGCGAGCGATGTCGCGCCTTGCGATCCATTGGTCTGTCCCGAGGGGCCGAGCATCAGCCATGCCAGACCGGCGCCGACCAGGACCAAAGGCAACGGATTGTCCCGTACTTGGGTGCCTAGGTTTCGCAAGGCGATCGAACCGTCGCCACCGGAAACGTAGTTGGTAAACTCGTCCATCAGCTGGCCAGGTGACATCTTGCTCCTTATGGACTCTGCCGTATCGGCAACCTTCGCACGGACAGTCTCGGCTTCTCTTTCGAGTTCGCTGGCAGATTTGTCGTTCATTTCATTTGTTCCTTGACTACTCGAGCATCGCTTGCCAGCTGACCCTGTGTCCTGTCGGGGGCAAGCTCGGAGGGGCGCAGCTGGGCACTTCCGGATCGCAATAGGATCAGACCGAAGCCTGCCACGACCAAGCCAACCAGGAGGGATGCCCACCCGGCTCCCATGCCGGCGTTGGCAAGGGCGATGACAAGTGCCTGAAGGAGAACGAGCAAGGCCGCCAGCAGGCAGATGGCACCCGCCAGTACTTCCACGGCACCTGTGCCGATCTGCGTGAGCTTTTCCGACAGCTCTGCGCGAAGCAATCGACTCTCCGTATAGACCAGCGTGGTGACCTGCTGGGTCAGGTCGGAAACCAACTCGGACAGGCTGCGGCTGTTGGTCTGGTCACTCATCGTCCCGACCCCTTCTGTCCGAGGAAAACTCCCCGGAGCCTCCACCAGAGGTCGACCTTCCATATCCTTGAGAGCGATCATCCTCGCCCCAATCTCCATCGGAGGCCCCGTTTGAGCTCAGATCGCTGGCGGATGAGCTCTTGAGGAACCGTCCGAGCGCGAGACCGGCTACGACAGAGCCCACCATCAGGGCCGACGTGTTGTTGCGTCCATAGGACCGGAGTTCTCCGAGCACCTCCTCGATCGGTTTGGAGCGAAGCGAGGTCGAAAGTCGCTCCAGCCCGCCCGCGGCTTCGAGTATCATCGACGCTGCCCGCCTCTGGTCACTGTTTGCCAAATGGTCGCTTGCGGCACGAAGCGCTCCTCCAAAAGCCTCGAGGCTGGCTCCGAGGTCCTTCTGCTTGTCCGCGGCCTGATCGAGCAGGGCGTCCTTGGCTTCGGAGGCTATTTCGCCAGCCTTCTGCGACACGGCGCCCTCAGCATCGTGCAGAGCTCTCCTCGCCCCATTCTTTTCTTTCTGATAGCCGCGCGACAGCTCGTCGGTGGCTGTATCCAGGCTGTTGTCGGCATAGGGATCGTCGTGCACGTCGTTCTCCTTCAGGAAAGACCAAGGAACGAAAGGATCGCCAGCACCACGACCACCAGGCCAATGAGATAGATGATACCGTTCATGATGGAGCTCCTTTGAGAGCCGAACCACGGCGGTCTCGCATTGTTCCGGAAAATTTTGCCGTGCGCGGTAGGCGCCCACCTTCCTACGTGGGAAGCGCGACTTCCTGCGCGAACTGCTCACCGATGCCGTGCGAGGCCCGCTCGAACATGCCGTGGGAGGTTCGCTCGCCAAGCTCCTCGAGCAGACGCAAGCGAGCGCGTCCCAGTCGGCTCTTGATGGTGCCGACCGCGCAGCCGCAGATCTCCGCCGCCTCCTCGTAGGAAATGCCGAGGAAGCCGACCAACACGA
>JBEVJK010000041.1:0-54680 GCA_040510195.1 Mesorhizobium sp. | reverse complement strand
GCGTCTGTGATGTGTACGGGGCCACCTTTGCCGCGCAGTTCGCTTTCGCCCGCTTCGTTGTTTTCGAGTGCCTTGAAGAACGGCAGCACATCCTCAAAGGCCCAGCCCGGATTGCCCGCCGCTGCCCAGTCGTCATAGTCGCGGCGGTCGCCGCGGATCCAGACCATTGCGTTGATCGAGCCCGAGCCGCCCAGCAGTTTGCCGCGTGGCCAGAAATCGCGCTGGCCGTTCAGGCCTGGGTCGGGCTCGGCGTAATAGTTCCAGTTGATGGATTTGTCATAGAAGGTCTTGCCATAGCCGAGCGGCATCTGGACGAAGAAGCGGCGATCGCTGCCGCCCGCCTCCAGCACCAGCACCGAGTAGCGGCCGTTCGCCGACAGGCGCTCGGCGACGACGCAGCCGGCCGAGCCGGCGCCGACGACGATGAAGTCGAAGCTCTGCATCAGATCGGACGTGCTCGTCTCCCCGCGACTGGTGCGCCAAGCTAGGCGGGGGCCGGACCGGCGTCGAGCGGGCCGGGCGGCATAGGCTGTGAAAAATCCGACGGCGCTCGCCCCTGGGGGCACCGCGAGCGGCGGACTGCGGTTTTCCTGGCCGGCCGGACAGGCTAGACTTCGCGGGCAGATACCGTTGAAGGGGTGGTCGAATGGATCGGCGCCTGGCGGCCGTTCTCGCTGCCGACGTGGCGGGCTACAGCCGTTGATCGGCAAGGACGAGGCAGGCACCATCGCGGCGCTGCGCGGGCATCTGGCCGCCATGGCGCCGGTGATGGCCGCGCATGGCGGCAGCATCGTCAACACGGCCGGCGACAGCGTGCTCGCCGAGTTCGGCAGCGTGGTCAATGCGGTTTCGTGTGCGGCCGCGCTGCAGCAGCTGCTCGCCGAGCGCAACGCCGAGACCGACGCGTCGCGGTGCCTGCGCTTCCGCATCGGCGTCAACCAGGGCGAGATCGTGCACGAAACCGGCGAGGTGTACGGCGATGGCGTCAACGGCTCGGCCGCCGCGCCGCCGGCGGTCCTCGATGCCGCCCGCGAGGCTGGCTCGAAGGCGCTGGAGCTCGACCCGGCGGGGAAAGCAACGTCTACCGCGTCCTGGCGCTCGTCGAGCTCTACCGGCGCGATTTCGTGGCTGCCGAGCGGCTCTATCAGCGCTGCCTGGACCTCAATCCCAACGATGCCAACCGCCTGATGGACTTCGGCCTGGTGATTGCCGCGCGGGGGCGGCACGACGAGGCGCTCGCGCGGATGCACGAGGCAATGCGGCTCAACCCGTTCCAGCCGACCTGGTACAATGTCAGGCTCGCTATGCCGCTGTTCGGCCTCGGGCCGCTATGCCGAGGCCGCGCAGGCCCTGCGGACGATCCCGACGCCGGGCTACTGGTCGCTGGCGCGGCTCGCCGCCTGCTACGGGGCGCTCGGCCTCGCCAGCGAGGCGGCGGCCACCAAGGCGGCCATCCTTGCCGAGCGGCCCGACTTCACCATCGCCGACTTCATGCAACGCGACGTGCTCCTCGAGCGCGCCGACGCTCCTCCAGGCGCTGCGCAGCGCCGGCCTGCCGGAGTAGCCACGGTTGACCGTGCGAGGTCGCAACGTTAGGCCTCGGGGACGATCGCAGGAGGACGGGCGTGACGAAGACCACAGAGGGAACCCCGCTCGGCGAGCTGACGCTGAGGACGCTTGCGATGCCCTCCGACGCGAACGCGGCCGGCGACATCTTCGGCGGCTGGGTGATGGCGCAGATGGACCTCGCCTGCGGCATCCGCGCGGCCGAGCGCGCCAAGGGGCGCGTGGTCACGGCGGCCGTCCACGAAATGTCGTTCCGCAAGCCGATGAAGATCGGCGACACGCTGTGCATCTATACGCATATCGAGCGCGTCGGCCGCACCTCGATGACGCTGAAGGTGGAGGCGTGGGCGCAGCGATACCTGTCGGACCTGATGGAGAAGGTCACCCATGCCGACTTCATCATGGTCGCGCTGGACAAGGAGGGCCGGCCGAAGCCGGTGCCGACCGAGGGCTAGCCCTCAGGAGTTCATGGCGTCGAAGCGGGCGCGTGCCTCGTTGACGCGGGCGATGTTGGTGCGTGCCCATTCGCCCAGCGCATTGACCGGTCCCTGCAATTCGCGACCCAGCGGGGTCAGCTCGTAGTCGACGCGCGGCGGGATCGACGGAAACACCGTGCGCGTCAGGAAGCCGTCGCGCTCCAGCCCGCGCAAAGTGGTGGTCAGCATCTTCTGGGAGATGCCGCCGATCGACCGGCGAAGCTCGCTGAAACGCATCGGCCCGGCGCTCAGATAGCCGACGACGAGCACCGTCCATTTGTCGCCGACCCGGCTCAGAATGTCGCTGACGGCGCGGCAGTCCTCGCTTTCGTAACGGAGACTAGGTTTCATAAAGGTGCCTTCTATACAATCCGCTGTAAGTCTCCTAGATAGTGTTGGTATATAATTTATACCAGGGTATCCAAAGGAGAATGACATGTCCAAGCCGAAGATTGGTATCATAGTCGGCAGCACGCGTCCCGGCCGCTTTGCCGACCACCCGACCGAATGGATCGCCGAGCTCGCCAAGGCGCGCGGCGACATCGAGGTCGAGACGCTCGACCTGCGCGACTATCCGATGCCGTTCTTCCAGGAGGCCGGCGGCCCGGCCTATACGCCCGTCACCGACGAGACGGCGAAGCGGTGGCAGCAGAAGATCGCCTCGCTCGACGGCTTCATCGTGATCGCCGCGGAGTACAACCGCGGTCCGACGGCGGTGCTGAAGAACGCCCTCGACTACGCCTACAACGAATGGAACAAGAAGGCGGTCGGGTTCGTCGGCTATGGCGGCGTTGGTGGAGCCCGGGCGGTCGAGCAGCTGCGGCTGCATGCCGTCGAGCTGCAGATGGCGCCCATCCGGGCCGGCGTCCACATCGTCTGGGGCGACATGGTCGCGGCGCGCGAGGGCAAGAAGCTCGGCGAGCTCGCGCATCTCAACAAGAGCGCGGCCGACATGCTCGATCAACTCGTCTGGTGGACCGTGGCGCTGAACAAGGCCCGCAAGGCCGAGGCCGAAGAGGCCGAGATCCTCGCCGCCTGAGGCGCCGGGTCAAGCGCGCCGGCGTTCGCGCCGGCCGCCGGGGAGGCGGCTGGCGATAACCTTGTCGATGCGCCTCCCGTCGAGATCGACCACCTCGAAGCGCCAGCCTTGGGCATCCACCGACTCGCCGGTGGCCGGCAGGCGGTGCATCTGCGACAGGATGAAGCCCGCCAGCGTCTCGTAGTCGCGGCTCTCCGGCAAGTCGAAGCCCAGCTGGTCTGCCATTTCGTCGGCCGGCATGTAGCCGGGAAGCAGCCACGAGCCGTCCTCCCGCTGAACCACCTCCGGATCTCCGACGTCGATGTCGGCGCGGAACACGCCGGTGATCGCTTCCAGGATGTCGGCCGGGGTGACGATGCCCTCGAAATGGCCGTACTCGTCGTGGACGAGCGCCACCGGCACGTTCGACTCCTTGAGGGTGGCCAGCACGTCGAGCGCATCCGCCTGGTCGTGGACGATCGGCGCCGGACGGACATGGCGCGCCGGATCGAACTTCTGGCCGGTCAGCATGGCGGCCAGCGCGTCGCGCGTCTGAACCACGCCGACCATGGCGTCGACGCTGCCGTCGCCGGCCGGCAGGCGGGAGTGCGGCGTCTCCATCAGCAGCTTGCGGGTGGCGGCTTCGTCGGCCTGCAAGTTGATCCAGTCGACGTCGGTGCGTGGCGTCATCACGGCGCGCACCGCGCGGTCGCCGAGCCTCATGACGCCGGCGATCATGCGCCGCTCGTCCGATTCGATGGTGCCGTGGTGCTCCGCCTCGGCCACCAGCATCTTGATCTCCTCGTCGGTGACCTTCTCCTCGCTCTCCTCCTTGTGGCCCAGCAAAGCCAGCACGCCACGGCCGGACACGTCGAGCAGCCAGACCAGGGGGGCGGCGACCTTCGCCAGCACGGTCATCGCCGGCGCCATGCGCACCGCCACCGCCTCGGGATTGCGCAGCGCGATCTGCTTGGGCACCAGCTCGCCGATGATCAGCGAAACGTATGTGATGAGCGCCACCACGACGCCGACGCCGATCGGGTGCGCCAGAGCCGAAGGCATGCCGTGATCGACCAGCAAAGCCGAAAGGCGTTCGCCGAGCGTGGCGCCGGAGAAGGCGCCCGAGAGAACGCCGACCAGGGTGATGCCGATCTGCACCGTCGACAGGAAGCGCCCCGGGTTGGCGCCGAGCGCCAGCGCGCGACCGGCGCCCTTCACCTCGCGGTCGATCATCGCCTTGAGCCGGGCGGGGCGGGAAGAAACGATGGCCAGCTCGGACATTGCCAGCAGGCCGTTGACGAACACGAGGACGACGACCGTGGCGATCTCGACATAGAGCATGGAGCAAGCCTTAGCATCCCGAGCTGACAGGGTTGAAGAGCTAAACGCGGAGGGCGGCGATGGGATGCCCGCCCGGCGCCTAAGGCTTCAGCACGCCGACCAGCACCATACCGTCGGTGAAATAGCGGTCGCCGCCGCCATTGCGGCCGTCCTCGGTGGGACCGCGGCCGAGCAGCTCGTAGGTGGTGGTGACGGACCCGATCTTTTTCAGGTCGGCGATGACCAGGTTGCGCTCGGCGTCCACGTCCGGCCCGATATGATGGGTGATCTGTCCCGTGTCGTGGCTGACGCCGACGCCGCGGTCGAAACTCGCCGACCCCAGCCACAGGGGGCGTCCGTCGCTCAGCGTCTCGGTCTGCCACAGGCGCAGATGGTTGCGCTTGTCGGCGCTCGACCCGACGGGCTTCTCGAAGGCGAGGTCCTGCCGACGCCCCTCGTAGAGCAGCGTGCTGACGGGCGCGTCGAGATCCGGCCGATCGAGGACGACGCTGAGGCCGATCTCCACGCTGCTCTTGATCGTGATGGCATCGGCCGGGTCCCAACCCGCCTCGGCGAAGGCATGGAGGATCTCCTCGCGCGAGCCCACCAGGCCGACGTTGATCGGGTCTCCGGGAATGCCTTGCGGCGTGGTGGTGAGCATGCCGGCGTCGACGGGGTGATCGTCGTAGAACCAGGTCCACAGCCCAGGCAGCAGAAGATAGGCGGCGAGCAGGTAGATGACCGTCAGCAGCGCCAGCCCGGCCGAAAGCGTGCGCAGCGTCTTCCTGCGGCGGATCGGAAGCGGCTCGATCGGGACCCCCATGGTGTTCTGATCCTAGCGGCGCTGCTGGCGGCTGGCAAACGCTCAGCGGCAGGCGCGGCGGCCGTTGCGGCGCGGCTTGATGTCGAAATGAAAATGGTTGCGGTGGTCCCAGTTGTAGCCTGGCCCGAGCACGGTGGTGAAGTAGCCGCAGCCGTCCGAGCGGACGGTGTTGAGGAAGCCGCGCTGGCGGAAAGCAAACCAGCCGGGCTTGCGAACGTCGATGTCGCGGCCGTTCTTCAGCTCGATGCGCATGATGTCGATGGCATTGCCGTGCGCATGCTCGGAGGTGGTGTGCGTGCCGTTGATCTTGCGGCAGGAATAACTCGACCCCTGGTGGATCGTCTTGATGCCGCTCATGTAGCGATAGCGTGCGGCCGGGGCGAGCTCGTTGCGGCTCCAGCGGGCGAGGGCGACGGCCATCTCGCAGTTGAGCGTCGCGGCGGGCTTGATGGCGATGCGTCCCGAAAGGGCAGAGACCTTGATCGGGTGGGCGATGCCGCACGACGCGCCCTCGCGGATGGGCGGCAGCTCGCTGAAGGTGACCCCGAGGCGCTTCAGCTCGCGTCGGCAGGCCACCTCGTCCCCAGGCATCGCCTGAGGCCGCGCCAGGTCGGGAACCTGGAAGCGCGGGTAGGCTGCGAGCGTCGGCTTTTCGGGCGCCAATGTCTGCCGCCGCGCTGGTGCACGGGGCTCGGGCAGGGCCGGAGGCGGGGCGACTTCGATCGGGGCGTCTTCAGGCACCAGGTCCGGCACGGGCTCTTCCGGCCCGGTATCCAGCAACGGCTCGGCAGCAGGCGCCAGCGGTGGCGCCGGCGTCAGCATCGCCGCCTGGTCGTCGAGGGTCTGCTCGGCCGGCGCGAGAACCGGGTCGGCGGGCGCCAGGCCGGGGTCGGGCAACGGCGCGACAGAAGCGATCGCCACATCGGGAACGGGGGCCGGGACCGCCGCGGTCTGGGCACCGACGTCGACGTCCGGGCGCATCGCCATCACGCCCTCCGTCGAGCAGGCGGCCACCAGAAGGAGGCCGAAGAGGCTCGCCGCGGCGGCCGTCGCACAGGCCGGGGTGCGGCGGAAAGCCCCGATCAGGCCCACCAACGCGGGGCGAAGTCGTGAAGGCATGCGGTGCTCGGTCCTGTCCCCTTGCGCTCCACTCTAGCTGCGCAAGGGTAAAGGAAAGCTCAGCGGCGCCGTTTACCCCTATGGCCGAAAGCCGGCGAGGCGGGTCACTGGCAGAACGGCTTGCCGCTCCGCCGCTCCGCGAGATCGACGTGGAAGTGGGTGGCATGGTCGGCGTCGCTGCCCGGTCCGAGCACGGTCTTGAACGGGCCGCACGCTGCGTCCCGCACCTTCGACAGGAACACGGATTGCTTCGGGTTCCTGGTCGCGGTGACCTCGACGACCTGGCCGTCGATGAGCACGAAGGCGGCAATGTCGAGCGCATTGCCGAACGCGTGCTCCGAGAGCTTGTGGGTGCCGTTGCGGGGCCGGCACACATAGCCGGAGGCCTGGGAGATCGATTTCAGCCCGGCACCGAGCTCCTCCTTGGCCAGGCGGGAAACCGTGCCCGTCGCGAAGCGCGCCACCGCTTCGGCCGTCGCACAGTTGACCAAAGCTGGCGGGGTTACGGCGATGTCGGAGGACAGCGCGGTAAGGGACAGCGGACGCGGGAAGTCGCAGCCGCTGGGATCGGACTGCGCCGGCTCTTCCTCGAAGCGGGCGCCCATCGCCTTCAGACGCTGGCGGCACGCTGCCTCCTCGGCCGGGGAGGTGGGCGGGCGTGGCGGAACCTCGGGCTTCGGCGCGGCGGACGGCTCCGGCGCAGCTTCGCCCGATGGCTTTGCGGCGTCGGCGCCGGGCTGCGGTTCGGCGGGCCGCGGCGTGGGATGCGGAAGCGTTCCCGGCTCTTGCCCGGACGCAGGCTCGGCGTTCGGCGCTGCCGGCTGCGCGTCGGCGCGCGGCTCCGGGACGGGACCCTTCGAGGGAAGGCGATCAGCCGGCGCCGAAAGAGCCGTTACGACGGCCGCAATCAGGGCTGCCGCGACGCCGAGCGACTTGGCGAGTGTCCGCACCTTCATGGAGCCGACATGGCGCAGCCAAGCGGGCCGGACAAGTCTGCCAGCCTTCACAAAGGGTTACCGACCTTGTCGTCAAGGCCGGAGCGATCGTACGAGGCGCACGCGCCGCCAGCGCTCGCGGGAGAGCGCTGAGGGAATGCGCGAGCCGCCGGCCGTCAGGCGGCTTCGGACTGCTCGGTCTCAGCGTCCCAGTGGTACTTGAACTTGCCTTCCACCGGCGTCCGCTGGATTTCCTGCCGCTCGAACATGGTGGTCAGCGCGGCACCCACCTGGTTCACGTTGTGGGCATGCCCGCGGGCCTCCAACCCTTGAACGATGTCGCTGATGCCGCGGCGTTCGGCGAAAAAGCCGTCGTCGCGCAGCTTCTTGACGCGGTCGCGGCAGGATTCCCCGGCCGGGGTCTGCGCGACGCGTCGCCGCGTCCTCAGCTTCGGCTGCTCGCCGGCCAAGGCCAGCTCCGGCGCCTGCGCAGCCGGCGTCCCGGTGCCGAAGCGTGCTCGTTCGATGATTGGTATGAGCTTGTCCAGATAAGTGCGGACGAAAGAGTCCTCACCTTCAAGCTCGATTGTGCCTGCCTGAGTGTTGATCAATACCTTCGCGTTAGACATAAACGTCGTGCTCCCAGCCCGTCCCGGGCTAAATGTATCAAAAAAACGGATAAATGATAGTTTCCAGCGGTCGTTCGTTCCGCTACTGACTTTCCCCTTACCGATCAGACACCTCCATTAGTGCTAGCTGTTTCACGATTTCTGATAATCGCCACGTACAAGCGCACGTAGTACGGCGCAATCCTTACATCTGGCCGCGATCAGCTTCAACTTGTTAGTTTGCCGTACGGCGTATATCGTTCGTCCATTTACGACGTCCGGCACACTGTGAGCAATCATGCCTGAATCCGGCCTTTCACGACGCCAGCTTCACCGTCAAGAGCTGCGCTCGGAACTGCTCGCGGCCGCTCATGCGCTGGTCAAGGAGGAGGGCTATGAAGGGCTGACCATCCGCCGCCTGGCCAAGCGCGTGGGCTATGCGCCGATGTCGGTCTATTCCTACTTCGCGGACAAGCAGGACATCCTGGTCGCGCTCGCCGAGGACGTGTTCGGCGAGCTGGCGCGGCGCGCCGAGAAGGATGCACCGGCCGATCCGCTGGGGGCATTGCGGCACGGGATGCGCCAGTTTGCCGGTTTCGGGCTCGAAAACCCCAATGAATACAGCACCATATTCATGACCGCCAAGCCGCGGCCGCCGGCCCGGTCCAAGGCGCAGGAGATGGAGAAAAAGAACCCGGCGCTGCAGTCGATGCGGCGGGCCGTCCGCGCCTGCCTGGAGGCTGGGCTGCTCGAGGGCGACGAGCATGCGGTGACCACGCTGCTGTGGACGACCGTGCACGGCGCCATATCGGCGATGATCAACTTCCCCTCCTATCCGTTCGGCGACCGGCGGCGCTATGCCGACGAGGCGGTGGAACTGGCGCTCGCCGCCGTGCGGGCGAGGCGCGTCGCGGCGTTTTCGGGCGGCGACGCCCCCTGTTGAGTGGCGCGTCGCCGCTCTCGAACAGTTTATCGCACGTGTACAGAAATTGCTTGCGGTCCCTCGTCGACGGTCGTATCCGTACACGTACGGAAGATGAGGGAGAGTGACGATGACAAGGTTGCTTCTGGCGTTCGCGGCCTGGGCCGCGCTTGTCGGCGGAGCCGCGGCCGGAGACTTTTCGGCGACGTTGCACTATCCGGAGGCCCCGGTGAAGCAGCGGCCCGCTTCCGGGCTCGACCGCCAGACCACTGGTTCGATCCTGAAGTCGATGCTCAAGGGCAAGCATCGGCAGCCGGCGAAGCCGGAAAGCCCTGCGCCTCGACCGATCGGGAATTGACGCTCAGATGGTGGGCGCCATGCGGCGGCGGTCGACGCCGAGGCCGGTCTCGTCGAGCAGGCCGCTGCGCTTGGCGTCGTAGTAGTAGCCGCTGGCGTAGAAGCGGACCGCGCGGTCGCGGTTGCCGCCGGCGACCAGCCAGGCACCGCGCAGATACCTGACCGCATAGCGCAGGTTGGTCTCGGCATCGAGGAGCCCGCTCGGCGGCCCCTGATAGCCCATGCCGCGGGCGGTCGCGTGCTTGATCTGCATCAGGCCCCAATGGCCGCGATTGTAGGCGGTCGGCCGGAAGTTGCTCTCCCGCTTGACGACCCGCCGCACCAGGTCGACCGGCACGTCGTAGAGGGCGGCATATTTCGCGATCAAACCTTCGACGTCGCGCGGTCCGGTCGGCGCGACCGCCACCGCCGCGGGTGAGGCGAAGACCGCCGTCGAAGCGGTCACGGCTGCCGGCTTCTCAATGCCGGCGAACGGCACGGCGGTCGTCGCGACCTGCTTGCCGGCCGGGACGGCGCGCGCGGACGGCACGATGGTCATCGTCGGGGGAAGCGCGAGGTCGGCGGAGGCGGAGAGGGAAAGGGCCGGGGCAGGATCGTTCGCCGTCGACGTGCAAGCGGTCACGCCCAGCGGCGAAACCAAGACGCCGGTCGCCAGAAAGGTTCGCAACACGGGCAAAAGCTTCTCTCGCCTCAACATGCTGGCCCTGCTTCCCCTCTCTCGCCTCCTTACAGGAAGCCAATCCGTTCGGCAATCCGGGCAGGAAACGGGTGTCGGCAGGGCTTGGGAACCCCTATCTTCGAGGCTGTAGCAACGGGCTCGTGTTCCCGGTTTGTCCTTGGCCGGGAGCCGTGCTAGAACAGCTATCCAACGGAGAACGGTCATGTCCGAGCAATCCTTCGCGCTGATCGAGACCGCCATCGGCTGGGTCGGCATCGCATGGAGCAAGCGGGGCCTGACGCAGGTTCAGCTGCCCGAACGCGATCGGGAAGCCACCCGTCGCCGGCTCCTCAAGCGGGCTGGAGAGGCCGTCGAGCGCGTGCCGGAGGGCAGGATCGCCGAGGCGGCAGCGCTGATCGGGCGCTATGCCGCCGGCGAGCGCGTCAGCTTCGCGGAGGTTCCGCTGGACCTCGCAGGGGTCGACGCCTTCCGCCTGGCGATCTACGAGGCAGCCCGACAACTGGGCTTCGGCGAGACGACCACCTATGGCGGCCTGGCCAGCGCGGCCGGCCATCCGGGAGAGGCGCGCGAGACGGGGCAGGCGCTGGGGCAGAACCCGGTGCCGATCATCGTTCCGTGCCATCGCATTCTCGCTGCCGGCAACAAGATCGGCGGCTTCTCGGCGCCGGGCGGCGCCGCCACCAAGGCGCGGCTGCTCGGAATGGAGGGCGTCAGGACGGGACCCCCGGCGGCCACGCAGAGCTCCTTCGGCTTCTAGAAACCGCACTTCACTAGTGGCGGAAGCGCAGGATCTCGTCGTCGTCGTTCAGGTCGTATTGCTTGCACTCATAGACGGGGCACTCGGCCGTGTCGGCGGCCGGAATGAACTCCCAGGCCGCATACTCGCCGAGTTCGCAGAAGCGGCCGTCGGCAACGTAGCGGCCATAGAGCGGCAGGCCGGGCGTCCGCCGCGACTGCCAGCGCATGATCACGGCACCCTCCGCATAGATGGTGGCCTTGACGCGGTCGCAGCTCATTCTGGTGGAGGTGTAGCGCGAGATCGCATCCGCCGGACCGGCGGCGAGCAAGACGGCAGCCATGACCAAAAGTTGCGGCTTCATCGGGTCACCTCGAGAGACACCAACGCGATAACGGCGGCATAAGTTTCACCAAGGTGGACCTTGCGCCGCTATTGCCTTCCTCGCCAGACCACCCGTCGTCAAACCTGCGTGACCTTGCAGGGTAAGCGCAGCGTCCCCATATCAGCGTCATCGGCTTGCGGCATCGGTCGCAGCCGTTCGAGCCCTGTCCGGTCTAGCGACGGGCTCAGCAAGGCAGCCTGATTTCCATCTCGCGCACGCCGGCTCCCGGCAGCGCGACAAGTCACGGATGTACTGGCGGTCGCATCAGCTCGCAAGGTGCGCGAAGCATGGGCGTGGAACGGGGGTTCCCGACGCGGCGGATAGCCGCCGGACCCCGGTACCGGCCATGTCGAAGTCAGGCTGACCATTGCAAGGGAGGCGGGGCTGCCCCGCCTTTTTTTTCAGGCGGCGGCAGGCTGCCAGTCGAGCGGGACGTGGCCGGGCGCGGCGCGGACCCGGTCGAGCCAGGCACGGGTCGCGTCTCCCAGCTCGAAGCCCCAGAGGTCCGCGTCGTGCGTGTAGGCATAGAGCGCGATGTCGGCGACCGAAAGCGCGTCGCCGGCCAGGAAGGGGCTCTCGGCCAGGCGATGCTCCATCACGCCAAGCGCCCGGGTGCCGGCCGACAGCGTGTCGGCCAGCCGCTCCGGCGTCTTCTGCCAGGCGCGCTCCGGGTATTTGAGGATGGCGCGCCGCACCGCCACGTAGGGCTCGTGGCTGTACTGCTCGAAGAACAACCATTGATTGACGAGGGCCCGCTCATAAGCGTCGGCCGGCAGATAGAGCGTGCCCTCGGCAAGATAGAGCAGGATGGCGTTGGACTCGGCGATCCGTCGGCCGTCCTCCAGTTCCAGCAGCGGCACCTTGCCGTTGCGGTTCTTGGCCAGGAAGGCGGGTTCGCGTGTCACGCCGCTCAGGGAATTGACCTCGACATGGCGGAACGGGCGGCCAAGCATGGCCATCAGCAGCCGCGGCTTGTAGCAATTGCCGCTGTCGGTCATGCCATAGATTGTGATCATCGGAAGTCCCCAAGCTTCAGAAGGCTGGATTACCCAGCCCCCCGCGGCATTTCCAACGACTTTTCGTTGACGATGGATCAGCGTCGCTGATGGGAGCGGCCGAAGGGCACCACCTTGCCGAGCGGCGCAAGCAGCGCTTCGATCGAGCGTGGGTTGGGGTCGAACACAACGCCGGCCAGGGACGGAGGCGCCAGAGCGATGCCCTGCACGTAGTCGGCATGGGCGCGAAGTGCTGCCTCCAGCTCGGCCGGGGTCTCGATGCCCTGGACGAAGATGCGGGCCGGACCGAGGGAGGAGAAGGCGGACACCACCGCCGGCAGCAGCTTTGCCGTCTCGGCGGTGTCGTGCATGGAACGGAACCAGTTTCCGTCGATCTTGATGATGTCGGGATCGACGGCGGCGACGCGATCGATTTCGGGCTGGCCGACACGGAACTCGGCGATGGCGACTCGGATCCCGGCGCCGCGCAGCCCGTCCGCCAGTGCAATGAGGGCTTTCGAATCCCTGCCGCCCGCGTCGCCGATCTCGCAGATCACCGTCAACGGGTCGACGCCCTGCTCGTTGAGCAGGCGGCTCAGCGAAGCAACCTCGGCGATGGCGCCGCCTTCGGCCTCGGGCCTCGGGTCGATGGTGAGGTAGGTGTCGAAGTCGCTGGGCTCGAAAACGCCCATGTTGCGCACGTTCTCCACATGCAGCCGGCGGCAGAGCGCCTCGGCGAAGCTGCGACGCTCGGCCGGCAGCGCGTCGAAGAACTCGACCGGTCCCGGCGAGACCTCGTCCGGCTTTTCAGCCACGAGGCGCGCCTCGACGCCGAAGGGCGTCAGCACGTCGTCGTCGCGCCGAAAGATCGGCTGGTGGGAGGTCTTCAGGCGATAGCCGTCGAAGCGGGCAGAGGCGATGCCGACCTCGTCGAGGTCGAGCGCCCGTTCGAGCTCGGCTGCCAGGCGCGCCCGCTCGCTCACCGGGCCACCGCGTCGGCGACGGGCGACGCAGGCCGGGCGAGCCCGGCGGCGGAACACCGACCATAGAGGGAGAGGTCAGGCGCGCCCGGCAAGGCGCGCCGGCACGACCAGACGCAACGTTCCACAACCAACCCTGTCTCACCGGCTCTCGGCGGCCGTTGCGACAGAGGCTAGCAAGGCGAGCTTGACTGCCCGTTAATGGAGAGGACCGGGTTTTACGGAGTCTCGGATTGAGGCGCTCGCGAGCGGCGGCCGAAAGGTCGCGCCCTGGCATGGGCGCGGGGCTCCGCCGCGGGGACGGGGCCTTCGGCGAGCGCGGCGAGCGGAGCGGCGCTGGCGGCCGCCGCGCCGGGCGCTGAGCGGAAGACTGCCGGCACGATCTCCGGCCGCGCGAGGACGAAGCCCTGGACCATGGATGCGCCGGCCTTTTCGGCAAGCTCGAGCTGCCACGGCTCTTCGATGCCTTCGAAGACGGTCTCGATCCCCTGCTCGCTGAAGCTCGCGACCATGGATGCCAGCAGCGCGAAGCCCGGTCCGGTCTCCATGAGCCGCGTGATCCACTGGGCGTCGAACTTCACGATGTCGGGCTTCAGGCCCTTGACCCGGTTGATGTCCGAGTTGGCCGACCCGTAGTCGTCGATGGCGATGCGGAAGCCGTGCACCTTCAGCGCCTGCACGAAGCGGTAGAGCGCCGCCTCGGAGGGCGATTTCTGCTCCGTCACCTCGCAGACGACCCGGCGCGGATCGATGCCGGCCTGCTGGAGGACATGGCGCATGTCGCGCAGCGCGGCGTCGGCGACGCTGATCTCGTCGAACAGCGAGGGGTCGAAATTGACGAAGACGGCCACGGAAGGGTCGAGCCAGACGCCGGCATTGAGAAGGTGAGCCGTGCGCGTCATCGTCTCGACGTTGAGGCGCGCCGAGCCCGGGACCGCCGCGAAGAAGGCGCCCGGGGTCAGCTGCTCGTCGTCGCGGAACGGCCGGGCCAGGCCCTCATAGGCGACGATCGCAAGGCCGCCGGGGCCAAAGGCGAAGATCGGCTGAAAGGCCGTCCTGACCGTATGGGCGCCGAAGACGCCGACATGGGCGCCGTCATCCTGCCTGACCACCCGGGCCACGCCGTTGGATATGGACACGAAGGCCCTTTCTGTCCCCGACCCCCCGGCAAGAGATTGCGCCTATCAGCCTAGCAGTCAAGATTTTACCGGTCCTTAACGGAAGCGAGGCCCGGAGGCCTTGCGGAACCGCCGCGCATCGGACAATAAGGCGCCGCCCGGCGCGGGTCGCGCCGGCCAACCCGGAGCTCTCCTGCCATGGCCTTCCTTGCCGATGCCCTTTCCCGCGTCAAGCCGTCCGCCACCATCGCCGTCACGCAGAAGGCGCGGGAGCTCAAAAATGCCGGTCGCGACGTGATCGGGCTCGGCGCCGGCGAGCCCGATTTCGACACGCCGGACAATGTCAAGAACGCGGCAATCGAGGCGATCCGCCGCGGCGAGACCAAATACACGCCGGTGTCCGGCATCGCGCCGCTGCGCGAGGCGATCGCCTCGAAGTTCAAGCGCGAGAACAATCTCGACTACCGAGCCGAGCAGACGATCGTCGGCACGGGCGGCAAGCAGATCCTGTTCAATGCCTTCATGGCTACGCTCAACCCCGGCGACGAGGTGGTGATCCCTTCGCCCTACTGGGTGAGCTATCCGGAAATGGTGGCGCTGTGCGGCGGCCAGCCGGCCTATGCGGTGACCAGCATCGACAACGGCTTCAAGCTGACGCCGGAGGCGCTCGACGCGGCGATCACGCCGCGCACCAAGTGGCTGGTGCTGAACTCGCCCTCCAACCCGTCCGGCGCCGCCTATTCGGAGGCGGAGCTCAAGGGGCTGGCCGAGGTGCTGCTCAGGCATTCCCACGTCTGGGTGCTCACCGACGACATGTACGAGCACCTCACCTATGGCGACTTCGTTTTTCGCACCATCGCCGAAGTCGAGCCGCGGCTGGTCGAGCGGACGCTGACGATGAACGGCGTCTCCAAGGCATATGCGATGACCGGCTGGCGGATCGGCTATGCCGCGGGACCGGCGGCTCTGATCAAGGCGATGGACATGATCCAGGGCCAGCAGACCTCGGGCGCGTGCTCCATTGCGCAATGGGCGGCGGTCGAGGCGCTCAACGGGCCACAGGATTTCGTCGCAAGGAACAAGGCGATCTTCCAGGGCCGTCGCGACCTGGTGGTGTCCATGCTCAACCAGGCGCGGGGCATCAGCTGCCCGTCGCCGGAGGGAGCCTTCTACGTCTACCCGTCCTGCGCGGGAACGATCGGCAAGAAGGCGCCGTCGGGCAAGGCGATCGAGGACGACGAAAGCTTCTGCAGCGAGCTTTTGGAGGCGGAAGGCGTGGCCGTGGTGTTCGGCGGCGCCTTCGGGCTCGGCCCCAACTTCCGCATCTCCTACGCCACTTCGGAGACGCTGCTGGAGGAGGCCTGCCGCCGCATCCAGCGCTTCACCGCCTCGCTGTCCTGAGCCGGCTTGCCGCGAATCCTGGCCGGCGCCCTTGCCCTCGCCGGCCAGCCGTGTGACGATGCTTTTCGGACGGCGCGTCAGCTCGATCGGCGCCCGTCGCGCGACGGCCGGAGGAGGCCGGCCGCCGCCTCAGTGTCACACGCGAGGAGGAGGTCAGGTCACATGGGAAAACGCGCCGTAGGCAGGCTTGAGGGACCGAAATGCATCGCCATTGTCGGTCCCTTCGCGAGCGGTAAGACTACCCTTCTCGAGGCCATCCTGGCCCGCACCGGGGCCATCCCGAGGCAGAACTCGGTCGCGTCCGGCAACACGGTGAGCGACCATTCGGCCGAGGCGCGTGCGCACCAGATGAGCGTGGAGGCGAGCGTCTCCACCACCGAATTCATGGGCGACAGCCTGACCTTCGTCGATTGCCCCGGCTCGATCGAGTTCGCCTTCGAGGCCGAACCCGTGCTGGCGGCGGCAGACCTGGCGGTGGTGGTCGCCGAGGCGGACGAAAAGAAGATCCCGGCGCTGCAGCTCATCATGCGCAAGCTCGACGAATTCGGCGTGCCGCGCATCCTCTTCCTCAACAAGATCGACAAGACCGCCGCCGGTGTGCGCGAGACGCTGAAGCTTCTGCAGCCGACCAGCAAGGCGCCGTTGCTGCTCAGGCAGATCCCGCTGCGCAAGGACGGCATCGTGGTCGGCTCGATCGACCTGGCGCTCGAGCGCGCCTACATCTATCGCGAATATGCCGAGAGCGAGATCGCCGAGATCCCGGGCGACGAGAAGGCGCGCGAGATCGAGGCCCGCTTCTCGATGCTGGAGACGCTGGCCGACCACGACGACCAGCTGATGGAGCAGCTGCTCGACGAGATCGAGCCGCCGCGCGACGCCGTGTTCGACGATCTGACCGCCGACCTCCGGGCCGGGCTGGTCACGCCCGTTCTGATCGGCACGGCCGAGAAGGGCAACGGCGTGCTGAGGCTGCTGAAGACGATCCGCCACGACGCTCCCGACGTGGCGGCCACCAGGGCGCGGCTCAAGGTGCCCGACGGAAACGCTGCGGTCGCTCAGGTGATGAAGACGATCCATACCGCGCATGGCGGCAAGCTGTCGATCGCGCGCGTGCTCTCGGGCAACATCGCCGACGGCAGCGAGCTCACGGTGTCGGGCGGCGGCACCGCCAAGGTTTCGGGCATCTATCGCATGCTCGGCAAGGAGCAGACCAAGCTCACCTCGGCAAAGCTGGGCGAGACCGTGGCGCTTGGCAAGCTGGACGAAGTGCGGACGGGCGACACGTTGAGCAACGCCAAGGGCGGCATCGCAAAGCTGGTGGAGCTCGAACTGCCGCCGCCGGTGTTCGCGCTGGCGCTCAAGTCGAAGGAGCGCAAGGACGACGTCAAGCTGTCATCGGCCATCCACCGCATCGCCGAAGAGGATCCCTCGCTGCTCGTCCATCACCACCAGGACTCCAGCGAGATGGTCGCCTCCGGCCATGGCGAGATGCATCTCAGGGTGACGCTGGAGCGGCTCGAAGGTCGCAACCAGATCGCCGTCGAGCACCATGCGCCGGCCGTTCCCTATCGCGAGACCATCCGCAAGTCGGTCACCCAGCGCGGTCGCCACAAGAAGCAGTCGGGCGGGCACGGGCAGTTCGGCGACGTGGTGATCGACATCAAGCCGCTGCCGCGCGGCACGGGGTTCCAGTTCACCGACACGATCACCGGCGGCGTGGTGCCGAAGACCTATATTCCCTCGGTGGAGACCGGCGTGCGCGACTATCTGCGGTCGGGGCCGCTGGGCTTTCCGGTGGTCGACGTGGCCGTCAACCTCGCCGACGGCTCCTACCACACGGTCGACTCTTCGGACATGGCGTTCCAGATGGCGGCCAAGCTCGCCATGAAGGAAGGCATGGCCAATTGCTCCCCGGTGCTGCTCGAGCCGGTCATGAAGGTCGAGATCTACACGCCGAGCGACAGCACCGCCAAGATCACCGCCATCGTGCCGCAGCGGCGGGGGCAGATCCTGGGCTACGACGCGCGGCCGGGCTGGCCCGGCTGGGACGTGGTGGAGGCGACCATGCCGCAATCGGCGATCGGCGACCTGATCATCGAGCTGCGCTCGGCCACGGCGGGGGTCGCCAGCTACAGCGCCCGCTTCGACCATATGGCCGAGCTCACCGGGCGGCTGGCCGACGATGCGATGAGCGCGAGCAAGGCGGCCTGAGCCGTCGCGGCGGCGCTCTCCAGGCAGCGCCGCCTTCGCCCCCGCATCGATTCCAGGGCAAGGTGCTCCCAACTGGACCAACGAGCCTTGCGGATTTGGCATAGCTCGCGCTTGCCGCAGGCAACAAAAAAAGCCGGATCGAGACGATCCGGCTGAGTTTGATTGGAAGTGCCCGTTAAGGCTAAACCTCCAGAGGGGAACACTCACCAGGCGCTAATGGGAGGAGGAACGCGCCCAGATGATTGAGATATGGGCGCCTGCTGCCCAAAAAACAAGCGGTGTCGATGCATTTCACCCATGCATTTTTGCATAAGTGCTCAATTTCCAGGGAATATGTAGAAAAACTGGGCAGTTAGCCTTTTCAGAACGACCAGCTGCGTGCCTTGGAGAAAACGAAATCGCGAAAGGCCTTTAGCTTGGCCTGGTTCTTCATGGCCTCGGGGTAGCAGAAGAAGGTGTCGAAGGACGGCACTTCCAGCTCGGGCAGCACCTGGACAAGGCTCGAATCCTTGTCGGCCATGTAGTCGGGCAGCATGGCGATGCCGACCCCACGCTTGACCACCCGCCGGATCGACATCAGATCGTTGATCTGCAGGATGGCGGGGCGACGATCGCCCTCGGCGTGGCCGAGGGTCTCCAGCGAGTTCAGCTCGCGGAGGAAGCCGGGCACCGGTTCGCCGAAGGTGATGATGCGGTGCTTGTCGAGGTCGGCGACGGCGGTGGGCCTGCCGTAGCGCTCGAGATAGGCAGGAGCGGCGAAAAGGTGCAGGTGCACCGTGAACAGCCGCCGCTGGATCAGGTCGGGCTGCTGCGGCTGGCGCAGGCGGATTGCGCAGTCGGCCTGGCGCATGGTGAGGTCGAGCTCTTCATTGGCGAAGACCAGCTGCAGCTGGATGTCGGGGTAGAGCTCGGAGAACTCCTGCACGCGGTCGGTCAGCCAACCGGTGCCCAGACCGACCGTGGTGGTCACCCGCAGGATGCCCGAGGGGCGGTCCTTTGCCTCGGACAGGCGGCTGCGCACGCTTTCGAGCTTCATCAGCACGTCATGCGCCGTTCGGAACAGGATCTCGCCCTGTTCGGTGAGCACCAGGCCGCGCGCATGGCGATGGAAAAGGGGGACGCCGACGTCGTTCTCCAGCGCGCTCACTTGACGGGAGATCGCCGACTGGGACAGCCGGAGCGTCTCGGCGGCATGGGTGAACGACCCAGCCTCCGCCGCCGCGTGGAACACGCGCAGTTTGTCCCAGTCCAACGACATGCCGGCCCCTCTGTTCAGCGGCCTATTCCGCCGCTTCGCGATGCACGTCCAGTTCCGCCAGGTACTTTTCCGCTTCGAGCGCGGCCATGCAGCCGAGGCCGGCGGCCGTCACGGCCTGCCGGTAGACGTCGTCGGTCACGTCGCCCGCGGCAAACACGCCAGGCACGTCGGTCTTGGTGGAATCGGGGGCGGTCCACAGGTAGCCGTTGGGCTTCTGCTTGAGCTGGCCGACGAACAGCTCGACGGCAGGCGCATGGCCGATGGCGACGAAGACGCCGTCGATGGGAAGCTCGGAGGTCGTCCCGGACAACGCGTTCTTCAGGCGTACCCCGGTGACCGAAGGCGGCAGCGGCGGCTTGCCTACGGCTCCGGTGATCTCGTCGACGACCGTGTCCCAGAGCACGGTGACGTTCTTTTTCTGGAAGAGCCGCTCCTGCAGGATGCGCTCGGCACGGAACTCGCCGCGGCGATGCACGACCGTGACGTGGCGGGCCAGATGCGACAAATAGAGCGCCTCCTCGACGGCCGAATTGCCACCGCCGACCACCACCACATCCTTGCCGCGATAGAAGAAGCCGTCGCAGGTGGCGCAGGCGGAGACGCCGAACCCCTTGAAGACCTCTTCGGACGGGATGCCCATCCACTTGGCCTGGGCCCCGGTGGCAACGATCAGAGCATCGCAAGTGTAGACGGTTCCCGTATCGCCGGTGAGGCGGAAGGGACGCGTGCGCAGATCCGCTTCGACGATTATGTCGTTGACGACCTCGGTGCCGACATGCTCGGCCTGCTTCAGCATCTGTTCCATCAGCCAGGGGCCCTGGATCGGATCGGCGAAGCCCGGATAGTTCTCGACCTCGGTGGTGATGGTGAGCTGGCCGCCCTGGTGCAACCCGGCCACCAGAACCGGCTTGAGCAGGGCGCGCGCGGCATAGATCGCGGCCGTATAGCCAGCAGGGCCGGACCCGACGATCAGCACAGGGGCGTGTCTAACGGACATTCCGAGAATCCTTCGTCAATGACCCCTCCTGCCGGCGGTCACCGGCCGCAGCCGCAATGTAGGTGCTGCCCCACCCCTCGTGCAAGGCGGGCCGAACGGCTTCCCCGGAAAGCTTCGCCCGGTCGAGCCGAACGCTTTTTGCCTCTCCGTTATCCACCGGCCAACTTGGCCGCCCTGTCGAGTTGCAGTAGTTTCCGTTCGCGGGGGCGAAAGATTCTTTCGTTTCGAGATGCCGGAGCGACCGACCATGCCTCTCAAGGCAGAGCTAGACGCGATCGACTGGAAGATCCTCAAGGAGCTGCAGGACGACGGACGGATGACCAATGTCGAGCTGTCGCGCCGGGTCGGTATCTCGGCGCCGCCGTGCCTGCGGCGGGTGAAGCGGCTGGAGGACGCCGGCATCATCCGCGGCTACCGGGCGCTGCTCAACGCCAAGGCGCTGGGCTACGACGTCGTCGCCTTCTGCCTGATCGGCCTGCACCACCAGGCGGAGGTGGAGCTCAAGAGGTTTGCCGACCGCACGCGCAATTGGCCGATCGTGCGGCGGGCCTGGATGGTGTCGGGCGATTCGGACTTCCTGCTGCATTGCGTGGCGAGCGACCTCGGTACCTTCCAGAGCTTCGTGATCGAGGAGCTGACCTCGACCCCCAACGTCGACACGGTACGCACCGCGCTGACCATCCGCCAGGTCAAGGACGAGGGCCTGGTCGCCATGGGCGAGGCCTTCGCCAGGCCCGACGAGCCGTGACGCGCTTCTCGCGGCCGATCTCCGCCTTCATCGTGTGCCGAAACGAGGCAAGGGTGCTGGGCCCCTGCCTGGAGAGCCTCGACTTCTGCCGCGAGATCGTCGTCGTCGACTCCGGGTCGGAGGACGGCACGCTGGCGCTGATCGAGAGTTTCCGCAAGCAGGGCTTTCCCATCCGGCTGATCGAACGCGAATGGCCTGGCTTCGCCGCGCAGAAGCAGTTCGCGATGGAGGCATGCAAGGAGCCGTGGCGACTCAGCCTCGACGCGGACGAGCGCCTGGACGAACGTCTTAAATCCCGGCTGGCCGCGCTCGACCTCGACGGAGGGGGCAGCGACGCCTATGCCTTGCGGCGGCGAGACTACCTGCCCGGCTACGGCTACCCGCCCGCCGGCGTTCACGCCAAGGCCTTCGTGCGCCTGGTACGCGGCGGCGCGGCGAGCTTCGACCTCGGGCGGCTCGTCCACGAGTCGCTCGTGCCGCATGGGCGCCCGACCACTCTGGAGCCGGGCGCGATCCTGCATTTCCGCAACCTGACGGCGGCGCGGGAGATCCAGAAGGCGGCCAGCTATGCGGCGCTGAAGGCGCGCGAGCAGCACGTCCGCGGGCGGCGGGCGGGCGTGGCGAGCATCCTTTTCAAGCCGCTCGGGCGCTTCCTGTCGTGCTATGTCCTGCAGCGCTACTTCCTGTGCGGGATGCCGGGGCTGATCCATGCCGCGATCCTGGCCCAGTATGCGTTCCTGACCGAGGCGGAACTCTACCGGCTGTCGTTGCCCGCGGACGAAGATGCCTCCGGGGGCTCGCCCGACCACAGCGCCTCGTAGACCTCGCTGATGGCCGCGGCCTCCCGCTCCAGCGGGAAGTTCGCCCCGACATGCGCCAGACCGGCTTCGCCGTGAGCTTCGGCATGGGCAGGGTCGGCGAGATAGGCGCGCACCGCCTGCGCCAGCGCCTCGCCATCGCCGGCGGGGACCACTGCGCCGGTGCGGCCGGGAACCACCAGCTCGGCATAGGCGCCGGCGTCGCTGGCGACCACGGCGACGGACGAGGCCATGGCTTCCAGCGGCGTGAGGCCGAACCCTTCGTTGCGCGAAGGGGCCACCAGGACGGTCATGCGGCGGATCCACATCGCGACATCGTCGACCTCGCCGACGAAGACGATGCGCTTGTCGAGGCCGGCAGCCAGGATCTTCGCCCTGAGCCCGTCGGCAAAGGCGCGATGCTCGGCGGTGACGCGGCCCGAAACGATTGCAGTCCAGTCGGGATAGTGCGGCAAAAGCGCGATCATGGCGTCGACGAACAGGTCGGTCCCCTTCTGGGGGCGGACGCGCCCGAAGCAGCCGACGCCATGGAGGCCGGGGAGGCCGCTCGAGCGGAAGGCGTCGGCGGCCTCGCTCGGCGGATGGAAGCGCTCGAGGTCGATGCCGTGCATGATCACCCGGTGCGGCACGTCGAGGAAGCTGCCGCTGCGGCCGCTGGTGGCGATGACGGCGTCCATCCGCCGGATGAGCCATTTGGTGTAGGCGGTATGGCGACGCTGCCCGGCCGATGTGAAGACGAGCTTCATCGGCATGCGCAAGACATCGCGCAGGAGGAGCCCGGCCAGCATCTCCGTGTTGCGGCGAGCATGCCAGATGCGGAAGCGACGGCGGCGCGGCCGCCGCCAGAGTGCTGGCCATTGGAACCAGCGGAGCCGCGGAAGGAATTCCGGCAGGCCGGCGCCGACGGTGGCGATGCCGAGCGTCCGCCGCTGCAGGGGGATCAGGTAGACGATCGTCGAGGTGACGCCGGAGAGCCGCCGCTTGAAATTCGGGGCAATCACCTCGACATCGGCAACCTCGACACGCGCCCCGTCAAAGGCGGCACCGCTTGCCGCGGGGCGGGGAAGGCCCCGCGACGCCATGCCGGTCAGATGAACTGGACGCGCACGATCTCGTAGCCGCGGGCGCCGCCGGGCGCGTTGACCTCGATCGTTTCGCCCACCTCCTTGCCGATCAGCGCGCGGGCGATCGGCGATGAGATCGAGATGCGACCCGACTTCACGTCGGCCTCCTGGTCGCCGACGATCTGGTAGGTGCGCTCCTCTTCCGTGTCCTCGTCGACCACCACCACCGTGGCGCCGAACTTGACCTTCTCGCCGGTCAGCTTGGAAACGTCGATCACCTCGGCCCGCGCCACCAGGTCTTCCAGCTCGTGGATGCGACCCTCATTGAGGCTCTGCGCCTCCTTGGCGGCATGGTACTCGGCGTTTTCCGACAGGTCGCCATGGGAGCGGGCTTCCGAAATGGCCTCGATGATGCGCGGGCGCTCTTCCTGCTGGCGCCAGCGCAGCTCTTCCTTGAGCGTCTGGAATCCACCGGCGGTCATCGGGACCTTGATCATGAATCTGATTCCTTTCTTCCGCGACTTATCACGCGGTTGTCTCACGGCCATTCCAAGGGGTGAGTGCTAAAAAGAAAACGGTCCGTAGCCACGGGCCAACGGAGCCGCTTCACCTCGAATTGCCCAAGATAGCAACTCTACGGGGATTTTCACGTCAAAAAATGGCCGCAGCGCGCATCCGCCGCGGCCGGCGCCCAGGCGGGGCGCCGGGGCCAGGTGAAGCGCCTCAGCCCTTCACATAAGCATGGATCTCGGCTTCGAGCTCGCCATATTCGCTGCAGCTCTTGCCACAGCGCTTCTCGATCTCCGCGAGCTCGGCCCGGGCAGCCGCGACGTTGCCGAGCTGAAGATGAGCCTCGCCGAGATACTCACGCACCAGCGTGTAATCGGGGTCGTTCCTGAGGGCTTCCTGGTAGTAGCCGAGCCCGACCAGCACACGACCCGCCTTGCGGTGGGAATAGCCGAGATAGTTGAGGATCCGCGGGTCGGTCTTGTCGTTGGCGAAGCTCAGGATCGAGATCGCCTCGTCGTAGCGGCCGGCCATCGCCAACGCGCGGCCGGCATCGTAGAGGGAATCGTCGTCGATGGCGGCCCGTCCGGGCAGCATGCACTTCTTCTTGCGCTTGTCGTAGACCTGACCCTTCTTGCACTGCACGGCGGGCGAGGGACCGCTGCTGCCACCCGAGGTGCCGCCGCTGCTGCCACCGCTGCTGCCGCCACCGGCAGCGAAGACGGGGGCCGCGGCGAGCGGCAGGGCGATGGCGAGAGCGGCCAGGCTGGCGATCGGGCGGGCAAACATCTCATTCCTCCAGACTCTGGAAAATCCTGCCGACGTTAACGGTTTTTGCCGTCGCTTTCTTCCGCGCACGTCCAAAGCGGCCGAATTGGGAGATCACAACCGCGTGACCAGATAGGCGGCGAGCCGGTCGAGGAAGGGGATCTGGCCGGGAATCATGCGCTCCGCAGCCTCCGCCAAGGGGAACCACGCGGCGCGGTCGACCTCCGGAAAGGCCTGGCGGCGGCCGCTTCTCGGCGGCCATTCCATCTCGAAGGTGGCCGAACGCAGCGATCCGACGTCGAAAACTCCCTCGACGGCGAAGGCCTCGACCAGCTTGCCGGCCTTCTGGCGGATGCTGCCCAGCGGAACCAGCTCGCCGACCAGCTTCTGGCCGGTTTCCTCGGCAAACTCGCGGCGGGCGGCCTGCTCGGCCGTCTCGTCCTCGTCGTGCTCGCCCTTGGGGATCGACCAGGCGCCCAGGTCGCGCCTGGCCCAGAAGGGGCCGCCCGGATGAACGAGCAGGACCTCCGGGCCGGCGGCCGCTTGCCGGAACAGCAGGATGCCGGCGCTCCTTGCCGTCACCGCTTCTGCTCCAGAAGCTCGAGCGTCGCGGGATCGGGCCGACCCGCGCAGAAGCGGTCCAGGGCGCGATCGAAGACGCTTCCTGGTTCGGCCGCGGCGGTGCCGAACAGCGTCATCGACGAGCGGAACTTCATGTCGTCGGGGCTGCCGAAGACGCCGTGGAGGTCGGCCGGACCGGTCAGGTCGAGCACTGTCGCCGTCGCCTCGCGCAGTCGGGCGCCGAGCAGCGGGTGGTCGAGGTAGGCGCGAGCCTCGGCCAGCGAGGCGATGCCGTAGCGGACTGCCGTCGGCGACCGGCCGAGGCCGCGCAGCTGGGGAAAGACGAACCACATCCAGTGGGACCGCTTCTGCCCGGCGCGAAGCTCGGCGAGCGCGCGGGCGTAGACCCCCTCCTGGGCTGACACGAAGCGACGAAGGTCGAAGGGGTCCTCCGAAATCATGGCCATGGTGCCCCGTTCCTCCTCAGAAGGGGTGAATTCTCAAAGCCCGGCCCCGGCCGGTAGTCTCGCCGGGGTGACGCCGGCATTCAAGCCGTGGGAGGGTCGGGCCGTGGAGAACGACGCCGAGCAGCATCGCTTCTACATGCTTTTGGGGATCATCTTTTTCCTGGCGGTGGCGATCATGATCACCGCCGGGCTGAGGCATGGCGCGACCTCGCTGGCAAGCGACGCCGCCGTGGCGCAGAAGGTCTAGCGAGGAGGAACCGAGCTCAGTCTTTGTCGTCGGCGAGGCGCAGATCGTCGCCGGGCTCCGGCTCGCCAGTGTCATGCACCCAGTCGTCGAGCACCTCGACGAAAGCGCCGTCCGCCGGTCGCTCGGCGAGCGGCTCGGGCAGCGGGTCGCCCACCGCGCGGCGCTTGGCGAGCGCCTCCTTGAGTCCCTCGCGGGCGAGGCGGAGCGCCTCTTCCTGGTCGGCCGCCATGGCTTCGAACTCCGGGAAGAGCTTTGCGTTCACCACGAGGCGCTTGTCGCTGCCGGGCGCCGGCGCAAACTGGATCGCGTAGTAGGGCATAGCTTCGCACTCGTCGGCCGTTTGGGCGCCCTTTGTCGGCACCCGGCGTGGCACTGTCAACGGCGCGGTGGCGGCGATGACACCTTCGGCTCGATTTTTCGCGCTTGCGCGTGCATGATGCGCGCCGTGGCCTCGAGGACGGAACGCGTGCAACAGCGGCTGGAGAGAGAGTTCGACCTGTCGATCGACCCCGACACGGTCCGGCTTTTCGCCCTCAAGGCGCGGGCGATCAGCGCCGCCGTCAACGACGACTATGCCGACGGCGCCGAGCACGAGGTGGAGATCGACGGCGATGCCCGCGACACGCACATGCATGACGGCCTGGCCGAAGAGGCCGAGGAAAACCTGACCGAAGAAGAATTGAGGGAGTTGCTCGGCGACCTCAACGTCGACGAGGCAGCCGACCTCATTGCGCTCGTGTGGATCGGCCGTGGCGACTATGACGCCTCCGAATGGGCCGACGTGGTGGCCGAGGCGCGGCAGCGCGGCCGCAAAGGGCTGGCTGTCTACCTGCTCGGCATGCCGTTGCTCGGCGAATGGCTGGAGGAAGGCCTGCAGGCGATCGGGGCGTGAGGGACGCCTAGGCGAAATACTCCTGCAGCGGCCGGACCTCGAGGCTGCCGGCGCGCAACGCGGCGATCGCCTCGGCGACGGCGGCGGCGCCCGACAGCGTCGTGTAGTAGGGCACCCTCTGCATCAGCGTGGCGCGGCGCAGCGATTTGGAGTCCGAGACGGCCTTCTGGCCGTCGGTGGTGTTGAAGACGATCTGCACCTGCCTGTTGCGGATGGCGTCCTCGATGTGCGGCCGGCCTTCCAGGACCTTGTTGACCTTTTCGGCATCGATGCCGCGCTCGGCGAGGAAACGCTGGGTGCCGCCCGTGGCCAGCACCTTGAAGCCAAGGCCGGCCAGCCGGTGGACCGCAGGCAGGACACCTGGCTTGTCCTCGTCGCGCACCGAGACGAACAGCGTGCCCTCGCGCGGCAGGTCCACGCCGGCGCCGAGCTGGGACTTGGCGAAGGCCAGAGCGTAGTCATAGTCCAGCCCCATCACCTCGCCGGTCGAGCGCATCTCGGGCCCGAGCAGGATGTCGACGCCGGGGAAGCGGGCGAAGGGGAAGACCGCCTCCTTGACCGCGATGTGCGGCCGGGCCGTTTGCTGGGGCGGCCCGCCATAGTGGGCGAAGGCCTCTTCCAGGGTCTCGCCGGCCATGACGCGGGCGGCGATCTTGGCGATCGGCCGGCCGATCGTCTTGGCGACGAAGGGTACGGTGCGCGAGGCGCGCGGATTGACCTCGAGGATGAACACCTCGCCATCCTTGATGGCGAACTGCACGTTCATCAGGCCGCCGACCCTGAGCGCTCGGGCCAGGGCTGCGGTCTGCGTCTCCAGGACTGCCACGGTGGCGGCGTCAAGGGTGTGGACCGGCAGCGAGCAGGCGCTGTCGCCGGAGTGGATGCCCGCCTCCTCGATATGCTCCATGATGCCGGCGATGAAGGTCGACCGGCCATCCGAAAGGCAGTCGACGTCGACCTCGATCGCCCCGGCGAGATAGGTGTCGAACAACAGCGGGTTCTTGCCGAGCAGCGTGTTGATCTGGCCGGTCTTGTCGTTGGGGTATTTCTGCTTGATGTCCTCGGGCACCAGGCCGGGCACCGTGTCGAGCAGATAGGATTGCAGCATCCCCTCGTCCTGGATGATCTGCATGGCGCGGCCGCCAAGCACGTAGGACGGGCGGACCACCAGCGGGAAGCCGAGATCGGAGGCGACCAGTCGCGCCTGCTCGACCGAATAGGCGATGCCGTTCCGCGGCTGGGTCAGCGAAAGCTTGTGGAGGAGCTTCTGGAAGCGGTCGCGGTCCTCCGCGAGGTCGATGGCGTCGGGCGAGGTGCCGAGGATCGGGATGCCGGCCGCCTCCAGCGCCGAGGCGAGCTTCAGGGGCGTCTGGCCACCGAACTGGACGATGACGCCGACCAGCTCGCCCTTCGCTTGCTCGGCCCGCAGGATCTCCAGCACGTCCTCGACCGTCAGCGGCTCGAAATAGAGGCGGTCGGAGGTGTCGTAGTCGGTCGACACGGTCTCCGGGTTGCAGTTGATCATGATGGACTCGAAGCCAGCCTCGGCCAGCGCGAAGCAGGCATGGCAGCAGCAATAGTCGAACTCGATGCCCTGGCCGATGCGGTTCGGGCCGCCGCCGAGGATGACCACCTTGCGGCGGTCGGAGACATCCGCTTCCGAGCGCGGCTCGCCGGCAAAGGGGACCTCGTAGGTCGAGTACATGTAGGCGGTGGGGGAGGCGAACTCGGCGGCGCAGGTGTCGATGCGCTTGTAGACGGGGCGGACGCCGAGATTTTCGCGAATCCTTTGAATCTCTTGCGCGTCCTTCCTCACGAGCGAGGCGAGGCGCGCATCGGAGAAGCCCATGGCCTTGAGCATGCGCAGATTGGCGGCGTCGTCGGGCAGGCCGTGCTGGCGGACCCGAGCCTCCATGGCAAGAATGCCGGCGATCTGTTCGAGGAACCAGGGGTCGATCCGGCACATGGCGTGCACGTCCTCCAGCGACGTGCCGAGGCGGATCGCCTGCGCCACCATGCGCAGGCGGTCGGGCGTCGGCGTACCGAGGGCGGCGCGGATGGCGTTGCGGTCGTCCGGGCCGCCGCCGGCAGTCAGGCCGGGTATCTCGATCTCGTCGAGCCCGGTGAGCCCCGTCTCCAGGCCGCGCAGCGCCTTCTGCAGCGATTCCTGGAAGGTGCGGCCGATCGCCATCACCTCGCCGACGGACTTCATGGCGGTGGTCAGGACCGGCTCGGCGCCGGGGAACTTTTCGAAGGCGAACCGCGGGATCTTGGTCACCACATAGTCGATCGACGGCTCGAAGGAGGCCGGCGTGGCACCGCCGGTGATGTCGTTGTCGAGCTCGTCGAGCGTGTAGCCGACGGCCAGCTTGGCGGCGATCTTGGCGATCGGGAAGCCGGTCGCCTTCGAGGCGAGTGCGGAGGAACGCGAGACGCGCGGGTTCATCTCGATCACCACCAGCCGGCCATTGTCGGGATCGACGGCGAACTGGACGTTGGACCCGCCCGTCTCGACGCCGATCTCGCGCAAAACGGCGATCGAGGCGTTGCGCATCACCTGGTACTCCTTGTCGGTGAGCGTCAGGGCGGGAGCGACGGTGATGGAATCGCCGGTGTGGACGCCCATCGGGTCGATGTTCTCGATGGAGCAGACGATGATGCAATTGTCCGCCCTGTCGCGGACCACCTCCATCTCGAACTCCTTCCAGCCGAGCACGCTCTCCTCGATCAGCACCTCGGTGGTGGGGGAGGCATCGAGGCCGCGCTCGACGATCTCGAAGAATTCGGAGCGGTTGAACGCGATGCCCCCGCCGGTGCCGCCGAGGGTGAAGGAGGGCCGGATGATGGCTGGCAGCCCGACGACGTCGAGGGCCTGGGCGGCGATCGCCATGGCATGCGACATGTAGCGCTGCTTGCGGCCGCCCTCGCCGAGGTTCCAGCGCGTCTCCAAGGCGTCGAGGGCGCCATCGAGGTCGGTGGGCGCCTCGGCCTTGAGCGCTGCGCGCTCGGCCTCGTGCCGCTTGCGGTCGGCCTCCTTGACCGCGGTGGCGTTGGCCAGCATCGAACGCGGCGTCTCCAGCCCGATGCGGGCCATGGCCTCGCGGAACAAGGCACGGTCCTCGGCCATGTCGATGGCGTGGGCGTCGGCGCCGATCATCTCGACGCCGTAGCGGTCGAGCACGCCCATCCGGCGCAGCGACAGCGCCGTGTTGAGGGCGGTCTGGCCGCCCATCGTGGGCAGCAGGGCGTCGGGCCGCTCGCGGGCGATGATCTTGGCCACAACCTCCGGGGTGATCGGCTCCACATAAGTGGCGTCGGCCAGCTCCGGGTCGGTCATGATGGTGGCCGGGTTGGAGTTGACCAGGACGACGCGGTAGCCTTCTTCTTTCAGGGCCTTGCAGGCCTGGGTGCCCGAATAGTCGAATTCGCAGGCCTGACCGATGACGATCGGCCCGGCGCCGATGATCAGGATCGACTTCAGGTCGGTGCGCTTGGGCATCTGTTCAATTCGTCCATGTCATGCCGCGCCAAAAGCCGGTCGGGCGCGCCCGGCCGGTGCGGCACAGATCAGAGGTGTCAGGCTAGGAGCGCCTTATAAGGCAAAGCGGGCCGGCTTGGTAAGCCCGAAAATTCGTCCGGACCGCGGGGTTTTGAATCCCGGCACGTCTCGCATCTTGGCCTTCGGCATCCCATATTGACGGGCGGGTAGCGAACGACGCGGAAGGGAGCGATCATGGACGCATACAGGATAACCCGCAGCGACGCCGAATGGCACCAGCGCCTGACGCCGGAACAGTACCGCGTGATGCGGGAGCACGGCACCGAGCCGCCGGGCAGTTGCGCGCTGCTCTACGAGAAGCGCCCCGGCGCCTTCCTGTGCGCGGGCTGCGACACGCCGCTGTTCGAAGGCAAGGTCAAGTTCGAGAGCGGGACGGGCTGGCCGAGCTTCAACGAACCGGTGCCGGGCTCGGTGGAGGCCACGCGCGACACCAGCTATGGCATGGTGCGCACCGAGGTGAACTGCGCGACCTGCGGCAGCCATCTCGGGCACGTTTTCGAGGACGGCCCGCCGCCGACCGGGCTGCGCTACTGCATCAACGGCGTGGCGCTCAACTTCAAGCCGGTCTGAGACGGAACGGTCGGGCGACCCGGCGCGTTGGAAGGCCGGGCCATGCTGGCCCGAGGAGAACCGCCATGGCCACCAACAAGGACGCCGGCCGCGAGGCCGGCGAAGCGCTGAAGCGGGAAGCGCGCAAGGAGGAACGGAAGGTCGAGGCCGAAAAGGGCAGCGACCTCGCCAAGGGCGAGAAGCGGTTCGAGGAGCGCTCGCGCAGCTCGGACGGCAAGAGCGCCGGCACCAAGCAGCTTTAGAGAAGCCTCGGAAAGCCAAAGTTAAACAAGTCGGCGCTAATGTCTGGCGGGTCGGCGACCCGTGCCCGCCATGGCAAGGTAGCGCAATTTGAGGCAAACGACGTTCAAGGTCCGGACCGTCCGGCGCGCTTTCCGCAAGGTCCGCGAGACGGTTTTCTCGGCGACGAACATCCCGGCAGCGATCGCGCTGCTGGTGGTCGGCGTCCTCGGATTCTTCGCCGACCACCAGAACCGCGTGGTCTCGCAGCAGGCGCTGCGGGCAGACATCGCCCAGGAGGTGAGCCTCATCCGCGCCAAGCTGGAGGGCAATCTCAACGGCAATCTGCAGCTGGTGCGTGGGCTGGTCGCCACGCTTTCCACCGAGCCGGACATGACCCAGCAGCGGTTCGAGCGGCTGGCGGGGCTTTTGTTTCGCGACCATTCGCAGCTGCGCAACATCGCCGGGGCGCGCGACCTGGTGATCTCGCTGATGTATCCGATGGCCGGCAACGAGCGGGCGCTGGGGCTCGACTATCGCAACAACCCGCTGCAACGGGCGGGTGCGCTGAAAGCGCGGGAGACCGGAGAGCTGGTTCTGGCGGGGCCGGTGGACCTGGTGCAGGGCGGCAAGGGCTTCATCGGGCGCTTCCCGGTGTTCGTCGACGACCCGGGCGGCGAACGGCGCTTCTGGGGCGTCGTGTCGGCCGTGGTCGACGCCGAACGTCTCTATAGCGACAGCGGACTTCTGGCGCCCGACCTGCCGATCGACGTGGCGATCTCCGACGCCGGCCCGCTCGGCGACCACGGAAAGCCCTTCTTCGGCGATCCGACGGTTCTCCAGCACAAGCCGGTCGTGGCCGACGTCATCCTGCCATCGGGCCCATGGCGAATCGCCGCCGTGCCCAAGGGTGGCTGGACCGTACACCCAGAGAACGACTGGTTCTTCAGGCCGATGCTGCTCATCGCCGGGGCGCTGGTCGTGGTGCCGATGCTGGCGGCGGGCCACCTGGTCGGCGAGCGCCAGAAGCACTACAGGGCGCTGCGACGCAGCGAGAAGCAGCTCAGGCGGCTCTCGCATCGGCTGGAGCTCGCGCTCGACGCCTCGCAGATCGGCGTGTGGGAGCACAATCTGGAGACCGACGAGCTCTACTGGGACGACCGCGTGAACGAGCTCTACGGCCACCCGGCAGACGGCAAGCCGCGGGCATTCGAGCATTGGATCGGCTCCATCCATCCCGACGACGCGGCGCAGGCGCAGGAAGACTTCGACCTCGCGGTCCGCGAGCATGGCGCCTACTCGTCGGAATACCGGCTGCTGCTGCCGGACGGCACGCTGCGCTACATGCGCTCGCGCGCCACCGTCTTCCAGGACGAGCACGAGCAGCCGCGAATGATCGGCGCCGAATGGGACGTCACCCAGGATGTCATGCTGCGCAAGGACCTGGAGCGGGCGAAGACGCTCGCCGAGCGGCGCAACGCCGAGCTCGAGGCGGCGCAGGCGCGCATCGAGCACAACGCGCTGCACGATTCGCTGACCGGCCTGCCCAACCGGCGCTATCTCGACGACATGCTGGAGCGCTTCGTGCCCACCGACGCGGACGGGATCGCGCTGCTGCACATCGACCTGGACCGGTTCAAGCACATCAACGACACGCTCGGGCATGCCGCCGGCGACGCCATGCTGGTGCATGCCGCGCACGTGCTGCGCTCCAACGTGCGCGAAGGCGACTTCGTGGCGCGCATTGGCGGCGACGAGTTCGTGGTGCTGTGCCTGAACGACGGCGACGCGGACCGCATGGCACTGCTGGCGGACCGCATCATCCGGCAGATGCGCCGACCGGTGACCTATCAGTCGCACCAGTGCCGGTTCGGCGTCAGCGTCGGGATCGCGGCCGAAAGCGGGCCGCGGGCCGACCCGAAGCGGCTGCTGATCAATGCCGACATCGCGCTCTACCGGGCCAAGCGACGCGGCCGCAACCGCTACGAGTTCTTCACGCCGGCGCTGCAGCAGGAGATCGTCACCACCAAGCGGACGGCGGACGAGATTCTCAACGGGCTGGAATGGAACGAGTTCGCCGCCTACTACCAACCGCAGTTCGACGCCCGTACTCTCGAGATCGTGGGCGTCGAAGCCTTGTCGCGCTGGCAGCACCCGACCCAGGGGGTGTTGGCGCCGGATGCCTATCTGAGCACCGCCGAGGAGCTCAACGTGGTGTCCACCATCGACCGGCTGGTGCTGGAGCAGGCGATCGCGGGGCGCAACGAATGGATCGCCGCGGGGCTTCGCGTGCCGCGGGTCTCGGTGAACGTCTCGGCGCGGCGGCTCCAGGACGAAGACCTGATCGCCAGCCTGCGCGCCATGAACATCCAGCCGGGGACGGTGTCGTTCGAGCTGGTCGAGTCGATCTTCCTCGACGAGAGCGACGAGCTGGTGACGTGGAACATCGAACAGATCAAGGAGCTGGGCATCGATGTCGAGATCGACGATTTCGGCACTGGCTACGCCTCCATCGTCAGCCTGCTCCGGCTCAAGCCGCGGCGGCTGAAGATCGACCGCCAGCTGGTCTTTCCGATCGTCGGCGTGCCGGCGCAGCGGCAGCTCGTCGAATCGATCATCGACATCGGGAAGTCGCTGGGCATAGAGGTCACGGCCGAAGGCGTCGAGACAATGGAGCATGCGCGTATCCTCAAGGACCTGGGCTGCGACATCCTGCAGGGCTTCGCCTTTGCAGGCCCAATGAGCGCGGCCGACTTCAAGCAATTCGTCCGTTCGCGGCTGAAGCTCGTCGCTTCCTGAGGCCGCCAGGCCAAAAATCCTGTGACTTGCTGCAACCCTTCGGGTAGTTTTTGGTTTCCGAGGGTCGGATCGAATGACCGCCGGCACGGGTTCCTGGTTCGAGAGGCGCAAAGATGCTTTGGAGAGGCCGCCGGCAGAGTGACAACATTGAGGATCTGAGGGGCCGCGGTGGCGGCCTGGGTGGTGGCTTCGGCGGCGGACCCGGGCGCCTGCGAATCCCCATCGGCCGCACCGGCGGCGGCGGGCTTTCCGGCATCCTGATCCTGGTCGTGCTGTTCTTCGCGCTAAAAGCCTGCGGGATCGACCCGATGGCGGTGCTGACGGGCGAAGACCCCACGATGGGTCGCGAGGAGGGCGGCGGCACGGTGACCCAGCAGGGCCAGTCGGCCGGCTCGGACGAGATGAAGCAGTTCGTCGGTACGGTGCTGGCCGAGACCGAAGACGTGTGGAACGGCATCTTCAAGGCCGAGGGCCTTCAATACCAGGAGCCGACGCTCGCGATGTTCGAGGGTACGGTCCGCTCGGCTTGCGGCTTCGCTTCCTCGGCGTCAGGTCCGTTCTACTGTCCCGGCGACCACAAGCTCTATCTGGACACTGCCTTTTTCGACCAGCTCGACCGCCAGTTCGGCGCCGCGGGCGACTTCGCCCAGGCCTATGTGATCGCGCATGAGGTCGGCCATCACGTGCAGAACCTCACCGGCATCCTGCCCAAGTTCAACCAGATGCGGCAGTCGATGGACGAGGTCCAGGCCAACGAGATGTCCATGCGTGTCGAGCTGCAGGCCGACTGCTTCGCCGGCGTGTGGGCCCATTTCACGGATCAGAAGGGCCTTTTGGAGACGGGTGACATCGAGGAAGCTTTGAACGCCGCCCAGCAGATCGGCGACGATACGCTGCAGCGCCGCACGCAGGGCTATGTCGTGCCCGAGAGCTTCAACCACGGCACCTCGGAACAGCGCCAGACCTGGTTTGCGCGGGGCTTCAAGAACGGCCGCCTGCAGGATTGCGACACCTTCAACAACCCGATCTGAGGCAGCCGGCCGGCCCTGGCTTCTAGGCCGGTTCCGGCGCCCGATCGGACGCTGCTGTGCGGCCGGAGGGGCGCTCGTCGAGCGGCGGCTCACCCCGGCGGGCGCGGATCAGGTTGACGAAGCGGCGGAACAGATAGTGCGAATCCTGCGGGCCGGGCGATGCTTCCGGATGGTGCTGGACCGAGAAGACCGGCCGGCCGGCGAGCGCGATGCCGCAGTTCGAGCCGTCGAAAAGCGAAACGTGGGTCTCCTCGACGCCCTCCGGCAAGGATTTTGAGTCGACCGCGAAGCCGTGGTTCATCGAGACGATCTCGACCTTGTCGGTGGTGTGGTCCTTGACCGGATGGTTGGCGCCGTGATGTCCCTGGTGCATCTTCACGGTCGAGGCGCCGACGGCCAGCGCCAGCATCTGGTGGCCGAGGCAGATGCCGAACACCGGAATGTCGGTCTTCAGGAGGTCGCGGATCACCGGCACCGCATAGGCGCCGGTCGCTTCCGGGTCGCCCGGGCCGTTGGACAGGAAGACGCCGTCCGGCTTCATGGCCAGGATGTCCTCCGCCGAGGTGCTGGCCGGCACCACCGTCACCTCGGCGCCGAGCCCCGCCAGCAGCCGCAGGATGTTGCGCTTGACGCCATAGTCGACCGCCACAACATGCATCGAAGGCGCGTCCTGGGCTCCGTAGCCCTCGCCCCAGGCCCATTCGGTCTCGCGCCAGGTCGAGCTCTGGCCGGAGGTCACCTCGCGGGCCAGATCGAGCCCGATGAGGCCGGACCACCGCGCAGCCCTGGCCTTAAGGTCCTCGACATCGAAGCGCCCGTCCGGCGCATGGGCGATGACGGCGTTTGGCATGCCCTTGTCGCGGATCAGCGAGGCGAGCGCCCGCGTGTCGACCCCGGCGATGGCGATCACCCCTCGCCGCTTCAGCCAGGCATCGAGGCCGGCCGAGGCGCGATAGCTGGAGGGGTTGGTCACGTCGGCCTTGAACACGGCGCCGACCGCGCCGGCGCGTGCGGCGGGCGTCAGATCCTCAAGATCCTCGTCGTTGGTGCCGACATTGCCGATATGCGGGAAGGTGAAGGTCACGATCTGTCCGGCATAGGAGGGGTCGGTCAGGATCTCCTGGTAGCCGGTCAGGGCAGTGTTGAAGCAGAGCTCCGCCACGGCGCTGCCGGTGGCGCCGATGCCCTGACCCTCGACGACGGTGCCGTCGGCGAGCACCAGCAGGGCGGTGGGCCGAGTTTCGCTCCAGGGTGCAGTGTCGGCCATGGCGGCGCTCCGCGGGTTGTCGGGATGGCGGACACATAGGCGACGACGCCCTTCCGGTCAAATGGCCAGGGCGCTATGCTCGGGTGTCATTGGCAAGGAGCGGCAGACGATGCGCCAACGGATCGCCGACGAGCTGAAAGCGGCCTTGAAGGGCGGCGACAAGCCGCGAACCCAGACGCTGCGGATGGTGAATGCGGCAATCCAGGACCGCGACATCGCCAACCGCGGCGCCGGCAAGCCGCCGGCCGGCGACGACGAGGTGATGCAGGTGCTCGCCAAGATGGTCAAGCAGCGTGAGGAATCCGCCAAGGCCTTCGAAGATGGCGGGCGGGCGGAGCTGGCTGCCCAGGAGCGCGCCGAGATCGCCGTGATCCAGGCCTTCCTGCCGGCGCAGATGGACGACGCGGCGATGAAGGCGGCGATCGGCGACGTCATCCGGGACGTCGGGGCGACCGGCCTGCGCGACATGGGCCGCACCATGGCGGCGTTGAAGGAGCGGCATGCCGGCGAGATGGATTTCGGTCGTGCCAGCGCGATCGTCAAGCAATTGCTTCAATAGGCTCGGGATTTGATTCCGCTTTCGCAGGCAAGCGCTTGATTGACTTGCCTTTTCCTAGGTTACGTTGAGACGCGATCCGCGCAGCAGCCCGTGCTCTTCCAGGACGGGATAAGCAATCGCGGCCAGCAGCGAGTTGATCTGCTTCAAGTCGCGAATCGTGTCGAGATGGATGGAGCTCGTCTCGACGCTCCTTGCGGTGCCCTCGCGCAGCCTGACGAAGTGGCTGGCGCTGGCGGCCTTCTCGAGGTCGCGCAGCCGATCCTTTTCCTCGACCAGCTGGCGGGCGGTCACCGGGTCCCGCGAGATCAGCACATTGAAGGCCATTCGCGCATTGGTGAGCACGGACGCATGCAGGCTCGACAGCTCCCGCCAGCCTTCCTCGGTGAACTCCAGCCCGCGGGCGAGCTTCTTCTCGACATGCGCCAGCATGTTGCGGACGATGATGTCGCCGACCTGCTCCAGCTTGACGCAGGCGTCGATCAGCTCGCGCTGGCGCAAGGCCTCTTGTTCGCCGAGCTGGCGGGAGCCGAGCTTGGCCAGGTAGAGCTTGATGGCAGTCTGGCGCCGGTCGATGCGGTCGTCGAGTGCGGCGAGCGCCCGGATCTTCTCCGTCTCGGGCTTCTCATAGAGCTCCATGATGCGCTCCAGCATGATCTCGACCGTCTCGCAGACGCGCACGACCTCGCGCGTGGCGTTGGCGAGCGCCTGGGAGGGCCGCTCGAGAGCGCCTTCGTCGAGCGCGCTCAGCTCTGCCGTGGCCAGCGCGTCGGCCGGCGTGGGCGAGGCGCCGAGCGCGACGAGCCTCTCCGAGGCCTGGTAGACCAGGCCGGCAAGGGGCAGGCCGGCCACCAAGACGAGGCAGTTGAAGGCGATGTGGGCGTTGACGATCTGATCGGCGACCGTGGCGCCGAGGAGCTCGACAGGCGGCTTCAGCCAGCTGAACAGCACCATCAGGACCAGCGAGCCGGCGCCCCGCATCAGGAGGTTGCCGATCGGCACGACCCGGACGGCCGGCTCGGCGCGGCGGGTCAGCAAGGGCGCGATGATCGAGCTTCCGAGGTTGACGCCCAGCACCAGCACGATGCCGAGCTCCGACGGAATGAAGCCGCGCTCGGCCAGCGTCGCCAGGAGAAGCACGGCGGCGATGCTCGAATGGAACAGCCAGGTCACCAGAGCGGCGAGCAGGTAGGCGGTGACCGGGTCGGCAGCGAAATAGTCGACGACCACCGGCAGCAGCCGGCTTTGTCGCAGCGGCTCGGAGGCCTCGCCGATCATCTCGAGCGACAGGACGAGGAGACCGACGCCGACCAGGATGCGGCCGAGCTGGCGCCAGGTGCGGCGTTCCGTCGCCATGAACATCGCCGTGCCGGCGGCCAGGCAGACCGGTACGAGCAGCGAGAGGTCCAAGGTCAGGAGCTTGACGACGAGAGCAGAGCCGATCTCGGCGCCACGGACGGCAAGCTGGCCGGAGAGGCCGCTGACGATGCCCAGGCCGGCAAAGGAGCTCACCAGCAGCGTCACGGCCGTCGACGACTGGAGCATGATGGAAAGGCCGGTGCCCGTCAGGATCGCCAGCAGCGGGCTTCGCATGGTGGCCCGCAGCTTCTGCCGCAACACATTGCCGTAGGCGCGCTCGACGCCGGTGCGCACCATGCGCGTCGCCCAGAGCAGCAACGCCACGGCCCCGGCAAGGTGCAGAAGGACGATCGAGCCGGTCATCCGCGTACCACATGGCCGAACGAATCATCGGGGGAGGGCTGCGCAAACGTCTGCAAGTTCGAGAATAACCTTTAGGCTCCTGGGAAATTCACCTTAGCCGGTTAATCGAATCCAGGCATGTTCAGAATGCGTCCCCGGTGCCAAAAAAGGCGTCGGAACGACGCCCGGGGAGCGGCGCAGGGCGGAGCCGGGCTGTGAATAACGTGATTTCGTCCCTGGCGGCTCGCTTCAGATGGCGGGAGCGCCTAGAACAGCGTCCATGCGCTTCTCTCCAGCCTTCCTCGACGAGATTCGCGACCGGGTCCCGATCTCCGCGGTCGTCGGCACGCGCGTCACGTGGGACCGCAAGAAAACGAACGCGTCGCGAGGCGACTGGTGGGCCTGCTGCCCCTTTCACGGCGAGCAGACGCCGAGTTTCCATTGCGAGGACCGGAAGGGACGCTACCACTGCTTCGGCTGCGGCGTCTCGGGCGACCATTTCCGCTTCCTCACCGATCTCGACGGGCTGAGTTTCCCCGAGGCGGTCGAGCGCATCGCCGAAATGGCCGGGGTGCCGATGCCGGCCCGCGACCCGGAGGCGGAACGGCGGGAGAAGGACAGGGCCGGCCTGCACGAGGTGATGGAGCTGGCGACCGGCTTCTTCGAGGCGCGCCTGCAGGCGCCGGACGGCGCTCGTGCGCGTGCCTATCTCAGGGAACGTGGCCTCGCCGTCTCGACGCAGCAGGCGTTCCGGCTCGGCTATGCGCCGGAAAGCCGCAACGCGCTCAAGGAGTTCCTCGCCGGCAAGGGGGTCGGCAAGGCCGAGATCGAAGCCTGCGGCCTGACCTATTTCGGCGACGACATCCCGGTTTCCTACGATCGCTTCCGCGACCGCGTGATGTTCCCGATCCCGGATTCGCGGGGCCGTATCATCGCCTTCGGAGGCCGGGCGCTGTCTTCGGACCAGCCGGCGAAGTACCTGAACTCTCCGGAGACCAGGCTCTTCCACAAGGGCAACGTGCTCTACAACTTCGCGCGAGCGAGGAAGGCCCAGCAGAAGGACGGCACGGTGATCGCCGTCGAGGGCTACATGGACGTGATTGCGCTGGCGCAGGCGGGCTTCGAAAATGCGGTGGCGCCGCTCGGGACGGCGCTCACCGAGGCCCAGCTCGAGCTTCTGTGGCGCATGACGGACCAGCCAGTCCTCTGCTTCGACGGCGACCGGGCGGGCCTGAAGGCGGCTTGGCGCGCCGCAGACCTCGCCTTGCCGATGATCGGCCCGGGGCGGACGGTGCGCTTCGCCCTGCTGCCCGAGGGCAAGGATCCCGACGATCTGGTGCGAGACGGCGGAGCCGCCGCCTTCGCCGGCGTGCTCGCCGAGGCGCGGCCGCTCGCCGACCTCTTGTGGCAGCGGGAGACCTCCGGCGGCATGTTCGACACGCCGGAAAAGCGGGCGGAACTGGAAAAAACGCTGCGCGAGCTGACTTCCCGCATCCGCGACGAGAGCCTGCGCTATCACTACGCGCAGGAGATGCGGAGCCGTGCGCAGGCGTTTTTCGGGCCTCCGACGCGGGCGGGAAAGGGGTCCGACCGAGCCCAGAGATCGGGCAACGCGGCCCGGCACGGGGCCGCCGCAGGCCGCCTCGCGGTGTCCGAAAGCCTGGCGCGATCGGCCCTGGTCAGGCGGGCCGGCGGCGTCATGCCGCTTCGCGAATCCGCCATCCTGGTCATGCTCGCCAATCATCCGACGCTGGCGGAAGAGAATTTCGAGGCCGTCGAGGCGCTGGACCTCAGCCATGCCGAGCTCAGGCAGCTGCATGCGGTGCTGATCGATACGCTGGCCAACGACCACGCCGCCGACCGGACCGCCGTGGTGGCGGCTTTCCTGGCTGCCGGCCTGGTGGATGCGTGGCAGCGAGCAGTCGGGCTCTCCCGGCGTGCGCGGCTGTGGCCGGCGCTCGAGGATGCGGCATTGGACGACGCCCGGGAGGCCTTCGCGCAGGCGCTCCACTTGCACCGCAGCGCGCGCACTCTACATATGGAGCTGAAAGCGGCCGAGGCGGCGCTGGCGAACGATCCGACGGACGAGAACTATCGTCAGATGTTGGACATCCAGGCGCAACTTCGCGAAGCGCATGCGACGGACGCGTTGATCGAAGGGTTCGGGATCCCCTCCGGTCGAGCGAGCCGCTGATTGGGGCGCATTTGATTCGCTTTTTTCGGGCGAATCGTGCCAGAGCCGCTTGACGAGCCGTCGGAATAGCGGAATCAGGGACGATTCGGGAAGGTAGATCGGTGGGCTTGCTCGCACTCGGACGAGAACGGTTCTGTGCTCCGATCGCTGGACGAGCTCTCGGCGCGCCCCAGATATCGGGGTTAATCGGGACTTAAGCTGGTTTGCGTACTCGCTTTCGGGCGACTGCGCGGTGAACGCGTGCCGGGCCTGCCGTGGAGCAGCGAGCGAGATGCTCAGCCCGCTTGGAGAAAGCAACGAATGGCAACGAAGGAAAAGGAAGAGGTCGAAACCGAGCGCGAGGCGGCCACTGACGGGCCCCTGCTGGACCTCTCCGACGATGCAGTCAAGAAGATGATCAAGGCCGCCAAGAAGCGCGGCTACGTCACGATGGACGAGCTCAACTCGGTGCTGCCGTCGGAGGAGGTGACCTCCGAGCAGATCGAAGACACGATGTCGATGCTCTCCGACATGGGCATCAACGTCGTCGAGGACGACGAGGCCGGCGAAGAGGTCGAGGCCGATTCCAGCGACGGCGAGGAGGAGGCCAACGAGCTGGCCGAGCAGACCGGCACGGCGGTCGCCGCAACGACCCAGAAGAAGGAACCGACCGACCGCACCGACGACCCGGTGCGCATGTATCTGCGCGAGATGGGTTCGGTCGAGCTTCTGTCGCGCGAAGGCGAGATCGCCATCGCCAAGCGCATCGAGGCCGGCCGCGAGACGATGATCGCGGGGCTTTGCGAAAGCCCGCTGACCTTCCAGGCGATCATCATCTGGCGCGACGAGCTCAACGAATCGAAGATCCTGCTGCGCGAGATCATCGATCTCGAGGCGACCTATGCGGGGCCGGAGGCCAAGCAGGCGCCAGTGGTGGAGCGCGCGGAGGAACAGGAGAAGGCGAAGGCCGCCGAGGAGAAGTTGCGCCGGCCGGTCCGCGAAGAAGACGACATCACCAATGTCGGCGGTGAAAGCCGCGTCGAAGAGGAAGAGGACGACGAGGACGAGGCGAGCCTTTCGCTGGCTGCCATGGAGGCCGAGCTGCGTCCCCAGGTGATGGAAACGCTCGACACCATCGCCGACACCTACAAGAAGCTGCGCAAGCTCCAGGACCAGCAGGTCGAGAACCGGTTGGCCGCCGCTGGCACGCTCTCGCCCAGTCAGGACCGTCGGCTCAAGGAGCTCAAGGACCAGCTCATCAAGGCGGTGAAGTCGCTGTCGCTCAACCAGAACCGCATCGAGGCGCTGGTCGAGCAACTCTACGACATCAACAAGCGCCTGGTGCAGAACGAAGGCAGGCTGCTGAGGCTGGCGGAGAGCCATGGCGTCAAGCGGGACGAGTTCCTAAAGGAGTACCAGGGCTCGGAGCTCGATCCGAACTGGATGAAGTCGATCTCCAACCTTTCCGGCCGCGGCTGGAAGGATTTCACCAAGAACGAGAAGGAATCGATCCGCGACCTGCGCGGCGAGATCCAGAACCTGGCTACCGAGACGGCCATTTCGATCGCCGAGTTCCGCAAGATCGTCAACCAGGTGCAGAAGGGCGAGCGCGAGGCGGCGATCGCCAAGAAGGAGATGGTCGAGGCCAATTTGCGCCTGGTGATCTCCATCGCGAAGAAGTACACGAACCGTGGGTTGCAGTTCCTCGACCTCATTCAGGAAGGCAATATCGGCCTGATGAAGGCGGTCGACAAGTTCGAGTACCGTCGCGGGTACAAGTTCTCGACCTACGCGACCTGGTGGATCCGGCAGGCCATCACGCGCTCCATCGCCGACCAGGCGAGGACCATCCGTATCCCCGTCCATATGATCGAGACGATCAACAAGATCGTCCGGACGTCGCGGCAGATGCTGCACGAGATCGGCCGCGAGCCGACGCCGGAGGAGCTGGCCGAGAAGCTGGCGATGCCGCTCGAAAAGGTGCGCAAGGTGCTGAAGATCGCCAAGGAGCCGATCTCCCTCGAGACGCCGGTCGGCGACGAGGAGGACTCGCATCTCGGCGACTTCATCGAGGACAAGAACGCGATCCTTCCCATCGATGCGGCGATCCAGGCCAATCTGCGCGAGACGACGACGCGCGTTCTCGCCTCGCTGACGCCGCGTGAGGAGCGCGTGCTTCGCATGCGCTTCGGCATCGGCATGAACACCGACCACACGCTTGAAGAGGTCGGCCAGCAGTTCTCGGTGACGCGCGAGCGCATCCGGCAGATCGAGGCGAAGGCGTTGAGGAAGCTCAAGCATCCGAGCCGGTCGCGCAAGCTGAGGAGCTTCCTCGACAGCTGAGGACAGGCGCCTTGGCACGGCAGGCGATCGTGACCATCGAGACGCGCGGGGCGGGACTCTACGAGTTCACCGCGCGGGCCGAGGCCTTCGTCGCCGAAGTGCTGCCCGAGAGCGGCCTTTTGACGCTGTTCGTCCGCCACACGTCCTGCTCGCTGCTCGTCCAGGAAAACGCCGATCCGGACGTGCGTCGCGACCTGGAGACCTTCTTCGCTCGCCTCGTTCCGCCGGCCGACGATCCGTCCATGCGCTACCTGGTGCACCGGCTCGAGGGGCCGGACGACATGCCGGCGCACATCAAGGCGGCGCTCACCGCCGTCTCGCTGTCCATCCCGGTGACGGACGGTCGGCTGGCGCTCGGCACCTGGCAGGGGTTGTACCTCTTCGAGCATCGGACATCGCCGCATCGCCGGCAGGTGGTGATGCACCTTTCCTAGGGAGGAGCCGGTCCATGGAGAAGATCATCGGTCGCATCTGGCGAGGTCGTACGCTGGCGTCGCGCGGGGACGAGTATCTCGCCTACAATGCCAGGGAAGGCGTCGCCTCCATCGCCGCCAAGCCGGGTTGCCTCGGCGTGCAGCAGTTCCGGCAGCTCCGCGGCGAGGTGGCGGAGTTCACCGTCATCTCCTATTGGCGATCGGTCGAAGCCATGCGCGCCATGCACGCGGACGATGGCGATCCGCTGCGCGTGGCGCCTCTGCCCCGCGACCAAGACTATCTGCTCGAGCTCCCCGAGACGGTCGAGGTGGCGGAGCTTTTCGTGAACGCCTGGAGCGACGAGGCACCCGAGCTGCCGCCACCGTCGCCGCCTGGCTGACCGCGCCTCGACGGCGAGCGGCGGAACGGCTAGGGTCGGCGAAGCGAGCGCGAGGCGACGATGTCATTCCTGAAGCGACTGTTTGGTGGTGGCGAGGCCAAGGGCGGCAACGAAGCCGCGGTCGCCGGAGAAGCCGAGCACCGGGGCTTCCTGATCCGTGCGACGCCCTTCAAGGAAGGCGGCCAGTTTCAGACCTGCGGCGTGGTGTCCAAGGAGATCGACGGTGTCGTCAAGGAGCACCGCTTCATCCGTGCCGACCGCTTCGCGGCGCTGGAGGACGCCGTCAACGTGGCGCTCTCGAAGGGACGGCAACTGGTCGACGAGCAAGGCGACCGGCTCTTCTCCGACTAGCGAATCTCATTTCTCCAGCATCAACCCGTCGATCAGCGCGGAGAGTACCGCCCGGTACTCCTCCGGCGCGGCGCCTTCGTCGATCGCCAAAGCGGCCCGGTCGTAGGCTGCCGCGACCAGGGACGTGACCGCGTCGAGCGGCAGCTTGCGCAGCACGCCCTCCTTCATCGCGATGGCTAGCCCGGCGCGCAGCGTGCGGTTGCCGTGGCGGTTGTCGATGCTATCCATTTCCGCGCGGCCGAGAACGGACGGGCCGTCGAGCAGCAGCAGACGCGCCCGCCCGTCCTGCGCCATCGCATGGAGATAGGCCTCGCCGCCGCGGATCAGGGCGTCGCGCGGCGGCAAGGTGTCGGGCGCCGCCTGCTCGATCTCGGCGGCGACGGCCGCCGCCTCGCGCTCGACGACAGCCCGGAACAGGTCCTGCTTGTCGCGGAAGTGATGGTAGAGCGCGCCGCGGGTCACCCCGGCTGCTTCGACAATCTCGGGCGTGCCGGTCTCGCCGTAGGATCTCTCCGTGAAAAGTTTGCGCGCCGCAGCCAACAGCTCGCCGCGGGTCGCTTCGGTTCGCTCGAGGTTCGTGCGTCGCGCCGGTTTCTCTTGCATACATTCATCTTGCATGTTAATTATAAGTGCAGGTGGAAGGTAAGCTTAGTCCATAGCGAGGATAAGACCAATGCGCCCCATCGTCAGCTATCCCGTGCTGCTAACCGGCGACGTTGCCGGGACAGTCGATTTCTATCGTCGGCACCTCGGGTTCGAGGCGCTGTTCGAGAGCGACTGGTATGTGCATTTGCAGTCGGCGCGGAACCGGCGCGTCAACCTGGCGATCATGGAAGGTGACCACGAGACGATCCCGGAAGCCGGCCGCGGCCGGACGTCGAGCATCCTTTTGAACTTCGAGGTGGACGATCCCGACGTGGAGTACCAGAGGGCGCTCGACGCCGGACTGAAAATCCTCGCGCCGCTTTGCGACGAAGACTTCGGACAGCGCCACTTCATCGTCGCCGATCCGAACGGGGTCATGATCGACATCATCAAGCCGATCCCGCCGAGCGCGGAATTCGCGGCCCAGTACGCTTCCGAGGCGCTGCCGGACTGACCGGCTCGAAGAGTATTCGATCTCGGACACGGTAAAGTTGCACACGAGCCCCGGTTCGTCCTATATGGTGGGCCGGCCTGACCGTTCTTCGGGGGCACGGGGAACGGATCGGTATTGGGGGTGACCATGGCGGGTCGGAAGCCGCTTAGCGAAAAGCAACGACAGGTGCTGGACTATGTGGGGCAGATGGCGGGCGAACTGCAGCGGCTCAGCCGCGAAAGCGGATTTGCCTTCCTGAGCTACATTTTCGGCATGGCGGCCATCGAGATCGGCTTGTGCCGGCGCGGCAAGAGACCGCCTCGCGGATAGATCCGGCAGGGACTTCCCTGAGCGACGCTCAACGCCTATCTACGCCGTGATCTCGCGGAAGGTCCAGGAGTTCACGTGCAGGCCGGATCGAAGCAAGGGCAGAAGCGCGGAATCTCAACGAAGCCGAAACGGGCGATCCTGGTGGTCAACCCGCGCGCGCGGCGCGGTACGGGCTCGGTCGCCGCGGCGAAGGCCGTCCTCGAACGCGCCGGCATGGTCGTCGTCGAGGTCAAGCCGATCAGCGACGAGAGCATCGCCGACGTCATTCGCAAGCATGCCGCAACGAGCGACCTCGCAGTGGTCGGCGGCGGCGACGGAACGCTCAACGCGGCGGCGCCGGCACTGGTGGAGTGCGGCGTGCCGCTCGGCGTCATCCCGCTCGGCACCGCCAACGACTTTGCGCGCACGGTCGGTATCCCCATCGATCCCGCACAGGCGGCCGAGGTGATTGCCGCCGGTCAGCTCAAGCCGATCGACCTCGGCGACGTCAATGGCCACTTGTTCTTCAATGTGGCTTCCATCGGCTTCAGCGCCGAGCTGGCGCGCGACCTCACCGAGCATGCCAAGCGCCGCTGGGGCACGTTCGGCTATGCCATCGTTGCGGCCCGCCTCCTCATCCGGTCGCGGCTGTTCACCGCCTTCGTCGACCATGACGGCACATCGGAGCGGATCCGCACGCTGCAGGTCTCCGTCGGCAATGGGCGCCACTATGGCGGCGGGATGACCGTCGAGGAAAGCGCGACGGCCGATGACGGGAAGCTCGACGTCTACAGCCTGGAGGTCGACCACTGGTGGCGGCTGCTCAGACTGCTGCCGAGCCTCAGAAGCGGGACCCAGGGTCGCTGGGACGACGTTCGCGCCTTTCGCACGACCGAAGTCAGCGTGCGCACGAGCCGCCGGCGTCCGGTCAACACCGACGGAGAGCTCTCGACCTACACGCCGGCGCATTTCCGCATCCGCGTCAAGGCGATCCAGGTCTTCGCCCCGGGACTGGACGGCGCCTGACGAGTGGGGCACTCTGGTCGGACCAGATTTCTGCGCTGCGCGTTCCGGAGGAAGCGATGAATACCAAGCCCGATACCCTGCCGGCGGCCGCCATCCCGTTCGACCAGGGGCGTGTCGACCGCCTGATGGAGGAGGCCGGCCTCGACGTGCTGGTGGCGACCTCCAAGCACAACGTGCAGTATCTGCTCGGCGGGTATCGGTTCATTTTCTTTTCGGCTATGGACGCGATCGGCCACAGCCGCTACCTGCCCATCGTCATCTACCACAAGGGCCGGCCTGAGCATGCCGCCTACATCGCCAACCGGATGGAGGGCGCAGAGCATCAGAACAACCCGTTCTGGACGCCGGCCCTGCAGGCTGCCTGCTGGGGGAGCGCCGATGCGGCCAGGCTCGCCGTCGAGCATCTCAGGAAGGCCGGCCTGGCCGAGAAGCGGATCGGCATCGAACCGTCCTTCCTGCCGGCCGACGCCTACGAGATACTGAAGAGCGGCCTCGGCGTGCCGGAACTGGCCAACGCGACGCCGATGATGGAGCGCATGCGGGCGATCAAGACGCCGGCCGAGCTCGACAAGCTGCGCACTGCGTCGGAGCTGATCACCGACTCGATGCTGGCGGTGTTCAAGGCAGCCGGGGAGGGCAGCTCCAAGGGCGACATCGTCCAATCCCTTAGGCGCGAGGAAACGGACCGAGGCCTGCAGTTCGAATATGCGTTGATCACGCTTGGCGCCAGCCACAACAGGGCCGTTTCGCCACAGCGCTGGCAGGCGGGGGAAGTCATGTCGCTCGACTCGGGCGGCAACTACCAGGGCTATATCGGCGACCTCTGCCGCATGGCCGTGCTGGGCGAACCCGACGGCGAATTGCAGGATCTGCTGGCGGAAATCAAGGCGGTGCAGGAGGCGGCGATCCAGGGGGCCAAAGCCGGTCGACGGGGCGGCGACCTCATCGCCGACGCCGAGCGGGTCCTCAAGCAAGGTCCGAGCGCGTCCTTCACGGACTTCTTCGGCCATGGCATGGGCCTCATCACGCATGAGGTGCCGTTTCTCATGACCAACCATCCCGTCGCCTATGAAGGGGTGGACGCAGAGCGACCGCTGGAGCCCGGCACGGTGATCTCGGTGGAGACCACCATGCTGCATCCGCGCCGCGGCTTCATCAAGATCGAGGACACCGTGGCGATCCATGCGGACGGACCAGAGCTGATGGGTGCGCGGGGCCGGGATTGGAACCTCGGCTCGACTTGAGAAATCGATTCAAGCGCTTCGCAAGGCGAGTCCGGCGAAGGCTTCAACCTCTTGTCGGAAAAGGCGTTTCCGGTCGCGATCGGCGCAGGGGAGCAACAGACGATGTCGCTCAAGGACAAGACGGCCTTCATCTCGGGCGGGTCGCGCGGCATTGGTCTCGCCATCGCGCTTCGCGTGGCGCGCGACGGCGCCAACGTGACGATCGCGGCAAAGACGGCTGAACCACATGCCAAGCTGCCGGGCACCATCTACACGGCGGCCGAGGCGATCGAGGCCGCCGGCGGCAAGGCGCTGCCGCTGATCTGCGACATTCGAGACGAAGCGCAAGTGGTCGCGGCGGTCGAGCGCACGGTCGAGGCGTTCGGCGGCATCGACATCTGCATCAACAACGCGAGTGCGATACAGCTCACCGGCACGCTGGCAACCGACATGAAGCGCTTCGACCTGATGCACCAGATCAACACGCGCGGCACCTTCCTCGTCTCCAAGACGTGTATCCCTCACCTGAAGCGGGCGGCAAGCCCCCACATCCTGAACCTGGCCCCGCCGCTCGACATGAGCGGCAAGTGGTTCAAGAACCACGTGGCTTACACGATGGCCAAGTTCGGCATGTCGATGTGCACCCTGGGGATGAGCGAAGAGTTCCGCCGCGACGGCATCGCGGTCAACTCGCTGTGGCCGCTGACGGCTATCGACACAGCGGCGGTGCGCAACCTGCTCGGCGGCGCGGCCGTGGCCGAGCGCAGCCGGTCGCCGGAGATCGTCGCCGACGCCACCTACGTCATCCTCACCCGCCCGGCACGCGAGACCAGCGGCAACTTCTTCATCGACGAATTGGTGCTGCGCGAGGCCGGCGTCACCGATTTCTCGCGATATGCGCCGGCGGTCGAAGGGCCGCTCGCCGGCGATTTCTTCGTACCCGACTGGGCATTCGAGCAAAGCGACACGGAGGTCGTGGTGATCGGCGGTTAACCTGGTCTCGCGCTCCTAGTTGACGGGGCCGGCGCCGCCCAGGTCCTCCATCCGAGGCTCGGTCGGCCGGACGCCTGTGGCGCGGTTGATGACAAGAGTGAGCGCCCAGAGCACCACGCCGACACCGATCAGGATGCCGGCGATGCGGTACTGAACCGGGTCGCGGCCCGTCCAGGGACCGGCGAAGAAGGCGCAGGCCAGCGCTCCGATCACGGGGAGGAAGGTCGGCGTGCGGAAATGCTCATGGTCGACCGGATCACGGCGCAGGACGAGCACTGCGACGTTGACCACGGTGAACACGCAGAGCAGGAGGAGCGCGGTGGTCCCCCCCAGGGCCGGCACGCCGCCCACGAAGCCGATCAGCGCAAAGGCGAGCACAGTGGTGAAGCCGATCGCGACGTAAGGCGTGCGGCGCGTGACGTGCACCTTCCCGAGCATGGCCGGCAGCACGTGTTCGCGGCTCATGCCGTAGACCAGCCGGCTCGCCATGAGCATGTTGATCAGCGCCGAATTGGCGACCGCGAACATGGTGATGAAGCCGAAAACGCCCAGCGGGAACGATGGAGCGCCGGCCGACACCACCTTGAGCAGAGGCGTTTCGCCTTCGCCGAGATCCTCGGGAGCAACAAGCGTGACCGCCGAAATGGACACGAGCACGTAGATGGCGCCGGTGATGAAGAGCCCGGTCAGCAGGATCCTGGGGAAGATCCGGCTCGGATCCTTCGTCTCCTCGGCCATGTTGACGGAGTCCTCGAAGCCGACCATGGCGAAGAAGGCAAGAGTGGTGGCCGCGATCACCGACCAGAAAGCGCCGTGCTCCGCCGAAGCGTTAAATTGCGTGATGCGCGAGACGTCGCCCTCGCCGGCGCCGATCGCCCAGAGGCCGATGATGACGATGATCAGGAGCCCGGAGAGCTCGACCGCCGTGAGCACGACATTGGCCTTCACGCTCTCGCCGACCCCGCGGAAGTTGATGACGGCGACCAGCGCCATGAACAGCAGCCCGATGAGGGTGATGCCGAAGGTGCCCTCGAGGCCTAGGCCGAGGGCCGACGACATGTTGGCGGCAAAGGCCCGCGATGCCGTCGAGGCCGAGGTGATGCCGGAGCACATGACCGCAAAGGCGACGATGAAGGTGACGAAATGGATGCCGAAAGCCTTGTGCGTGTAGAGCGCGGCCCCTGCCGCCCGCGGATATTTGGTGACCAGCTCCAAATAGCTGAACGCGGTGACGACGGCGATGAGAAAGGCGACGACGAAGGGCAGCCAGACTACCCCGCCGACCTCCTTGGCAACCTGGCCGGTCAACGCGTAGATGCCCGTGCCGAGGATGTCGCCGACGATGAAGAGCAACAGGAGCCATGGGCCCATGACCCGGTGGAGGCTTGGCTCGATCGCGTTGCCGGCCGCTTCGATCGACGTCTGGGCCATTGAGGTCTCCTTTCGCCCGCACGGTGCGGTTGCACCGGCGGGTCCAGGAGTATTGACGCAACGTCAGCTTGTCAAACCGGCGCCATCGGCGGCGCGACGGCAGGATGCGGCCAGCTAGCGGGCGCTGGCGACAGGCGCCACCAGGGGCGTAATGCGGCGGATGGCTACCCGACGATTTTCGCGCTCGGGCTCCTCCGTCCTCACCTTCAGGTATTGCTCGCCATAGCCCTGGGTGGTCAGGTTCTCGGGCGGGATGGCGAAGACGCTGGTGAGCGCTTCCGCCACGGCCTCGGCGCGACGGTCCGACAGCGCCAGGTTGGCGACGTCGGAGCCCACAGCATCGGTGTGGCCCTCGATGAGGAAGGTCTCCGCTTGGTTCTTCTGGAGGATTTTCTCCATGGCAGCCGCGACCCCTTCCAGCCGCCGCACCTCGCTATCGTCGATCGAGGCCGAGCCGAACTCGAAGGTGATGGTGTCGAGATCGACGCGACGGGTCTTGTCGCGGATGCGCGCCGAACGCTTCACCTCGTCGATCGAGTACAGTCGCTCGACCTGTTCGACCGGCGGCTGTTCCAGGAACGCATAGTAGTCGTCCGGATCGTTCACCCCTTGCGAGTCAAGGATATACTCCTCGTCCGGGATGGCGAGCTGCAGGGGAGGCAGGTCGAGACCGGGATCGCGCCATTCCCCGACCCGATCGTAGTCGTCCTCGTCGACATAGACGAGGACGTATTCGCGGTCGTCAGAGGCGATGCGCGAGCGCCGGATGACGTCGCCATAGCGATCGCGGATCGTCACCACCCGCGTTCCGTCGGTGCGGACGATCGTCTCGCGCGTGCGGCCGCGGGGCAGTTCCTCATAGTAGACGTCGCGCGCCCCGCGGGAGAGGCGGGGACGCTCGTTGCTCTGAACGATTACCTGGTCGCCCACCTGCACGATGGTCCGGTCACCCACCTCCCGCAGCACTTCCGCTTGCCGCGGCCGCTCGCGCACGACCTGCTCGGGCCTCACCTCGAAACGGCGACCTTGTTCGGCCGTGACCGGCTGGATCTCGGCGGGCGCCACCAGCTGCTGGGCGGAACCGTCGTCGGCAGGCGGCGTCGACGGCGCGGCCGGCGCCGCCTGGGCGGGTTGAGCCGGCTCTCCCGGTTGCCCCTCCGGCTCGGCCTTGGGACCGGCGGGCTCAGCTGCGCCTTCGGTCGAGCCTGGTGCCGGCTGCTTCTGGCTGTCGAGAACGGGGGCTTGGCCCTCCGGAACCGCCGGCGCCTCGGCGGGGGCCGCCTGGTCGTCGGGTGCCGTCTCGGTGGGTGCCTGCGCCGGCTCGTCGGGCGCCTGCTCGGCGGGAGCCTGTTCTGGCTCGGCCGGCGGCTGAGGAGCCTCGGCGGGTGCCTGCGGTTCAGTTGCAGGGGCTTGCTCGGCCGGTGCCTGTTGCTCGGCAGGGGCCTGTTCTGGCTCGGCGGGGGCCTCGGCGGGCGCCTGCGGGGCTTCGGCGGGCGCCTCCGGGGCTTCGGCGGGCGCCTCCGGGGCTTCTGCGGGGGCTTGCTCGGCGGGGGCTTGTTCTGGCTCGGCCGATGGCTGCGGTTCCTCGGCAGGGGCCTGTTCTGGCTCGGCGGGGGCCTCGGCGGGCGCCTGCTCGGCGGGAGGTTGCTCTTCTTCGGGAGCTCCCTGTTGCTGGAGCAGCTCTTCCTGAGAAGGAGTGCCCTCCGCCTGCGCCACAACGGGAACGTCCCGGCGACCTCGGTCGTCGGCGTTCGCGGCGAGGGGCTGCGCGGCCATCAAAAGGCCAAGCGCTGTGCCTGCCAGGATCCTGGATCGGCTTCTCATCAATGCTCTCCTGTCGGTCTCGACATCCGTCCCCTTCGTTGGCCGAAAACACCGACCACACCAGTTTGTTCCTGACCGGACTGGAAGGCGGCCATTTGCAGGCGATTTGACGCTGGCCGCACGGCCGTGCCAAGGCGGAAGCGAGGCGGCGCGTCGGAAGGGCCTTGACGCGGGACGTCGGCAGGATCACATCCCGCGCCATGACCGAACCGCCTTTCTGGAAAACCAAGACGCTCGAGCAGATGAGCGACGTCGAGTGGGAGTCGCTCTGCGACGGCTGCGGCAAGTGCTGCATGGCCAAGCTGGAGGACGAGGACAGCCACGAAATCGCCTGGACGAGCGTCGGCTGCCGCCTGCTCGACGCCGGGAGCTGCCGCTGCGCCGACTATCCGAACCGCTCGACGCTCGTCGCCGATTGCGTGCGGCTGACGCCCGAAAACGTTCCCACCATCGCCTGGCTGCCCGCGACCTGCGCCTATCGGCTGGTGGCGGAGGGCGAAGACCTTCGCTGGTGGCATCCGCTGGTGTCGGGCGATCCGGAAACCGTCCATGCCGCGGGGATTTCGGTGCGTGGACGGGTAAAGGCCAAGGAAACCGACCTGGAAAACGTCGAAGACTATCTCGACTTCGTGCTCGAGGACGAGCTCTAGCCGCGCCGCGGGGCGGCTCATCCGACTGCCGTTCCATATGAACCCAGAATGAACGCGTGGTTCCCGCCCGGTTCAGCTTGCCTGGCGCATTCTCCTGCCATCGCTTCGGCGAACAGGACCAACCACAGGAAGCTGGAGATCGACCATGCTCACGTCACTCAAGACCGCCGCCGCCTCCCTCGTCGTCGGGCTCACTGCGCTGACTGCAGTGCCGGCCGCTGCCCAGGACGGCATCACCCTTAGTTTCGGCGGCGGCGACACCGGCGTCTTTGCCGGCGATACGGACCGCGTCCAGTACCGCGAGGGCCGTCGCTGGTATCCCGACGGCCCCGGGAACTGGTCGGGCGACCGCCCCTACGGCCGCTGGTGCACGCCGGACCGCGCGCTCAACAAGGCCGAGCGGATGGGCATTCGGCGCGCCCGCATCGCCGACGTAGACCGTCGGAGCATAACGGTGAGCGGCCGCTCGCGCGGCGACAGGGTTTTCGTGACCTTCGCACGCGCGCCGCGCTGCCCGGTCATCGGGTAGTCAGACTTCCCGCCCGCCAGCCAACGGGTCGGAGGCGGCAGACGACCGCCCTCCGGCCCGTTCGTTCTGCAGGCCGATCATTCGAGGGCGAAGGTCACGTTCACCTGAACCTTGTAGGCGGCCTCGCCGGCCTCGACCGGAACCTGATCGGCGGCGGCCTTTGCCTCGTAGCGCGCCATCATGGGCATTGGCGGCTGCGGCTGGGTGAGCTCGGTGATCTCGACGACCTTGCCGAGCCGGACACCCGCAGCATCGCTGAGCGTCTTCGCCCTGGCGATGGCATCGGCCACGGCGCGACGGCGCGCTTCTTCCATGGCCGGGGCGGGGTCGTCGTTGGTGAAAGTGATGCCGCCACCCTGATTGACCCCCAAGGTGACCGACTTGTCGAGGATCTCGCCCGTCTTGCCGATGTCGCGCACCCGCACCGAGAGCGTGTTGGTGACCTGGTAGGCGACCAGCTTCGCCTCCTGACTGCCGTCCTGCTTCGGTGTGTAGTCGTAGCGCGGGGCGATCTGGACCCCGGCCGTCTGCAAGTCGCGCTCGGCGATGCCGGAAGCCTTCATGGCAGAAATGACGGCAGCCATGGCGTCGTTGTTTGCAGAGAGAGCCTCCCGGGCCGTCGGCGCCTCGCGCATGACGGATAGCGACAGCAGCGCCATATCCGGCGCCAGCGTGCTCTCGCCCTCGCCGACCACCACGATGTGGGGCGGCGGCTGGTCCGCCACGGCGCCAGTCGTCGCCGCAAGGGCCAGGGCAAGGGCAAGCCAAGGAACAGAGCGTCTCATTTCGGGAACTCCGAGTTCGGAAAGCGGTTCTGCTGCATCTCGCGGATGCTCGTGTCTTTTCCGTGTCAACGGTCGGTGGATCACCGTGGCTCGCCAGCCTAGCATGGCGACGGAGGTCGAGCGATGGCGGGGAGGCGGAGGTGGCACAAAGGGGTGGCTGCGCTGCTTGTCGCCGCTTTTGCGGTCGTCACGCTGCTGTTCCTCTGGAGCCTGAACGTGATCGTCGCCCTCGGCTCCTTCTACGTCGCCTCGGCCGAGGAAATCGCCGCCGGCCCACCCGGCTCGATCATCCGAAAGGAGCCGCTGAGCTTCGGCCTGTTGGTCGATGCGGACGCCTGGCGGGTGCTCTACCGCTCGACCGGGCTCCACGGCGAGGGGATCGCGGTGTCGGGCATGGTCATCGTGCCGCGCGGCCTGCCACCGGCGGGCGGGAGGCCGATCGTCGGCTGGGCGCATCCGACTTCCGGCGTCGTCCCACGCTGCGCGCCGTCGCTTGCCCTTTTGCGCTTCCAGCAGATCCAGGGGCTGAGGGCGTTGATCGAAGGCGGCGCCATCGTCGCTGCCACCGACTATCCGGGCCTGGGGACGCCCGGCCCGCACCCCTATCTCATCGGCCGCAGCGAGGCCTATGCCGTGCTCGATTCGCTGCGTGCCGCCCGATCGATTGCCGGCTCCGGAGCAAGTCAGGACGTGGCGCTGTGGGGTCATTCGCAAGGCGGGCAGGCGGTGCTGCACGCCGGCGCGGCCATGGCCGCTTACGCGCCCGAGCTGAGGCTCGCCGGCGTCGCCGCGGCCGCGCCTGCCACGGACCTCAAGGTGCTGGTCGATGAAGACATCGCTTCCACCGGAGGCAAGAACCTGCTCGCGATGACGCTGTGGTCGTGGCAGCGCGTGTTCGGCGCGCCGCTAAACGAAGTGGTGATGCGCGACGCCGACGATACAGTGGAGCGTCTGGCGGCCGATTGCCTGGAGACGCCGCTCGACATCCGGCGACGTCTGAAGCTCGGCCGGCTGCTGGAGCGCGCGTTTCTGAAGGTGCCAGACGTGACGAACCTGGATCCGTGGAGGACGCTGCTTACCGAGAACGCCGCGCCGCTGCTTCCGCCCGCGATGCCGGTGTTCGTAGCCCAAGGTCTCGATGACACGCTGGTCCGGCCGGCGGTCACCCGTTCCTATGTCGACCTGCTGTGCGGCGCCGGCAGCCCGGTCCGCTATGTCGGCGTGCCGGGCACCGGTCACGGCCTGATCGGCCGCGAGAGCGCGCCGGCCGCGACAGCCTGGATCGCCGATCGCCTTGCCGGCCGGCCACCGCCCGACGACTGCGCCGCCCGACCCGACGGCTAGCTGTCGGGCCGGCTTGTGCGCGCGCCGAAAAGCCTCTATCCAGCTGCGCCGTGGGGCCTGTAGCTCAATGGTTAGAGCCGGCGGCTCATAACCGCTTGGTTGGGGGTTCGAGTCCCTCCGGGCCCACCA
>JBEVJK010000040.1:0-18521 GCA_040510195.1 Mesorhizobium sp. | reverse complement strand
CCTTCGCCGGCGCCCGAACCCACCCGGCCCCCCCCCCGCCCGCCTGGGGCCGGGGGGTCGGCCCCCCGCCCCCCCCAGTCGGGGCCCCCGGGCGCCCGGCCCCCCCCCCCCCCCCCGTATGCACGGCGGGAAGGTCGTTCGCTAGGCCGAAAGACAGGGCAGTTGAATTCTATTCACCGCAAGCCTCTGGCCGCCGTCAGCTCCCGATCAGTTGATCCTGCGCAGCAGCACTGACCCCTCCGGAATGCCGCCGTCGATGGCGAGGCCGGGACCGGAGGTCGCGACCACATTGGCTCCGCTTGGCCCGCCTGTCACAAGAATCGGCGCCTGGCCAGGCACACGGTCGTAGAGGTCTATCACGTCCTGGTTCATCATGCGCACGCAGCCCGATGAAACCGAGCGGCCAATGGATTTCCATTCGGGTGAACCATGGACGCGGAAGAGCGTGTCCTGTCCGTCCTGGAATATGTAAAGCGCCCGCGCGCCGAGCGGATTCTTCAAACCGCCTGGCTGGCCGCCATTTTCAGCACTCCATTTCTCGAGGCTGGGATCACGCGCGATCATCTCCGCTGGCGGCGTCCATTTCGGCCATTTCTGCTTCCACTGGATATTGGCGCGGCCGGCCCACTCGAAGCCGGCGCGGCCGAGGCCGACGCCGTAGCGTATCGCCTGGCCGCCGGGCCGGACGAGGTAGAGGAAATGGCTCTGGGTGTCGACGACAACGGTGCCCGGCATCTCGCCCGTCGGATCCTGCACGACCTGCCTCAGGAAGCGCGGGTCCATCTTGCCGACCGGGATGGCCGGCAGGTCGAAGCCTTCGTCGAAGAGCGGGCCATACATGTCGCCATAGCCCAACAAAGGCGGCTCATCCGCCATGGGCTGCACGTTGACGACGGGATGGTCGGCATAAGTGGTGCAAGCCGACAAGGCCGCCGAAGCGGCGACAGCACCGGCCGCAGCGAGGAACGACCGACGACTGAGGGCGACGGACCCATACATTTTCCCGGACATCTCGCTCCGCTCGACCACTCGACACATCAAGACGCGCAGACTGTCCGGGCGCCCCCTTCCAACCTCGCATTCGCGAGGAGATAGCGTGGTCCTTTGAGGCCGCAAGTTGAAGAAAGCGTGACATTCGCGTGATCGGTCCCGCTTGTGGCATTTGCGCAACGGCTTGGGCGGCGAAACGCTCGTCACCCGCGGGCGAGGAGACCCTCGAGCGACGGCAGGATCAGCGAGGGCGGAAGGTCGCGGTACTCGTCCGGCTGGCCGGCGCGGTTGATCCACACGGTGCGGAAGCCGAACCGCCCGGCGCCGGCGATGTCCCAGCGGTTGGAGGACTGAAAGGAGACCGCGTCGGGGTAGAGCCGCCAGCCGGTGGCCACCAGGTCGTAGACGGCCGGATCGGTCTTGAAGCGCCGCACCGTGTCGACCGAGAAGACCGCGTCGAGCACCTGGTCGAGGGCGGCTGACCGCACCGCCGCTTCGAGCATCTGCGGCGAGCCGTTGGAGAGGATGGCGAGGCGCGCGCCTTCCGCCTTCAGCGCCTTCAACACCGACGGCACCTCCGGGTAGCAGTCGAGCCGCCAATAGGCATCGAGCAGGTCGGCCCGCAGCCCGGCGTCGACGCTGGGCACGACGGCCAACGCGAAGTCGAGCGCCTCTTCGGTAAGCGCCCAGAAATCGCTGTAGGCGCCCATCAGCGTCCGCACCCAGGAGTATTCGAGCTGCTTGGCGCGCCAGATCTCCGACAGCAGCCGGAAGTCGGGGCCGATCGCCTCGGCATGGCGACGCGCTGCGGCGTGCACGTCGAACAGCGTGCCGTAGGCATCGAAGACGTAGGCCGCGTGGCGCATGCTCGTCCAGTGTTCCCGCCGGTTGCCGCCCACACAAAGCGCAGGCGGGCCGCAGGGTCAAGCAGGCGGCGGCGATTTGCGCCGGCACCGTGGCGGCATGGATCCTCTTCGGGTCAGGCCCGAGAATGCGAAGGCGGACCTGTCAGTCCTCGCACTCATGCCCCCGGGCGCGGAGCGGCGTCGCGCCGGCCGATGTCCGGCCGGAAGTCTTCGGCACCCCAATGCAGGATCGGGGCCGCCGGCGCCCGGCGGGGCGGCGGCTGATAGTGGCGATGGAGCGCCCCCAGCGCCGTCTTCAGCACAACCTTGGCCGAGCGTACCGGCCAGCTGCGCTCCATCTCCACCTGAGCGACGCTCTTCAGGAAGCAGCAGATGTCGATCAGCACGCCGGCCAGCTCGGGGCCGACCGCCGCCAAGGCGCGCTCGACGCGCTGGCGGGCGGCGAGGGCGGCGTCGGTCAGCTCGGCGATGCCGCCGCCCGAGCGGCGACCGGACGAGACGGGTGCCGTCCAACTGGCCCCCAGGCTCGGCATCAGCCGCCCCATCGCATAGTCGGCGCGAAGCCGGTCGCCGGCGCTGCGCTCCTGCTCGGTGAGGAAAGGCCGGCCATCCCGACCCTTGCAGTGGGCGAGCATGGAAAGTGGCGATTCGGCGGCGTTGACAGCGAGATGGACCGCCTGGCCCTCGCACTCGTGACGGGCCCCCGTCATCTCGCGATGCTGTGCGACGAAGGCTTCGCTGGGCGCTGCGGCCTTGCGCCGGGCAAGCGCCCGGCCGGTCGCGCTCAGGCGGCAGGCGCCGCCGGCGTCCTCCACGAGGCCGGCCCGGCGCAACGCTTTCAGCGCTGCGGCCTCGACCGAGATCGTGCCGCGCTCGCCGCCGTCCAAAAGGATGCGGCCGTCGGCGCCGGCGGCAGGGCTGGCCTCGCCGCGCGCCAGGAAGCGGACGATCCTCGCCCGCGCCTTGTCGGAGGGCTTGCGAGGGGTCATCAGGCGGCCTCCCGGCTGCCGAAGGCGGCCAAGCTCACACGTTCGAGAGTTGCTACGATGGCATCGAAGTCGCGGTCGTCGCGCAGGTCCTCGACCAGATGGCAGGCATGCAGGACGGTCGTGCGATCGCGGCGAAAGCCCTTGCCGACTTCGGCCATCGGCAGGCCAAGCGCGACATGGGTGACATACATGGCGATCTGGCGCACGCGCGCCACCGCCATGCGCGTCCGTCCGGTAAGCCGCATCTCCTTGCTCGACACGCCGAACAGGGCGGCGGAGACGTCGATCACGCCTTCGCAGAGCGCAATCGCCTGCTCCTCGTGACATTCGAAGCCGGCTGCGCCTCGCAGCCTAAAGGATCGCGGCCGGCCGGAGTTTGCCGCGGCTGGCGCGGCTATCGGAAAGACGGAAAGACGCTTGAGGGCACGCACGAGCATATCCTTCTGCGGTCATAGGAATATGTTCTTGTACCTGAGGTTGCGGAGAATGTGAACAAAAAAGGAACCCACATTCAAAATTTTTTTGCTAAGATGTTGGGGCCGTTCGGCTTTGTCGACGAGGGGAGCGACAAGCCCGCACAATCGATCCACTTAAGCCTGGCTCAATCTGTGATTGTGATGCCGGGCCGGCGCGAGTGCCCTACAGGCGCGAGGGCGGAGCAGAAAACCTAGAGTTCGTCAGGGTTCAGCCGTTGCGGCGAGGTGTGCGCGCGGCGGCGGCGGCCGCCCGGGGGCGTGGGCGCGCGCCGGACGCAACAGGAACGGTTGCGCCGGGAGAGCTCGATTCCTGGAAGACCCGGTAAGCGACATAGCCGAAGGCGAGGAGCAGCAAGAGCCTGATCATGGACGGCGTTTCCGTATCGCTTGAAAATCGAAGGGTCAGGAAAAAACGCGGCGGGCCCGGGTTGGTTCCTTGCTCAGACGTGGACGTCGCCATGGGCGAGCTCGCCCTGGTCGACGCGCGCCTTCAGCACGAGCGTGAAAAGCACGACGTAGAAGGCGGCGACGGCGGAAACCACGGCCCAGCCGGGCAAGGCGCCGAGCGACGCTGCCGCGACGCTGTCGCGGATCGAGCCGATCAGGCCATGCCGGGCGGCCGGGTCCTGCAGGCTCGGCGTCGACAGCTTGATCATCCAGGCAAGCAGAAGAATGTCGAACAGGTAGATGTAGTTGCGCCGCAGCCGCCGCACGAAAGCCTGGCGGTGCGAGATCAGGAACTGCGGGTTGCGCAGGCTCTCGCCCAGGATGACCAGCCAGTTGGCGGCGAAATCCTTCTGCGGCGAGAAGACCTGGGCGAAATAGTGCCGCTCGAACTGGCGCACCCGGGCCCGGTAGACGTCGAAGAACCGGTAGCGCCGCGCCTCGATCCAAAGCAAGAGCAGGATGAGCAGCATGGCGAAGAGCAGGACGCCGTGATGGGCGGTCGGGGTCGAAAGCGAGACCGAGAGCAGCGCCGCCACGACTGTGATGGCCCAGTTGGTGGTGCGGTCGAGGCGGTCCCGCCAGCCGGCCATTCGGGCGATCTCGGCGCGATGGAAATGCGCCATAGTGTTGGCGAATTCGGACGAGGAAAGCCGCGGGGCGTGCGCGTCCTCGGAGACAGGCAGGTCGCTGGTGAGGACCTTGGACATCGTCGTCTGACTGCGTTGCCCTCCGTTCCGACTATGCGGCCAAAGCGGAGGGCCGGTCAACGGCCGCGAACCGCGTGTGCCGCCTCGCTGACGCGCTTTCGCCATTCTTCGAATTGCGGAAGCGAGTATCGCTTTCTTTGCGCAATGCCGTCGCTAGCGACGCACGATGCGGACATCTTCCTCCTCGTCGCGCTGGCTGCCGCCATAAGCTGCCGCGGCACTGGCGATGAAGGCGCCGATGAGGAGCGACAGGGCGGAGACGAGCGCGAAGGTGGCGGCGGCCTTGCGGGCGGTATCCGCCGCTTCGGCGGCCTTGGTCTTGGCCTCCTCGACGCGCGCCATCACCTGGTCGACCCGCTTCTCGGCGTCGGGCTGCGACAGGCCGGTGCGGGCGGCCACCAGCTGGGCGAGCCAGGTGCGGTCCTCGGGCGCCATCTCGCCCGAGGCGGCGCTCGTGGCAAGCACGCGGGTTGCCTGGGCGGCAGCCGCGGCGTCGCCTTCGGCGCCGGGGGCGGCGAGGCGGGCAGGATCGTTCGGGCGGAACAGCTGATCGGAGAAATAGGCCATCGCCTGACCGGCCGCTTCGCCGGAGCCGGCGTTCGAAGCCGCCGCGCCGGCCGTCGCCGTGGCACCCATGGCGGCGCCCGACGCCACCGTCGATGCGGCCTGCACGCCGCCGCCGATGACGCTGCTCACCGCCGAGCTCAGCACGCCTACCACCAGTAGGGTCGCGAGCGCCCATGCCAGGAAGCCGTGGGCGGTGTCGCGGAAATAGATCTCGTCGGTGTGAATGCCGACCCATCTCGTGCGCAGCCGCCCGGCCAGATAGCCGCCGACGGCGGCCGAAAGCCACTGGACGAGGACCAGCCAGACGGCGGTCGAGGCGGCGATCGTGGTGGCACCGGCGCCGTCGCCGGCCCAGGGCGACACCATGGTCAAGCCGAGCCCGGCACCGACCAGGATCAGGATGACGCTGACGGTGGAGGCGGCGAAGGCGCCGGCGACGATCGGGCCCCAGCTGACGGCGGGTTTGGAGGATTCGACGGGCGCGACGCCGACGCTGCTGTCCGTAACTGCCATGGGAGTGTTCCTCAGCGCATGAAGAGCATGAGCAGAATGATGATGGGGATCGGCACCCCGAGAAGCCAAAGCAGAATCCCACGTCCCATGACGACCTCCGATGATTGATTGTTGCCGAGTGCGCAAACTGGCAACTGGTTGCAGCTGCCCCTAAACACGCGCGAGGGCCGATATGTTCCCGCGCGCCCCAAGTCGCTGTGCCGGGCGATCTTGTCCACGCCTCGGCGGATGGCTGCACACTGGCTCCGTTCAACCCACGGTGGAGCCCCATGACGCTGTTCAGGAAAGACATCGAAGAGTTCCGCGCCGCCCGGCTGTGGCGGGAGCGGGAGGCCAGGCAGAGAGTGGCATTCCGGCTGATGGCCGGCATCGACCTCGAGGCGGCGTTCGCGGCGGCGCCGGCCGAGCGACAGTCGATCGCGTCACGCCTGAAGAGACTGCTCGAAAGGGAGCGGCTGAAAGGCTTGACGCAGCATTGGTCCTATGACCTCAACCGCCACATCGCGCTGGCGCAAGCGGTGGATAGCCTGGCCGGCGAGGCGGTAAGGCAGCCGCCGAGGACGCGGAAGCGAACCGGGCTGCCCCGTCGGCGGGGCGAACCGGCGCCGAACGCGGCGAGACGACGCCCGGGGACCTGACACAAAGCTTTGAGGTCTTGGCATGGATCGTCGGGTCAAGCCCGAGGATGACGTTTAGATCAAGAGGGCCGGATCGCGCCCGACCGGCGGGCGAAGACCGAGCCCCGCCCTCGACCTTGCAGAATCCGTCATCCTCGGGACGAGCCCGAGGATGACGTCAGATCGGGGCGATCGCGCCGCTTTACATGCAGCACAACCGAGGGGCTGCCTCCTCGGGATCCATGCCGAGGCGAAAAGGCTCAGCGGCCCTTGCGCTTGCGGCCGAGGCCCATCTTCTTGGCCAGCTGCGAGCGTGCCGCCGCGTAGTTCGGCGCCACCATGGGGTAGCTCGCGTCGAGGCCCCACTTCTCGCGGTACTGGTCGGGCGTCAGGCCGTAATGGGTCATCAGGTGACGCTTCAGCGACTTGAACTTCTTGCCGTCCTCCAAGCAGACGATGTAGTCGTCATGGACGGACTTCTTGGGATTGACCGCCGGCTTCTGCTTGTCGGCCACCGGCTGCTCGCCAGTTCCGCCGACGCGACCCAGCGCGGCGTGGACGTCGGCGATCAGGTTCGGCAGCTCGCCGACCGGAACGGGATTGTTGCTGACATAGGCCGCCACGACGTCGGCGGTGAGCTCGATCAGCATTTCGTTGTTCTTGCCAGGTGTTTCGGAAATATCCATCTTTATCAGGCCCCAACATGTCATTGGACGTGAACTGTCCCCGATATCGCTCCGGGGTATCAGGCGATTCCAGGTGGAGATCGATCAAACGATTCCGATCGCACGGCTTAAATGGGGCTTTCAGTATTCCAAGTCAATTGTAAAAAAGTACTTTGATCCATGAATGTCCCAGAACTGGTCTTCTCCACTTCTATTTTTGCCTCTGAGGCCCGAATTAGCAGACTTATGGGCCTCAGCTCACCTAAGGTCAGCCACTTTGCGACCCCCGATCTTAGAATTAGCATTGGCTCATGTGTCAGCGCGGTCACGGAGTCTTTGAGGAAGGCCATCTTTTCTTGTGACCGGCGGCCGGGCCGTTTCGCAAATGTGCAGCCATTGCAAGGAGATGCGGTGAATTGAGGGGACCCCTCAGCCGGCCGGCACGAGGGCCTGCCCCGCCTCCTGCTTGATCCGGCGGACCATGGCCCGCAGCCCGTTGGCGCGCTGCGGCGTCAGGTGCTCGTCGAGCCCGAGGCGTCGCAGAACGGCCTCGGCGTCGGCGGCGACGATCTCGCTGGCGCGGCGGCCCGAGAACAGCGCCAGCATGATGGCGACGAGGCCCTTGACGATGTGGGCGTCCGAATCACCCTGGAAGTCGACGACAGGGTCGGCGCCTTCGCCGCGCGAGGTCGCAAGCCAGACCTGGCTGACGCAGCCTTGCACCTTATTGTCTGCGGTGCGCCGAGCGTCGGGGAAGGGCGGCAGGGCCTGGCCGAGGTCGATGACGTAGCGGTAGCGGTCTTCCCATTCGTCGAGGAAGGCAAAGTCGTCGAAGATCTCTTCGATGGTGGCGGCCATGCCCATGATATAGGCACGGCAGCGCCTCAGGTCACGGGGAAAATGCCCTCCCGCGGTCGCCCCGTCAGTTGCCCGGCCGATGCCGCGGCGCCGGGATCGGCGCCCGCTCCGGGAGCGAAGCGACCCCCGCGCGGCCGCCGGCGGTCAGGGTGGCGGCGACCAGTCTGGCCGTCGCCGGATCGGCAATCGCGGCGCGAGCGGCGCGACGGGCGAGCGCGGTAGCATCCTCACCCGGCACGCTGCCGGTGGTGAGTGCGGGTGCGGTGTCGCCGAAGCGTTCGTCGAGAACCTCGTAGGCGACACGGGCGCTCTCGCGGGCGCGCAGGCCGATCGTTTCGAGGGCGGCCTTGCCGACGGTGCACGCCTGTGGCTGGCGGTCGCAAAGCGCGCCGACGTCACTCAAGGCGGCCTTGGCGGCGAAGAAGGTATCGACCGGCCCGACCGACCGCTCGTCGCCGACCTCGCCGAAGGGCAGGAGCAGCAGGACGCCGGAAAACCAGAATGCGCTTCTCAGCAGGAACCCCATCGCGTCACCTCGACCCGTCGCGGAGGGCGCTCGAGGGCGCGGCGCCTTCCTTGTCGAGGCATGCATAATACGGGCGCTGCGAAGGACGGCTTGCCGCGACCGGTGGGATTTTCGCGAAATTCGAGTCAAATTGGAACGATCGGCAGGAAGGCACCCCGAGAAGCGGCGGCGAAAGCCGGCGCCGCAAGCCAATAAGCAGCTGTTTACCACGGGGGCGATTTCCCTCGGCGGCACTGCTCCGCCGCCTTGGCGCACGGGGTCCGAAGCACAGCGGGGCACGCGCTTTATCCTTTCCTTAAACGCTGGGTGCGAGGGTTCTCGTCGAACACCGAGACCGGCGCCGGGCCGGCGAGTTGCGAGTGCGTCCACCTTGAGTCTCTTCGCCACCAGTCCGAACGGATGGCTAGCCGGCCTTGCCGCCGGGTGCGCCCGGCTGGTCCACCCTTCGGTGGGCGAGGTCGCGGTGCGCGCACGCCAGGCGCGGCTGATCGGGGTGCTTCTCTCGGCACCCTTCTTCATCGCGGGCGCGCTCGCGCAAACGCTGTTCCTCGGCGCCGGGCCGGCGCTGATGCTGGCTCTGATCTTCGGCGTGTTCGGGGTTGCCTTCGCCGCGGTCGTGCTGGTCGCCGCGACGGGCAGCGATCGCACAGCCGCATTGCTGGCGATGGCCGTCGCGCTGGTGCCGGCCACGTTGGCGCTGGCCGCCAGCGGCGGCGGCTCGCCGGTGGCAGCGTTGATGGCGGCCTTCGCCTTCGAGGCGGGCTGGGTGTGGCGCAGCCGGCGGGCCGTGCTCGTCGGCCTTTCGGCCAGCGCCGTGGCGATCATCGCGGCCGCGTTCGTCGCGCCATGGGTGACGGCGGGGTCGCCGGTGGCCGTGCCGTCGGCCTGGCAGTGGCTGGTGCCGATCCTCTATGCGGCGACGGTGGCGGTGAGATCGGCCACGCTCGCCGAGGAGCGGCGCAGCCGCGATGCCGGCGTCGAGGCCTCTGGGCTCGACAGGGCGCTCGATGCGGTGGTGATCCGCATGTCGCCGAACGGCGAGGTGCTCGACGCCTCCGCCAAGGCGCTGGCGCTGTTCGGGCTGGCGCCGGAGCTCATCATCGGCGGCGGCTTCTTCGAGCGCATCCATGTTGCCGACCGGGTCGGCTACCTGTGCGCCCTGGCAGACCTTCGGGAAGGTGCCGCCGAGCACCGCAAGGTGGAGGTGCGCTTGCGCCTGCCGGCCGGCAGCGCCGACCGCCGGGCGGGCAACTTCCAGGCCTTCTCACTGGAGATCGGCAGCGGCGGCGGCGAAGAGGCCGAGCTGGTGGCGGTGGCGCGCCCGATCGGCGAGCTCGCGGAGCTTCGACAGGCGGCCGTCGCGGCGCGCGCCTCGCTGCAGGCGCTGGAGGTCGCGAAGGGCCGCTTCCTCGCCTCGGTCAGCCACGAGCTCAGGACGCCGCTCAACGCCATCATCGGCTTTGCCGACATGCTCGACCAGGGGCTGGTCGGAAGCTTCGCCGACCAGCGGCAGAAGGAGTATGTCGCGCTCATCCGCGATTCGGGCCATCACCTCTTGTCGGTGGTCAACGCCATCCTCGATGTCTCCAAGATCGAGGCGGGCACCTATCCGATCTTCGCCGAGCCGTTCCGCTTCGCCGACGCGGTCGCCATGTGCCACTCGATGCTGAGCTTCCAGGCCGGTGCCAAACGGATCGCCTTCACGACGGAGCTCGGACGCGACGCCGGCGAGATCAACGCCGACCGGCGCGCCGTGCAGCAGATGCTGATCAACCTCGCCGCCAACGCCATCAAGTTCACGCCGGAGGGCGGCTCGGTGGTGATCGGAGCGCGGCGGATCGGCTCGCGCCTGCATTTCTGGGTGTCCGACACCGGCATCGGCATCGGCGCCGACGACCTCGCCCGGCTCGGGCAGCCCTTCATGCAGGTGCGCAACGACTACACGCGGCAGCACGAAGGGACCGGCCTCGGCCTGTCGCTCGTCAAGGGGCTGGTGACGCTCCATGACGGCACGATGACGATCGACAGCGCGCCGGACGAAGGCACCACGGTGACGATCAGCCTGCCGATCGCCGGTCCGGCGCCGCGTCCGGGCGACCGCCCCTCGGACGCCGGGGCGGCGGAGCTTCAACTGGCCAAAGAGAGGAACGATGGCGCGCTCCGCAAGACGGCCTAGGCGAACGACGCATCGCGTGCTGATCGAGGAGGCGGCGTCGGCGATCGGCGCGGCGGTGGCGAGGAACCCCGTGTTGGTCGGCAGCGGAACGGCCTTCCTGGTGGCGCTGTCCTTCGTGTCGGCCAATGCGCTCTGGTACCAGCCGCATTTCCACGATGGGGCCTTTTTCGCCACGCGCAGCCAAGCCTATTCGCGCCCCGACCTCAGCCGTCGCGGTCTCGGACGCGACGAGCCCGAGACGACGTTCCGCCTGGTGCGGCCGCAGGAGACGGCAGCGCCGAAGCCGGACGAGACGGTGGAGATGGTGCAGTCGGCGCTGGCCGGGCTCGATCTCTACGACGGGCCGGTGGACGGCATCCTCGGCCCCAACACGCGCGGCGCCGTCGCCGCCTACCGGGAGCGCGTCGGCCTGCCGACAGGCGACGCGATCGACGCCGCCTTGCTCGCCGAGCTCGGCGGCGCCCCCACCACGGCCGCAGTCGGTCCGACGCCCGAGCCGGCGCCGCGCGACGAGCCCGGCGCGCCGGCGGCGGGCGGCGATGCGACCGTCGCCAAGATCCAGGCCGGCCTGAAGGCGTTCGGCAATGAAGGGATCGAGGTGGACGGCGTCATGGGCAGCCGCACCGAGGCCGCCATCCGCGAGTTCCAGACGCTGTTCGGGCTCAAGATCACGGGGCAGCCGGACGCGGCGCTGCTCGCCAAAATGAAGGATGTGGGCTTGACGGGCGACTGAAGGAGGCATCTGCCTCTCACCATGCGCCTCACCACCGACATCTTCGTCTCCGCTCTCATCCGCCGCGTCTTCTCGGCCGGCGGATTCGCCGCCGTGGCGAACCGTGGCGCCGCCGAGGCCGGGGCGATCTTCCTCGTGACACGCGACCGCTTCGGACAGCTCAGGCTCTACGGCCCGGCGGCGCAGACGGCCTATGACAGCGCGACGCCCGAGGAGCGCCGTTTCAGCCTGCTCCTGGATGCGGCGGAGGAGAGCGCGGTGGAAGCGCGGCTGGCGCGCGAGCGCCGCTTCGACGCCGACATCTGGGTGATCGAGCTGGAACCCGGCAGCGACCCGGTGGAGGCGCTGGTCGCCGTTTCGGAGGAGTGAGGCGCTCGAGCCTGGATCCTATCGCCGAGGGGTCGCGCGCGGCACCTTCGGCGGCAGCGCGGGGGCGGCGCTGCCCAGATGCGCCCGGCAGGCCTCGACGAAGCCGCGGATGCGCTCGACGCTGTCGAAGCGTGCCGGAGCCAGCAGCGCGGCAAGCAGAAACGCCTGCTCCTCGTTGAGCCGCAGGGCGCCGAAGGCGGCGGCGAGCTCGCTGCCCTCGACGTCGGCGGCGATGTCGCGGGCCCGCGGCAGCCCGATGTCGAGCAGGTCGGCGAGCGCGGTGTGAAACAGCGCGGGATTGCCGCTCAGGGCGGTGTCGAGCAGCCTGGCGAAGCCGGACGCCCCGGCGGGCCTGGCCGTCCAAGTGCTGCGACCGGCCGGCGGGCGCGAGGGCCGCATGAAGCTGCGCAGCCGCCGCCGGACGCCCTCGGCAGCGCCGGCCGCGGCGGGCTCCAGGGGCTGGTCGTTGACGGGCACGCCGGCTTCCGCGTCGGCGCTCGCCTGGAGGGCGCGGATCAGCGCGGCGATGGTCGGGTTGAGCTTGCGGCGGCGCGCGATGGCACGGGCGTGGGGGAGGCCGGCGCGGCCGATCAATGCGATCAGGTCGACGTCGGTGAGCGCGACCGAGCGGATCAAGAGGGGCGCGGCGATGTCGACGCTTTCGGCGGCCAGCCGGCGGACCAGGCCGGCGGGCGGATAGGCGCATTCGGAGAGCGCGGCGGCGACGAAGCGACGGGCATCCACCGACACCGAAGGCAAGAGCGGCAAAGCGAGATCCTCGAGCTGCTCGATCTCGCGGCGCGATGGCCGGGTGAGCGAGCAGAAGGCGGAGGCGGCGGCCCGGAACAGCCGGTCCGGCCTGCCGGGGTCGTTCTTGATCGCGATGTGCCTGAAATCGGAAGAGGACACTCTGGACGCCTGACGCAACACGAGGTTTCGGAAGGCCGACCGCTGGCGGAAGGCGACTTGCCTCGCGCGCCCGGCCTTTCGTTCAATTTAGCGGCGATCCGTTAAGAGCCTGTTAACCCTCGGCCGCGCCTAATCGACATGGAGGCGAAACGACTGGCCCGATCCTGCCGAGAGGGGACGAAGACCATGGGGAGCATCCTGTCCTTCACGCCGCGCCAGGCGGCAAAGCCCCGCGCTGCCGAGGACGGCACCGCGGCGGCCGCGGTGATCATCTTTCCCGGCGTCCGCTACGAGCGGACAGGGGAACCGGCCAAAGCGCCGCCGCCAAAGGACCCGCCGAACGCGCCTTCGCCGGTCAAGCACTAGACACCGACCCCAGAGCAGGAACTTTCAAAAACTGGGCGGATCATGCTCACTTTTTCGAGCAAGAACCGAGAACCACTTTTTGGGTCACGCTCTAGTCCAGCCCCGCGGGCTCCGGCAGCACGCTGCGGCAGGCGATGCCGTCGAGAAAGGCAGCCACCTCGGGCCGATAGCTTTCGTCCGGCACCAGCGAGCGGATGACGACGATGCCTTCCTCCAGCGGCGCCTCGACGAAGACCGAGGCGCGGAACTCCTGCGGCAGCGCCTTGCGAACCTCCGTCATCTGGACCGGCGTGGCGACGACGAAGTCGAGCGCGCCGGACGTCGCGGTGCGATCGGTGAAGGAGTAGATGTTCTGGCCGTTGCGGTCGTAGACGGAGGCGGACCAGAAGGGAACGCCGCCGGGCCCGGACAAATGGGCGATGCCTTCGGTCAGGTCGAAGCGGCAGGCGACTGCGTCGACGAAAGGATCCGGCGATTGCAGCAGCGCCGGGGCGCCGGGCCGGTCGGAAATGCGCGCGACCTGGTAGAGCGGCGCCCGGGCGGCCAGGTTCGACCAGGCGTCGCGCTCCGAAAAAGCGGGCAACCTCAACAGGATGACGATGTGCACGATGCCGGCGCCGACCAGCCCGACGAGCACGGCGTAGGAGACCTGTCTAAGCATCGCAGCCGATCTCGCGGATCGCCGGCAAGGCGAGGTCGGCGATGCCGGCGCTGCTCGCCGACGGCGTGTCGTAGAGCGTGAGCACCAGAACCATCGGACCATTGCCGGGCACGGCGAGCCAGTTGCCTGGCGTGGCCTGGCGTGCCACCGCGATCGACAGCGAATTGTCCTGGCGCCTCAATGCCTCCAGCGAATTGAGGGCGGGGCGGCGCGGCAGCCCTTGGGGCGGCAGCATGCGGTGGCTGGCATCGGCGGCGTAAAGGGTCCAGAAGCGCGCCGGCGGGAAGGTGCCTTCGATCTCGTAGCGACAGTCGCGGGAGAGCGCCCGGCCGTCGGAATCGCGATCGGCGGCGAAGGTCAGGCCTTCGGCGAGGCCGAGCGACAGCAGGCCCTGGCGGGCTATGCGCGCCTTGGAATAGGGATCGGCACCCGGCGTCCCGAGATCGGGGAAACTCACCCAAGGGCCGATTGCGACGGCGCCGACACCCTCGCGGGCGCCGAGCGCCCAGTAGACGCTCAGCGCCCCGCCGCCTACGGCGAGCGTCAGGATGAGCGCGGCAAGGGAAACTGTTCTGAGCATCGGCCGGGAGGACGGACAACGGGGGCGCCCACCGGGATAGCGACCGGCGGCCGGCATGGCAAGCCGCCTGACGGCCGGCTTCGACATGCCGCGTCACGAAGGCGATAGACGACGGGCTGGCTGAACGCTAAGGCCTCAAGATGCAAGACACCGACCCCTACGACACCGAGACCGCGCGATCCTATGACACGCCAGGCACAGGGATGTTCTCGTCCGCGGTGCTGGAACCGACCGTTCGGCGGCTGGCCGAGCTGGCGGCAGGCGGAAGGGCGCTGGAATTCGCGATCGGCACCGGCCGCGTCGCGGTGCCGCTCAGCGCCTGCGGCGTTCCGGTGGTCGGGGTCGACGCATCGGGCCCGATGGTCGCACAGCTGCGGACCAAGGCGGACGAGCAAACGATCCCCGTGATCATGGGCGACATGGCCACGGTCGAGGCTCCAGGCCGCTTTTCGCTCGTCTACCTCGTCTACAACACGATCTCCAACCTGCTCTCCCAGGCCGCGCAGGTGGCCTGCTTCCGCAACGCCGCGCGCCACCTGTCGCCGGGCGGCCGCTTCGTGGTCGAGCTGTGGGTGCCGGAGCTGCGCAAGCTGCCGCCAGGGCAGGATGCGGTCGTCTGGCATTCGGAGCCGGGCTATATCGGCCTCGACACCTACGACGTGCTGGCCCAGCGGGTGACGTCGCACCATTTCCGATTCGGCGACGGGCGCGAGGCCCATCTCACCCGATCCGCGCACCGCTACATCTGGCCGGCCGAACTGGACCTCATGGGCGCGCTGGCAGGCTTCGTGCTGGAGAGCCGGGACGCCGACTGGTCGGGGTCGCCATTCACGGCCGAGTCGCGTTCGCACGTCTCGGTCTATCGAGCCGCGGAGCCAAGCGTTCCGCCGGAATTGCCCTAAAGCGCCGAGAGGGTTTCCGGCCGGGCCGGCAGCTGGATGGGCGGGGCTTTGCGGAACTCGTCGGACAGCGCCTTGAGCATGCGCGTGGTGGCGGCCGACAGGACGGGCGGCCGCTCGATGGTCTCCGGCGGCTCCGCGCTGGCGGTCTTCGACGCCTCCTCCTTGGCCTTGGCGACCGCCGCCGGGTCGAGGAAGGGATTCTCGATGCCGGGGATGGGCTTAAGCTCGATGTTCTGATGGGCATATTCCATCATGCGCTGCCAGGTCATGGCGGGCAGCGTGCCGCCGGTCATGTCGTTGGTGGGCGTGAAGTCGTCGTTGCCCATCCAGACAGCGGCCGTGTAGTTGCCGGTGAAGCCGACATACCAGGCGTCGCGGTAGCCCTGGGTGGTGCCCGTCTTGCCGGCGGTGCGAATGCCGGGCAGGGCGGCGCGGCGGGCGGTGCCCCATTCGGGCACCTGGACCAGGATCGAGTTCATGGCGGCGCTGGCCTGCTCGGACAGCACCCGGTGCGGCTTGGGACCATCGCGATCGAAATCGTAGATCACCTCGCCAGAGCGGCTGAGCAGCTGGCTGATGGCATGGCGGTTGCCGGTGAAGCCGCCGGTGGCGAAGGTGGAATAGCCCGTCGCCTGATCCATGACCGTCATGCCGGAGGTGCCGAGCACGGTGGTCTTGAAGACTTCGAGCGGCGATTCGACGCCCATGTCGCGGGCCATCTTGACGATCGGCTCGACCCCCAGATGGTCCTTGGCGAGACGCACCGGCACGGTGTTGATCGACTTGACCAGCGCGGTGGTGAGCGTCATGCGGCCGGAATAGGAGCGGGCATAGTTCTTGGGCGACCAGCGGCCCCAGGAGATCGGCCCGTCGGAGATCGCCGATTCGGGGGTGAAGCCGTGCTCCATCGCGGTGGCGTAGACATAGGGCTTGAAGGAGGAGCCGGCCTGGCGCAGCGCGCGCGTGGCGCGGTTGAACTGGCTGGCGCCGTAGTCGCGGCCGCCGACGATGGCGCGCACCGCGCCGTTGGTCTCGATGACGACGATGGCGCCCTCGGTGACGCGGTATTCCTTGCCGTGCTGGCGCAAGTGGAACTCCAGCGATTCCTCGGCGGCGCGCTGGATGTTCATGTCGATGGTGGTGCGCGCCACCATCGAGTGGATGCCCTTCTTGGCGGCGACGCGCTTGGCCTCCTCGAACGCCCAGTCGAGGAAATAATCGGGGCTCTTGAGATCGCCGCGGTCGACGGCGGTGGCGGGGTGGAGGCGGGCCGACAGCACCTGGCCCTCGGTCATGAAGCCGCCCTGCACCATGTTGGTGAGCACCTCGTTGGCGCGGGCGCGGGCGGCGGGCAGGTTGAGGTGCGGGGCGTATTTGGCCGGCGCCTTGAAAAGGCCCGCCAGCATGGCTGCCTCGGGGAGCGTCAAGTCCTTGACGTCCTTGCCGAAATAGAAGTCGGCGGCGGCCGTGATGCCGAAGGTGCCGCCGCCCATATAGGCGCGGTCGAGATAGAGCTGGAGGATCTCCTTCTTGGGGATGTTCATCTCCAGCCAGAGCGACAGGAACGCCTCCTTGACCTTGCGCTCGACCGTGCGCTCGTTGGAGAGGAACAGGTTCTTGGCCAATTGCTGGGTGATGGTGGAGCCGCCCTGGACGACCGAGTTGGCGCGGACGTTCTCCTGCATGGCGCGAAACAGGCCGAGGAAATCGATGCCGAAATGATCGAAGAAGCGGCGGTCCTCGGTGGCCAGCACGGCCTGGATGACATGGTCGGGCATTTCGTCGACCGGCACCGATTCGCGCTGGATGATGCCGCGCTGGCCGATCTCGTTGCCGTAACGGTCGAGGAAGGTGACGGCAAAATCGCCCTGGTTCTTCCAGTCGCCGGCGGTCTCCTCGAAGGCCGGCATGGCGAGCGCCAGCATGACCACCGATCCGGCGGCGCCCAGCGTCACACCCTCGCTGGCAAGCTCGGCCAAAGCGCGGCGCCAGCCGGTGAGGCGGAAGCGGCGGAAGAAGATGGTCAGATTCTCCCACGCCTCAGACAGCCTGAAGCCAGCCTCATAGAGCGTGGAATCGATCCAGGCGTCGATGGCGAGCAGACGGCCCGCCCTGGGGCGGCGCGGGCTCTTTTTTCGGGGGAGCGGCTGGTGCATGGGCGGTGCGCAGCATCCCTGCATTCGACTTAAGAAACCGCTTACAAGCGATTTCAGGGCGAAAGATTGCGTGATCGCCCGGGCGCCCTCTTTTCCTCCAATTCCGCTCACGCAACAAGGAAAATCAGCGGTCTGAGGGCTTCAACGAACGATTACGGTTAAGCGGGATACTCAATGTACCACATATGGATGACAAGGGTGAGAGTGTGATCATCACGCTTGGATGAGGAAGGCAGGCTGGGGCGGGTCGCGTCAGGGGCTGCCGGGGCGGCGGCCCTCGGGATCAAGAGCGGGGTAGGAATTTTTTCTTGACGGCGTGACGGGGATTTGCTAAGGTCCGGTCATCGTCGAAAAACCCGATGGCCGCCGGCAGGATCGAGTCCGGGGTCGCAAACTGGGTCGCGGTCAACCTCACGCCGGGAGTCCGGGAACCAGCGCAAGCAACGGTTTGCGCTGTGGTTTTGCCGGTTGAGCAGTCGGTCTCATGGGCTGGGGGTTGGCCGGCATTTTCCGCCGGCGTTGGCCGGGGACTTTGTCCGCCCAGCATTGGCCGGGGCTTTGGCCGCCCGACATAGGCCGCCCGACATCGGCCGCCCGACATTGGCCGCCCGACATTGGCCGGCTGACCCTGGCCGGCTGACCCTGGCCGGCTGACCCTGATTGCCAAACGGCGACCGGCCGAGTCTCCCTTCAATTTCAACCCAACCAGCACTTCAACGCAAAGCGGAACCGCGCCGGGCCTTGTGGGCCGGGCGGTCGGAAAGGATCGGCACGGGCATGCAAGGCTACAGCGAGAGACGGACGGCGGCGCTCAGGGAGCTCTTCGAGGGGGCGACGCCGAGCTATGAAAGGCTGGCGCAAGCCTGCGGGCGGAATGCGCGCTCGCTTCAACGGCTCGCCTCGCGGGACGGCTGGGGCGAGCGGCTCGCGGCGCTGAGCGAAAACGAGCGGCTGGCGCGGCTCGGGGCCTTCAGCGACTGGATCGTGCACCGGCTGGAAACCGTGCGGCGGCGCGCCGAGCCGCCCGGCGCGACGATCGACCGGGAAGAGGTGGAAGCGATCTCGGTGCTGATGCGCACCGTGGAGCGGCTCGGCGACGTGGCGCGGAGCCTGGACGGGGCGCGGGAAGGACAGGCCCGTCGCGATGCGCTGAAGGCCGGCATCCTGAAACGTATCGACCAGCGCATCCTCGAGCTCGCCCGCGAGTTCGCCCGGCAGATCGCCGGCCAGGAAGACGGTGCCGGGGCCGGGGCGGATCGGCCCGCCGGCGAAGCGGGGAGGGCGACGACATGAGCGGCGGACCGGGCTCGGCAGTGAGGAATGAAGCCGCCGCGTCTGCAGGAGGGCGGCGAGACGGCGAAGCGGGGAGCGGCGGATCCGGCTGGGCGGCGGAGAACGAAGACGCGGCCGCGCTGCAGAGGGCAGCGAAGAAGGGCGGCGAGGCGGCA
>JBEVJK010000039.1:0-2556 GCA_040510195.1 Mesorhizobium sp. | reverse complement strand
TGACCTATGTGCCGCCTGGCTCGACCGAGCCCATCGTGCGGCGACTGTCGATGATGGTCTGTGCCGGAAAGGTGCTCGGCGTCGTCGGGCCTTCGGGCGCAGGAAAATCGACGCTTGGCCGCCTGATTGCGGGAACCGTTCCACCGACGACCGGGCATGTGCGGCTTGACGGAGCCGATATCGGCGTGTGGATGGCCTCAGGCGGCCATCGCTATTTCGGCTACCTGCCGCAGGATGTCGAACTCTTCGCCGGCACCGTCGCCGAGAACATCTCCCGTCTCTCGGAAGCGAGTTCTGCAGACGTGATCGCCGCCGCCCGCCTTATCGATCTCCATGAGACCGTCATGAGGCTGCCGCGGGGCTACGACACCAATATCGGCGAGGGCGGAGCACGCCTCTCCGGCGGCCAGCGCCAGAAGCTCGGGCTTGCGCGCGCCTTCTTCGGCGATCCGCGCCTCATCATCCTCGACGAACCCAATGCCAGCCTCGACCCGGAAGGCGAGGAATCGTTGCGCCAGGCGATCACCGAGATGAAGGCACGGGGCGCGACCATCATCGTGATCGCTCAGCGGCTCGGGATCCTGTCCATCGCCGACAGCGTGCTCGTGCTCGACAATGGCATGGTCAATGCCTATGGCGAGCGCCGTGAGATCGCGGAAAGGATTGCCCAGGGCCATACCGCGATCAAGGTGGTGCCGCAGGCCAAGCCCAAGGCGGAGCCGCGCATGCCGAAGGTCAAGGAAGGACCGATGATCGCGGCTCCGAGCGCGCAGGCCGGCAGGGGAGTCGCGTGATGTCCAAGACATCTCCCGTCATCGACCTGTCCGATGTGCTGCCGCCCCCGCCGGCGACACCGTTCCGGCGGATCATCTGGCTTGCCGGCGCGGCCTTCGGACTTGTGGCCGTGTTCATCGGCGGATTCGGCGCTTGGTCGGTCACGGCACCATTGGAAAGTGCGGCCATCGCCTCCGGATCGGTCGAGGCCGAGACCAGCCGCAAGACGGTACAGCACCTCGAAGGCGGCATCGTCGCCAAGATCCTCGTGAAGGACGGCGATGCCGTCAGCATGGGCCAGCCCCTGGTCCGGCTCGACGACACCAAGGCACGGGCCACGGCGCAGGCCCTTCAGGGGCAGCTCCACGAGGCCAAGGCCCGCGAGGCGCGGCTCCTGGCTGAGCGCGACGGGCGCGACAGCATCCAGTTCCCGCTGCCGCTCAGGCAGATGGTAGAGAAAAGTCCGGCACTGGCCGATGTGCTGGCCGGGCAACAGCGCATCTTCGTCAGCAGGCGCCAGCTCTACCAGTCTCAGCTTGCCGTGCTGGCACAGCGCCAGCAGCAGATTTCGCGTCAGATGCTGGGCCTGCGCTTCCAGGTCACGGCGGCCGAGAAGCGGTCGGAGATCATCAAGAAGGAAATGGAAGCCATCGCTCCGCTCGTCGCCAAAGGCATCATTGCCCAGCCGCGGAAGCTGTCGCTCGAACGAGAGCAGGCTGAGATCGAGGGACGGCGCGGGCAGGCGCAGGAGGAGATGGCCCGGGCAGAGCAGGGCGTCGGTGAAGTCCATGCCCAGATTCTGAAGCTGCGCAGCGATCGCGAGACCGAGATCGCCCAGAGTCTGCGTGATGCTCAGGCTCTCGTCTTCCAGCTCGCCGAGCGCTCGGAAGCCGCCGAGGACGTTCTTGCCCGCACCGAAGTGCGCGCGCCGGAGGATGGCGTCGTCACCGATCTCCGCATCCGCACGCCCGGCGGCGTCGTGGCGGAGGGCCAGCCACTCCTGGACCTCGTGCCGAAGCATGATCGCCTCATCGTCACCGCCCAAGTGCGGCCCGACGACATCGATGTGGTTCATCCCGGATTGCCCGCCCAGGTAAGGCTGATGCCCTACAAGCATCGCCGGGTGCCGCCCGTGCAGGGAACGCTGACCTATGTCTCAGCCGACCGGCTGGTCGACAAAGCCACGGAGCGATCCTATTACACGGCGCGCATCCGGCTCGACGAGAACTCGCTGTCCTCTCTCCCGGGAGTCGAGGTGATGGCGGGCATGCCGGTCGAGGTGCTGATCAAGACGGGCAAGTTCACCGCTGCCGGCTACATGTTGCGGCCGGTGATGGACAGCTTCAACCGCGCCTTCCGCGAGGATTAGGGATCAGGTTGTAGGGAACCGGCACATGGAGCGCCGGTTCCTTATTGTCAAAACAAGTGACTAGTTCACCTTTCTCAAGACGGCGTTACCGTCCTCGATCATGCGCTTGCCGGCCTCGTCGATCGAGATCTGCCCGAAGGCGACCTGATCGGCCACCTTGCGCATGACGTTGTTGTCGAACTCGACGGCGCCGACCGGCACGGGCGGCGGATAATCGCTGACCTTGTCTGCCAGGAGATTGACGTAATCGACGGTCGCCCGCTCGACCTCGTTCAGGTTCGGCAGGATGGCTTCGCGGACCTTGGGCGACATCGGCACGCCGCGCTCGACGCCGAGAATCTTGCCTGCCTCCACGTCGTTGACGAAGAAGCTGATGAAGGCTGCCGCCTTGTCTGCATTCTTGGTCGTCGAGC
>JBEVJK010000038.1:0-126810 GCA_040510195.1 Mesorhizobium sp. | reverse complement strand
ACGAGATCGGCCTTCCCGGCAAGAGCGGCATCGGCGGCGGAATCGTCACGGTGTCGCCGGGAAAGGGCGGGCTCGGCACCTTCGCCCCACCGCTCGACGCCGCCGGCAACAGCGTCAAGGGAAAACTGGTCGCAAAATACCTGTCACAACGCTTGGGCATGGATCTGTTCGCATCCAAGCCGGCCCTTCAGGGCGCGGAAGCACGATGAACGCTGATGGCGCCCGTCGCGCTGGCTGTCGGCAAGGACCTGGGCCTGTCGCCCTATCCCTTCGCGATGATTGTGGCGCTCGCCGCATCGACCGCCTTCATGACGCCGGTGTCCTCGCCCGTGAACACGCTGATGGTGGCGCCGGGGCGCTACTCCTTCGGCGATTTCGTCCGCGTCGGTGTCCCCCTTTTCCGTGGTCGTCCTGGTCGTCAGCGTGATCCTGGTTCCCTTGCTGCTGCCCTTCTGACGCGTCGCCGAACGCGCCGGGTGGCGGCCAAGGGATCAGCCGATTTGATTGCGGGTCAGGATCTTGCGCACGAGCACGATGAGGCCGATCACCAAAAGTGCAATGCCGGCAGCCATGTAGCCGGGCGAGCCGCCTCGATAGCCCGACGCCGCAAGCAGAACTCCCACAATGACGAGCGCCAGGCCGGCCAGCTTGCCGATCAGCATTCTGCCCTTGAGATCTTGCTCGGCCATATCGACCTCCCAATCGAGACGCACGGTGCGATCACGGACAGTATGGGGCCTGACGCTCCGCGTCGAGAGGCGAAAGGGCGGCGCGGCCGCCGGGGCCCTGTTCCGCTCAGCTCGACTTGGCGAGCCCGGAGAAGCCGGCAACCGCAAGCAGGCTCAAGACCCAGCCGAGAATGGTCTGCAGATAGTAGTAGTTGAGCGCGACGGAGCCGAACCGCTGCGACGGGTCGGGACGCCAATATTGCTTCTGCCCGATCTCCAGCACAGGAAGCAGGACATCCAGCGAATAGACCCAGGCCTTGAGCTCCGGATAGCTTGCCGCCTCCGGCTGATTCCTGAAGCAGAAGAGCTGCAACTGGCCCTTCTTCGCGCGGCCGGCCACATAGTCGCCGACCGAGGGAAGAAAGCGTCGCTGATCCTGCTCGAGCGAACATTGCGTCCATTCCGTCGATCGCAAGATGACGGCGCTGTTCGGCTTGAAGGCTCCGTGCCGCTCGGCGACGGCGAACACCAGGACGCCGATAGCCCAGAAGCCGAAAAGCCAGAAGAAAGCGACCAGCGGCTGGCGTCCGTAGCGGATGGTGGCGCCAAGCAGTGCGTCCTTGGCCCAAAGCGCGCCTCGCAGCAGCTGACCTTTGGCGCGTGCACGTCGTGCGCGCCGTTGCAGGCGCTCCTTGGCAATCAGGACGTTGCGGGCATCCTCGTCATGTCCCATCTCCCGGAAGACGGTCGATAGCTGCTCATAGGGCTGCGGCCAGAAGTCTTCGCCCCAATGTTCCGGCACCAGACGCGAGAGCCAATCCAGCCGGCTTTCCGAATCGACCGGGCCGCCGATGAAAGCGCCGTATCGGCACCGGTTGAGCAGCAGACCTCCTTTTTCGGGCCAGCTGTCGCGCTCGTCGTCGAAGGCGCCGATGGTAGCGGCCGTCAGCACCAGCGCGCCGCGAATCTTGGCCCCCTTGCGCAGAAAGAAAGCTCCTTCGATCGTAGCCCGGTTCAGCATGAGCGCCTGACCGGCCGGCTGCGAAAGGGTCGCGCCGGAGCAATCGACATCGCCTCCGATACGTGCGCCCTGCGCCTTGATCTGACCGTTGACGGCAGCGCTGCGCAATGTGAAGTCGCCGCGCATTTCGATGTTGTCACCGTCGAGGGCGAGTTCGCCGGGTCGGTCGATCGAGACGCCCACGCAGTCCAAGTCTCCCCCGAGACGCGCCGCCGGCAGTCCGATCCCGCCGACGATCGTCGCTCCGCGCAAGAGGACGCTGCCACGGACCTCCAGGCCATCGGCGCTGACGGCCATGTGTGCCTGGTTCTCCAGCCTGGCGCCCCTGCAATCGAGATGGCCGCCGAGCCGAGCTCCACGCAGCTCGATTTCACCCGCAACCGCCGCGCCGCGGAGGTACAGGCCGCCACGCGCCTCGAGCCGATCAGCCTGCAGACCGGGCAAGGCAGACCCGTCGAGAAAAAGATTGTCGATGACCGCCGAGCGCAATGTCGGGGCCCGGTTGAAGAGGCAATCCTTCAAGCCGATGTCTCGCGGGATCCGGCAACCTTCCAGATCGAGCACGCCTTCGATGCATGCACCGGCGATTCTCAAGCCCTTTTCATGAGGGCGACTGTCATCGTCGCCGCCCAGGATGAGGAACCGCAGCAACTCCGCGCGCACGGTGCGGGCAGGATCGTCGTCGATCGGTCTCATGCCGTCTCCAAGTCGATCCAGCACGCCTGAGCGCAAATCCGCGATCACCCTCTCCTCAGCGGGTCTGAGGGGCTTGAATTCGGCGAGGCGGCTGGGGACCATCTCGTCAGTGGTCCGTGCGTTGGTGCACCAAGCGACTCCGACACGGCGCAAAGCCCTGGACGATACTAAAAGGAAAGCCGGAGCGATTAGAGCGTATTCCGGCTCTCGCGAACACCTGCCTCCCAGAGACCATTCACAACAAAAGCGGTAGGACATCGCACGATTCGCGGTTCCCGCGCCGTGTTGCCAGTTGCAACACACATTGGTCTCATGGCCGCGGGGATGCCTCGCGCGCGACAATCGGGCGCCGCAAGAGCGCTTGAAGGGCGCCGCGGTTCGGTCTACCGCTTGGCGCCCCTCGACATCCTGAGTCCTCCCGACGTGAAAAACGGCATTCTTCTGGCCCTTCTGGCCTATGCGGTCTACGCGTGGGGCGACGGCCTCATCAAAAGCCTGGGCGGTTCGCTGACGATCTTTGAGATCGGATTCTTAAACATCCTGTTTTCGGGGCTTTTCCTGCTGCTGGTGAAACCGGCCGGCGAAGACTGGTCGAACTTCTGGCGGATGCGCAACCCGCTCAAGGTGCATGCCCGCGCCGCGCTCGGCATGGCTGCGGGGATATTCAGCGTCTACGCCTTCACCTCGATCCCGCTGGCCGAGGTATATGCGCTGCTGTTCCTCTCCCCGCTCTTCGTGACGCTCCTGTCGATCGCCGTCCTCAAAGAGCAGGTCGGCATCTGGCGCTGGCTGGCGGTTTTCGCAGGCTTTGCCGGCGTTCTGATGGTGGTGCGGCCCGGCGTCCGCGTGCTCGAGCTCGGCCATCTGTCGGCGATCGGCGCGGCGCTCTGCGCTGCGCTGTCGATCGTGCTGATGCGCTCGATCGCCGGCGAGCGCCAGACGGCGGTGCTCGGCATGCTGGTCGCCTATGGGCTGGCGTTCAACGCCGGGGCAGCGGCAGTCACCACGTTTTCCATGCCTTCCTGGCCGCTGCTCTGCGTGCTGCTCCTGTCCGGCGCCTGCACCGCCGCGGGCAACCGCCTGCAGTTCCTGGCGACGCGCCACAGCCCCGCCAACCACATCGCGCCGACGCACTATTCGCAGATGATCTGGGCCGTGCTGATCGGCGCGATGTTCTTCGACGAGTATCCGGACGCGCTGTCGATCCTGGGGCTTCTGGCGATTGCGGCGGCAGGCCTGTTGACCCTGTTCCGCGAACAGGCACGGCTCGGCTACATCCGCTGGTATCGTCTGACGCGCGGGCGACTTTAGCGAGCGATCGGGTATCATGAGCACGCGGGCGCCACGGCAACGAGGGCATGGTCATGGATTCGGCTCAGCAGCAGATCGCGGAGGGTCGTTGGAGCTTCCGATTTTGGAACCGACCGTGGTCGACGCGGCTGTCGGAAGAAGGGCTTGCTCAACGCAACCCGCATCTTGCCCGCGCCCTGGAAGTCGAAAAAATGCAGGGCCAGCGCATCGCCACCTGGGCGCGCACGGCCGCACTGGGCATCGTTGCGCTGCTGCTTCTCTTCCTCAATCCGCGCATCGAGGTGCTGTACTATGAAGCCCTGCTGGTGCTTTTCGTCCTCATCGGACTGGCGCAGCTGCGGGCGGCGCGTGTCGGGCAGTCGCGCACCGAGCTGGCGCTGATCTTCGCCGACCTCCTCCTCCTGACCCTCACCTTGAGCGTGCCGAACCCGCTGGCCACCGAAGCCTGGCCGACCGCATTTCAGTTCCGCTTCGAAGGTTTCGTCTATTTCTTCATCTTCCTGGCGGGCTCGACGCTCGCCTACAGCTGGCGCACGGTGCAAAGCATCGGCCTGTGGACGGCGGCGACCTGGCTGGCAGGGGTCGGCGGCGTCGTGGCGTTCGGGACGATCTACCCCGAGCTGTCCGTCGCCGTGCGGCAGGCGCTGGCGGGCAATGAGCGGATGTTCGACATCCTGGACCCCAACAGCGTCAATTTCACCAACCGGGTCCAGGAGATCACGATCTTCGTCATCGTCTCGGTGATCCTGGCGCTCAAATCGCGGCGCTCCAACGATCTTCTGCTCCGCCAGGCCGATCTGGCGGCGGAGCGGGCCAATCTCTCGCGCTACTTTCCACCCTCGATGGTGGAAGAGCTGGCTCATCGCCACGAGCCGCTGGGCGGCGTACGCTCGCAGGACGTCGCCGTCCTGTTTGCCGATATCGTGGGCTTCACCCGCTTCGCCGAGGGGAAGGAACCGGAGGAAGTCATCTCCCTGCTGCGGGACTTCCACTCCGCACTCGAAGAGGCGGTCTTCGCCCATGGCGGCACCCTCGACAAATACATGGGGGACGGACTGATGGCGAGTTTCGGGACGCCGCACCCGTCGCCGGCCGATGCGGCGAACGCCATCGCTGCCGCCTTCGAGATGCAGCGCCGTATCGGTCTTCTCAATGCGGAACGGGTCGAAAAGGGACTGGAGCCGGTCCAACTTTCGGTCGGCGTGCATTTCGGGCCGGTCGTCCTCGGCGACATCGGCAATGCCCGGCGGATGGAATTCGCCATGCTGGGCGACACCGTCAACGTGGCCTCGCGGCTGGAAGGCGCGACGCGCGGCCTCTCCTGCCGCATCGTCGCCAGCCAATCGGCCATGCAGGCCGTTTCGGACAACTCCGTGCGCGAGAAATACTGCCGCGAGATGCGGTTTCACCCCGGCCTTCCCCTGAAGGGCCGGAACAAGGAGGCCGACGTCTGGCTCGCCTGAGTTTCGCGGGCCTCCGGGCGCGACGGATCGGCGAGCCCCGGAACCCTTCGCCCTATCGAAGGTTTTGCTGCCGAGCGGACCCATCACGCTCTCCTTCGAACCGGATCACGAGGCGCAATTTTGAGGACCCTTCTCGCGATTCTGGCCGCCATCGTCGTCCTGGCAGCGATCGCCGTCGGTGGCGTACTCCTCTCGTCGCGCGAGGAGGCCAAAGTGGCGATCGAGGAGCAATACGGCCCCGACCCGACCCTGCCCGCGCCCGATCCGCGGATCCTGCCGACGGTGAACCAGGCCGAGGCCTCGCCCTGGAAGGAAGGGGCGATGCCCAAGCCGGCGCCCGGCTTCGCGGTCAATTCTTTCGCGGTCGGCCTCGAGCACCCCCGCTGGCTGCACGTGCTGCCCAACGGGGACGTGCTGGTCGCCGAGTCCAACAAGCCACCGCAGGACGAGCGCCCGGGCGGCGTCCGCCAGTGGGCGGAGCAGATCGTCATGGGCAGCGCCGGCGCCGACGCGCCCGGCGCCAACCAGGATGGCGACGGCGTCGCCGAGACGAGGACCGTATTCCTGAAGGACCTCATGTCGCCGTTCGGCATGACCCTGTCGGCCGGCAAGCTCTACGTCGCCAATGCCGACGGGATCGTCGCTTTTCCGTATCAGGACGGCGCCACCGAGATCACTGCCGCGCCCGAAGCGATCGTCGACTTGCCGGCCGGGTTGAATCACCACTGGACCAAGGATGTCATCGCCTCGCTCGACGGGACCAAGCTCTACGCGACGGTGGGTTCCAACAGCAATGTCGGGGAAAACGGCATGGATATCGAGAAAGACCGGGCGGCCGTCCACGAGATCGACCTGGCGACGAAGCAACGCCGCCTCTTCGCCTCCGGGCTGCGCAACCCCAACGGCCTGTCGTGGAACCCCGAAACCGGCGCGCTGTGGGTGGTGGTCAACGAGCGGGACGAGATCGGCTCGGACCTGGTCCCGGACTACATGACCTCCGTAAAGGACGGCGCCTTCTACGGCTGGCCCTACAGCTATTTCGGCCGGAACCTGGACGAGCGCATCCGACCGCAGCAGCCGGACCTCGTCGCCAAGGCGGTCAAGCCGGACTATGCGCTCGGCTCGCACACGGCGTCGCTGGGGCTGACCTTCAACACGGGCGACCTTTTCGGACCGACCTACAAAAACGGCGCCTTCGTGGGACAGCACGGGTCATGGAACCGCAAGCCCCGCAGCGGCTACAAGGTGCTGTTCGTGCCGTTTGCCGACGGTCGGCCTTCCGGCCCGCCGAGCGACGTGCTCGTTGGCTTTCTGGGACAGGACGACAAGGCGAAAGGCCGCCCTGTCGGCGTGGCGATCGCCAGGGACGGCGCGCTGCTGGTGGCGGACGACGTCGGAAACCGCGTCTGGCGGGTCACCCCAGACTGAACCCTTTCACTCGCTACGGCTGTAAATCGTCGAGATAGGTGTTCTCGAGAGCCGAGGCGCGGTAGGCGTCACGGTCGATCGATGCCAGCAGCAGTGCCTCCCCCGTCGCCGGCGCCTCGGCGAGCAGGCTGCCGTCGGGAGCAGCGATCACCGAGCGGCCGGCATAGGCAAAGCGACCGTCGGCGCCAGCGTGGTTGGCGTAGGCGACGAACAGCTGGTTCTCGAAGGCCCGCACGGCAATCATGCTGCCGGCAATGAAGGCGGCGTGCGGCCCGGTCGGCAGGGCGGTCGGCACCAGAACCGCGTCGGCGCCGGCGCGCGCCAGGCGGCGGACGTTCTCGGGGAACTCGACGTCGTAGCAGATCAGCATGCCAAGCCTCAGGCCGGAAAATTCGACCAACGTCGCCTGTGGCGGCGAGGCGGCGAAGTGGGAGCGCTCATAGGGGCCGTAGAGATGCGATTTGCGGTAGACGGTCGGGCGGCGCCTGCCGTCGGCGAAGACGGCGCTGTTGTAGACCGACCGGCCGTCGCGTTCGGCGAAGCCGGCGACGATCGCCACGCCCGTCGCGGCAGCCAGCTCGGCCAGCGAGGCGACGGCCGCGCCTTCGGCCGGCTCTGCCAGCTCGTCAAAGGCGTCGCCGGCGCCATAGCCGGTAACGGCCAGCTCGGGCGCCACGAGCAGCGCCGCACCGGCTGCGGCCGCACGCTCCGCGGCAGCGCCGATGCGTGCCAGATTGGCCGCCACGTCGCCCGGCGTCGCCTGCATCTGGAGAGCGGCCAGCCGCATCCTCACGCCTCCGAGGACATGGCGCCGAGCAGCCGGCGGATGTCACCGAAGCGGGCGATGAGCCCGAACACCAGCGCGGCGATGGCGACGAAGAATATGGTCACCGAGGCCATGGTGGGTGTGTAGCCGTAGCGCAGCGCGTTGAAGATCTTGATCGGCAGCGTCTCCATGGTGAAGCCGACCGTCATATAGGCGACGATGTACTCGTTGAGCGACAGCACGAAAGCGAAGGCGTAGCCGGAGACGAGATAGGGCAGGATCAGCGGCAAAACGACGGTGCGCGCCACGGTGCGGTCGTCGGCGCCCATGGTCGCCGCGACCTCGACCAGGGAGCGGTCGATCGAGGCGAAGCCGAGCGTCAGGGTGACCAGCGGCAGCGTGACGAAGAAGATGGCATGGCTGATCGCCGCCGTCCAAGGCTGGCCGTAGAAGCCGAGCGTGGCCCAGAAGGTCAGGAAGCCCAGCGCCGTGATGACCGGCGGCAGGATGAAGGGGGCGACGCCGAGCAGCTGGAACACCCGTGCCCAGGGGGCGTGCCGGCGCCAGAGGAACCAGGCGAGGGGCAGAGCGATCGCCACCGCGATGGCGGCGGCGCTCAAGGCGAGCAGGACGGAGGCTATGAGGGCTGCACGCCACTCCGGATTGACGAAGATCTCGGCGTACCAGCCGAGCGAGAAGCCCTTGGGCGGGAAAGCGAGGTCCTGCTTCTCGTTGACCGACACGCCCGCCACCACGATGAGCGGCGCCAGCAGGAACAGGCCGACCAGGAAGAGATAGAGGCGGCGGAGCAGCGTGCCGGTCATGCGGCGTTCTCCCGCCGCCCGACGAGCAGCGTCAGCCCGACGAGCGCCAGCGACATCAGCACCAGGAACACCGCCATCGCCGCGGCGAACGGCATGTTGGACTGATAGATCGCCTGGTCCGTGATCAGCACCGACAGCGTCCAGTGCTGCGGGCGCCCCAGAATCTGCGGCAAAAGATAGGAGCCGAGCGCGAAGACGAACACCATGATCAGCGTGGCGACGATGGTGTTGCGCAGCGCCGGCACGACGACGTTCAGAAAGGCGCGGACCGGCGAGGCGCCAAGCGTGCGCGCTGCCTCCAGCAGGGTCGGGTCGAGGCGCACGAGCGCTGGGTAGAGCACCAGGATCGTATAGGGCAGCGCCTGATAGACCATGCCGGTCAGCACCGCGCCGAAGCCGGGAAGCAGAGCCTGCGGCTCGGCCATCAGGCCGACGGCGACCAAAAGGTTGGTGATGCCGGCGGTGCGTGAGAAGATCGTCGACCAGGCGAAGCCGATGATGACCTCCGAAAGCGAAAGGACAGACAGCAGCGCCACCAGCCACACGGTCTGCACCTGACGCGACTGTCGGGTGAGCAGGTAGGTGAAGGGAAAGGCGATGACGAGGCAGGTCACGGAGACCGCCACCGCCAGCATGAACGAGAAGCCGAGCACGCTGCCGAAGAAGGTCGACAGGAAGCGCGCATAGTTGTCGACGACGAAATCGGGAGTGTAGAACCCGGCCGGGTCGCGCTTGAAGAACGACACCGCGATCATGGTCGAGAAGGGGATGACGAAGAAGACGACCAGCATGACTGCCGGGAAGACGAGCGGGGCGTAGTCGGCCAGGGCGCGCGGCGGCTCCCGTCTCATTGCCGCACCACCACGCAGGCCTCCGGCGGCAGCACGACGCCGACGGCTTGGCCGGCGGCGACATCGGGCCGCTCGCGAGGCGTCGCGACGGCCACCAGCGTGGCGCCGCCGGCCTCCACGAAGGTCTCGATGGTGCCGCCCAGGTCGCGGACGAAGGTGACGGTGCCGGCGACAGCCGCCTCGCCGGGGGCAACCAGATGCACGTCCTCCGGGCGGATCGACACCGCTGCGCTGCCGCGACCCTCGGGGACGACGAGCCCGGGCATTGCAGCTCCGAGCACGGTCGGCCGGCCGGCGCCGTCGGCGACGATCTCCAGGAGGTTGGTGGAACCGATGAAATCGGCCACGAAGGCATCGGCCGGGCGGCGGTAGATGTCGATCGGCGGCGCCGCCTGACGGATCTTGCCGCCTCCCATCACCACCACCAGGTCGGCCATCGTCATCGCCTCGCGCTGGTCGTGGGTGACGACGATGGTGGTGATGCCGAGCTGCTGCTGCAGCTGCCTCAGCTCCACCTGCATGGCTTCGCGCAGCTTGGCGTCGAGCGCCGAAAGCGGCTCGTCGAGCAGGAAGAGCTTGGGCGAGATGGCGAGCGCGCGGGCGATCGCCACCCGCTGCCGCTGGCCGCCGGAGAGCCTGTTCACCGGGCGATCGGCATAGCCCGGCAAGTGGATCATCGCCAACAGATCGTCCGTGCGCTGGCGCTGCGCCTCCTTGGCGGCACCGCGAATGCGCAGCGGATAGGCGATGTTGTCGCCGACGGTGAGATGCGGGAACAGCGCCAGCGACTGGAAGACCATGCCGAGGTCGCGCTTGTGGGTGGGAACGGGCGTGATGTCCTGCCCGTCGAGCAGGATGCGGCCGGCGGTCGGCTCCTCCAGCCCGGCGATCATCCTGAGCAGCGTGGTCTTGCCGCATCCCGACGGGCCGAGCAGGCAAACGAAGGTGCCGTGCGGCACCGTCAGGTTGACGTCGTCGACGGCGGCGAAGGTGCCGAAATGCTTGGATATGCCCTGCAGTGCAAGCCCTGACATCGTCGGCATCCCTCACTTTGCCGGCCCCGCGCCCGAGCCCCCTGCCCGGGCGCTTTCGTCATCGGAAGCCTAGCCGACGATCAGCTCCGTCCACTTCTGGTTGATCCAGTCCGACTTTGTCGTATACAGGTCGTAACGAGGGATGATCGGCTCGATGTCGGAGGAGACGGCCGCAAACTCTTCGGGCGTCAGGTCGAGCACCTCCTTCTTGAGCGTCGGCGCGGTGCCGACCTTGCGCGACATGAGGCCCTGGATCTGCGGCTGGCTCATATAGTCGATGAAGACATGAGCCTCCTCGCCCTTCTTGGAAGCGCGCGACAGCACCCAGTTGCCGGAGTCCTGGATGCCGCCCTCCTTGGGGAAGGTGGAGCGAACCGGCTGGCCGTCGGCCGCGGCAAGGCCGGTGACATCGTGATAGTACTGGCCCATCGGGATCTCGCCGGACTTGAGAGCCTGCTCGAACTGGGCTTCGTCGCGGTACCAGAGGCGGACATTGGGCTTGACCTCGGCGAGCTTCTCGAACGCCTTGAGCAGTCCTTCCTCGGTGTCCAGCGCGTTGGTGCCGCCCATGAAGGTCTTGGCTGTGACTTCGAGCAGGAAGGAGTTGGACGCCAGCGCGAGCAGGCCGAGCTTGTCGGCATTGGCCGGGTCCCACAGGGCCGCCCAGGTGGTCGGCGGCTCCTTGTAGACGTCGGTGTTGGTGACGAGCGTAATGTACCAGGCCACCGCCCCGATGCCGGCCACGCGGCCGTCCGGGTACTTTGCCACGAAGCGCTCCAGCAGGTTGTCGTAGTTCTTGATCTTCGCCGTGTCGATGGGCGTCCACAGCTCCGTCTGCTCGCCTTTCAGCGTCGACGTCTGCGACATCATCGAGAGGTCGGCCGGCGCCTGCCCCGCCTTGGAGGCCTGCTCCAGCTGCACCAGCCAGGCCTCGCCGGTCGGTTCGGCCACCGATTCCACGGCGATGCCGGTTGCCTTGGTGAAATCGGGAAAGATGTTCTTGTCGAATGAATCCTTGAAGTAGCCGCCGTAGACGCCGACCTTCAGCGAGCGGTCCTGGGCCCGCAGGACCGCCGGCATCGCCAGCAGGCCGGCTGCCGCGGCGCCGGCGCCCAGCACCGCGCGGCGGCTCAACGTGCGTTTCGCGAAGTCACCCATCGATCTGCTCCTTTCGCCGGTATTTCCGGCTGTTCCCACTCATTCATTCGTCTCTGCCGGAACCTCCGGCAGCGGGGCAGCTCGGCCGCCCCTTGCCATGCGCCGATGGTAGCCTCCCGGTGCGCCGGCGCAAGCCTTCCGCGCTAGCGGCGGCGACCGGCGATGGACGGGCTGAAGACCATCAGGCTGAGGATCTCGAACAGCACCTGCGCCCCGGCATGCGCGGTGTTGGTCGTTGCATCGTATTGCGGCGCCACCTCGACGACATCGCCGCCGACGATGTCGAGACCCTTCAGCCCGCGCAGCAGCTCCAGCACCTCGCGCGTGGTGAGGCCGCCGACTTCCGGCGTGCCGGTGCCCGGCGCGAAGGCCGGATCGAGGCTGTCTATGTCGAAGGAGAGGTAGGTCGGGCCGTCGCCCACCACCGCCCGGGCCTTTTCGACGATGGCGGGAATGCCGAGGCCGGGCACCTCCTCGGCGTGGATGACGGTCATGCCGGACTCGCTGCTGAACTCCCACAGATACTCGGCCGAGCCGCGAATGCCGATCTGCACGGTCCGCGTCGGGTCGAGCACGCCGTCCAGCACGGCGTTGCGGAACGGTCCGCCGTGATGGAACTTGGTCTGGTCGAAGGCGCCGCCGGTGTCGCAATGGGCGTCGATGTGGATCAGTCCGACCGGCGCTTGCCGGCCGACGACCTTGAGGATCGGATGGGTGATCGAATGGTCGCCGCCCACCGACAGCGGCGCCACGCCCGCGGCGACGATCTGGCCGATCCGCCGCTCGATGTCATCGTGGCTAAGCTCCAGGCGATAGCGGCTGCGGAAAGGGACGTCGCCGATGTCGGCGACCTTGAGATCGTGGACCGGCGCGCAGCCCAGCACATGGTTGTAGGGGCCGATGCGCTCGATGGTCCGCAGCGCACGCGGGCCGAACCGGGAGCCTGGGCGGTTGGTCACGCCGAGGTCCATGGGGATCCCGAGGATGGCCACCTCAAGGTCGGAAAGCTCCGGCGTCTCCTGGTCGACCGGCCTGTAGGGCGCACTTAGGAAGGTCGGGACGCCCGAATACGGCGCCAGCCGGGTGCCGCCCTTGGTGAAGATCTTGTCGGCGACCTTCCGGAACTCCGCGTTGAACAGCTCGCCGCCATGGCCCTCGCCATACTTCTCGCGCAACGCCGCGAGCCTGCTGCGGTCGAATGCCATCCGGACCTCCATGGAGAGATTGCTGGCAGGAATTGTTGGTCCAGTTGCATTGAAAAGACAATTGATATTGTCATAGAGATCGCCGTTAGCTTTTCTCACAGGTTGGCCGCCATGGCGCGTCGTCTGCCCCCGCTCAATCCACTTCGTGCCTTCGAGGCGACAGCCCGGCACGGCTCGCTCACCCGGGCGGCCGGCGAGCTGCATGTCACGCACGGCGCGGTCAGCCACCAGATCAAGGCGCTGGAGGCCTCGCTCAACGTGCGGCTCTTCGAGCGGTCGGGCCAGCGCCTCAAGCTCACCGCGCACGGCGCCGAGCTCCTGCCGGCGGCCGCCGGCGCGTTCGAGGGCATCGCCGCGGCGACGGCGCGCCTCGGCAGGCCGACCAGCTCGGGGACGCTGTCGATCAGCTGCGTGCCGGCGCTGCTGTCGTTCTGGCTGGTGCCGCGGCTGGCCGAGTTCACCGCGCGATTTCCCGACATCAGCCTGGTCCTCGATGCCTCCAACGATCCGGGCGCCATCCACGCCGCCGACGTCGATCTGTGCGTGCTCTACGGCGACGGCAGCTGGTCGGACTGCTGGCTGAAGCTGTGGGCGCATCTGGAGCTGTTTCCGGTGGTCAGCCCGACCTTGATCAACCACCGGCCGATCCGCAGCGTCCGCGATCTTTCCGACCACGTGCTGCTGCACGCCGACGACGGTCGCGAGTGGCACACCTGGCTGGTGGCGGCCGACGCGCTGGAGCTGGAGCGCGGGCGCTGCCATCGCCTCAACGACGCGCGTCTGGCCATCGAGGCGGCGGTGCATGGCCACGGGGTGGCGTTGGGCGACAGCATGACGGCGGCGAGCCTGCTTGCCCGCGGACAGCTGGTGACGCCCTTCAACCTCTCGGTGCCGGCAGTGGACGCCTTCTACATCGCCTGCCGCAACGACCTCAAATCCATGCCGATCGTAAGGGTCTTCGTGGACTGGCTGTTTTCCGAGCACGACGAGGCGGGCCAGCGCCGCAGAATCGACCGACCTGCACTCGTGAGTACAGGCGCGGCGGGCGATTCGATGCTATAGCGCGGACGGGCCGGCAACTCCTGCCGTCGAGATAGAGCGATCCGTTCATGGCCATCATAGACATTGCACGCCGCGTCTACGACCACACCTGGAAGCTCGATCCTATCGTCCGCAGCCTCTTGGACACGGATTTCTACAAGCTGCTCATGCTGCAGATGATCTGGGGCATGTACCCCAAGGTCGAGGCGACGTTCTCGCTGATCAACCGCACCACCTCGGTCAAGCTCGCCGAGGAGATCGACGAGCAGGAGTTGCGCGACCAGCTCGACCACGCGCGCACCTTGCGCATCTCCAAGAAGGAGATGATCTGGCTCGCCGGCAACACGTTCTACGGGCGCAAGCAGATCTTCGAGCCGGAGTTCCTGGCCTGGCTGGCCGACTTCCGGCTGCCCGAATACGAGCTCAGGAAGCGCGCCGGCCAGTACGAGCTGCGGTTCCCCGGACCCTGGATGTACACCACGATGTGGGAGATCCCCGCGCTGGCCATCATCAACGAGCTGCGCTCGCGCGCCGCGCTCCGGAGCTTCGGGCCGTTCGCGCTCGACGTCGTCTATGCCCGCGCCAAGGCCAAGATGTGGGCCAAGACCGAGCGGCTGAGGGCGCTGCCGGACATCCGCATCTCCGATTTCGGGACCCGGCGGCGGCATTCCTTCCTGTGGCAGCGCTGGTGCGTGGAGGCGCTCAAGGAAGGCATCGGCGATGCGTTCACGGGCACCAGCAACGTGCTTCTCGCCATGGACAACGACCTCGAGGCGCTGGGCACCAATGCGCACGAGCTGCCGATGGTGCTCGCGGCGCTCGCCAGGACCGACGAGGAGCTGCTCGGGGCGCCCTACAAGGTGCTGCAGGACTGGCAGCGCTACTATGGCGGCAACCTGCTGATCGTGCTGCCCGACGCGTTCGGCACCGCTGCCTTCCTGCGCGACGCGCCCGACTGGGTGGCCGACTGGACCGGCTTCAGGCCGGACAGCGCGCCGCCGATCGAAGGCGGCGAGCGGATCCTGAGATGGTGGCGGCAGAAGGGCAAGGACCCGCGCAAGAAGCTGCTGATCTTTTCCGACGGGCTCGATGTCGACACGATCGAGGACACCTACCGCCACTTCCGCGGCAAGGTGCGCATGGCCTTCGGCTGGGGCACCAACCTGACCAACGACTTCGAGGACTGCGCGCCCGTCGAGACGGCGGGGCTGTTGGCCATCTCGCTCGTCTGCAAGGTGACGGAAGCCAACGGCCGCCCGGCCATCAAGCTGTCGGACAATCCCGCCAAGGCGACCGGCGACCCGCGCGAGATCGCCCGCTATCTCAGGGTCTTCGGCGAGGAGGATGCACGCGTCGAACGCGCCGTTCATGTCTGACCGGGCGAGCGGGTTGCGCGCTCCGCGACGGCTGGTCGGCCTCGTTTTCAGTCTCGCCCTCGTCATGCCTGCAACGGCCACCACGGCGCTTGCCCACGCATCCGATCGCGGCTTCGTGCTGCTGCTGCCGACCGGCTACTACGCGTTTGCCGGCGCCGCCGCGGTGACAGCGAGCTTCCTCGTCCTCGCCATCCTGCCATCAGAGCCCGTCCTCCGGCTGTTTGCGGCGCGGCTGCCGCTGGTCGGGATCCCGCGACGTGGTGTCGCCGCGACCAGCCTGCTCAGCTTCGCTGGCCTCGCCGTGCTCGTCGCCGCCGGCCTTCTTGGCAGCCGCGACCCGTTGTCGAATCCGCTGCCGCTCGTCGTGTGGACCTTGCTTTGGGTCGGGCTCACCCTCGCCCAGGGCACGATCGGCGACCTGTGGCGCTGGTTGAACCCGTGGAGCGGCCCGCTGCAGATCGCCGGCCGTGTCGCCGGCCGTCGGAGAACGCCTCTGAGCTTGCCGCGGTGGGTGGGGTTCTGGCCGGCGGCGCTGTTCTTTTTCGGCTTCGGCTGGTTCGAGCTCATCGACCCGGCGCCAGACGATCCGGAGCGGTTGGCGGCGGCCGTCGCCTGCTACTGGACGGCCAGCTTCGCGGCGATGCTTTTGGTCGGCGAGCGCTGGCGCCGGCGGGGAGAGTTCCTGTCGGTCTTCTTCGACATGCTGGCGCGGCTCGCGGTGCTGGGGCGCCAAGGCCGACGGCTCTGCCTCTGCTGGCCCGGCGCGCAGCTCGCGACGGTCAGGCCGCTGCCGGCGAGCGGCGTCGTCTTCCTCATCCTCGCGCTTGCCTCCGTCTCGTTCGACGGGCTGTCGAAGACCTTCTTCTGGCTCGGCATCAACGGGGTCAATCCGCTGGAGTTTCCGGGCCGCAGCGCGATGACGGGCATCAACACGGCCGGCCTCGTGCTGACCTTCGCAGCGCTGTGGCTCGCCTTCCAGGCGGCGGTGCGCGCCGGTGCCTGGCTGGGCGGCATCGAGGCTGCGTCGGGCAAGGCGGCGGGACTCTATGTCTGGTCGATCGTGCCGATCGCGCTTGCCTACCATTTCGCGCACTACCTGACCCTGCTGGCGGTCAACGCGCAATATGCACTGGTGGCCCTCTCCGATCCCTTTTCGCGCGGCTGGAACCTGTTCGGCACTGCCTACTGGCCGGTGTCGCCCGGCATCGTGGCGGGAGCCGGCTCGGCCTGGGTGCTGTGGAACCTGCAGGCGGGCGCCATCATCCTCGGCCACGTCGTCGCGGTGCTGGTCGCCCACCGGCTGGCGCTGCGGCTTGCCGCGAGCCGCCGGGCGGCGGCGCTCGGCCAGGCGCCGCTCGCGCTTTTGATGGTCGGCTACACGGTGTTCGGCCTGTGGCTGTTGTCGACGCCGACGGCCGGCTGACGCTATTGCCAGCGGTCGGGATCGGTGGTCTATTTTCCGCGGAGATCAAGGGGGTTTTCATGACCAAGCATGGCGACGGGAAGGGATTTTTCAACATTGCATTGACACGCCGCACGGCCCTCAAGGGGCTCGGTGCCGCTGCCGGACTGGGCCTGGCACCGGGCTATGTGCGCTACGCACAGGCGCAGTCGTCGGCGCCGATCAAGATCGGCTTCCAGGCGCATCGCACCGGCATCGGCGCCGCCTATGGGCGCTGGTACGAGAAGACGACCGACGCCGCCGTCAAGGCGATCAACGACGCCGGCGGCATCGGCGGGCGGCCGGTCGAGGTGATCGTCGAGGACGACGGCACCGATCCCAAGCGCGGGGCCGAGGTGGTCGGCAAGTTCGCCACCCAGCACAAGACCGACATCGTCTACGGCACGCTGTTCTCGCATGTGGTGATCGGCTCGGCGCCGGCCGCCGGCGAGCTGAAGATCCCGTACTTCGTGGTGAGCGAGGGGCATCACGTCGCCTCGACCAAGCTCAATCGCTACTGCTTCCAGCCAGGCATCACCGACGTGAAGAGCCAGGTGATCTCGATGGCGCCGTGGATCGCCGCCAATGTGGGCAAGAAGGTCACCATGATCTTTCCCGATTTCGCCTTCGGCCACGACCACCGCGACTACCTGCCGCCGGCCCTCAAGGCGGCCGGAGCCGAGGTGGTGGCGCAGATCGCCATTCCGCCGACGGAGAGCTCGTTCACCCGCTACTTCCCGCAGATTCCGGCCGACACTGAGGTGGTCTACCACGTCATGGTCGGTCCGGCGGTGCTGACCTTCGTCAAGGAGCTCGGCGAGTTCTACGGCTCCAACCAGCCGCAGCTGTTCGGCTTCATCGACTCGCTCGAAGCCGTCGACATCAACAGCCCGGGCCTGGAGTTCCTCGACGGGAGCCACTTCTGGGAAGGCTCGCCGCGCTACGCCCAGGACAATGACTCGGAGGCGCAGAAGGCCTATCGGGCAGCCGTCGGCATCGACGAGAACGGAGCGGCGGTGGGCGATGCCAAGGACGTCTCGACGGCGGCCCACATGTTCGGCTGCTGGGAGACGCTCTACGTCATCAAGAAGGCCATGGAGGACGCCGGCTACAAGGGGCCGGAAGACCGCGCCAAGCTGGTCGAGGCGACCGAGGCGCTGACCAAGTTCGAGGAAGGGCCGGAGCATCCGCAGGGCGACAAGGTGTTCAACGGCAAGATCCACCAGTGCTTCGGCCACCAGAACATCTCCAAGGTGGAGGGCGGCAAGCTCAAGGTGGTGCATCGCACGACCATCGACGAAGGCCTCTACGAGCCGGAAGGCGACTACACGACGCAGGCGCTCTAAGGCCGATCCGTTGCCGCGCCAGCCGACCAGGCCCCGGGCCACCGCCTGAGCATGGCTTTCGGACCGCATCTCCTCCTGGCCACGCTCGAGGGCCTCGTCACGGCGGCGGTGCTGTCGCTCACCGCCCTCGGCCTGTCGCTGGTGTTCGGCGTCATGCGGATCGTCAACGTTGCGCATGGCGAGTTCTTCATGCTCGGCGCCGTCCTCGCCTGGGCGGTGGCCTCGCTGCTGCCCGGCCATCCGACGCTCGGCTTCCTGGCCGCGCTGGTGGTCAGCCCGCTCATCGTCGGGGCCATCGCACTCGCCGCCGAGCGCCTGATCCTGCGCCGGCTGAACTACAATCCGGAAGCGACGATCGTCGCCACGATCGGCTTGCTCTACATCATCCAGCAGGCGGCGCTCACCTTCTATGGGCCCGAGGCGCGCCCGGTCGAGCCGCCGTTCAGCGTCCGCCTGCTGCTGCCCTGGTTCGGCTATTCCGGCTACAAGCTCGCGGTCATCGCCGCGTCGGCGCTGCTGGTGACGGCCACCTGGCTGGTGCTCACCCGCACGCGGCTCGGCCTGGTGATGCGCGCCACGCAGTACGACCGCGAGACGGCGCAGGCCTTCGGCATCGCCGTCGAGCGGGTCTACGCGGCGGTCTTCGCGCTCGGCGCCATGCTGGCCGCGGTCGCCGCCGTGCTGGTGGTGCCGATCCAGCAAGCGCACTATTTGATGGGCCTCGACCCGCTGCTGCTCTCCTTCATCGTCGTCATCATCGGCGGGCTCGGCTCGCTCAGCGGCACGGTGGTGGCGGCCGTGCTGATCGGACTGGCCGACGGGATCATCTCGGTCTTCTTCTCGCCCACCCTGGCCAAGATCATCGCCACGCTTCTGGTGGCGCTGGTGCTGGTGTTCCGGCCGCAAGGGCTGTTCGGGACCGCGTCGCGATGAGGCGCGGCAACGCGCTGGCCGTCTGGGGGCTGCATTTGGCCGTCGTGGCGCTGCTCTTTGCACTGCAGTTCGTGCTGCCCGACTACCACCACCTGATGCTCGCCAGGGTGATGGTGATGGCGGTGTTCGCCATGGGCTACAACCTGTTGTTCGGCTATGTCGGTCTTCTGTCGCTCGGCCATGCGATGTTCTTCGCCGCCGGGCTTTACGGCGCCGGCCTCACCGTCGAGCATCTCGGCTTCGGCGTCGCCGCCGGCTTCCTGGCCGGGCTGGCGGCGGGCGCCGTGCTGGCGCTGGTGGTCGGGGCGCTGGCGCTCAGGACCAGCGGCGTCGCCTTCATGATCGTCACCATGATGTTCTCGCAGGTGTTCTACCTCTCGACGCTCTATTTCGCGGCGTGGACCCAGGGCGACGAGGGCTTCGTGCTGCCGCAGCCGGTGCGGCAGCTTTCCATCGGCGACCTGCATTTCGACCTGACGCAGCCGACCACCCGCTACATGGCGGCGCTGTCGCTCTTTTCGGCGGCGCTTGCGGTCACCCTCCTCGTCGTCCGGTCGGCGCATGGGCGCGTGCTGGTGGCGATCCGCGAGAACGAGGAACGGACCCGCATGCTGGGCTACGACGCGTTCGCCAACAAGCTTGCCGCGGTGGTCCTGTCGGGCGCCATCTCGGCTGCCGCGGGGGCGGCCTACGCGCTCTTGTTCGGCTATGTCGGGTCGACCTTCGCTTCGGTCCAGTACAGCATCTTCCCCTTGCTGTGGGTGCTGCTCGGCGGCGCGGCGACGACGCTCGGGCCGCTCGTCGGCACGCTGCTTATGACCTATGTGATCGACCTCGCCGGCAGCTTCACCTCCGCCACGCTGTTCCTGGTCGGGCTGGTGCTGATCCTCTTGGTGCTGTTCTTCCCGAAGGGGTTGCTGGGCGCCCTCAGGCAGCGCGCGCTGAGGTGGCTGCCGTGACGCCGTTGCTCACCACCCGCGGCCTGAGCAAGAGCTTCGGCGGCGTCCAGGCCGTGCGCTCCGTCGACTTCCAGCTCGCTGCGGGCGAGATCCGGGCGCTCATCGGGCCGAACGGCGCCGGCAAGACCACCTTCGTCGGGCTCATCTCGGGCCGCATCGCACCGAGCGCCGGCGCCGTGATCTTCGACGGGGAGGACATCACCCAACTGCCGGCCCATCTGCGCGTGCGCCGCGGCATCGCCTACACGTTCCAGATCACCAGCGTCTTTCCCGAGCTGACGACCTATGAGAACGTCGCGCTGTCCGTCCAGCGGGCGCTCATCGACCGTGGCGGCCGGTCGCTGGTTCATCCGCGCAGCGCGCTCCAGCGAGGGGTGCTCGAGGCGGTCGAGAGGACCGGCCTCGCCGAGCGGCTCGGTATGCGCGCCGGCAGCCTCTCTTATGGGCACCAGCGGCTGCTGGAAGTCGCCATGGGCCTGGCGCTCAAGCCGCGGCTGCTGATCCTCGACGAGCCGACCCAAGGCCTCTCCGATGGCGAGATCGACGGCTTCGTCGCGCTGGTGCGCGACATCGCACGCGAAGCGACGGTGCTTTTGATCGAGCACAACATGCCCGTGGTGATGGCGCTCGCCGACAGGATCACCGTGCTCGACGCCGGCCGCATCCTCGCCGAGGGAACGCCCGACGCGATCCGCCGCGACAGAGCGGTCCAGGATGCCTATCTCGGAGCGCCTGCCGATGGCTGAGGCGCTGACCATCGAGGGTCTCGACTGCTTCTACGGGCCGCTGCAGGTCCTGCACGGGGTCGGGCTGGCGCTGCGACGCGGCGAGGTGCTGTGCCTGCTCGGCCGCAACGGCGCCGGCAAGTCGACGCTGCTCAAGGCGATCATGGGCCTCGTTCCGGCCGCTTCCGGCTCGATCCGGCTCGGCGAACGCGAGCTCACGGTGCTGCCCCCGCACGAGGTGCCCCGGGCCGGCGTCGGCTACGTGCCGCAGGGTCGGCGCCTGTTCGCCGAGCTCACCGTCGGCGAGAACCTGACGATCGGCCTCATGGCGCGCGGCAAGGGCGAGGCGACGCGCGACGGCGTGCTGGCGCTTTTCCCCGTGCTCGGCGAACGCATCCGCCAGCGGGCTGGCACGCTGTCCGGCGGCGAGCAGCAGATGCTGGCCATGGCGAGAGCGCTCTGCCTCGAACCGGAGGTGCTCTTGCTCGACGAGCCGACGGAGGGTCTGATGCCGTCGATGATCGCGACGATCCGGCAGACCGTCGGCGCGCTGCGCAACCGCGGCGTCTCCACCATCCTGGTCGAGCAACGCGTCGAGGCCGTGCTGCCGGTGGCCGACCGGGTCGCCTTCATCGAAAACGGCCGCAGCCGCGAAACGGTGCCCGTCGAGGCGCTGCGCCGGGACCCGGCACTGGTCCAGCGCTATGTCGGCGTCGGTTGACTGTCGACTGTCGACAATCAGACCAGGGTCACGCCCGCCTCACGCATCATGGCGTTCATGCGGGCCACGGAGCCGGCGAGGTCGATGCCGCGGCAGGCCTCCAGATGAACGGTGGTGTCGAAGCCGAGCCTGACGGCGTCGAGCGCGGAATAGGCGACGCAATAGTCGGTGGCGAGACCGACCAATGTGAGGGTGCGGATGCCGCGCTCGCCGAGATAGCCAGCGAGGCCGGTCCGCGTGCTGCGGTCGTTCTCGAAGAAGGCCGAATAGCTGTCGATGCCCGGCCGGAAGCCCTTGCGCAGGACCAGCTCGCAAGGCGTCAGGTCGAGGGCCGGGTGGAACTCCGCCCCCTCGGTGCCCTGCACGCAATGGTCGGGCCACAGCGTCTGCTCGCCATAGTGCATTGCCACGGTCTCGAAAGGCTGCCGCTCGTCATGGCGCGAGGCGAAGCTGGAATGGTCGGGCGGATGCCAATCCTGGGTCAGGATCACATGCTCGAATTTGCGCATCATGGCATTGATGAGGGGCACCACGGCATGGCCATCCTCGACCGCCAGCGCACCGCCGGGGCAGAAATCGTTCTGCACGTCGATCACGATCAAGGCAGGCGACGCCATCTCCCGAACCCTCCGCTCCGTCGCCACGAGCAGACTGAAAATGCCGCCGAGCGTCAACTGTTTTCGCTCCTTCGAGGGGCCGGATGATCTGACGCTTTGACAAGCGCGAGCTCACTGATATCATTTGCATACGAACGATCTCCGCCCGAGATGGTCGCCGGAGGAACCGTGACCCGCTACGCGAAACCGACGTCCCTGGAGGACGCGCTGGGCCTGCTTTCGGGCGGCACCTGGCGGGTGCTGGCGGGCGGCACGGACTTCTATCCGGCGCTGGGCAGCCGCCCGTTGCGCGAGGACGTGCTGGACATCAACGGACTTGCTGCACTGGAAGGGATCGAAGAGACCGACGCGCACATCGTCATCGGCGGCCGCACCAGCTGGAGCCGGCTGATCTCGGCGCCGCTGCCGGCGGCCTTCGACGCGCTGAAGGCGGCGGCACGCGAGGTCGGAGCGGTGCAGGTGCAGAATGCCGGCACCATCGCCGGCAACCTCTGCAACGCCTCGCCGGCGGCCGACGGCGTGCCGCCGCTCCTGGTGCTGGATGCCGAGGTGGAGCTCCGTTCCGTCCACGGCAGCCGGCACCTGCCGCTGCCCGACTTCCTGCTCGGCAACCGGCAGACGGCGCGGCGGTCCGACGAGCTCGTCACCGCCATCCGCGTGCCGAAGGCGCGGGCGGCTGGCGGTTCCGCTTTCTTCAAGCTCGGAGCGCGGCGCTATCTGGTCATCTCGATCGCCATGGCGGCGGTGCGACTGGTGGCGGCCGAGGACGGAACGATCGGCGAGGCGGCGGTGGCGGTCGGCGCCTGCTCGGCGGTGGCCATGCGGCTGCCTTTGCTGGAGGCGGCGCTGGTGGGGCGACGCCTCAAGGACGGGCTCGAGCGGTTCGTCGAGGACGTCCATTTCGCGCAGCTGTCGCCGATCGACGACGTACGGGGCTCGGCGGACTACCGGCGGCTCGCCGCGCAGGAGATCGTTGCACGGACGATCGCCAAGGCGGCAGGCGGCAAGCCGACGACAGCGGCCGCCGCATGAGCTGCCGGGAACTCCAGTTCGAAGTCAACGGGCGGCCGGTCGGCTACCAGGGACCGCCGACGGAGCGGCTGTCGACGGTGCTGCGCGAGACGCTCGGACTGACCGGCACCAAGGTCGGTTGCGATGCCGGCGACTGCGGCGCCTGCACGGTGCTTCTCGACGGCGAGCCGGTGTGCGCCTGCCTGGTGCCTGCGGCGAGCGCGGCAGGGCGGGCGGTGCGCACGGTGGAAGGGCTGGCCAACGGCCGGCTGACGGCCCTGCAGGCGGCGTTCCTGGAGCATGGGGCCGCGCAGTGCGGGATCTGCACGCCGGCGCTGCTGATCGCTGCCACGGCGCTGATCGAGCGCAACGCTTCACCCGGCGAGCAGGAGGTTCGCGACGCGCTCGGCGGCATCCTGTGCCGCTGCACCGGCTATCGGAAGATCGTCCAGGCGGTGCTGGCCGCCGCTTCCCGCGGCGACGGGGCGCTCGACATGCGGCTTCCCGAAGGGCCAGCCGTCGGCGCGCGGCCGGTGCGGCTCGACGGCGTCCCCAAAGTGACCGGTCAGGAGGCCTTTGGGGCCGACATCGTGCCGGAGGGCAGCCTGGCGGTGCTGGTGGTGCGCTCGCCCTACTGGCATGCGGCCTTCCGCTTCGGCGACCTCGACGCCTTCGTGGCGGCGCGTCCGGGCCTGGTCGGCGTCTACACGGCCGCCGACATACCGGGCCGCAACCGTTTCGGCGTCATCCCGGCCTTTGCGGACCAGCCGGCACTGGCCGAGGGCGTCGCCCGCTTCCGCGGCGAGGCGGTGGCGGTCGTCGCCGGCGAGCTGGAGGCGATCCGGGCGCTGGATCCGGCAGACGTGCCGGTCGACTGGGACGTGCTGCCGCCGCTTGCCACGCCCGACGAAGCGAGCGTCGACGACTGCGAGCCGCTCCATCCAGAGCGTCCGGACAATGTGCTGATCGTCGGACATGTGGAGAAGGGCAATGCAGATCGGGCCATCCGTGACGCGTTCCGTGCCGTTTCCGGAACGATCGAGACGAGCTTCGTGGAGCATGCACCGATCGAGCCGGAGGCCGGTTATGCGGCTTTGGACGGCGATACGCTGGTGATCCGCTGCTGCACGCAGGCGCCGTACATGGATCGCGACGACACGGCCGCCATCCTGGACCTGCCGCCGGGAAAAGTGCGCATCATCCCCTCGGCGACCGGCGGCGGCTTCGGGACCAAGCTCGACATGTCCGTGCAGCCGCTCGTCGGGCTGGTGGCACTGAAGACCGGCCGACCGGCGGCGCTGACCTACTCGCGCGCCGAATCCATGATGGCGACCACCAAGCGGCACCCGGCCCTCATGACGGCGTCGGTCGCCGCCGACGAGGCGGGGCGGATCGTCGGCATGACGTTCGACGGGACGTTCAACACCGGCGCCTATGCCAGTTGGGGACCGACGGTCGCCAACCGGGTGCCGGTGCACGCCTGCGGACCCTATCTGACGCCGCACTACCGCGCCACCGCCAGGGCCGTCCACACGCATGGGCCCATTGCCGGCGCCTTCCGCGGCTTCGGGGTGCCGCAGGCGACCATCCTGCAAGAGACGCTTTATGACGAGCTGGCCAACCGGCTGTCCATGGACAGGCTCGGCTTTCGCTTGAAAAACGCACTTCGATACGGCAACGAAACGGTCACTGGCCAGCGGATGGGCGCCGGCGTGGGCATCGTCGCGTGCCTGGAAGCGCTGGGGCCCCACTGGCGGCGAGCGGGACGCGAAGCGGCGGCCTTCAACGCGGCCATCGAGGGTCCCCGCCGGCGCGGCTACGGCATCGCCTCGTGCTGGTACGGCTGCGGCAACACGGCGCTGCCCAATCCGTCGACGATGAAGCTCGGCATCGCGCCCGACGGCAGCGTCGTGCTGCACCAGGGTGCTGTCGACATCGGACAGGGGTCGAACACGGTGCTGGCGCAGATCGCCGCCGACGCGCTCGGCCTGCCGCTCAGCGCCTTCCGGCTGCGCGGCGCCGACACCGCGATCTCGCCCGATGCCGGCAAGACCTCGGCCTCGCGACAGACCTTCGTCTCCGGCAAGGCGGTAGAGCGTGCCGCCCGGATGCTGCGCGAACGGATCCTGCGCTATGCCAACGTGTCGGACGCGGCGAAGCTGTCGGTAGAGGACGGCGCGCTGTCGATCGGCGAAGGGGGCGAAAGACGGCGCATCGCCCTCGGCGCGCTTCCGCTCGACCGCGACGGGCTGGTGTTCTCGGCCGAGGCCACCTACGACCCGCCGACCTCGCCGCTCGACGAAAAGGGCCAGGGAAGCCCCTATGCCGTCTATGGTTACGGGGCGCAGATCGTGGAGCTGGCCGTCGACATGCGGCTCGGCACGGTGGAGCTGCTGAAGATCACGGCCGCCCACGACGTCGGCAAGGCGATCAATCCGCTGCTCGCCGAGGGCCAGGTCGAAGGCGGCATCGCGCAAGGGATCGGCATGGCACTGATGGAGGAATACGTCCCCGGCAGGACGGAAAACCTGCACGACTACCTGATCCCGACCTTCGGCGACGTGCCGCCGATCGAAACGATCCTGATCGAGGTGCCCGATCCCGAAGGACCGTTCGGTGCCAAGGGGCTGGGCGAGCATGTGCTGATCCCCACGGCGCCGGCCATCCTCAACGCCATCCGCGACGCCACAGGCGCGCTGGTGACGCGGTTGCCGGCGACGCCGGACCGGGTGCTGGCGGCGATCCGCGCCGCGGAGGCTTGCCCATGAGCGAGATCGCCGAACGCTTCGAGACCCGCGAGCCGGGCGCCAAGCAGGTGGACGAGAAGATCCGCTGCGACGCCTGCCCGGTGATGTGCTACATCGCCGAGGGGCGCACGGGCGCCTGCGACCGCTACGGCAACCAGGGCGGGCGCATCGTCCGGCTCGACCCGCTCACCATCCTCCACCATGCCGAGGAGACCGGCGGCGCCGTGGTTCCGTTCGGCGAGGCGCGGCCTTGGGACGGGTCGCTGGTCAACACCGGCGAGCGCTTCGTCACCGCCATCGGCGCCGGCACCACCTATCCCGACTACAAGCCGGCGCCGTTCATCGTCTCGCAGCACATTGAGGGGGTCGACCTGGTGACCGTGGTCACCGAGGGCATCTTCTCCTATTGCGGGGTCAAGGTGAAGATCGACACCGATCGCCACATCGGCCCGGAGACCGCCACGGTGCGGGCGAAGGGCGAGGCGGTCGGCCATGTGACGACCGGCGAATACGGCTCGCAGATGCTGTCGCTGGGCGGCGTCAATCACCTGACCGGCGGCTCCAAGGCCGAGGGGCGGGTCACCTGCGAGACGCTGCTCGACCTGTGCAACCGCAAGCCGGTCGAGCTCGCCATCGACGGCGGCGCCGCGGTGGTGGTCGAGGCCGGCAAGCCGCCGATCATCGACGGCAAGGCGGAGCATCGCATGCGCGTCGGCTGCGGCTCTGCCACGATCGGCATGTTCGCCAGCCAGTGGCGCGGGCTGGTCGACGAGGTGGTGGTGGTGGACGACCACATCACCGGCGTGGTCTCCGAGCACCAGGCCGGCAAGGTTCTCGGCTGGCCCGATACCGGTATCAAGATCGTCGGCCGGCGGTCGACGCCCGGCCGCTACTTCAAGGTTTCGGACCCCGGCCTCGGCTGGGGCGGCACGACCATCGAGGACCCGCTGCAGATCCTCGGCCCGTGGAACCCTGGCAAGGGCGCGAGGCCGGGGCTGTCGCTGCTGATGGTCTCGACCACCGGCGAGCAGTTCGCCTACTACGAGCTCGACGAGACGCTCAGGCCGGTGGAGAAGCCGTTCCCCGAGCGGCTCTCCAGGTCGGTGCGGCTGATCGAGGAAAACTGCGAGCCGGCGCTGTGCACCGTGCTGTTCGTCGGCGGCGCCGGCGGCTCGCTGCGGGCCGGGGTGGTGGACAATCCGGTCAACCTGACACGCTCCGTCCAGGGTCTCAGAACCTACGTCACGGTCGGCGGCGCTCCCGTCTATGTCTGGCCGGGCGGCGGCATCACGCTGATGGTGGACGTGACACGGGTGCCGCTTGGCGCCTTCGGCTACGTGCCGACGCCGGCACTGGTGGCACCGATCGAGTTCACGCTGCGCCGGGACGACTACGAAAGGCTGGGCGGCCACGCCGCAGAGATCCGTTCCGTGGACGACGTGCTGGCGCGGGGCGGCGAATACCACAATCCGCGGCGCGACGCCGCGGCGGGAGGCGGCAACCCGTGGCCGCCGCTCGCAGCGCTGCACCGGGAAGGGAAACGATGAGCGGTCCGAAGGCCTTTCTGCTGGCCGACGGGAATCGGCTGCACCTCAACCACGGGCCGATCGACCTGATCGTCGAGGCCTTCGGACCGCGCGCCGAGGTCGAGCGGGCCTATCGGCAGGCCGTCGAGCGCTTCCAGACCATTCTCGAAGAGCTGGTCGCCGAGCTGCCGGTGTTGCGGGAGCCTTGCTCGACCACGCCACGGCCCTTCCTGGGGCCGACGGCGCAGCGCATGGAAGCGGCGGTCTGCCCTCACGCCCCCGCCTTCTTGACGCCGATGGCGGCAGTCGCCGGGAGCGTCGCCGACGAGATGCTCTCGGCGCTGGTCGACGGGCGGCGGCTCACCCGCGCCTATGTGAACGACGGCGGCGACATCGCGCTGCATCTTGCCGCCGGGCAGGCGATGCGGGCCGCCATCGCCGGCACCTGGCATGGCCTCAGCGACCGGATCGAGATCGCTGCCGAAACGCCGGTGCGCGGCATCGCCACCAGCGGCTGGCGCGGGCGCAGCTTTTCGCTGGGCATCGCCGACGCCGTGACCGTGCTGGCGCGTTGCGGAGCCGAGGCGGACGCGGCGGCGACGCTTGTCGCCAACGCGGTCGACCTGCCGGGTCACAAGGCGATCCGCAGGGCGCCGGCCAGCAGCCTGGCGCCCGACAGCGACCTTGGGGAGCGGCCGGTCACGCAAGGCGTGGGACCGCTTGCCCCCGGCGACGTCGCGGAAGCCCTCGACCGCGGGGCGGCAGCGGGCGAAGCGATGCGCGGCGCTGGCCTTTTGGTCGCGGCCGCACTTTTCCTGGCCGGCGAAAGCCGCGTCGTCGGGCCGCTCGAGGCCTTGGCCCGACCGCCGATCAGAAGGAGCATGACCATCGATGCCTGAGTTTCCGATCCGCAAGCTGGCGCTGCTCGTCGAGGAGACCCACCACGATGGCGGCCCTGTCGCCGATGTGCCGCGCCGTCGCGCCGCCGCCATGGCGCTGGTCGCCAACCCCTTTGCGGGGCGCTACGTGGCCGAGCTGGAAAGCGCGATGGAGGATTTGAAGCCGCTGGGCCTGCTGCTGTCGGAGCGGCTGATCGCCGCGCTCGGCGGCGATCCGGCGACGATCGACGGCTACGGCAAAGGCGCCATCGTCGGCACCGCCGGCGAGCTCGAGCATGGCGCTCTATGGCATGTGCCGGGCGGCTACGCGATGCGGGAGAAGCTCGGCGAGGCCAAGGCGATCGTGCCCTCGGCCAAGAAGGTCGGAGCCTTCGGCGCCCGCCTCGACGTGCCAATCGGCCACGTCAACGCCGCCTATGTGCGCAGCCATTTCGACGCGATGGAGGTGGGCATCGCCGACGGCCCGCGTCCGGACGAGATCCTGTTCTGCCTGGTCATGAGCCAGGGGCCGCGCGTGCATGCCCGCATGGGCGGGCTCGCCGCCGACCGGATCAGCGCCTGGGAGGCCTGAGATGAGCGGCGAGGAGAACCTGCTCAAATTGGTCGAGGCGGAGCCCGAGGCCGCGGATTACCGGCTGCAGGAGCAGATCGGCTTCGTCCTTCGGAAGGCGCATCAGCGGCACGTGGCGATCTTCGCCGCCGGCATCGCCGACCTGACGCCGCCGCAATTCGCGGCGCTCGCCAAGCTCGCCGACGTCGGCGAAACGTCGCAGAACCAGCTCGGCCAACTGGTCGCCATGGACGCCGCGACCGTCAAGGGGGTGATCGACCGGCTGAAAGGCCGCGGCCTGGTGGCGCTGTCCCGCCACGAAGGCGACAAGCGTCGGTTGATGGTCAGCCTGACCGAGGCAGGCCGCGCGGCGCTCGACGCGCTGGTGCCCCAGGCGCGGCGCATCACGCAGGAGACGCTGTCGCCGCTCACGCCACGCGAATCGGCCACGCTGCTCCGTCTGCTGGGCAAAATCTGCTGAACTGCCTACTCCCTGGCTTCCACCCACCAAGTCGGTAGGCCATCGCCCCTATCGTCTATGTTGCACTGCAGCAAGTGTCAGCTATACTGACCTTGTGATGGGGGAGGAGCTATCCCAAGTCACGGAAAGGCGTGAGAGGCATGCTCCAGGTGTTGATACTGATCTGCTCTCAGAACGTGTCGATGGTCGACTGCCAGATGGAAACGGCGCTCGACATCATCAACGGTCCTCAGACGGCAAGTGTGATGGCGTGCGGAATGCAGTCGCAGGCGCTGCTGGCGCAGGGCTCGCTGCTGCGCCACAAGGGCGAATACGCGAAGATCCGCTGCACACCGATCGACCGGCCGACGAAGACGGCGTTCAAGGGCTGACGAGACGCTATTTTCCGGGAGCTGCCGCGGCGCGCTGCGCCGCCGTCGCCTGCCGGTCGACTGCCAGGCCGTCCCCGCGGGCGACCAGCACGACGCCAAACAGCGTTCGCGCCGCCTCCGCGGTGTAGTAGCCGAGGCGGACGTCGGCCAGCACGAGCGCCGGGTCGCGCTCCAGCGGATCGCCATAGCCGCCGCCGCCGGGCGTAGCGACGGCGACGCGGTCGCCCGCCCGCAGCGGGATATCCTGTTCCTTCGACAGATGCGGCGGCACGTGCGCCGCGCCGTTGCGGTAGACGGTGACGGTGTTGACGGCGCCGTCGGCGCCGCCCAGCGCGCCCTGCGGGCCGACGCGGCCATGGTCCATGACGAAGGAGGCGCGCGCCTCGCCGCGCAGCAGCTCGACCTCGTAGGCGAGGCCGAATCCGCCGCGGTGCAGGCCGGCACCGCCAGATCCCTCGCGCAGGGCATAGTGGCGGTAGAGCACGGGATAGGCCTGCTCCATCACCTCCACCGGCGGCGACTTGGAGATGCCGATGGTCGAGCACCCGTTGGTCAGCCCATCATGATGGAAATTGCCGCCGTAGCCGCCGCCGGAGAGCTGGTACATGACATAGTCGCGGCGGCGTGCCGGGTCGCGCCCGCCGAGCGCGAAATTGCCGCTGGAGCCGGCCGGCGCCGCCGTCACGGCGCGCGGCAGGGCCTGCACCAGCGCGGCGAAGACGGCCTCGGCGATGCGTTGCGAGACTTCGGCGGCGCAGCCCGAGACGGGACGCGGATAGCGAGCGTCGAGAAAGGTGCCGCGCGGCTCGCGGACGATCAGCGGCTCGAAGGCGCCGGCGCTGATCGGCACGTCGGGGAAGATGTGGCGCATCGCCAGGTAGACCGACGACAGCGTGGTGGCGAGGACGCTGTTCATCGGACCCGCGCAAGGCGGGCTGGAGCCAGCGAAATCGAAGGTCAGCGTGTCGTCGGGCATCTTCTCCACCGCAAGGTGGATGGTGAGCGGCGCGTCGACGACGCCATCGGAATCGACGATGGCGCGGGACTTGTAGACGCCGGCGGGGATCTCGGCGATGTGGGCCCGCATCTGGGCGGCTGCGCGGCGTCGCAATTCGGCGATCGCCGCCGTCACCGTCTCCTCGCCATAGCGGTCGAGGACCGCGACGAGGCGATCCTGACCCACCATCAGCGCGGCAGCCTGGGCGCGGATGTCGCCGATCCGCTGGTCGGCGATGCGGATGTTGGAGGAGATGATCGCCAGGATCTCGCTGTCGAGCGTGCCGCGCTTGAAGAGCTTGACCGGGGGGAGCCTCAGCCCCTCCTGCTCGACGGAGGTGGCCGAGGCCGAGAAGCCGCCGGGCACGGAGCCGCCGATATCCGGCCAGTGGCCGGTGTTGGACAGCCAGCAGAAGAGCCGCCCGGTCCGGTAGACCGGCATGACGAAGCGCACGTCCATCAGATGCGTGCCGCCGAGATAGGGGTCGTTGACGATGTAGATGTCGCCGGGCTCGGGCGGCCGGCAGCGGCCGTCGCGGATCATCTCGATCAGCACGCGGGTCGAATATTGCATCACGCCGACGAAGACCGGCAGGCCGCCGGAGCCTTGGGCGATCAGCGCCCCGTCCTCGGCGGCATAGATGCCGTCGGAGCGGTCGTTCGCCTCGGCGATGACGGGCGAGAAGGCGGCGCGCGAGAAGGTCAGGTCCATCTCGTCGCAGACCTGCTGCAGAGCCGCCTGGATGACCGACAAGGTGATGGAGTCGAGCGCTGCCATGGTCAGCCCCTGCCGATGGCGATGAGAATGTTGCCGTCGGCGTCGGACGCGGCACGGTCCGAGGGTTCGATCACCGTGGTGGCATCGAACTGTTCGAGCACCGCCGGGCCTTCGATGACGGCATCGAGCGGCAGGCGCTCGCGGTCGTAAATCGGCGTTTCCCGCCACTGGCCGCCGAACCAGACGGGCCGCGTCTCGCTGAGTGCTGCGGCAAGCGTGTCGGCACGGCGATCCGGATCGATCAGCCGCGACAGATCGGCCGGCTGGCGCACGCCGATCACGGAGGTGTTGAGGTTGACCAAATTGGCGCGGATCTCCGGCAGCTCGACCTTGAAACGGGCGAAATAGGCCTTCTCGAACAGCTCCTGCAAGGTGCGACGGTCGACTTCCGGGCCGGGTAACGGGACGTTGAGAAGGTGGGTCTGGCCGACGAACTGCATATCGGCCGAGTGGACGGTGCGGATCTCGCGCGGCTCGACCGCCTCGGCGGCGACCATCGCCATACCGTCGCGCCGATGCGCCTCGAAGATGGCCTCGACCGCATTGGTGTCGAGCTCCATCACCGGCTGGTTCAGTGTGTTGACGAAGTCGTGGCGGAGATCGGCGACGACGCAGCCAAGCGCGTTGGTGATGCCCGGGCGGGCGGGCACCAGAACCTTGGGAAGCCCCAGCTCGCGGGCGAGCGCGGTGGCGTGCAGCGGACCGGCGCCGCCGAAAGCAAACAACGCAAAGTCCCGAGGGTCATGTCCTTTCGCTACCGAAACCATCCGTATGGCTCCTGCCATTCTCAAGTTGGCAAGGCGGATCACGGCACCCGCGGCGGCAATGGCGTCGAGGCCGGCAGGGGTGCCGATGCGCTCGGCAAAGACCGCGCGGACGTCATCCAGCGGAACCGGGCTGCCGATGGCGAGCAGGCGCCGCTGGTCGAGGCGGCCGAGCAGCAGGTTGGCGTCGGTGATGGTGGGCTCGGTGCCGCCGCGGCCGTAGCAGATCGGGCCTGGGTCGGCGCCGGCGCTGTCGGGTCCGATCTGGATCAGGCCGGCGGCATCGACGCGCGCGATGGAGCCGCCGCCCGCCCCCACCGTCTGCACCTCGACCATGGGAACGTGGATCGGCATCGCATATTCGAGCTCGATCTCGTTGGAGACCGAAGGCTCGGCGTTGCGGATCAGCGCCACGTCGGTCGACGTGCCGCCCATGTCGTAGGTGACCAAGTTGAGGTGGCCGGCCCGCTTGCCTGCATAGGCAGCCGCAATCACCCCCGACGCTGGCCCCGACATCACCGTCTTGGCCGCCTCGCGAGAGACGCGGCCAGCGGAAATCATGCCGCCATTGCCGTTCATCACCAGGTAGTCGCGTCGGTAGCCGCTGCCGGCGAGCTCGCGGCCGAGCCGCTCGACATAGCGCTTCAGCACGGGCTGCACGGCGGCATTGACGGCGGCGGTGACGCCGCGCTCGAATTCGCGCGCCTCCGACAAGAGCGCATGGCCGACGGTGATGTGGTCGTTGGGCCAGGTCTCGGCGGCGATCTCGGCGGCACGACGCTCATGGGCGGGGTTGGCGTAGGAGTGCAGGAAATGGATGACCAGCGACTCGCAGCCGGCGGCCTTCAGCACGGCCACCGCCTCCCGCACCTCGTTCTCGTCGAGCGGCGTGCGCACGCCGCCGCCGGCTTCGATCCGCTCGGTGACCTCGAGCCGCAGGTCGCGTGGGATGACCGGCATGAAAGTCCCCGTCATGCCGTAGGGTTGCGGGCGCGTGCGACGGCCGAGCTCGATGACGTCGCGAAAGCCGCGCGTGGTGATCATCCCGGTGCGTGCCAGTCGGCGTTCGAGAAGCGCGTTGGTGGTGGTCGTCGTGCCGTGGACGACGAGGTCGATCTCGCCGATGGGAAAGGAGGTCTCGGCCAGCGCCGCCATGACGCCGAAGGCCTGGTTCTCCGGCGTCGTCAGCGTCTTGGCGATCATGACGCGGCTGTCGCGACCGTCGACCAGGATCAGATCGGTGAAGGTGCCCCCCACGTCGATCCCGGCGACCACGCCCCCGGCAGCAGCGCGAACATTCTCAACCATGCACTCTTCCCGAAACGCCCAACCTAGGGACTTACCAGAGTTTGGAAAGGCGTTTCCCGCCCCTGCCTTGACGCCAGATTCATTTGTATACTAATAATTTTCGCAAGCAAGACTCCCATGCCCAGGTCGGTTTCCGACGCGCCGGAGCTCCCTCGCTCCGGAGTGTGGTCCGGCTCGGTCTGTGCCAAAAACGGAAGTGCCCGCTTCATGTCCGTCAGTGCTCTCAAGGTCAGCGAATCCGAGCGCATCAAATTCCCGATCCCGGCGAATGTCCATGCCGAGACGGTGGTTTCGGTGCGTCACTACACGGATCGGCTGTTCTCGTTCCGCATCACGCGGCCGCAATCCTTCCGTTTTCGCTCCGGCGAGTTCGTGATGATCGGGCTGCCCACCGCCGAGAAGCCGGTGTTCCGCGCCTATTCGATCGCCAGCCCGGCCTGGGACGACGAGCTCGAATTCTTCTCCATCAAGGTGCCCGACGGGCCGCTCACCTCGGCCCTGCAGCAGATCGTGCCGGGCGACACGGTGCTCTTGCGCCAGAAGTCGACCGGTACGCTGGTGCTCGACGCGCTGACGCCGGCCAAGCGCCTCTTCCTGATCTCGACCGGGACCGGGATTGCGCCCTTCGCCAGCCTGGTGCGCGACCCCGAGACATACGAGAAGTTCGAGGACGTCATCCTCACCCACACCTGCCGCGACCATGCCGAGCTGTCCTACGGCGAGACGCTGTTCGAGCAGTCGGCGAACGACCCGTTGATCGGCGAACTGGCCAATGGCCGGCTGACGCTCTACTCGACGACCACGCGCGAGATTTCGTCTCGCATGGGTCGCATCACGCGGCTCATGGAGAGCGGCAAGCTCTACGCCGATCTCTGCGTTGCGCCACTCGATCCGTCCACCGACCGGGTGATGATCTGCGGCTCGATGGGAATGCTCAAGGACGTGCGGGCGCTGGTCGAAGCGGCCGGCTTCACCGAAGGCTCCAACGCCGCACCCGCCGATTTCGTGGTCGAGAAGGCCTTCGTGGACTGAGCGCTCGCCTCGATCCAACCACGACCGATCCCTCTTCACTTTTTCGACTTGCCGCTCGCGCCAAAATGCTGGCCTGAGCCGCCAATCCTGGCGTGTCGTCTGGCTGGATGCCCGCGATGCGTGCACATTTCCTGCCCTCGTCCATCTTGAGTCGGCGGCGCGGTCACCCGCCCGTTCCCATCGACCTTGCTGACATGCCGGAGTTCACACTCTCTGACTTCGGCTCTGGACCCGGCGATGCATTGCGCCGCCTCGCCGGGTCCCCTTTGCCGATCGCTTCGCTTGCCGGCGCGGTCGAGCTTTTGCGGTTTGGCACCCTCGGCGAGTATTCTGGCGCGCCGCGCCAGTGCGGCGGCACTCTCAAGGGCCTATCCATTGCCTCGTAGCACTCCGCCTTCACGACCGGCAGCCCCCTTGGCTGACCGGTCGTTTTTTCGACGGTCAGGCCCGCTCCAGCCGGCCGGGAGCGAAGGTCGCTGGGTTCACGCCATGGGCGATCAGCTCCCTCGCCGGCTGTGCTCCTGTCAGCAGATCGGCAGCCAGCCGGCCGAGCGCCGGGGCGGTCTGGATGCCGAACCCGCCCTGCCCCGCCAGCCAGAACAGCCCCTCGACGGAGCCTGAGAACCCCACCACCGGCAAGCGGTCGGCCGCGAAGCTGCGCAGCCCGGCCCAGCGGTGGGCGATGCGGCTCACCGGGACCGTCGTCGCCTGCTCGAGGTACCAGGCGGCATAGGCAACGTCGATCTCCTCGGGCTGCGCATCGCAAGGCGGGCTCTCGGTGGCGTCGGCCGGCGAGACCAGGAGCCGACCTGCCTCCGGCTTGATGTAGAAGACCTCGTCGATCTCGCAGATCTCCGGCAGGCTGCCGACATCGATGCCGTCAGGCGCATCGACGGTCACCGCGGTGCGGCGGTAGGGGACGATGCCGATCGGGGCGGCGCCAAGCAGCGCCGCCGTTGCATCGGCCCAGGCGCCGGCCGCATCGACGACGGTGGCGGCCCGCACCTCGCCGGAATTCGTCTCGAGCACCCATTCGTCGCCGTCGCGACCCGCAGCAAACGTTTCGCTGCCGGTCCGGATCTCGCCGCCGCTGCCACGCGTGCCTTTGGCAAAGCCCTGCAAGAGGTTTTCGGCCTCGATGTCCCAGCAGTCCGGATCGAAGAACGCATCGACCACATAGTCGCGGTTGAGGATCGGGGCGCGTTCCAGCGCCTGGTCTACGGTCAGGCGCTCGAGTCCCGGAGCCGCAGCGGATTCGGCCGCAAAGACCTCTGCCAGACGCGCTGCCTTCTCCGTGTCGGCGATCAACAGGTTGCCGCGGCGCTTGAGCAAGGCGACCTCGCTGAAGCCCGGCGGTGGCGCAGTCAGGAAATCGAAGCTCGCCGCCGCCAGCCGGCCGACCATCGGCCCGTGGAAGCGGAAGGCGAACTCGGCGGCCGAGCGGCCGCTGGAATGATAGCCCAGCGCGGTCTCGCGCTCGAGCACGACGACGGAGCGTTGCGGGCTGGCGAAATAGGCGCAGGAGAGGCCGGCTATGCCGCCGCCGATCACTGCGATGTCGAAGCGCGTGCCGCTCATGCCGTTCTTCCCTCCCCCCTCAGGCCAGGATGCGCTTGCCGAGCGCGCTCAAGAGATAGCCGAAGGCGGTCTCCAGCGCGGCCGGGTCCGGTGCCTCGCCCAGGCCCGACAGCACGATCGCCCTCAACTCCTCGCTGGCCGCAATGCGCTCCATCACCGTCGAGCATTCGCGATAGCTCAGCCCGGCCTCGCGCGGGTCGGCCGCCATGCCGCGCGCCACCGAGGCATGCAGCACCAAAGCGAAGCCGTCGGTGGTGAAGGTGACGCGCTGGATGGCGCGGCGGGTCGTCTCGCGGATGCCGAGCAGGTCGACGTCCTCCATCGTGTAGGCGAGGATCTTGCGGGCGGCGACGATGCGCGCCTGCTCGCGGGTCGCGCTGCGCAGGCCGAGCAGGGCGGTGGATTCGGGCACCTCGACGGCGCCGATGTCGCCCGGCTCGGAGTCCATCCACAGGAGGCCTGGCTCGACCGCCTCGACGTCGGCCGTCGCGAGCAGCGCGCCGATCCCGTCGCGGCCTGGGAGGATCCAAAGCGGCAGGTCAGCAGGTTCGGGAAAGCCGTCGCGCTTGATCTCAAGGCCCAACTCGCCGACGCTGGCGAGGAAGGCGCGCGTCTCCTCGCGATCGTGCAGCGCCGGCGCCGCGACGAGGCGCAGCGCCGTCGGCCGCGGCGCGATGCTCTCGCGGCCGGCGAGGTGCTTGTCGATATAGGGCGACAGCATCGCCTGCACCAGCGCGCCATAGTCCATGTCGAAGCGGATCGCGTCGCCGACCGCGAATTTCTTCGCCTCGGTGATGTCGACGATCAAATGGTCGCTTGACGCGGTGACGACCTCGACGTTGCTATGGCGGGCATGCAGGCCTTCGGGCCGGATGTCGACGCGGCCGAGATTGACGATGCCGCGCAGCCGCGCGCCGCGGTCGACGAAGGTGAGGCGATTGCCGAAAGCGTCGGGACCTGTCTCGCCATCCGGGAGGGACGGCTTGGTCTTGATCTCCACCAACTCCGCTTCGAGCGTGAAAGCGCCTTCGACATAGCCGGAAAGCGTGCCGCCCGTGATGCTGTTCTCGCCGCGCAGGATGGCCGAACCGATGCGCAGATGGTCGAGCCGGGCCGGCATGCGCACCCCTTCGGCCTCCATCAGCGCCAGGTTGGCGGAATTGCCGCCCGAGACCTGGTCGAGCCGCACGCCGAAACGCTGCTCGACGTCGTCGGCCAGGCGGACCAGGCGGGAAAGCTTCTCGGCGGTCGGCATCACGCCGCTGGCGCACATGAAGTTGGCGCCGACCCCGGCCAGCCTGAGCGACGGCTCCCGCATCGCAGTGTGGGCGAGCGGCATCAGCTCCTCCGGCGGCACGCCTTCGCGCCGGTCGCCCATTTCGAGCATGAGGATCACGGCATGCACGATCCCCTGCTCGGCCGCCGCCTCGGCCAGCGCGTCGAGCACCGCGGCTTCCGAGTTCAGGCTGACGTCGCAGAGCCGTACCACCTCCGTCGCCTCGCTGACGGAAGGAATGCGCAGCATCATCACGGGCGCGGAAATGCCGCTGTTTCGAAGCCGCTGCACATTGTCGAGGCGCGAGTCCGCCAGACCCGCGGCGCCGCCGCGCAGCATGGCGCGCGCCACCAGCGGCGAGCCGCAGGCCGCCTTGGTGACGCCGTATACGCCAACCCCGTCGGGCGCCAGGGCCTCGACGACGCGGCGCGTGTTGTCGGCGATGGCGTCGAGGTCGATGATGACGGATGGCCCCGGCATGCGGCTATGCCCGTGGCGGCCGCCGCGAGGCGACGGCGCACAGATGCTCCAGCACCACCGAAGCGCCGAGCAGCGCCGAGACCTCCGTCGGATCGTAGGGCGGCGACAGCTCCACCACGTCCATGCCGACAATGTCCGGCCCGGTCAGGGCGCGAATCGTGTCGATCACCTCGTGCGGCAACAGCCCGTCGACGACTGGCGTGCCGGTGCCGGGCGCGAAGGCGGGGTCGAGGCAGTCGACGTCGAAGGTGAGGTAGCAAGGCAGCCCGCCGGTCACGCGTTCGATCTCGGCCACCAGCGCCGCAACGCCGTTCTCGCGGATCCATGGCCGGTGGAGAACGGTGATCGGGTCATCGAGGTCGTAGTAGGTGCGGATGCCGACCTGGATCGAACGGTGCGGATCGATCAGGCCTTCGTCCATGGCGAAGCGCACGAAGGAGCCGTGGTCGAGGAAGCTGGACTTGGCCGTATCGCGGTGCGCATCGAACTGGATCAGCGCCAGCGGCCCGTGCTTTTCGGCATGCGCCTTGAGCAAGGGATAGGTGACCAGGTGGTCGCCGCCCAACCCGACCAGGCGGCTGCCGGCGGAAAGCGCCGCACGTGCCTGGGCGAGCACCGCCTCCAGCATTTCCTGCGGCTGGCCGCGCTGGTACTGGACATCGCCGTAGTCGACGACGGCCAGGCGGTCGAAAGGGTCGAAGCCCCAGGGCCAGACCTCGCCCCAGGACAGCTGGGACGTCGCCCGGCGCAGGGCCTCCGGGCCCAGCCGGGCCCCGGGACGGCCGGAGGTCGAGAGATCGTAGGGAATGCCCATGACCGCATAGTCGACGCCCGACAGATCGCGCGACAGCCGGCGGCGCATGAAGCTGCGCGTGCCGGAGAAGGGCATCTCGACCTCGGTGCCGTACAGCGAATCGGAGTCGAAGGCCTGGTCGCCTCGGTGCACGCGCGTCATCTTCGATTCCGCCCTCCAGATCCTGATGCTGCCAGTCTAGCCCTTCGGGCGGGTGAGCCCAAGCTCGTCGCGGCGCAGCCAGCGGGCGAGCAGCATCACGGCGACCACCGCAAGCCCGGTCGAGAGGCCGATCCAGATGCCGCTGCCGGCGAAGCCGAAGCGGAAAGCGAGCAGGGCCCCGAGCGGCAGGCCGACGCCCCAATAGCCGATGGCAGCCAGCACCATCGGGACCTTGGTGTCCTGCAGGCCGCGCAGCATGCCGGAGGCGACGGCCTGCGCCCCGTCGAAGATCTGGAACAGCGCGGCGAAAGAAAGGAAGGTCACGGCCAGGCCGATCACCGCCGCGTTGGCGGGATCCTGAAGGTCGATGAAGGCGGAGATCAGGAGCTCAGGCCAGACCAGCATCGTCGTCGCGGTGACCAGCATGAAGCCGACGCCGAGGGCGAAGGCGGTCCAGCCGGCGCGGGCGATGGCCTCCTGGTTGCCGGCGCCGTAGGCGAGCCCGACGCGCACCGTGACCGCCTGGTTCAATCCGAGCGGCACCATGAAGGCCACGGAGGCAATCTGGATGGCGATCGCATGGGCGGCGAGCGAGGCGGCGTCGATCAGCCCCATCAAGAGGGCGGCGGCGTTGAAGATGGTGACCTCGAAGGCCAGGATGCCGGCGATCGGTGCGCCGAGCCTCAGCAGCGCCATGAAGCGCGGCCAGTCGGCGCGCCAGAACCGTCCGAACACGCGGTAGCGGCGGAAGTGCCGCTCGACGCTGACGACAGCCGCCAGGCCGGCGAACATCAGCACGCTCGACAGGGTGGTCGCCAGGCCCGAGCCGGCGATCCCCATCGCCGGGAAGCCGAGCTTGCCGAAGATCAGCAGCCAGTTGCCAAATGCGTTGAAGGCCACGGCGACGAACATGATCACCAACGCCCAGCCCGGTCGTTCCAGGGCCGAAATGAACGACCGCAGCACGATGTAGAAGTAAAAGGGGAGCACCGCCCATTGCAGCCAGTGGACATAGATCCCCGCCTGGCGGGACAGTTCCGGCTCCTGCCCCATGGCAAGCAGGATCGATTCGCTGTTCCACAGGAGGATCCAGATCGGCACCACCACGAGGATGGCGATCCACAGGCCCTGGCGCACTGTGCGGCGGATGTCGCGCACCGAATGGCGGCGGCGACCGAGCTCGACGGCGATCATCGGCGAGGTCGCCAGCATGAGGCCGAGGCCGAAGATCAGGGGGGCGAAATAGAGGTTGCTGCCGAGCGCGCCCGCGGCGAGCGCCGCGGGGCCCAGGCGGCCCATCATCATCACGTCGGTGGCGGTCATCGCCACCTGCGCAAGATTGGTGAGCACCATCGGCCAACTCAGTGAAAGCGTCGCGCGGATCTCGTCGCGCCAGACGCGTTCCGGCGCGGCCACGCCGGCTTGCATCGAAGCCATGCCTCAGGTCTTTCCGGGTCGCGCCGGCAGCGGTTCGCCCGCCGGGCGGCGATTTTTCGAGCGTCTTCTGAACGAAAGCGTGCCGCCTGACAAGGCACGCCAGCGAACGACCCGTTGGCACAGGGCCTTTGGCCCGTCGGGCGCCAAGGGCAATTTCTCCCGTTGACTGGGCGCGCCGATCGGGCACCTTTCAGTCACGCTCCGGGGGACCGACGATGATCCTGCACCGCATTGCCGATTGGGACGACGCCTACGCCAATGCCGCCAACATCGCCGGCGGCGACCGCTGGCCGGCACTCTGGCAGGAGCCGGCGGCCGCGTTCCGGGGCGGCATGACGGCCGCCGGGCGGGCGAGCCTCGACCTGGCCTATGGGCCGAAGCCGCGCAATCGGCTCGACCTGTTCGTGCCTGAGGGTTCTCCGAAGGGCCTGGTCGTCTACATCCATGGCGGGTTCTGGCGGGCCTTCGACAAGAGCGTGTGGTCGCATCTGGCCAAAGGACCGCTGGCGCATGGCTACGCGGTGGCGATGCCGGCCTATACGCTCTGTCCCGAGGTGCGGGTGGGCGAAATCGTCCGCGAGATCGCGCAGGCCGTCGGCCATGCGGCGGGGCTGGTCGAGGGACCGATCCTGCTCACCGGCCATTCAGCCGGCGGACATCTGGCGACCCGCATGGTGACGGCCGATTCGCCCTTGCCGCCGGCCGTGCTGGCGCGGGTGCGCCTCACGGTTTCCATCTCGGGCGTGCACGACCTCAGGCCGCTGATGCGGACGGCCATCAACAATGACCTCAGGCTAGACCAGTCGGAGGCCGTCGCGGAGAGCCCGGCACTGCTTGCGCCCGCCGACAATGCCAGGCTCGTCGCCTGGGTGGGTGGGGCCGAGCGCTCGGAGTTCATCCGCCAGAGCGCGCTGCTGGCCAATGTGTGGACGGGCTTCGGCATCGAGACCGGGCTCTGCGTGGAGCCCGACCGGCACCATTTCACCATCGTCGACGGACTGGCCGATCCCGATCACGCGCTGACCAGAACCTTGTTGACAGGGTGAGCGGGACGCGGAAGAAAGACGGCTATGAGAGCCGTCTTCGTCCAGCTGCAATGCTCGCCCGGGAAGACCTACGAGGTGGCCGACGCGCTGTTCGAGCGCGAGGTGGCCTCCGAGCTCTACTCGACCAGCGGCGAATACGATCTGCTGATGAAGGTCTATATCGAGTCCGAGGTCGACATCGGCAAGTTCATCAACGAGAACATCGCCGACGTGCCGGGCATCGTCCGCTCGCTGACAACGCTGACCTTCAAGGCTTTCTAAAGCGATTCCACCGCGACGACCGCGGCGCAGTCGCCGGCCTTGACCAGCCCCGGGAAATGACGCGCCGCGAGCAGCCCGGTCAGGCCGGCGCGAATCTCGACCGGCGCCATGCCGGTGCGGGTCACCGCATGGATGCGGGCGACCGCCTGACCTTCGGAGACCGCTTCGCCGAGGTCGATCAGCGGCTCGATGAGGCCGTCATCCTCGGCGAAGGCGAAGCAGGCGGCCGACGGCATGTCGAGCCATCGCGTCGGGCGGCGGTCGACCTCGCCCGCGACGATGCCGGCATGGCGCAGCACGTTGAGGACGCCGCGTCGGGCGATGCGCACCGTCTCCGCCCGGGCCGTGCCGCCGCCGCCGAGCTCGGTGGTGACGAACACCTTGCCCATCGCCTCGGCGGCGGTGTCGTACATGCCGACCGCGTCGATCTCCATCATCTTCATGGAGAAGGGCGCGGAGAAGGCGTCGACGGCGGCGAACGCCCGCACCTCGAGCGCTTTGTCGGTCAGCCTGTGCGCGGCGGCGTAGGGCAGGAAATCCAGCGTGCGTCCGCCGGAGTGGAAATCGAGCACGAGATCGGCGCGCGGCAGCAGCTCGCGCTGGAAATAGTCGGCCATCTTCTCGGTGACCGTGCCGTCGGGACGGCCGGGGAAGCTGCGGTTGAGGTTGCCGCGATCGATCGGCGAGGTGCGGGTGCCGGCCCGAAAGGCGGGATAGTTCATGGCCGGAACGACGATCACCGTGCCCGCGACATCCTCCGGCCGCAAGGTCCGCGCCAGGTCGAAGAGCGCGATCGGCCCCTCATACTCGTCGCCGTGGTTGCCGCCGGTGAGCAGCGCCGTCCGGCCGCTGCCGTTGCGCAAGACGGCCAGCGGGATCATCACCGATCCCCATGCGGAGTCGTCGCGGCTGTAAGGCAGCCGCAGGAAGCCGTGCTGGACGCCGTCTCGCGTGAAGTCGACGGTCGGCGTCATCGGCGAGGGGCGCATGCTGGTCACCGCCTCAATCCTTGACGAACAGCTTGCGGGGCACATTGGCCAGGCACTCGACCCCGGTTTCGGTGATGAGAATCGACTCGGTGATCTCCAGGCCCATCGTCTCCAGCCACAGCCCGGTCATGAAGTGGAAGGTCATGCCCGGCCGGAGCTCCGTGCGGTCCCCGGGCCTGAGGCTCATGGTGCGCTCGCCCCAGTCCGGCGGATAGGAGATGCCGATCGGATAGCCGGTGCGGTTGTCCTTGACGATGCCGTAGCGCTTGAGCACGGCGAAGAAGGCGTTGGCGATGTCCTCGCAGGTGTTGCCCGGGCGCGCCGCGGCCAGCCCGGCCTCCATGCCTTCCAGCGTCGCCTTCTCGGCGTCGAGGAAGGCCTGGTCGGGCTTGCCCAGGAAAAGCGTGCGCGACAGCGGCAGATGATAGCGGTGGCAGCAACCGGCGATCTCGAAGAAGGTGCCCTCGCCTTTCTTCATCGGCCGGTCGTCCCAGGTCAGGTGCGGCGCCGAAGCGTCGGCGCCAGACGGCAGCAGGGGCACGATGGCCGGATAGTCGCCGCCGAACTCCGGCGTGCCGCGAATGCCGGCATCGTAGATCTCGGCGACGAGGTCGCATTTGCGCATGCCAGGCTCGGCCTTTTCCAAGATGCGCGCATGCATCAGCTCGACGATGCGCGCGGCCTTGCGCATCAAGGCGAGCTCCTGCGGGCTCTTCACCGCACGCTGCCAGTTGACCAGCCCGGTGGCGTCGACGAAGCGGGCGTTGGGCAGGTTTCGCTGCAGCGAAGCGAAGGCGGCAGCGGAGAACCAGTAATTGTCCATCTCCACGCCGAGCACCAGCCTGTCCCAGCCGCGGCCGGCGATCACCGTCGACAGGCAGTCCATCGGGTGACGCTCGGTCGACTGGACGTAATGGTCGGGGTAGCCGACGATGTTGTCGTGCCCGAGATAGGCCGTGCGCTTGGCGCCGTTGGCGTCCTGGCCGCGGCCGAACCAGACGGGTTCGCCCTGCGGGGGCACCAGCACCGCCTGATGGACGTAGAAGGACCAGCCGTCATAGCCGGTCAGCCAGGCCATGTTGGACGGATCGCTGACGATCAACAGCTCGACGCCCTTGTCGGCCATGGCCCGACGGGTCTTGGCGAGGCGTTCGGCATATTCGGCGCGCGAGAAATTGAGGTTGGGCTCGGTCATGGTCTCCTCGATGGTCGGTCCGGCGCTCGGCGCCGTCTGTCAGCTTTCGAAAGGCGTGCCGGCACCGGCGGAGCGCGCGCGGTCGCGTGCCAGCGTGGCGATGGCGGTGTCCTGGACGCCGGTGCCTGTGAGGTCGCAGACGGTCAGCGAGGCCGCGTCGGTCCGTCCCGGCCTCAGCCCTGCGACCAGCTGCCCCAGCTCGGCGAAAGGCGCGTCGGCGGCGACGAGCCCGGCCGCCACGGCGTGGTGGAGCTCGCCCAGCCGGCACGTCTGGGCGAGGCTGTCGGCGACGTAGAGGTCGGCGCCGGCGACGATGGCCGGGTCGAGCTCGTTCTTGTGCTCGGCGTCGGACCCCATGGCCGTCACATGCTGGCCGGGCTGCAGCCAGCCCGCCTCGAGCAGCGGCGTGGAGGAGGGGGTCGTGGTGACGACGACGTCGGCGCCGCGCACGGCCGCAGCCGGGTCGGCTTCGGCGGATACGGGAAAGCCCAGCCGCTCCGTCAGCCGGCGAGCCGCCTCGGCGGCCTTTTCCGCGTCGCGGGCCCACAGCCGCGCCTCGCGGATCGGCCGCACCAAAGCGAGCGCCTCAAGCTGCAGGCCAGCCTGGACCCCCGCCCCGAGAACGGCCGCCACGGAGGCGCCGGGCCGCGCCAGGAGCTTGGCGGCCACGGCGCCGGCCGCGGCGGTGCGCACGTCGGTCAGGTAGCCGTTGTCGAGCAACAGGGCATCGACCAGCCCGGTGCGGGCCGACAAGAGCACCATCAGGCCGTTGACGCTCGGCAGGCCGAGCTTCGGGTTGTCGAAGAAACCGGGGCTTACCTTGATGGCGAAGCCATCTATGCCCGGAACATAGGCGGTCTTGACGTCCACCTCGGCGCGCTGCTCTGGGATGTCGAGGCGCATGATGGGCGGCATGACGACCTTGGCGGTCGCCAGCGCCCTGAAGCCTCGCTCGACGCAGGCGATGGCGTCGAGGTCCAAGGGCACGATGCGGCGGAGCTCGGCTTCCGTGAGGATCAGGATGCGGGTCATGCTTCGGCCTCGCCAGGGCGCCAGGCGCCGGACACCAAGCTGCGGTGCAGGCTCATGTCGATGTTGCGGCCGGACAGGACAAGCACGGTCGGTCCGGTCAGGGCGAGCTTTCCGGCCAGCAGGGCGCCGATCCCGACGGCACCGGCACCCTCGACGATCTCCCGCTCCTCGAAATAGGCATGGACGATGGCTTCCGCGATCTCTTGCTCGGAGAGCAGCACGACCCCGTCCAACAGGTCGCGGCAGAGCGCGAAGGTCAGCCGGTTCGCGAGCCCGATGCCGCCGCCGAGCGAGTCGGCCAGCGTTGGCAGCTCCTCGACCGGCACCGGACGGCCGGCGGCCATGCTCGCCTGCATGGCGGCGCCGCGCATCATGGAGACGCCGTACACCCGGACCGCCGGCTTCAGGGCCTTCACGGCGACGGCGATGCCGGCGGCGAGCCCGCCGCCCGACAGCGGGACGACGACTGTTTCGGCTTCGGGCGTCTCGGCGAGAATCTCCAGCCCGAGCGTTCCCTGCCCGGCGACGACGGCCGGCGCGTCGAAGGGCGGCACCATCGTCAGCCCCTCCTGCGCGACGAGCCTGTCCACCTCCTCCTGCGCGTCGTCTTGAGAGGCACCGACGATGCGCAGCTCGGCGCCCAGGCGACGGATCTCCTCCACCTTGTTGGCGGGCACCAGCCGTGACATGCAGATCACGGCGCGCAGACCCTCGCGCGCCGCGGCACGGGCCAGCGCGCGCCCATGGTTGCCGGTCGAGGCGGCGACGACGCCATGCCGGCGCTCCTCGGCGGACAGCAGCGCTACGGCGTTGGTGGCGCCGCGCAGCTTGAAGCTGCCGGTGTGCTGGCGGGTCTCCAGCTTGAGATGGACCGGGATGCCGGCGCGCGCGCCGAGCGAGGGCGATGCGACGGTCGGCGTGGCTGCCACGCGGCCGCCGATGCGCGCCGCCGCAGCTTCCATGTCGGCTAAGCACATCATTGCGGGCCACGCTCGAGCAGCGGCATTGCCATCAGGCGGCCGAGCTCCGGACGGGCCGATCCGTCGCCGCAGAGCCGCCGGCACTGCCAGGCGGTGGCAAGGTTGCTGGACACCATCGGACGCCCCGTCCGCGCCTCGATCTCCGCGGCAAGGCCCGCCGCCCTGACGGCTGTGCAGGAGATGAACAGCGCCTCGGCATCGTCGGCGATCGTCGCCACGGCGAGGTCAACGAGCGCGGCGGGGCGGATGCGTGCCATTTCGCGGTCGTCCTCGAGGCCCAGGCACGAAAAGCTCGCGATCTCGAAGCCCCCGGCGAGGAAGTAGTCGCTCATCGGGCGGCTGGTCTCCAGCGTGTAGGGGGTGAGGATGCTGATCCTCCGCGCTCCGAGAGCCCGCAACCCGGCTGTGGCGGCTGCCGGCGGGGTCACCACCGGGACGCCGGGCTTGCCGGCAGCGATTGCGGCGGCGATTGCGTCGTCGCCGATCACCACCGACGCGGAGGTGCAGGAATAGCACAGCGCATCGAGCGGCTCGCCGGGAAGGATGAGCGCCGCCGCCTCGGTCAGCCGGGGTTGCATGGCAAGCAGGTTCCGCGGTGTAACCGGATTGGCGAAGGGCATCCGGGCCACGTAGACGCCGATGCCGGGGCCGGCGACAAGTTGCCGGTAGTCGGCTTCGCTCGTGTGATCGGTCGAAAGGACGACCAGCCCGACCCTTCTCGCGACCGGTCGATCGTCGAGGGGCGGGCGTTCCGGAAGGAGCAGGATTTCGGGTCGGTCTGCCATGACGTTCAGTCGATCCGTCCGTAGCGGCGCTCCAGCCAGCGTAGCACGACCACCGAGCAAAGGCTGATGACCAGGAAGAAGGCGCCGACGAGGGTCATCGGCTCGATGTAGCGGTAGCTGGAGTTGGCGACGCTTTTCGCTTGGTTCATCAGCTCCAGGACGGTGATTGCGGACAGCAGCGGCGTCTCCTTGAACATGGCGATGAAGTAGTTGGCGAGCGCCGGGATCATCGGCGGAAGCGCCCGCGGCAGGATGACATGGGTCCAGGTCTGTCGTGGCGTCAAATTGCAGGCCTTGGCCGCCTCCCACTGGCCGCGCGGCACGTTGTCGATGCCGGCGCGATAGACCTCGGCCGTGTAGGTGCCGTAGTGCAGGCCGAGCCCGATGACGCCGGCCACCAGCGGCGGCAGCAGGAGGCCGAAATCGGGCAGAACGTAGAAGATGAAGTAGAGCTGGACGAGCAGCGGCGTGCCGCGGATGAACTCGGCCGCGAAGCCCACCGAGCGCGCCAGGGCGCGGTTCGGCGAGCGCCGCATCAGGGCGATCGCCAGACCCAACACGGCAGCCAGCGCAGAACCGAGGATGGTGGCCAGAATGGTAATCTTCACGCCGGCAATCAGCGTGGGCATGATCTGCCAGACGAAGGCCCAATCCCATTCCATCAGCCGGTCCTCATGCCGTCGAGGCCGCGCGCCATGCGGCGCTCCAGGGCGCGCACGCCGAAGGCGATGGCGGAAGCCATCAGGAAATAAAGGATGAGGATGGTGGCGAAGGGCACCAGCGTGTTGCCCGTCTGGGCGCGGACCACCTGGGCCTGGAAGGTCATGTCGGCCAGCGAAATCAGGGAGACGACCGAGGTCGCCTTGAGGAGCTCAATGGCGTTGTTGCCGAAAGTGGGCAGCATCAGGAGCAGCGCCTGGGGCAGGATGACGTGGCGCAAGGATTGCCAGCGGCCCAGGTTGAGCGCCACGCAGGCCTCGTATTGCTCCTTGCCGATCGAGCGGACGGCGCCGCGCACGACCTCGGCCCCGTAGGCGCCGACATTGAGACCGAGCGCCAGGACGCCCGCCTGCAGGGGGGTGAGCGGGACGCCGAAAAAGGGCAGCACGAAATAGGCCCAGAAGAGCTGGACGAAGATCGAGGTGCCGCGGAAGAACTCGATATAGGCGGTCGCCAGCGCCCGCACCGCGGTGAAGCGCGACACGCGGCCGAGCCCGGCGAGGAAGGCCATCGCCAGCGCCAGGGCCGAACCGAGGATGGTGAGCTCGATGGTGACGAGCGCACCCTCCAGGATCAGGCCGATATAGCCGTACCAATCGGTCATCGCTTCGGATGCCCTTGGGGAGGCCGGCCACGACCCGGCCGGACCGCCGGCGACGCCGCTCACTGCGCGGCGCAGAGCTTGTCGCGCGTCGTCGACATCGCCGCCTGGGCCGAGAAGCCGTAGGGCTCGATGATCTTGGCGAACTCGCCGGACCCCTTCAGCTTGGCGAGCTCGACGTCATAGGCGTCGCGCAGCGCCTCGTCGCCCTTCTTGAAGGCGGCGCCGTCGCAGTAGACGGGAGCGCCCACCACCGGAGCCACCACCTCGAGGTTCGGGTCGCTGGCCTTCTTCATCAGGTCGTTGATTGAAAGAACCGGCAGCGAATAGACGTCGATGCGGCCGTCCTGCACCATCTTCAGGCCACTTTGTCCATCCGGCACGACGATCACGCGCTCGCGCGGAACTCCCGCCTCAAGCGCCAGCTTCTCCTCGGTGCCGCCTCCCGGTGCGCCAATGGTGCCCGACTGATCCTTGGCGATGTCGGCATAGCTCTTGAAGCCCTTGGCGTTGCCTTTCTTGACCAGGAAGGCCTCGGCGTCGCAGAGCACCGGCTCGGAATAGGCGACGGCCGCGCAGCGCTCCGGCTTCATGAACAGTCCGGCCGTGACGGCGTCGTGGCGGCCTGCCTGCAGGCCGGGGATCATCGCGCCGTATTCGGAGATCGAGGCGACCACCTCGGGAACGCCCAGCCGCTCGAAGATGACGCGGGCGACGTCGGGCGCGGCGCCCGACACCTTGCCGTCGGCGCCGACAGCCGTGAAAGGCGGCTCGTTGGCGATGGCGATGCGCACGAAGCCCTGCGCCTTGAGCTCCTCGAGCTTGCTGTTGTCCTGGGCGACGCTCGGCAACGACACGGCCAGCGCGGCGGCAGCTGCCAGGCCGGCAACGCCGGCGAATAGGGCGGTTCTCTTCACTGTTCCCAACTCCTCTGGTTCTTCTTCGCTATCTCCAGCGCCGTCAGACACGATGTCCGGCGGCGATGATCTTCTTCAGGAAGGCCTGCGTGCGCTCCTCGCGCGGATGGCGGAAGATGTCGTCGGGCTTGCCCTCCTCGACGATGCGGCCGCGGTCGAAGAAGAGGACGCGGTCGGCGAAGTCGTGGGCGAAGCCCATCTCGTGGGTGACCAGCAGCATGGTCATGTCGGTCTCGGCTGCCAGCTTGCGCATCACGTTCAGCACCTCCTCGACCAGCTCGGGGTCGAGCGCCGACGTGACCTCGTCGAACAGCATGATCCGCGGCGACAGCGCCAGCGCGCGGGCGATCGCCACCCGCTGCTTCTGGCCGCCCGAGAGCTGCGCCGGCATCGCCTTTGCCTTGTCGGCCATGCCGACCATGTCGAGCAGCTCCATCGCCCGCTTCTCCGCGGCAGGCCGGGCGACGCCTTTGGTGAGGATCGGCGCCAGCGTGACATTGTCGATGACGCATTTGTGCGGGAACAGATTGAACAGCTGGAAGACCATGCCGATCTTCTGGCGCATGCGGGCCAGATGCCTTTCGTCGGCTTCCACGAGGGCGCCGTTGCGGCGCATGTGGTAGAGCTCCTCGCCGTCGACTGCGATGTGGCCGCCGTCGATGCGCTCCAGCGTCATCAGGATGCGCAGGATGGTCGTCTTGCCGGAGCCGGAGGGGCCGATCAGCGCCAGCTTCTCGCCCGGCATCACCTGCATCGAAAGGCCGTCGAGGACCTTGAAGGCGCCGAAGCTCTTGGAAATGCCGTCGATGCGGATGATGGGCTCGGCCATGCAGTCCTCTCGGAAGCGCGATGGCGCGAACGATGCGGAAGTTAGAAAATCATGTCAATTAAGAAAATTATCTCAGTACAATTATGTGACAGTCGATGGCGTCAGATCGCCAGCAGCAGGTGTTCCGGCTCTCCCTGAAGCAGGCGGGCGACAGTGCCGAGCCCGGCGCGGAGTTCTTCTTCGGTGGTCGAGCCGAGGGAGATTCGCACGGCCGGCTCCCAAGGGGCGTCGGAGGTGCGGAACGAGGCGCCGGGAGCGATCGCTACGCCCTGCAGGCGAGCCTGCGAGACGAAGCCGTCCTCGGTCCGGGCGCCGGGCAGCGGCAGCCAGACGTGCAGGCTCTCCGGATGCGATCGGTAGGCCAGCCCGGCGAGCAGCTCGGCGGCAATGACGTGGCGGCGATGCAGCGCCGCTCGCTGCCAGTCGACCAGTTCGGCGGCCGTGCCGTCGGCGACCCAGTGGGAGGCGATCTCGGCGACCATCGGCGTCGCCATCCAGTTAGACACCAGGTGCCGGTTGGCCACGGCCGCTACGAAGCGATCCGGTGCGGCGAGGTAGCCGATCCGCAGGCCGGGCACGACGATCTTGGTGAAGCTGGTGACGTAGAGCGTGCGTTCTGGCGCCAGCGCCGCGATCGGCGGCGGCCGGCTATCGACGAGCGGGCCGAGCACATCGTTCTCGATGATGGCGATGTCGTGCCTGCGGGCCACCGCGACGATCGCCTCCCGCCGCCTGGCGCTCATCAGCGTCGCCGTGGGGTTGATCACGGAAGGCTGGATGAAGAGCGCCCGCACGCCGGCTTCGCGGCAGGCGGCGTCGAGGGCGTCCGGCACCAGGCCGTCGTCGTCGATCGGCAGCCCGCGCAAGGAGAAGCCGAGATAGGTGGACAGCGGCACCAGGGTGTGGTGCCCGATCGCCTCCGTGGCCACGGTGCTGCCCGGTGGCGCGACGCTCAGCAATGCGACGGTCATGCCGGCGGTGGCGCCGTTGGTCAGGCTGATGTTCTGCGGCGCCACGTCGAGGCCGCAGAGCTTCAGCCATTCGACGCCGACCGCGCGATGACGGGGGAACACCACGTTGGGGCGGAACGACAGCGCGGCGCTGGAGGGGAGCGCGTCGGCCAGCCAGGCCAGCGCCTGCTTGAGCATTTCGAGATGCATCGGCTCGCAGACCGGCTTGAGGATCGACAAGTCGATCACCTCGCCCAGGCGTTCGGGGAGATAGGGAGGCTCCGGTTCGCTGCGGCGCGCCAGCACGAAGCTGCCGCGGCCGATCTCGCCGGCGACCAGGCCACGCCGGATCAGCTCCTCGTAGGCGCGGCTCACCGTCTGCACCGACAGGTCCAGCTCGTCGGCGAGCCGGCGGTGGGTCGGTAGCCGCTCCCCCGGCGCCAGGCGGCCGTCCTCGATGGCGCGGACAAACTGTTCGGCCAGCGAAAGATAGGCCGGCCGCCGAATCAGCTCGGGTTCGGGACGCCACAATGTCATGACCCATATGAGATCAAAATCAGTGCAATTGACAACGAGAAAAATGACAGGGCATGGTTCGCCCATGACAATCCGCAAGCCCCGACCATGAGCGCGGTGAGGCTCGACGCCATCGACCTCAAGATCCTCGACGCCGTACAGCGCGACGGACGCATCACGAAGCTGGCCTTGGCCGAGGCCGTCGGGTTGTCGCCGACGCCCTGCTGGACGCGGCTCAACCGGCTGGAGAAGGCCGGCGTCGTGGCCGGTTACCATGCCCGAGTGTCGTTGCGCGGCGTGGCGCCGACCGCCACCGTGCTCATGGAGGTGACGCTCGGCAACCACCGGCAGAGCGACTTCGATCGGTTCGAGCGTGTCATCCGCGACATTCCGGAGGTGGTGGCCTGCTGGTCGCTGGGCGGCGGCGTCGACTACATCCTGAAGGTGGTGACGTGCGATATCGACGCCTACCAGCGCCTCGTGGACGGGCTGCTGGAGCGCGACATCGGGATTGCGCGCTACTTTACCTACATCGTGACCAGGACGGTGAAGGAGCACGAGGTGCTGCCGGTGGCAGCCCTGGTGCCGACCACGTGACGGTCCATCTCTCCTTGCCGGGTGCAAACTTCGGACCATCTATCTCGAAGGCCGGGTGCATTCGGCCCGTCTCTCCAGGACGGCAGGGCTAGACTGCCGGCGAGAGATTTCATCCGGAGGCTGCCAATGTCCGCCCATTTCGCCAGAGCCCAGCGCGACGCCGGGCTCGACCGGTTGTCTGACCGACGCCTGCTTCGCGAGCTCGCCTATGTCGGCGGGCAGTGGACGGCCGGAGCGGCCGGCACGTTCGAGGTGCGCGATCCTGCCAATGGCGAGACGGTGGCCTGGGTTGCCGCCCTGGACGGCGGACAGACCGACTCGGCGATCGACGCGGCCGTGGCGGCGCTTCCGGGCTGGAGGGCAAAGCTGCCGCAGGAGCGTGCGACCGTGCTGCGCCGCTGGTCCGAGCTGATCCTGGCTGCCAGGGAGGACCTGGCGCTGCTGATGACGCTGGAGCAGGGCAAGCCGCTCGCCGAGGCGCGAGGCGAGATCGACTATGCCGCGTCGTTCGTCGAGTGGTACGCGGAGGAAGGCAAGCGGCTCAATGCGGAAGGCGTGACCAGCCATCTGCCCGACGCCGAGATGATGGTGTGGCGCGAGCCCGTCGGAGTGGTTGGGGTGGTGACGCCGTGGAACTTCCCGTCGGCGATGCTGACCCGCAAGGCGGCGGCGGCGCTGGCTGCCGGGTGCACCGCGGTGGCGCATCCGTCCTCCGAGACGCCGCTGTCGGCGCTGGCGTTGGCGGAGCTGGGCGAGCGGGCCGGCCTGCCTGCCGGGGCGTTCAACGTGGCGACGGGCGATGCCGCGACGATCGTCAGTCGGCTAACCGACGACGCGCGAGTGCGAGCCCTCAGCTTCACCGGATCGACAGAGGTCGGTCGCATGCTCGCGGCGCGGTGCGCCTCCACCATGAAGCGGCTGGTCATGGAACTCGGCGGCCATGCGCCACTGATCGTCTTCGACGACGCCCAGCTGGAGCGGGCGGTGCGGATCGCGCTCGATGCCAAGTTCGCGACCTCGGGCCAGGACTGCCTGGCGGCGAACCGGATCTATGTCCAGCGGGGCTTGTACGACGCGTTCCTTGCCCGGTTCGCAGCTGCGGTGGAAGGTCTGAAGGTCGGATCGGGGCTCGATGAAGGCGTCGCCATCGGCCCGATGATGCACGAGCGGGCCGTCGCCAAGGTGGAGGCTCACGTGGCCGACGCGCTGTCCAGAGGCGCCCGCTGCCTCGCAGGAGGCAGCCGACATGCCGCCGGACGCCTGTTCTTCCAGCCGACGCTGCTGGCCGACGTGCCGGACGGAGCGGAGATATTCCGCGAGGAGACCTTCGGTCCGGTCGCCGCCGTGGCGCCGTTCGACACGGAGGAGGAGGTCGTGCGCCGCGCCAATGACAGCGATTACGGGCTGGTCGCCTATGTCGTCACCCGCGACGGGGCGCGCCAGCTGCGGATGAGCCGGGCGTTGGAGTATGGGATGGTGGCGGTGAACCGCGTGAAGATCACCGGCGCGCCGATCCCGTTCGGCGGCGTCAAGCAGTCCGGTCTCGGGCGCGAAGGCTCGCGACAGGGGCTGGAAGCCTTCACCGATGTCAAATATGTCTGCCTCGACGCAGCCTGAAGCCATGAGGGAAAACAAGATGCCCGACCGCTCGAACGAGCTTGCCGCCTGGGACCGCGATCACTTCTTTCATCCCTCGACCCATATGGGAACGCATGCGCGCGGGGAGTCGCCCGACCGGGTGATCGCCGGCGGCGAGGGGGTCTACATCACCGACATCGACGGACGCCGCAGCCTCGACGCCTTCGCCGGGCTCTATTGCGTGAACGTCGGCTACGGGCGCAAGAAGATCGCCGACGCGATCGCCGAGCAGGCAGCGCAGCTCGCCTATTATCATGCCTATGTCGGGCATGGCACCGAGGCCTCGATCCGGCTTGCCAAGATGATCATCGACCGGGCGCCCAAGGGGATGAGCCGCGTCTATTTTGGCCTTTCGGGCTCCGACGCCAACGAAACCAACATCAAGCTCGTGTGGTACTACAACAACGTGCTTGGCCGGGTCGAGAAGAAGAAGATCATCTCGCGCTGGCGCGGTTATCACGGGTCGGGGGTGATGACGGGTTCGCTGACCGGTCTCGACCTCTTCCACAACGCTTTCGACCTGCCGCGGCCTCCGGTGCTGCACACCGAAGCGCCGTACTACTACCGTCGCCCGGACCGGGCGCTCAGCGAAGAGCAGTTCTCGGACTACCTGGCAGGCCGGCTCGACGCGCTGATCGAGGCGGAAGGGCCCGACACGGTGGCCGCCTTCATCGGCGAGCCGGTGCTCGCCACTGGCGGCATCGTGCCGCCTCCGGCCGGATACTGGGACAAGATCCAGGCAGTGCTCGACAAACACGACGTGCTTTTGATAGCCGACGAGGTGGTGACCGGCTTCGGGCGGCTTGGCACCATGTTCGGCTCGGACTTCTACGGCATCCGTCCCGACTTGATGACCCTCGCCAAGGGCCTCACCTCGGCCTACGCCCCGCTGTCGGGCGTCGTCGTCTCCGACAAGGTGTGGAAGGTGCTGGTCGAAGGCTCGGACAAGCTCGGATCGATCGGCCACGGCTGGACCTATTCGGCGCATCCGCTGTGCGCCGCCGCGGGCGTTGCCAATCTGGAGCTGCTCGACGAGCTCGACCTGGTCAGCAACGCAGCCGAGACGGGTAGCTACTTCCGCAAGGCGCTCGCCGAGGCCGTCGGCAACCACCCCAATGTAGGCGATGTGCGCGGCGAGGGCATGCTAGCCGCAGTGGAATTCGTGCGCGACCGGGACGAGCGCATCTTCTTCGACGCGGCCGAGAAGGTCGGGCCACAGGTGGCGGCGGCGCTCGCGGCGGAAGGCGTCATCGGCCGCGCCATGCCGCAAGCCGACATCCTCGGCTTCGCGCCGCCGCTCTGCCTGACGCGCGAAGAGGCCGACATCGTGGTTTCGGCGACTGCTCGCGCCATCGATACCGTCTTCGCGAGTCGTTGAGCGCCGGAATGCCAGCTTTCATCGTACTCAGACGGCGTTCATGGCCGAGGGATCGCGGGTAAGCTGGTCGTGGTCCTCGCTGCAAAGGCGGCTGCACCCTGCTTCTGAGTGGCACGCACTCTGAATGGCACCCTAAGCGAGCAAATTGGCGCGCTCTGCAAGTGCAGGAGGAGACAACGCAGACTATTGTATTCCTCGTACAAGACATCGCAGGCGGCGTGGTCCCGTATGGTCCTCCTGGATCCAAAGTTGGCGATGTTGCGGCGCGGCCGGTGGCGGGTGCTTGCTCCCCGCTGCTGGCTTGCGGCAGGCGGGAGTACCATAGTCCGAGAGTATCAACACGAAACCATTTCAAATGCCGTAACGAGCGGGACGAATTGCCAGGATGCCTTTGATCTACTGATGATTTACTGACTACCCCCGCCTGCCTCCCTTCCGTCCCGCAGGGCCCCCGTCCTGCGGGACGGACTGCTTTATCCCGTTTATCCCGCCAGAAGCTCCCACCGCTTTATCCTGCCTGAACACCTTCCCTGCGCCGGGACTCGTGCCGGGAGCCTCGCCACGCTATGCTCGCCCTTCCTTGGAAGACGCCTGTGATCGGCGTATGGGAGACGGCGCCGCGGCGCTACGGGAGAGCAGCCATGACCAGCAAGGTTCGGGAAGCCGATGCCCAACGAGCCGCAAATGACGGGGCGACGATCACGCCATTGCCTGGCCGTGCCGGGCCGCCGCTGCTCTCGCATGACGCGGTAGCGCGCAATCCGGGTATGCCGCTCGACCTCGGCTGGCTGGAGACGATGCGCCAGGTCAACCGCAGCGCGTTGGAAAGGCGTGCGGCGACGCTCGCCAAGCGGCGCAGCATCAAGGCCGACAACCAGGCGGCATGGCTGCTGCGCGCGGTCTCGGTGATGGATCTGACCACACTCAACAGCAACGACACCCACGAGCGCGTGCGCAGGCTGTGCGCCAAGGCGGTGCGACCATTCCGCCAGGACCTCGTCGAGGGGCTCGGCATCGCCGGCGTCGACATCCGGCCGGCGGCGGTGTGCGTCTATCATCCATTCGTCGCCACGGCAGTGAGCGCGCTCGCCGGCACCGGGATCCACGTCGCAGCGGTGTCGACCGCGTTCCCGCACGGGCTTTCGCCGCTCAAGACGCGCATCGAGGAGGTCGAGGCCTCGGTCGCCGACGGCGCCGACGAGATCGACGTGGTGATCCCGCGCGGGCTGGTCTATGAGTCCGACTGGACGATGCTCTACGACGAGATCGCAGCGTTCCGCGCCGCCTGCGGGGACGCGCATCTCAAGGTGATCCTCGGGACGGGCGACCTCTCCACCCTGCGCAACGTGACCCTTGCCTCCATGGTGGCGATGATGGCGGGCGCCGATTTCATCAAGACCTCGACGGGCAAGGAGAGCGTCAACGCGACCCTGCCGGTGGGGCTTGCCATGGTGCGCGCGATCCGCGCCTACCACGAACGCACCGGGTTCCAGATCGGCTTCAAGCCGGCGGGCGGCATCTCGACGGCCAAATCGGCACTCGACTGGCTGGTGCTGATGAAGGAGGAACTGGGCCGGCCCTGGCTCGAGCCCGAGCTGTTCCGTTTCGGTGCATCCAGCCTGCTGACGGACATCGAGCGGCAGCTCGAGCACCACCTGACGGGCCGCTATTCGGCCAACCACCGCCACGCCATGGCCTGAGCGGCAACCGGGAGAAACGAGCTCGTGAACATCCTGCAGCGCTACGACGCGATGGACTACGGCCCGGCGCCGGAGGCCCGCAACGAAGCCGATGCGTGGCTTGCCCACCGCGATCTCGGCAAGGCCCTGTTCATCGGCGGTGCCTGGCGGTCGGCCGAGCGCGGCGCGACGTTTCCGACCGAGGACCCGGCCACGGGAGAGACGCTCGCCATCGTCTCGGATGCCGGCACGCGCGACGTCGACGCAGCCGTGGCTGCGGCCCGGCAGGCACTGCCCAAATGGCAGGCAAAGTCGGGCTACGAGCGGGCACGCATCCTCTATGCCATCGGGCGCGCCATGCAGCGCAACCAGCGCCTGTTCGCCGTGCTGGAGTCGCTCGACAATGGCAAGCCGATACGCGAAAGCCGCGACATCGACGTGCCGTTGGCGATCCGCCACTTCCTCTATCATGCCGGCTTCGCCCAGGACCTGGAGAATGCCTTCCCCGGCAAGGTGGGCGTGGGCGTGGTCGGGCAGATCATCCCCTGGAACTTCCCGCTGCTTATGCTGGCTTGGAAGATCGCGCCGGCGCTCGCTGCCGGCTGCACCACCGTGCTCAAGCCAGCCGAGTTCACGCCGCTGACGGCAATCCTGTTCGGCGAGATCTGCGCCCAGGCCGGCGTGCCAAGGGGCGTCGTCAACATCCTGCCGGGCGGGCCGGAGGCGGGTGCCGCTCTGGTCGAGCATGCTGGCGTGGACAAGATCGCCTTCACCGGCTCCTCGGAGGTCGGCAAGATCATCCGGACGGCGACCGCCGGCAGCGGCAAGAAGCTGTCGCTGGAGCTCGGCGGCAAGTCGGCCTTCATCGTCTTCGAAGACGCCGACCTCGACAGCGCCGTCGAGGGTCTGGTGGACGGCATCTGGTTCAACCAGGGACAGGTCTGCTGCGCCGGATCGCGCCTCATCGTCCAGGAAAACGTGGCCGACACATTCTATGCCAAGGTGCGTGCGCGGATGGCGAAGCTGCGGCTCGGGAGCCCGCTCGACAAGAACACCGACATCGGCCCCCTGGTGGCCGCGGTGCAGCGAGAGCGGGTGAGCGGGCTGGTCGCCGAAGGGTCGCGGCAAGGCGCGCAATGCTGGCAGCCGGACATCATGCTACCCGCCACGGGCCACTACTATCTGCCGACGCTCGCGACCGGCGTTTCGCCGGCAAACATCCTTGCCCAGGAAGAGGTGTTCGGACCGGTGCTGGCCGCCATGAGCTTCCGCAGCGCGGACGAAGCCGTCGAGCTTGCAAACAATACGCGCTACGGCCTCGCCGCTTCGGTGTGGAGCGAGACGATCAGCCGGGCGTTGCAGGTGGCCCCCGAGCTCAAGGCCGGCGTGGTGTGGATCAACGGCACCAACATGTTCGACGCCTCCTGCGGCTTCGGCGGCTACCGCGAGAGCGGCTTCGGCCGCGAAGGCGGCCGCGAGGGCATGCTGGAGTACCTGACCGTCAAGACGCCCGTGGGACGGGCCATCAAGCCGCGACCGAAGCGGGCCGACACGCCCGAGCCGGCCGAAGCTGCACCGTTCCTGGACCGCACCGCCAAGCTGTTCATCGGCGGCAAGCAGGTCCGGCCCGACGGCAACTACGCGCTGCAGATCGGCGATCGCAAGGGCAAGCTTGCCGGCGAGGTGGGGCTGGGCAATCGCAAGGACATTCGCGACGCCGTGCAGGCCGCGCGCAACTGCCGCGCCTGGGGCGAGGCCACCGCCTACAACCGCAGCCAGGTGCTTGCCTTTTTCACCGAAAATCTCTGGGCGAGGAGCGACGCGTTCGCCGCCCGGCTGGTCGAGCTCACCGGGGTGCGTGCGAGCGTCGCGCGCCAGGAGGTCGAGGCGGCGGTCGAGCGGCTGTTCGAGCACGCCGGCCAGGCCGACAAGTTCGAAGGCAGGGTGCATCAACCGCCGGCAAGGGCGGTCACGCTGGCGCTCCACGAGCCGGTCGGTGTGATCGGGATCGTCGGCCCGGACGAGGCGCCTCTGCTGTCGCTGATCTCGCTGCTGGCACCGGCGCTGGCCATGGGCAACACGGTCGTCGCCGTGCCGTCCGAGCAGCACGCCCTGGTCGCCACCGATCTCTATCAGGTGATCGAATATTCGGACCTCCCGGCCGGAGCGATCAACATCGTGACCGGCCGCGCGGCCGAGCTCGCTGCCGTGCTTGCCAGGCACGATGATGTCGACGGCTTGTGGCTGATCGGCGATGCCGACACATGCCGGCTGGCCGAAGCCGAATCCGTCGGAAACCTCAAGCGAGTGTGGACGGGCGGCGGGCGCACGGTCGATTGGAACGCCGGGCCCTGGGCGCCCGAGGCCCTTCGCCAGCGCGCCGTGGAGATCAAGAATGTGTGGGTGCCCTACGGCGACTGATGCGGGAAGCCGGCGGACGGCCTTGTGCTTGCCGGCGATTGCCCAGTAGAAAGGCGCGAAGCCGGTTGCGGCCTACCCTTCGCTCCAGGAGAACCCCCGACGTGAAACTTTTGCGCTACGGTGAAGCGGGCCGCGAGAAGCCCGGACTGGTCGGCCGCGACGGTCGCATCCGCGATCTCAGCGGCCATGTCGACGACATTGGCGGGCGCTTCCTCGATCCCGACGCGCTGGCGGCGCTGGGCCGGGTCGACGAAGCCGGCCTGCCGGCGGTGGAGGGTCGACCGCGCATCGGGCCCTGCGTGGCAGGCGTCGGCAAGTTCATCTGCATCGGGCTCAACTATTCCGACCATGCGGCCGAGACGGGTGCCACCGTGCCGCCCGAACCGATCATCTTCATGAAGGCGACCTCGGCTATCGTCGGCCCCAACGACCGGCTGGTGATCCCGCGTGGCTCCGAGAAGACCGACTGGGAGGTCGAGCTCGGCGTGGTGATCGGACGCACCGCCAAATATGTAGGCGAGGCCGAGGCGCTCGACCACGTCGCCGGCTATTGCACCGTGCACGACGTATCGGAGCGCGCCTTTCAGACCGAGCGCGCCGGCCAGTGGACCAAGGGCAAGAGCTGCGACACCTTCGGGCCGATCGGTCCCTGGCTGGTGACGCGCGATGAGGTCGCCGACCCGCAGAACCTGCCCATGTGGCTCTCCGTCAACGGCGAGACCATGCAGAACGGCTCGACACGGACCATGGTCTACGGCGCTGCCTTCCTGGTGTCCTACCTCTCGCAGTTCATGTCGCTCCACCCCGGCGACATCATATCGACCGGCACGCCACCCGGTGTCGGCATGGGCATGAAGCCGCCGCGCTACCTGAAGCCGGGCGACATCGTCGAGCTCGGCATTGAGGGCCTCGGCACCCAGCGGCAGGAATGCGTGGCGGACCGCTGAGCTTGGTGGCTTAGCCGGCGTCGGGCATCTCGATGTCGACGGTGTAGAGGTCCTGCGCGCGCCGAACGCCGCGCAGCGCATAGCGGCCGACCGAGACAAGCCGCCGGCGGTCCTCCTCCGGCAGAGCGGCCGAAAATTCCGACGAGACCAGCGCATTGCGGTCGACCGAGCGGCAAAGCGAGGCGATCCGCGCCACCTCGTTCACGGCCTGGCCGACGACGGTGAAATCCAGCCGTTCGCGGCTGCCGATGTTGCCGTAGAAGACGTCGCCGATGTGCAGCCCGAGGTAGACGAGCGTCGTCGGCCGTTCCTCGGCAGCGCGGCGCGCATTGAGCGTGGCCAGCAGGCCGCGGAGCTCGGCCTCCGCCCGGAGCGCGCAGGAGCAGGCTTCGGCGGCGCTGTCGGCCGTGAAGATCGCCAGGATGCCATCGCCGATCAGCTTGAGGACGTCGCCACCGGCGCCATGGATCGCGGTGATGACCGCCTCCGCATAGTCGTCGAGCAATGGGATCAGCTGGTCGCTGGCGATGGTCTCCGACAGGGTCGTGTAGCCGCGCATGTCGGAGAACCACAGCGCCGCGTTGATCTTCTCCACCACGCCACGCGACATCTTGCCTTGAAGCACGCGCTGCCCGGCGTCGCGGCCGAGATAGGTCTCGACCAGCGATTCCGCCACCCGGCGCAGCGAGGCCGATTTGACGGCAAGCCCGAGCAACGGCACCAGCTCGCGCAGCGCGGCAACCTCGTCGTCGAGAAAGCCGCCTTGCCGGTCGGTCGTCCAGCGTGAAATGAAGCAGTCCATCTCGCCGATTGCGCGCTCGGGCGAAAAGCGCTGGATCATGGCGAGGTAGTCCGTATCGCCCTGGCGGCTGAGATCGGCCAGCACCGGGAAATCCCGGTTCTCACCCTGCCATAGACGACGCCGCATCTCGTCGGCGCCGCTCTCCAGCAAGGTGTAGAAGGGGCTTTGGCGCCACTGTTCCAACCCCTCGCCTTCGCTGCTGGGACCGTATTGGGCGACGGGCGTTTCCGGAGGAATGTCGCGACCCCAAGAAAAGACGCGCCCCTCATAGACCGGGTGGAGCGTGTCGATCAGCGCGAGGCCGCGGGCGAGCACCAGCCCTGCCGCGTTGCAACGCTCGCAGAAACCCTCGAGCAGCTCCAGTTCGCCGTCGCCGGCAAGACCGCGATCGACCAGCCAGCCGCGCAGGCCGTGAAGGGCGCCGTCGTCCATCGTATCGCCTCCAGGTGGACCCGTCAGGCCAGGACCTTACCATCGGCGTCGAATCGATACAGCTTTCCCGGTTCCGGCGTGGCGTAGAGGATGGCGCCCGGTTCAGCCCGGTGTTCGCCGAACAGGCGGACGGTCAGCAGCCCGGCCTGTTCGCTGTCGAGGTAGAGGTTGGTGTCGGCGCCGAGATGCTCGGCATGGATGACGGTGCCCTTCCAGGTGCCGCGCGCCGGGTCGATCGTCAGGTGCTCCGGCCGGACCCCGAGCGTCCTGGCCGCTTCGCCAAGCCGGGTCCCGTCGATGAAATTCATTCTGGGCGAGCCGATGAAGCCGGCCACGAAGACATTTGCCGGCGAACGATAAAGATCCATGGGGCTGCCGACCTGCTCGATCCGGCCGGCGTTCAGCACGACGATCTTGTCGGCCAGCGTCATCGCCTCCACCTGGTCGTGCGTCACGTAGATCATGGTGGCGCGGAGGCGTCGGTGCAGCTGGGCGATCTCCAGCCTGGTATTGACCCTCAGCGCGGCGTCGAGATTGGAGAGCGGCTCGTCGAACAGGAACAGCTTGGGCTCGCGCACCAGGGCGCGGCCGATCGCCACCCGCTGCCGCTGGCCGCCGGAGAGCTCGGCCGGACGGCGATCCAGGTAGGGCTCGAGCGACAGCATGCCGGCTGCTTCGGCAATGCGCCTGGCGATGTCGGCTGCCGGCGCACCTGCCTGCTTGAGCCCGAGACCCATATTGTCGCGAACCGTCAGATGCGGGTAGAGCGCGTAGGTCTGGAACACCATGGCGATGCCGCGCTTGGCGGGCGGCACGGTGTCGACCTTGCCGCCGTCGATCATCACGTCGCCCGACGTCAGGTCCTCCAATCCGGCGATGATGCGGAGCAGCGTCGACTTTCCGCAGCCCGAAGGACCGACGAAGACGACGAACTCGCCGTCGGCGACATCGAGGTCGATGCCCTTCAGCACGTCGACCTTGCCGAAGGATTTCCTGACACTGTCGAGCTTCAAAGAACCCACGGGCGGCGTCTCCTTCTCACAGCCGGACCGGCAGGCCGGTTCGCACGCTCTGGTCGGCGGCCAGGCAGACCGCCAGCGAGCGCACCGCATCGTCCATATGGCGGGAAAGATCCAGGTCCTCGCGAACGGCCGCGAGCAGGAAGGCCTGCTCCCGGTCGCAAAGCGCCTGGTGATCGGGCTCGCCGCTCATCGAGAGCATCTCGTCGGGCGTGCGGAAGCGTCCGTCGACCGTCGCGGCGCGGTGGACGCGGATAAGATTGGTTTTTGTGTGGGCGTCCATATCGTCGGAGCGGGCTTTGTCGTCCATGACGATGGACACGGCGCCGTTGGGCGAGATGACATCCTTCACGAAGAAAGCGGCCTCCGACATCATCGGCCCCCAGCCAGCCTCGTACCAGCCCACCGAGCCGTCGTCGAACAGCACCTGGAGGTGCCCGTAATTGTACATTTCGGGGGCGATCTCTTCGCTCAACCTGACGCCCATGCCGCGCACCTCGACCGGCCGCGCGTCGGTGATCTGCAGCATGACGTCGAGGTAGTGGACGCCGCAGTCGACGATCGGCGAGGTGGTCTCCATGAGCTGCTTGTGGGTCTCCCAGGTGGCGCCGCTCGACTGCTGGTTCAGGTTCATGCGGAAGACATAGGGACCGCCCAGGGCGCGCGCCTCGGCGATCAGGCGCATCCAGGACGGGTGGTGGCGCAGGATGTAGCCGACAACCAGTTTGCGCCCGTTGGCGCGGGCGGCGGCGACCACGCGCTCGGCGTCGGCCACCGTGGTGGCCAGCGGTTTCTCGACGAAAACATGAGCTCCCGCCTCGATCGCCCTGACCGCATAGTCGGCGTGGCTGTCCGAGTAGGTGTTGATCGAGGCGATTTCGGGCCTGGTCTGCGCGAGCGCCTCGTCGAAGGTGCGGAACAGCGGATAGGCCTCCAGTGGGCCGGGCGGCACGATGCCGGAGCGATTGACCAGCGCGACGACGTCGTAGCCCGGATTGGCGTGATAGGCGAGCGCATGGCTGCGACCCATGTTGCCGAGCCCGGCGACGAGGACGGAGAGGGGCTTGTCGGTCACTTGACGGCTCCGGAGGTGATGCCGCGGATCAGCTGCCGCGAGAAGATCAGGTAGAGGACGAGCACCGGCAGGATGGCCAGTGACAGCGCGGCCAGCACGGCGTTCCAATTGGTCACATACTGGCCGATGAAGATCTGGGCGCCGAGGGTGACCGTCTTGGTGCTTTCCGAAGGAGCGAGGATCAGCGGAAACCACAGATCGTTCCAGATCGGGATCATGGTGAACACCGCCACGGTCGCCATTGCGGGGCGCACCAGCGGCAGCACCAGTCGAAAGAAGATCCGATACTCGGAGAGCCCGTCGATGCGGCCGGCATTCTTGAGGTCGTCCGACACCGTCTTCATGAATTCGGAGAGGATGAAGATGCAAAGCGGCAAGCCTTGCGCCGTATAGACCAGGATCAAGGCGGTCAGCGTGTTGACCAGGCCGCTGGCGACCATCAGCTGAAGGATGGCGACGGTGCCCAGCCGGATGGGGATCATGATGCCAAGCGCCAGATAGAGGCCCATCAGCGTGTTGCCGCGAAACCGGTACTCGGACAGCGCGAAGGCCGCCATGGCGCCGAAGAGCAGGACCAGGAAAAGCGATACCACCGTGACGATGAGGCTGTTCTGGAAATAAAGCAGGAAATCGCCCTGGGCGAGCACCGTGCGGAAGCCGACGAGGTCGAAGGTCTCCGCCGTCGGCGGGGCGAGCGGGGTGCGGAAGATGGCGTTGCGCGACTTGAAGGCGTTGATGACGATGACGACGACCGGAAACAGCGCGATCACCGTGTAGGCGAGAAGGACGGCATGGGCGCCGAGGGTGCGGAAAGGCGAGGCGGTTGCGCGGCTCATCTCGACCCCTCAGAATTGGTAGCGCCGCAGGCGCGTTTGGATGGTGAACAGGTAGAGACAGACGCCGGCCAGGATGATCAGGAACATCATGGAGGCCACGGCGGCTCCCATGTTGCGGTCGCCGACCTGCAGCTGGAAGCCGAAGAAGGTCCGGTAGAGGAAGGTGCCGAGGATATCGGTCGAATAATTGGGGCCGGCGAGCGCTCCCTGGGCCGAGTAGATCAGGTCGAAGGCGTTGAAATTGCCGACGAAGGTGAGGATCGAGATGATCCCGATCGAAGGCAGGATCAGCGGCAGCTTGATCTTCCAGAATTGCGCGATGCCGGTGATGCCGTCCATCTCGGCCGCCTCGATCACCTCGTCCGGGATCGACAGCAGCGCCGCATAGATCAGCATCATCGGGATGCCGACGAACTGCCATACGGAGATGAGGCCGAGGGTGGTGAGGGCATACTCCTCCTTGCCGAGCCACGGCGTGAAGAGGCTCTTGAGGCCGACGAGGTCGAGCAGGTTGGGCGCCACGCCCCAGAGCGGAGACAGGATCAGCTTCCAGGCGAAGCCGACGATCACGAAGGACAGGATCGTGGGGATGAAGATCGCCGTGCGGTAGAGAGCGGCGAAACGCAACCGCGGGCTGGACAGCAGCGCCGCCAGGACGACGCCGATGGGGTTCTGCACCAGCATGTGGATGACGAAGAACCAGCAATTGTTCAAGAGCGCGTTCCAGAACCCAACGGACCAGCGCGCGTCGCCGAACAGCGTGCGAAAATTTTCAAAGCCGACGAAGTGCTGGACGTTGTCGACCGAACGGAACAGCGACAGCTGGAGCGTGCCGAAGAGCGGCAGGATCATCAGCGCGGTGTAGACCAGCACCGCAGGCGCCAGGAACGCTGCAATGTGCCAGCGGACGGGGCGTCTCGTGGTCGCTTCAGCCATGGATCAAGCCTGTCGCAGGATCGAAGCAGAAAGGTGCGGCGCCGCCGCGATGCCTTTGCCGACGGCGACCTCCCCCGCACGAGGCGGGGGAGGCAAAGAACCCACCGTCACTTAGCCGGCTTGAACCACTTGTCGAGACCGTCCTGGAGCTTCTTCGCGGCCGCTTCCGGCGTATCGGTGCCGTTGATGACGTTGGCCGATTCGACCCAGGTCTCGTTCTCCAGATTCGGCGTGCCGCGCGACAGGATCTGGTAGGTCGAGCGGATGGTCGGCTTGCACTTCTCGCGCCAGGAGACGAACTCCTGCGCCAACGGATCCTCCATCTTCACCGGCGTCGACGACAGGCTGAAGAAGCCAGGCAAAGCGTTGGCGTAGATGGTGGCGAAATCCGGCGAGGCGACCCAGGACAGGAACTTCTTGGCAGCGTCCTGGTTCGGGCTCTTGGCATTGAGGCCAATCGCGATGTCGGTGTGGTCGGAGATGTAGCAGGTATCGCCGGCGTTCTTCACAGGCGGCGGAAAGGCGCCCATCTTGAACTGGGCCTGCGTGTTGAAGCCGGAGATCTCCCAGGAGCCGGCCGGATAGATGGCGGCGCGGCCGAGGGTGAAGAGATTCTGGCTGTCCGGATAGGCCTGCGCCTCGAAGCCGTCGCCGAGATAAGGCTTCCACTTGGCGAGCGTCGCATAGGGCTCGACCCATTGCGGATCGGTGAGCTTCTGCTCGCCCTTGAGCAGCGCCAGCCGCCCCTCCTCGCCCTTCCAGTAGTTGGGACCGATGTTCTGGTAGCCCATGGTGGCCGCTTCCCACAGGTCCTTGGTGCCCATCGCCAGCGGAATGTAGGTGCCATCGGCTTTGATCTTGTCGAGCGCGGCGAAGAACTCGGCCTCGGTCGCCGGCGGCTTGATGCCGAGCTTGTCGAAGGCCTCCTGATTGTAGATGAAGCCATGGATCACGGAGGCCATGGGCACGCAGAACGTCGCCTTGCCGTCGTCGGTTGTCCAAGCGGACTTGGCGACTTCCGAGAAGTCATTCATGCCCGGAAGGCTGGAAAGGTCAGCGAGATGGCCCTTCTTGTAGAGCTCGAGCGAAGCGTCGAAGGGCCGGCAGGTGATCAGGTCGCCCGCCGAGCCGGCGTCGAGCTTGGCGTTCAGCGCGGCGTTGTACTCGGTCGGAGCCGAAGGCGCAAAGTTCACCTTGATGCCCGGGTTGGCCTTCTCGAAGGCCGGGATGAGCTTCTCCTGCCAGATGGCGAGGTCGTCGTTGCGCCAGCTCTCGATGGTGAGCGTCGCCTCCTGCGCGATCGCCGCCCCGCCCGTTGCCAGCACGCTGGACCCGAGCAAGAACGCCGTCAAAATCCTTGTCGACATGATGTCTTTCTCCCTGTTGACCTGTTTCAGGTTCTGATCGTTGCCGAGAGAGCCTTGGCTCCCCTCAGGCTGACCATACCAAAAAAATACCACTTGTCCAGACGCGATCTTTCAGGCGAATTGAAGTAAGAAAGTGCTTGGCGATTGGTATTTTATTGGTATCATTCGCCGAGAGGAGGCTCTGCGTGGACCTGGTTCTCGGAATCGACGGCGGCGGCACCAGCTGCAGGGCGGCCCTGGCGGCGCCCGATGGGACGCTGCTCGGCCGGGCCAAGGCCGGGGCCGCCAACATCACCACCGATTTGGCCGGGGCGCGGGAGAGCATCGTGGAAGCAGCGCGGCTGGCGTTTCTCGACGCCGGGCGCGATCCGGCGCTGATCGCCCGGACGCCGGCGCTCTTGGGGCTCGCCGGCACCAATGTCGGCCACGCCAGCGACAGGCTGCAGGCGATCCTGCCCTTCCGGCAGAGCATCGTCGAGAGCGATGCTGCGATTGCGCTGGAAGGCGCGCTCGGAGACCATGACGGGGCGATTGCCATCATAGGAACTGGGTCGATCTTCGTCTCGCGCAAGGCGGGGCGCCTGCATTCGGTCGGTGGTTGGGGCTTCATCATCGGCGACCTGGGCGGCGGTGCCAGGCTCGGACGCGATCTCCTGGAAGCCGCGCTGCTCGCCCATGACGGCATCCGCCCGGCGACGCCGCTCACAGAGGCGGTCCTTTCCCGGTTCGGGGGCGCTCCCGGGTCGGCCGTCGACTATGCGGTCACCGCCAAGCCGCGCGACTTCGGCACCTTCGCGCCGCTGGTCTTCGAGCACCTGGACAAGGGCGATCCGCTCGCCGGCGAGCTCGTCGGCCGCGCCATCGGTCATATCGAGCAGGCGCTCGATGCGCTGGCGCTGGGCGAGCGCGACCGGCTGTGCGCGCTGGGCGGCCTGGCCGAGCTCTACGCACCGCTCCTGTCGTCGCGTTACCGCGCCATGCTGCGGCCGCCGCTGCAGGATGCGCTGGGCGGCGCGGTGCGGATGGCGGTCCGCCGCTTCGGGACCGTGGAGAGGCCGACATGATCGACCTCGCCGAGCGGATCTTCGCCGCCGTCCGGGCCGACCAGCCGGGCGCCCCGCTCTACCTGCGGCTCAAGAAGAGCATCGAGGAGGCGGTGGAGAACGGGCTGATCGGGCCTGGCGACGCGCTGCCCTCCGAGCGCGACATCGCGCAGAAGGCCGACGTGTCGCGGGTGACCGTCCGCAAGGCCGTGCAGGATCTGGTGCGGGGCGGCGTGCTTGTGCAGCGGCACGGCTCCGGCACCTTCGTGGCGCCGCGCATGGCGCGCGTCGAGCAGTCGCTGTCGCGGCTAACCTCCTTCACCGAGGACATGGCGCGGCGCGGCATGTCGGCCCGCTCGCTGTGGCTCGACCGCGGCCTCTACGCGCCGTCGCCGGACGAAATCATGGTGCTCGGCCTGTCCGCCAAGGAGCTGGTGGCGCGCGTGGCGCGGCTGAGGATGGCCAACGACACGCCGCTGGCCATCGAGCGGGCTTCGCTGTCGGCGAACGTGCTGCCCGACCCCGAGACGGTGTCGTCCTCGCTCTACACGGCGCTGGAAGAGACCGGCCACCGGCCGGTGCGCGCCGTGCAGCGCATCTCGGCTGCCAATCTCGGGGAAGCCGACGCGGCGCTGCTCAAGGTGCCGGCCGGCTGCGCCAGCCTCAACATCGAACGCATCTCCTACCTGTCGAGCGGCCGGGTCATCGAGTTCACGCGCTCCATCTATCGAGGCGATGCCTACGACTTCGTGGCCGAGCTTCGCCTCGGCGACACGGAAGCGCCGGGAGACGGACCATGACAACCCATATGCTCGCGGAGATCCGCGAAATTCCAATGGCGGCGGCGCGCCTGCTCGATGCCTCCAACGAGGCCCTGCGGGAGGCCGGACGCGCCGTGCGGGCCCGCGACCCGCATGTGCTGGTGACGGTGGCGCGCGGCTCGTCGGACCATGCGGCCTCCTTCCTCAAATATGCGGTGGAGCTGACCGCCGGCATTCCAGTCGCCTCGGTGGGCCCCTCGGTCGCCTCGATCTACGGGGCGCAGCTCAGGCTCAAGGGCGCCGCCTGCCTCGCCATCTCGCAGTCGGGCAAGAGCCCCGACATCGTCGCCATGGCAGAGGACGCCCGCACGGGCGGTGCGTTGACGGTCGCCATCACCAACACGCCCGCCTCGCCGCTCGCCGCCGCATCCGACCATACGATCGACATCATGGCGGGCGCCGAGAAGAGCGTGGCGGCGACCAAGACCTTCGTCAACTCGGCGCTCGCCGGGCTGGCGCTGATGGCACATGCGACGGAGGACGCGGCGCTGCTTGCGGCGCTGGAGGCCCTTCCCGGGCACTTCGAGAAGGCGATTGGCTGCGATTGGAACGCACTCTCGGGCGCGCTGGCGAGTGCCAGCTCCCTGTTCATCCTGGGGCGCGGGCCTTCGGTGGCGATCGCCAACGAGGCGGCGCTCAAGTTCAAGGAGACCTGCGGGATGCATGCCGAGGCCTACAGCGCGGCCGAAGTGATGCACGGCCCGCTGGCGCTGGTGACGCCCGGCTTCCCGGTGCTGGCGCTTGCCGCCCGCGACCGCTCCGAGCCGTCGATGGCGGAGACCGCCGATGCGCTCAGCGCCAAGCAGGCCGCGGTGTTCGCCACCTCCGACCTGGTCAAAGCGACGGCGCGGCTGCCTTTTGCCGCGACCGGCCACCCGCTGACCGACCCGCTGGCGCTGATCGTCTCCTTCTATGCCTTCGTGGAGGCGTTCGCCCGCCAGCGCGGGCTCGATCCCGACGCGCCGCGCAACCTGAAGAAGGTGACGGAAACGCTATGAGCCGTCTCGTCGCCATCCTCGGCGCCCGCATCTTCGACGGCGAAGCCTGGCATCGCGACGCCGCGCTGCTGGTCCGCGACGGTCGCGTCGAGGCGGTCGGGCCGGCTGTGCCGCGCGAGGCCGAGCTCGTGAGGCTCGACGGGGGATTGCTGTCGGCGGGCTTCGTCGACCTGCAGGTGAACGGCGGCGGCGGCGTGATGCTCAACGAGCGGCAGGACGCGGCGACGATCCGCACCATCTGCGAGGCCCATCGGCGCTACGGCACGACCGCGCTCTTGCCGACCCTTATCACCGACACGCCCGCCGTCACCGTGGCGGCGGTGGAGGCGGGGGCCGAGGCGGCGCGGCTCGGGGTTGCCGGCTTTGCCGGGCTGCATCTGGAGGGGCCTCACCTGTCGCAGGCGCGCAAGGGCGCGCACGATCCGGCGCTGATCCGGCCGATGACCGACGCGGACGAGGCCTTCCTTGTCGCGGCGCGGCGGCGCCTGCCGGCGCTGCTCGTCACCGTGGCGCCGGAGTCGGTGACGCCGGAGCGGATCGGGCGGCTGGCCGCCGCGGGCATCGTGGTGAGCCTCGGCCACTCCGACACCACCCGCGAGGTCGTCGGCGCTGCGGCCGATGCGGGCGCCACCATGGTGACGCATCTCTTCAACGCGATGAGCCAGATCGGCAACCGCGAGCCCGGAGTGGCCGGTGCGGCGATCGCCGACGGGCGGCTCCATGCCGGGCTGATCGCGGACGGAATCCACGTCGATCCGGCGACGATCGGCATCGCGCTCAGGGCCAAGCAAGGGCCGGGCCGGATCTTCCTGGTCACCGACGCCATGGCGACGATCGGCACCGACATGACCTCCTTCACCCTCAACGGGCGGCTGATCCGCCGCGAGGGCGGCAGCCTGCGGCTGTCCGACGGGACGCTTGCCGGGGCCGACCTCGACATGATCTCCGCCGTCCGTTTCGTACATCGGAGCCTCGGCGTGGAGCTGGCCGAAGCGCTGAACATGGCATCGCTCTATCCGGCAGAAGCCATGGACATGCAGGCGGATCACGGGCGATTGGTTGCTGGGAGCCGCGCCGATTTCGTGCATCTGAGCGAAGACCTCGACGTCAAGGGCGTCTGGGTCGACGGCGAGCAGGCAGTGGCGGCCGCCTAGATTTCCGCTTTTCTTCGAATCGCGGAATTGCTCTTTCTCCTTGTTCTTGCGCAAATCCGGTCGCAAAACCGCATTTCACTTTAGCTGGATCGCTTCAGACCGGAGCGCCGGCGATCGAGCCGCGCACCACGAGGTCGACCGGCCACAGCTCGCCACGCGGCTCCGTCTCCAGTCCGGAGATGCGGGCCGCCAGCCTTTCTGCGATGCGGGCGCCCGCGGCGCGGATTGAGGAGCGGGTTGTCGACAGCGGCACCGAGAAGTTCTCGGGCTTCAGCCAGGGGAAGACGTCGTCGTGGGCAATCAGCGACACGTCCGTCGGCATGGCGAGGCCGAGGTCGCGGACCGCCCTGACGACCCCCAGCGCCATGATCAGGCTGGAGCAGACGATCGCGGTCGGCGGTTCGGCTCCTTCGAACAGGCGGCGCGCGGCGCGATATCCGTTTTCCTCGGTCATGGCGACCGATACGAGCCGGCTCTCGGGGAGAGCGAGATCGCGCGCCGCGAGCGCCTTGCGGAAGCCCCGCTCGCGATGCACGGCAAAGGTCTGGCTGTCGTCGCCATTGATCAGCGCCAGCCGGCAGTGGCCGAGCTGAATGAGCAGGCGCGCCGCCTCCTGGAAGGCCGCCTCGTTGTCGATGTCCAGATAGGGATAGGGAAACTCCAGGCCTTCCGTGCGCCCGTGGACGATGTAGGGGATGCCCAGCGTGGCGAGCAGCGCCACCCGGCGGTCCGCCGGCCGCGGCGAGGAGACGTAGACGGCGTCGACCTGCTTGTTGGCGACGATGCGGCGATAGGTGGTCTCCTCCTCGTCGGCAGCGGTCGGGCTCAACACCAGGTCGAGGTCGTGGGTCCGGGCATAGTCGCCAAGGCCCGACAGGAACTCGACGAAATGCGGGTCGATGTCCACCGAGGCGCCGGTCGGCATGACATAGCCGATCATGCCGGCCTTGCCGGTCGCCAAACGGCGTGCGCTGGGGTTCGGCCGATAGCCGTGCCGCTTGGCTGCATCCATGACGCGACGACGCGTTTCCTCGCTGACCTCCGGATAGCCGTTGATGGCACGGCTGACGGTGGTCTGCGACAGAGACAACATCGTCGAGAGCTGTTTGAGGTTCATCCAAAGCGCTTTCAATTTCCGGCAGCCTCGCCGGCTATCTTACGACTTTCTTGGCGACGGTCAAAGCGGGTCCTAATGCTGCGCTGCCGCATAACATCTTGCATTGCATCACAAAATCGCTTCTTAAATCGATTAATCCAACTTGCCCCTTGACTTCCTGGTGCTTGAACGGCCATCATAAGAGCAGCCAAAGCGCTTTGGATTTCCTTTGGAAGGACAAGCGCCGGCCGCGGCGGGATGGAGGTCCCGCCCGTTCACGTCTTATCGACCGGGAGGATGTTCGATGAAGAAGACCTTGGCCCTGGGTGCCGCGCTTTCCGTGCTCGCCCTCACCGCGCCGGCTTCGGCCGAGCTGAAGTTCAAGCCGGGGGAGGATGCCCGCTTCCACTGGGACAATCTAGACGAGCTGAAAAAGGTCGACCTCAAAGGCGAGACGCTTTCGGTGTTCGGGCCGTGGCGCGGCGAAGACGAAGCTTTGGTGAGGAGCGTGCTCGATTACTTCGTCGAAGCGACCGGGGTCACGCTCAACTATTCCTCCTCCGAGAATTACGAGCAGCAGATCGTCATCGACACGCAGGCCGGCAGCCCGCCCAACGTCGCCATCCTGCCGCAACCCGGGCTGATCCAGGATCTGGCATCGAAGGGCCTGCTGACGCCGCTAGGCGATGAGACCGCCGCGTGGGTGAAGGACAATTACGGCGCCGGCCAGTCGTGGGTGGACCTCGGCACCTACAAGGACAAGGACGGCAAGGAAGGGTTCTTCGCCTTCCCCTACAAGGCCGACGTCAAGTCGCTCGTCTGGTACTCGCCGGAGAATTTCGAGGAAGCCGGCTACGAGGTGCCGGAAACCCAGGAGCAGCTGAAGGCGCTCGAAGACAAGATCATCGCCGACGGCGCCAAGCCCTGGTGCATCGGGCTCGGCTCGGGCGGCGCCACCGGCTGGCCGGCGACCGACTGGATCGAGGACATCATGCTGCGCACGCAGCCGCCCGAGACCTACGACAAGTGGGCGAAGAACGAGATCCCCTTCAACGACCCGGCCGTGGTGGGCGCACTCGACATCTTCGCCAAGATCGCCACCGACGACAAATATGTCGACGGCGGCGCGGCCGCGGTGGCCGCAACGGACTTCCGCGACAGCCCCAAGGGGCTCTTCGCCCTGCCGCCCAAGTGCTACATGCACCACCAGGCGTCGTTCATTCCTTCCTTCTTCCCGGAAGGCACCAAGCTCGGCGAGGATGCCGACTTCTTCTACTTCCCGGCCTACGAATCGAAGCCCGATCTCGGCAAGCCGGTGCTCGGCGCCGGCACCTTCGCCATGATCACCCAGGATTCGAAAGCGGCCCGCGCCTTCATCGACTTCCTCAAGATGCCGCTGGCGCATGAGATCTGGATGGCGCAGTCCGGCTTTCTCACCCCCTTCAAGGGCGTGAACACCGATACCTACGGCACCGAGACCCTGAAGAAGGAAGGCGAGATCCTGACCACCGCCACCACCTTCCGCTTCGACGCCTCAGACCTGATGCCGGGCAAGATCGGCGCCGGCTCGTTCTGGACCGGCATGGTCGACATGGTCGGCGGCAAGCCGCCTGCCGACGTGGCGGCCGACATCCAGAAGAGCTGGGACGCCATCAAGTAGGCGTCCTGCCGGCCGCATCCGCGCCTTTCCGCGCCAATAGCGGCGCGGATCGGCTCGAGGCGGAGCGGCAGCCTTGCCTGCTCGCCAATGATCCGTAGACCTCCGAGCCACGGTTCGGCCGGCTGCAGGCGTCTTCAGAACTGCCCAAGAGGGAGGGTTCGATGGCCGCACAATTGATCTTCGCATTCTCTACCATCGTGGTCGGCGTGCTCGGCTGCGTGGCCTATTTCTGGGGCGCCAACCGGCTGCTCGACGCCATCTTCCCATCGCACGGCGTCGCCGGCGCGGCGGCGATCGACAATCTCAGGCGGCAGGGGCTGATCCGGCCGTGGCTGTTCATCGGACCGGCGCTGATCATCCTGACCGTCTATCTCATCTATCCGGTCGTGGCGACGATCTGGCTTTCCTTCCATGACAAGAGCGGCAACAGCTTCGTCGGTGGCGCCAACTATTCCTGGGCACTCGGCGATCGCGAGTTCCGGCAGTCGATCTTCAACAATGTCCTGTGGCTGGCCGTCGTGCCTGCCGCCTGCACCTTCCTCGGCCTGGTGATCGCCGTGCTCACCGACCGTATCTGGTGGGGCACGATCGCCAAGAGCCTGATCTTCCTGCCGTTGGCGATCTCCTTCGTCGGCGCCAGCGTGATCTGGAAGTTCATCTACGAGTATCGCGGCGAGGGCCAGACGCAGATCGGCGTCCTGAACGCCATCGTCACCGGGCTCGGCGGCGACCCGCAGGTGTGGATCTCACTGCCGTTCTGGAACAATTTCTTCCTGATGGTGATCCTGATCTGGATCCAGACGGGCTTCGCCATGGTGATCCTGTCGTCGGCGCTGCGCGGGATACCCGAGGAGACGCTGGAGGCGGCGGTCATCGACGGCGCCAGCCCGATCCAGATCTTCTGGAAGATCATGGTCCCGCAGATCTGGGGCACGATCGCGGTGGTGTGGACGACCATCACCATCCTGGTGCTGAAGGTGTTCGACATCGTGCTGACGATGACCAATGGCCAGTGGAACAGCCAAGTGCTGGCCAACCTCATGTTCGACTGGATGTTCCGCGGCGGCGGCGATTTCGGCCGCGGCGCCACCATCGCCATCATCATCATGATCGCCGTCATTCCGATCATGATCTACAACATTCGCCAGGCGCGCAGCGAAGGCGAGGGGCACTGAGATGGCACAGGCCAACAAGTCCTTCATCGGCCGCTTCGGCGTCCACATTGCCGTGCTTGCCTTCGTCGTCCTGTGGACCATCCCGACGCTCGGCATCCTGATCTCGTCGCTCCGCGACAAGGACCAGATTATCGCTTCGGGCTGGTGGAACACCTTCTCCAGCTCGACCCAGACCGAGGCGGCGCGCCTGCCGGCGGCCTCTGAGCAGACCGAGAAGGACGGCAAGTTCGTCATCGAAGGCAACATCTTCGGCGACGGGCCGACGCGGCAGATCAGCGCCTTCGGCACGCGCTCGGCCGCACCGACCGAGTTTCCGGCGGGCAGCGTGGCGGAGCTGCGCGACGGCGCCACCTTGCAGGTCAACGAGGACGGCAGCTTCGTGCTGCAGTCGCCAACGGCGTTCGAGGGCGAGCGCGGCCAGCGCCTCTACTATGCCTCTTCGGCGCCGCCCAAATTCACCACCGAGAACTACCGGACGGTGCTTTTCTCGGAAGGTATCGGGCGCTCCTTCCTCAACTCGCTCACGGTGACCATCCCGGCCACCATCATCCCGATCCTGATCGCCGCCTTCGCCGCCTATGCGCTGGCCTGGATGCGGTTTCCCGGGCGGGCACTGCTGATCGCGGTGATCATCGGCCTGTTGGTGGTGCCGCTGCAGATGTCGCTCATACCGCTTCTCAAGCTCTACAACGGCGTCGGCGCCTTCTTCGGCGTGCCGGCCAAGACCTATCTCGGCATCTGGCTCGCACATACCGGCTTCGGGCTGCCCTTCGCCATTTATCTGCTTCGGAGCTACATTGCCGGCCTGCCGCGCGAGATCATGGAATCGGCGCGGATCGACGGCGCCAGCGATTTCGAGATCTTCGTCAAGATCGTGCTGCCGCTGTCGTTTCCGGTGCTCGCCTCCTTCGCCATCTTCCAGTTCCTTTGGGTATGGAACGACCTCCTTGTGGCGATGGTTTTCTTGGGGACGGATCAGAACCAGATCGTGCTGACGGCGAAGCTCAACGCGCTGCTCGGCTCGCGAGGCGGCGACTGGGAGATCCTCACGACGTCGGCCTTCGTGACGATCGTGGTGCCGCTGATCGTGTTCTTCTCGCTGCAGCGCTACTTCGTCCGCGGCCTGCTCGCTGGCTCGGTGAAAGGTGGATGACGTGACCAAGACCGCTTCGCTCAGGATGGAACGTCCGGCCGCCGTGCCGGCTCCGGACCGCGACTGGTGGCGGGGGGCGGTGATCTACCAGATCTATCCGCGCAGCTACCAGGATACCAATGGCGACGGCGTCGGCGATCTGAAGGGCATCATGCGCCGGCTTCCCTACATCGCCGAGCTCGGCGCCGACGCGATCTGGATCTCGCCGTTCTTCAAGTCGCCGATGCACGATTTCGGCTACGACGTCTCCGACTATTGCGACGTCGACGCGCTGTTCGGCACGCTGGCCGACTTCGACGCGCTGGTGGCCGAGGCACACCGGCTGGGCCTCAAGGTGATGATCGACCAGGTCATCTCGCACACCGCGGAATCGCACCCTTGGTTCAAGGAGAGCCGCTCGTCGCGCGACAACCCGAAGGCCGACTGGTATGTGTGGGCAGACGCCAAGCCGGACGGCTCGCCGCCCAACAACTGGCTGTCGATCTTCGGCGGCTCGGCCTGGCAGTGGGACGCACGGCGCCGGCAGTACTACCTCCACAACTTTCTCGCCAGCCAGCCCGACCTCAACTTCCACACGCCGGCAGTGCAGGACGCCGTCCTCGACGCCACCCGCTTCTGGCTGGAGCGCGGGGTCGACGGCTTCCGGCTGGATACGATCAACTTCTATTTCCATTCGGCCGGGCTTGAGGACAATCCGCCGCTGCCGGAGAGCGAGCGCAACGATTCGATCGCACCGGCCGTGAACCCCTACAATTACCAGGACCACCTTCACGACAAGAGCCAGCCCGACAACCTCGTCTTCCTGGAGCGGTTCAGGGCGCTGCTCGACGCATATCCGGCGGCCGCCGCGGTCGGCGAAGTGGGCGACGCCCAGCGCGGGCTCGACATCGTCGCCGCCTACACGGCCGGCGACCGGCGCGTGCAGATGTGCTACGCCTTCGATTTCCTGGGACCCGAGAAGATCAGCGCCGAGAAGGTGCGGACGGTGCTCGAGACGTTCGGCAGGGTGGCGCGCGACGGCTGGTCGTGCTGGGCCTTCTCCAACCATGACGTGATGCGGCACGCTTCGCGCTGGGGCGGCGGCGAAGCTGACCGTACCGCCTATCTCAAGGTGATCTCGGCGCTCCTGATGTCGCTGCGCGGCTCGGTCTGCATCTACCAGGGCGAGGAGCTCGGCCTGCAGGAGGCCGACCTCGCCTTCGATGACCTCCGGGACCCTTACGGCATCAGCTTCTGGCCCGAATTCAAGGGCCGAGACGGTTGCCGCACGCCCATGGTGTGGGAGAAAGCCAGCAGCAATGGCGGCTTTTCGACGGCGAAGCCCTGGCTGCCGGTGCCGGCCGAGCACCTGGCGATGGCGGTCGACGCGCAACAGGGGCACCCGGCTTCGCTGCTCGAGCATTACCGGCGCTTCCTCGCCTTCCGCCACGGACACCCGGCGCTCGGCAAGGGCGACATCGCCTTCCTGGCGGTCGAGGGCGATGCCGTCGCCTTCACGCGGCGGGCCGGCAACGAAGAGCTCGTCTGCGCCTTCAATTTGGGGGCCGAGCCGGCGGTTCTGTCGCTCGCCGGCAAGGGAAAGCCACAATCGGTGGAGGGACATGGGCTGAAGGGCGAGGCGACGGACGGCGAGATCCGTCTGCCGCCCTATGGCGCCTGGTTCGGCCGGGTCGCCTGACCAACGGAAAACCGCATCTTCTCGGAGGGACGCAGATGGCCAATCTCACACTCAGGAACGTCCGCAAGGCCTATGGCAGCATCGAGATCCTGCACGGGATCGACCTCGATATCGAATCCGGCGAGTTCATCGTCTTCGTCGGCCCCTCGGGTTGCGGAAAGTCGACCCTGCTCAGGACCATTGCCGGGCTGGAGGACATCACCTCGGGCACGCTGCAGATCGACGGCGACACCGTCAACGACGTGCCGCCCTCCAAGCGCGGCATCGCCATGGTGTTCCAATCCTACGCGCTCTATCCGCACATGACGGTCTACGACAACATGGCGTTCGGCATGAAGATCGCGCGCGAGTCCAAGGACGAGATCGAGCGGCGCGTCGGGCAGGCGGCGGAGATCCTGCAGCTCACCAAGTATCTGGACCGCCTGCCCAAGGCCCTGTCGGGCGGGCAGCGTCAGCGCGTCGCCATCGGCCGGGCGATCGTTCGCAACCCCAAGGTCTTCCTGTTCGACGAGCCGCTGTCCAACCTCGACGCGGCGCTGCGCGTCGCCACCCGCATCGAGATCGCCAAGCTCAAGGAGCGGATGGCCAACACGACGATGATCTACGTCACCCACGACCAGGTGGAGGCGATGACGCTGGCCGACCGCATCGTGGTGCTGAAGGACGGCTATGTGGAGCAGGTCGGCTCGCCGATGGAGCTCTACAAGCATCCAGGCAACCTGTTCGTCGCCCAGTTCATCGGCTCGCCGTCGATGAACATCCTGCCCGGCACCATCGAGCGGGCGGGCAACCCGACGGTCGTCGCCCATCACGCTGGGCGCAAGGCCAATGTGCCGGTGGCGACCCCGGCCGGCGCGCAGGGTACGACGGTCAGCTTCGGTGTCAGGCCGGAGGATCTCAGGATCGCCACGGGCGCCGATGCGCTCATCGAAGGCCCGGTCGACTATGTCGAGCAACTTGGCGAGGTGCAGCTCGTCTATATCGACATAGGCCGCGCCGACCAGCCGCTGGTGGCCAAGCTGCCCGGAAACGTGCCGGTCGAGCGGGGGACGACGCTCAGGCTGACGGCCGATCCGGGCGATCTTCACATCTTCGATGCCGAAGGCCGCTCCTACAGCCGGGTGGCACCCGCCAAGGCGGCCTAGGGCCGGTCCCGGTCGCCGTCGAGCCGTCGCCAGGGCGACGGCCCCTCGGAGCGCCGCGAATAGTCATCCTGGTCGAGGTCGATGGTCCTGTCGCCGCGGCCGGCCGCCGGCCGCCGCCATGCGGTGCCGTCGCCGAAGCGTCCGACCACGTCGACGCGTTGCCTCAACAGCCGCCATCCGAGGTCGCGGATCGGCGGTATGAACAGCAGGATGCCGACGATATCGGTCACGAAGCCGGGAATGAGAAGGAGAATTGCCGCCACCAGGATCATCACCCCATGCGCCAGCTCGCGGCTCGGGTCCCGCCCGGCCTCGACCTGCTCGCGGATGCGGGAAAGCACGCCGAACCCCTGGATCCGGAGCAGGACGGCGCCGACGACGCCGCTCAGCACCACCAGGCCGATGGTCGGCAAAATGCCGATCTTGCTGCCAACGGCGACGAAGGCCGCAATTTCGACCAGCGGCCAGGCGAGGATGAGAAGGGAGATCGGAAACACGCGTCGCAGTCTTCGGCAGGAGGGAACGGATGGGGTCTGCCCCATAACATAGGAAAGGCGGCCTTTGATTTGAATGATTCTCCCATGCGTTCTATATGCAGGGAGGAGGAACTGTGCGATGCGGACCCCGGGACGCATGGAATGGCTTCGGCAACCGGTGCTCAGAGGGTAACTGGCGGAAGAAATGGAATTCTTCGACTTCGGCACCATATTTTTCCTCGTCGCGGCGGTGGTGATCTTCTTCCAGCTGCGCAACGTGCTCGGGCGCCGGACCGGAAACGAGCGGCCGCCCTTCGATCCCTATTCGGCCAGCCGGTCGCGCGAGAAGGAAGCACAAACCGGCCCGGAGAACGTCGTCTCCCTGCCGCGCAAGCGCGGACCGGGCGAAAGCGATGACGCCTATAAGGCGATCGATGGCGTCGCGAAACCCGGCACCGACCTCAACAAGGGGCTGCGGGCGATCAAGGACGCCGACGCCTCCTTCGATCCCAAGACCTTCATCGACGGGGCCAAGATGGCTTACGAGATGATCGTGATGGCTTATGCCGACGGCGACCGCAAAACGCTCAAGAACCTCTTGTCGCGCGAAGTCTATGACGGGTTCGTTTCGGCGATCGCCGACCGCGAGAACCGCTCGGAGAAGATCCAGTCCTCGTTTGTCGGCATCGACAAGGCCGACATCGTCGGCGCCGAGATGAAGGGCAGCGAGGCCCATGTGACGCTGCGCATCGTCAGCGAGCTGATCTCGGCCACCCGCAACGGGGCGGGCGACGTGGTGGACGGCGATCCCGAGACGGTGGCCGAAGTCAAGGACGTGTGGACCTTTGCCCGCGACACGCGCTCCCGTGACCCCAACTGGAAGCTGGTCGCCACCGAAGCAGAAGACTGACGCCGCACGTGAGCGCCGAGGTTTCGCCGGCTGTTACCGATACCACCACCGGCCTTTCGCACGCCTTCGAACCCGTCGGCTGGAGCGATATGGCAGGCTGGGCGGACGACCGCCACGATCTCGCTCTCGGAGCCTTCCGGCGCTCGGCACGGCATGCCTTGGACCGGCCCTATAGAAGCGGCAGCCTCGGCATCTCCGCGGCAGCCTTCGGTCGAGCCTATCGCCGGGCCCTCGATCTGCCCGATAGCTGCGGCGCGGCCGCGGCACGCCGGTTCTTCGAGGTCGAGTTCCGGCCCTTCCTGATCCGCGCTGAGGGCTTCGTCACCGGCTTTTACGAGCCGGAGGTCGACGCGTCGGCGGTCGAAACCCGGCAGTTTCGCTACCCGCTCCTGGCACGGCCCGACGATCTCGTCGCCGTCGACGACGAGAACCGGCCAGCCGGGATGGACCCCTACCTCGCATTCGGACGACAGGAAGGGGGCCGCATCGTCGAATATTTCGACCGTCGGGCGATCGAAGGCGGCGCGCTGGCGGGGCGCGGGCTGGAGATCGCCTGGCTTGCGGACCCGGTCGACGCGTTCTTCATCCACGTGCAGGGCGCCGCCCGGCTGAGGATGGAAGACGGCAGGACGATGCGCGTGACCTATGTGGCGAAGTCCGGCCAGCGCTTCACCGGCCCAGGCGGGGTTCTCGCGACACTCGGCGAGATCCCGCCCGCCGAGGTCACCATGCAGGCGATCCGGGCCTGGTTCCTGGCGAATCCCAATCGGGTCGACGAGATCCTGCACCAGAACCGGTCGTTCATTTTCTTTCGCGAAGCGCCGGTGGTCGACCCGACGCTCGGACCCATCGCCGCTGCCAAAGTGCCGCTGACGGCCGGCCGCTCGATGGCCGTCGACCGGCTGCTACACACCTTCGGCACCCCATTTTTCGTCGGCGCGCCGACGCTCACCGCATTCGATGGCATGCCGTTCCGGCGACTCATGATCGCCCAGGACACCGGGTCGGCCATCACGGGGCCGGCACGCGGCGACCTCTTCGCCGGCTCGGGCGACTTGGCCGGCGACATCGCAGGGGTGGTTCGCCATGCCGCGGCGTTCACGGTCTTCGTCCCCGTGGCGCAGCTCGACGGTCGTTCGCGATGAGCAAGCGCGGGAGCCTCAGCGAGGAGGACCGCATCCTGTGGAGCCGCGTCGCCCGCTCGGCGCGGCCGCTCAAGGGCACGCCACCGGTCGCTCCGGCAGAGGTCGACGGCGACGGCGAAATTGCCTCCTTCACGGCAGCGCTGTCGCCCGATCGGATGGTGGACGGCGCCGCGGTGGGGCGAACGGTCCCGGAACGGTCCCGGCTGCACCCCTTCGACCTGCCCACCCGCACCAAACTTTCCAAGGGGAGGCTGCCGATCGAAGGGCGCGTCGACCTGCACGGCATGACGCAGAGCGAGGCGCATGCGCTGCTGTTTTCCTTCCTGCACCGGGCCTATGCCGACGGGCTGCGCTATGTGCTGGTGATCACCGGCAAGGGATCGTCGCTGGGCAGCGACGGCGTGCTCAAGCGAGCCGTGCCGGTATGGCTGGCGACCTCGCCGTTCCGCGGCATGGTGAGCAGCCACCACGCTGCCGCCCGCCATCACGGGGGCGCCGGCGCCCTCTATGTGCGGTTGCGGCGGCGCAGCGGAGGCGACCGGCCTTGACCCCGTTCGGCGAGAAGGTACGCGCGCTGCGGCGCAGCCGGGGGGTCTCCCAGAAGGACATGGCCGCGGCGCTCGGCGTCAGCGCCGCCTATCTCTCGGCGCTCGAGCACGGCCGGCGCGGAAGGCCGAGCTGGGCGACGGTGCAGAAGGTGATCGGCTACTTCAATATCATCTGGGACGAGGCGGACGAGCTGGAATCGCTGGCCTTTCTGTCCGATCCGCGCGTCACGATCGACACGTCGGGGCTGTCGCCACGCGCGACGCGGCTCGCCAACCTTTTGGCGGACGGCATCGGCAGGCTGGACGAGGCGGCGCTCGAAGCGCTCAGCGAACGCCTGGAAGCGGCGCTTTCGGAGCGCCCCGCCGATCAGAAAAGCGCCTGAAGCTCGGGCAGCTTGTCGTTGACCAGCCAGCCATAATAGTTCTCCTCGGGCAGCCGCTCCGGCTGGCCCTCGTCGCGCCGCCGCGCGTTCTCGGCCTGCAGCGCGGAAGCACGCGCCTCGGAATTGCCGACATTGTAGAGCGTCGCGGTGATGCCCGGGTTCTGCGAGATGTCGAACCCGGCAATGTCCCGATAGGCATCGATGCCCTTGCGCAAGGTGGCCGCGACGTAGGGAAGCGTCAGGTCCGGGTCCATGATGGTCTCGTAGACGCGCTGCGGGTGATCGGCTTCGAGCTTCGGCAGCCCGGAGATGCGGGCGACCATGTCGCTCATCTGCAGGGCGGTCAGCGGGTTGAGCTGGCCGATGCCGAAAGTCTGGCCGGCGTAAAGCGGCTGGAAGAAGGTGGCGCTGAAACGGTCGTCGGGGAACGACTGGCCGCCCACCTCCTTGCCGCGGAAGGTGGCGTTCCAGACGCCCTCGCGGCAGGTCCAGACATCGTAGCTGTCGCCGACGCCGTCGCAGCGGGCAAATTCCGGCCGGGCCACGAATTCGTCGATGCCCTCGCCCTCGTAGCCGAACGAGAGCTGGTTGCCGAGATAGGATGCCGCCTTGACGTAGTAGGTCTGCAGGCGGTCGTAGGCGTCGACATTGTAGGTGTGCTCGCCGACGATGGCGCCGACCATGTGCATGGGGTCGATGCCGTATGCCGCCGCAACCTGCCTGATCTTGGACCGCAGCTTGCCGTCGTTGCGCAGCAGTGCGTAGACCTTCTGGTACTTGGCCTCGTAGCTGGTGCGGTTGGCCTTGGTCCGCTTGGCCGAGCCGCCGGGGACGGCGGGCTGCTCGACCGACCGATTGCCGGGCGGCACCAGGGTGGCGGCCGCCGCCGTCGTCGCTGCATTCCCCATCCCCAGACAGACAAACGCAAGCAATACTTCGATAATGCGCCGCCGCATTGATGCCCCACACAGTCCGTCCGAAGTCAGTCGCCGCGCAAACTATGTGTTGCATTCGACGGAGTCGAGCGAAGAGTTTGGTGACGCCGATCGAACCGGCGCCGCGTCTTCAAAGGATGAACCGCGACAGATCCGTGTTCTTGGCCAGATCGCCGACATGCTCCTTCACATAGGCGGCATCGATGGTCAGGGTCTGGCCCGAGCGGTCGGGAGCGTGGAAAGAAATCTCGTCGAGCACCCGCTCCATCACGGTCTGCAGCCGGCGGGCGCCGATATTCTCAACGGTGGCGTTGAGGTCGACGGCGATGCCGGCCAGCTGGTCGATGGCGTCGTCGGTGAATTCCAGCGCCACCCCCTCCGTCAGCATCAGGGCAATATACTGCTTGATGAGGCTCGCCTCGGTCTCCGTCAGGATGCGGCGGAAATCGTCCTTCTCGAGCGCCCGGAGCTCGACACGGATGGGCAGTCGGCCCTGCAGCTCGGGGAGCAGGTCCGACGGCTTGGCCACATGGAAGGCGCCGGAGGCGATGAACAGGATGTGGTCGGTCTTCACCGGGCCGTACTTGGTCGCCACCGTGGTGCCCTCGACCAGCGGCAGCAGGTCGCGCTGCACCCCCTCGCGGGATACGCCGGCGCCGACGCCGCCTTCACGCGTGGCGATCTTGTCGATCTCGTCGAGGAACACGATGCCGTCGTTCTCGGTCGCGGAAAGGGCCTTCCTGACCACCTCGTCCTGGTCGAGAAGCTTGTCGGATTCGTCGTCGATCAGCTGCGCATAAGAGTCGCGGACCGTCGTCTTGATGGTCTTGGTGCGCTTGCCGCCGCCCATAGCCTTGGACAGCATGTCGTTGATGTTGAGCACGCCGATGTTGGCGCCGGGCATGCCGGGAATCTCGAAGCCCGGCATGCCCCCGGTGCCGGTGTCGGCCACCTCGAGCTCGATCTCCTTGTCGTCCAGCTCGCCGTCACGCAGCTTGCGACGGAAGCTGTCGCGGGTGGCGGGGCTCGCCGTCTTGCCGACGAGCGCCTCCAGGACGCGCTCCTCGGCGTTCACATGGGCGCGCGCCTTGACGTCCTCGCGCATCTTGGTGCGCACCAGGCCGATGGCGACCTCGACCAGGTCGCGGACGATCTGCTCGACGTCGCGGCCGACATAGCCGACCTCGGTGAACTTGGTGGCCTCGACCTTGATGAAGGGGGCGCCAGCCAGCCGAGCCAGACGGCGCGAGATCTCGGTCTTGCCGACGCCAGTCGGCCCGATCATCAAGATGTTCTTGGGCATCACCTCTTCGCGCATCTGGCCTTCCAGCTGCTGGCGGCGCCAGCGGTTGCGAAGCGCGATGGCCACGGCGCGCTTGGCGTCCTTCTGGCCGATGATGAAACGGTCGAGCTCGGATACGATTTCGCGGGGAGAAAAGGTCGTCATGTTCAGATTCCAGACTGCCACTGCCGGATGGCCTCGGACGGGTACAGCAGCATGATGATGTTGAGCGTCAGATTGTCCCGGATGAGGTAGCCGACCACGATTTCGAAGAGGACGGCGAGGGCGATCGTCATCCATATAGGAAGCCGGGCGGCCATCACAAAGCCCACCACCATGAAGACCGTGTCGGAGGCGGAGTTAATGATGGAATCGCCAAAATAGTCGAGCGAAATGGTGGCTTCGCGGTAGCGGTTGATCACCGCGTCGGTGTTTTCGGCGATCTCCCAGGCGACCTCGACGGCGGTCGCCAGGGCCAGGCGAATGCCGGGCGAGCTGTTCGGCAGGAGCAGCCAGAAAATGAAGTAGAACAGGAAGCCGTGGATGACGTGGGAGAAGGTGTACCAGTCGGAGATATGCTGCGAATTCTCCGAACTCATCACCACGCCGTGCCAGAGCTTGACGGTGCCGCAGGTGCAGATCGGTACGCGGCCCATCTGATAGAGGACGAACGCCTGAAGCGCGATCAGCACTGCTGCCACCAGCAGGCCTGCCAGCCAGTCCTGCACGGTCCAGACCCTGGCGGGCACGCCCGCCGCCTGCCTTCCAAAGCGCATGCCCCCTCCCCTCGATCTTGCCGGCGCCGCCCCCTCAGGCGGCGTCGATCGTCTCGACCACGATGCTGTGGTTGGTATAGACGCAGATGTCGGCGGCGATATCCATCGCCCGGCGGGCAATTTCCTCGGCATCCATGTCGGTATCCATCAGCGCCCGCGCGGCGGCCAGTGCATAGTTGCCGCCGGAGCCGATCGCCATGACCCCATGCTCGGGTTCGACGACGTCGCCGGTCCCGGTGAGGGCGAGCGACACGCTCTTGTCGGCCACCAGCATCATCGCCTCCAGGCGACGCAAGTAGCGGTCCGTCCGCCAGTCCTTGGCGAGCTCGACGCAAGCGCGGGTGAGCTGGTCTGGATACTGCTCCAGCTTGGCCTCCAGGCGCTCGAGCAGCGTGAAGGCGTCTGCCGTGGCACCGGCAAACCCGGCGATCACGGTGCCCTTGCCGAGGCGGCGCACCTTCTTGGCGTTGCCCTTCATGATGGTCTGGCCCATGCTGACCTGGCCGTCACCGGCGATCACCACCTTGCCGCCCTTGCGCACGGTGACGATCGTCGTGGCGTGCATCGACTGTTCGTTCGACATATCCGGCTCCGAAATTCGCGGCGTCCCACCCCGGGACAGCCGCGTTCGCTTTGGTTGCCGTCCTATGTATGCACGGAGAGAGCGTTTGCAAACGGACGCCGGCGAACTGGCCATCGCCGCGCCGGGCTGGTAGAAGCAGCCGCCTCGAACAATGGAGAGCGGACCGATGGCGTCCGAAGCACCCAGGCGCACGGCGAGCGTGAGCCGAAAGACCAAGGAGACCGAAATCGCGGTCTCGCTGGACGTCGACGGAAGCGGTGGCGCCGAGATCGCCACCGGCGTCGGCTTTTTCGACCACATGCTGGACCAGCTGGCGCGCCATTCGCGGATCGACATGCAGGTCGCGGCCAAGGGCGACCGCCACATCGATGACCACCACACGGTGGAGGACACCGGGATCGCTCTCGGCCAGGCGCTGTCGAAGGCCCTCGGAGAGCGGCGCGGCATCGTCCGCTACGCCTCGCTGGATCTCGCCATGGACGAGACGCTGACACGCGCTGCGGTCGACGTGTCTGGCCGCCCTTTCCTGGTTTGGAACGTCACCTTCACGGCGCCCAAGGTGGGCACATTCGACACCGAGCTGGTGCGCGAATTCTTCCAGGCTTTCGCGCAGCACGCCGGGATAACCCTGCATGTCACCAACCATTACGGCGCCAACAGCCACCACATCGCAGAGACGTGCTTCAAGGCGGTGGCGCGGGCGCTCGGGGAGGCGCTCGCCATCGATCCGCGGCAGGCCGACGCCGTGCCGTCCACCAAGGGCAGTCTGAAGGGCTGAGCCATGGCAAGCTATGTGGTCATGGTGCCGCCAGCCGGTCAGGGCAACCGACCCGACCTCGACGCCGCGTTCGTCCGCGACGGCTTTGCATTTCTGGCCTTCTTCCTGCCGGTACTGTGGCTGCTTTGGCACCGGCTGTGGGTGGAGGCGGTCGCGGCGCTGGTGCTGACGGTGGGGATCGCGCTCGCCGGCAATCTTGTCGGCTTCGTCGGGGCGCCGCTGCTGTCGTTGCTGGTCTCGATCTATTTCGGCCTGGAGGCCGGGGCGCTGCGGATCTCGGGCCTCAGGCGTCGCGGCTGGCGCGAGGCGGCGGTGGTCGAGGCCGACAGCCGCGAGGACGCCGAGACCCGCTACCTCATGGAGCAGACCGCTGCCGGCGCCGCCGCCGTGCCGGCGCCTCCCCCCAGCGCCCCGTCGGCCGCTGCCGGGCGTGAACCCGTCGGGCTGCTGCTCAATCCCGGACGGATCTAGATGCGCGTCGCCATCATCGACTACGGCTCCGGCAATCTGCGCTCGGCCACCAAGGCCTTCGAGCGCGCCGCCCGCGAAGCGGGGATCAACGCGACGATCGAGCTGACGGCCGAAGCCGAGCGGGTGCGCACGGCGGACCGCATCGTGCTGCCCGGCGTCGGCGCCTATGCGGACTGCCGGGCCGGTCTCGACGCCGTGCCGGGCATGACGGAAGCGGTGGAGGAGGCGGCGCACCGGCTAGCCCGACCCTTTCTCGGCATCTGCGTCGGCATGCAGCTGATGTCGGAGCGGGGGCTGGAGAAGACTGTTACGCGCGGCTTCGGCTGGATCGAGGGCGACGTGCGCGAGATCCAGCCCGGCGACCCGGCGCTGAAAGTCCCGCAGATCGGCTGGAACACCCTCGCGGTGCGGCGCGACCACCCGCTGTTTGCCGGCATTCCCACCGGTCCGGACGGTCTGCACGCCTATTTCGTCCATTCCTACCATCTGGCGGCGCAACGTCCCCACGACATCCTCGCCGAGACCGACTATGGAGGCACGGTCACTGCGGCGGTGGCGCGCGGCAATCTCGCCGGCACCCAGTTCCACCCCGAGAAGAGCCAGGCGCTCGGCCTGGCGCTGATCTCCAACTTCCTGCGCTGGGCGCCATGATCCTGTTCCCGGCCATCGACCTCAAGGACGGCCAGTGCGTCCGCCTGAAGCTCGGCGACATGGCGCGCGCCACCGTCTACAACGCCGACCCTGCGGCGCAGGCTGCCGCGTTCGAGGGGCAGGGCTTCGAATGGCTGCATGTCGTCGACCTCGACGGCGCCTTCGCCGGCAAGAGCGTCAACGGCGCCGCGGTCGACGCCATCCTCGCGGCGACGACCAACCCGGTGCAGCTCGGCGGCGGCATCCGGTCGCTCGCGCAGATCGAGGCATGGCTCGACAAGGGTCTGGCGCGCGTCATCCTGGGCACCGCGGCGGTCAAGGACCCGGCGCTGGTCAAGGAGGCGTGCCGTCGCTTTCCCGGCCGCATCGCCGTCGGCATCGACGCTCGGGGCGGCCTGGTCGCCGTCGAAGGGTGGGCCGAAGCGTCGACCCTGGCCGTCGCCGAGCTGTCACGCCGCTTCGAAGGCGCAGGCGTGGCGGCGCTGATCTACACCGACATCGATCGCGACGGGGTGCTCGCGGGGATCGACTGGGAGGCGACGATCGCGCTTGCCGACGCCGTCGAAATCCCGGTGATCGCCTCCGGCGGGCTCGCCTCGCTCGCCGACGTCGTCAGGCTCACCATGCCGGACGCGGCGCGGCTCGAGGGGGCGATCAGCGGACGCGCGCTCTATGACGGCCGCATCGATCCGGCCAAGGCGCTCGCCATCCTGCGCGGCGAGGCGCCGCCCGTGCCGGGACTGTTCGAGGAGGAACGGCGATGACGCTGAAGGCGCGCGTCATTCCATGCCTCGACGTCAAGAACGGCAGGGTGGTGAAGGGAGTCAACTTCGTCGACCTCGTCGATGCCGGCGATCCGGTGGAGGCCGCCCGCGCCTACGACCTCGCAGGCGCCGACGAGCTCTGCTTTCTCGACATCACCGCCTCGTCGGAGAACCGGGAGACCATCTTCGACGTGGTGGCGCGGACGGCGGAGCAATGCTTCATGCCGCTTACAGTCGGTGGCGGCGTGCGCCAGGTGGCCGATATCCGCAAGCTCCTGCTGGCCGGCGCGGACAAGGTGTCGATCAACACGGCCGCGGTCAAACGACCCGACTTCGTGGCCGAGGCCGCGAACAAGTTCGGCAACCAGTGCATTGTGGTGGCGATCGACGCCAAGCGCGTCTCGGCCGCGAGCGAGCCTGGCCGGTGGGAGATCTTCACCCATGGCGGGCGCGAACCGACGGGCATCGACGCGGTGACCTTCGCCGCCCGAATGGCCGAGCTCGGCGCCGGCGAAATCTTGCTCACCTCGATGGATCGGGACGGCACCAAGGCCGGCTACGACATCGCACTGACCCGCGCCGTGGCCGATGCGGTCAGGGTGCCGGTGATCGCCTCGGGCGGCGTCGGCAGCCTGGACCATCTCGTCGAAGGCATTCGTGACGGCCACGCGACGGCGGTGCTGGCGGCCTCGATCTTCCACTTCGGAACCCATTCGATCGGTGAGGCCAAGGCCCACATGGCGAGGGCAGGGCTCGCCATACGACTGGACTCAGGCGCCCCTTCCGTCCTAAAGGCGCGGCCATGACAGCGTTTTCGCTCGCCGACCTGGAAACGATCATCGCCCGGCGCGCCGCTTCCGGCGACGCGGACTCCTGGACGGCCAAGCTGGTCGCCCGTGGCATGGGCAAGGCCGCCCAGAAGCTCGGCGAGGAGGCGGTGGAGACGGTGATCGCGGCGGTCGGCGACGACCGGCAGGCCGTCGTTTCCGAAAGCGCCGATCTCCTCTACCATTGGATGGTGGTGCTCCACATCGCCGGAGTTCCGCTGGCCGAGGTGCTGGCGGAGCTGGAGCGGCGAACGGCGCGCTCCGGCATGGCGGAAAAGGCGTCGCGCGGCCGCGGTTGAGCGGCGGCGCGCAAGGGTGGGCTTCGATGGATCAGCTCGTGCCGACGGAGAAATACTCGCCCTATCGCATCTTCACGGCCGAGGAATGGGCGAAGTTTCGAGCCGACACGCCGCTCACCCTGACGGCCGACGAGGTGCGCCGGCTTAGTTCCCTCTACGACCCGATCGACCTCGACGAGGTTGGTCGCATCTATCTCTCGATGTCGCGGCTGCTGTCGGCGCATGTCGAGGCCAGCCAGCTGCTCTTCAACCAGCGCAAGGTCTTCTTCAACGCGGGACAGGCGGTGAAGACGCCTTTCATCATCGGGATGGCCGGGTCGGTGGCGGTCGGCAAGTCGACCACCGCTCGCGTGCTCAAGGAGCTGCTCGCCCGCTGGCCCTCGAGCCCGAAGGTCGACCTCGTCACCACCGACGGGTTCCTTCACTCCAACGCTTTCCTGCGGCGCGAGAATCTGATGGAGCGCAAGGGGTTCCCCGACAGCTATGACGTCGGCGCCCTGCTGCGGTTCCTCTCCGGCATCAAGTCGGGCCAGAGCAACGTACGGGCGCCGGTCTACTCCCACCTCACCTACGATGTGCTGCCGGGCGAGTTCGTGACCATCGACCGTCCGGACATCCTGATCTTCGAGGGCTTGAACGTCCTGCAGACCCGCGAGCTGCCGCGGGACGGCAAAGCGGTGCCGGTCGTCTCCGACTTCTTCGACTTCTCGATCTACATCGACGCCGAGGAGGAGCAGATCCACGAGTGGTACATCCGCCGCTTCATGCGGCTGCGGGAGACCGCGTTCCGCAACCCGCAATCGTTCTTCCATCGCTATTCGCAGCTGTCGGAAGACGCCGCCAGGGCGATCGCCGAGGGGCTGTGGAGCAACATCAATTTGAAAAACCTGACAGAAAACATCCTGCCGACGCGGCCGCGCGCCGACCTCATCCTGCGCAAGGGGCCGGGGCATCGCGTCGAGGAAGTGGCACTGCGGAAGCTATAGATTATCCGGCCGGGACCGTTACCCGTCGCAGCGTGAGATTGATGCGACCGCCCTGCCTGAGCAGCGCCGAGGTCGAGGGGTAAATGCGGTCGACGCCGTGATAGGCCAGGCGGCCCTCGCCTCCCAGCACCACCACGTCTCCGCTCTCAAGGCGGATCGAAGCGGTCTTGCCGGCGCGCGTCGCCTCGCCCACCCGGAACAGGCAGGCATCGCCCAGCGACACGGACACGACCGGGGCGTCGAAATCCTGCTCGTCGCGGTCCTGGTGCAGCCCCATGCGCGCCTCGGCGGCGTAGAAATTGACGAGGCAGGCCTCGGGGTCGTGCGGGTAGGCCGATACCGCCCGCCACAGCTTCTCCAGCGCCGCCGGGATGGGCGGCCACGGGTCGCCGGTGACCGGATGAGCCGGCTGGTACCGATAGCCGCCCTCCTTGTCGGTGACCCAGCCGAGGCTGCCGCAATTGGTCATCCGCACGCTCATCGGCTTGCCGGTGCGCGGCATGGTCGGAACGTAGAGCGGGGCCGCCTGGACCACCTTGCGGATGTCGTCCACCAGGGCCGCCTGCTCGTCGCGGCCCAGGTAGGCCGGCATGTGTCTGACGCCCCGAGGAAGAACCTGCATGGCGAGATGCGCCTCCGCGACGACGGCCGATGCCGCCGTCGCCGTTCAACATGGGGGCCGGCGGCGACGCGTCAAGCCGCTTCGAGGTCGGGAATGCGTAGAACCTGGCCGGGATAGATCTTGTCGGGATGGGTGAGCATCGGCCTGTTGGCCTCGAAGATCAGGGTGTTCTTGGCGCCCTTGCCCTTGCCGTAGTGCCTCTCCGCGATCTTCCACAAATTGTCGCCCTTCTTGACGGTGTAGAAGGTCGGCTGCTTGGCCGGCGTCGCGGCGGCGATCAGCTTGTTCATGTCGACACCGGGATCCAGCTTCAGGCCCGAGTCTGGCGCCACCACCTTGAGCTCCCCGGCCTCGACCTTGGACACGCCGAGCGTGTTGCCGATGGCGATCACGGCCTTCTCGAAGATGGACTGATCGGCGACGACGCCTTTCAGCACCGCCTTGTCTCCCTGGACCGCCACCTCGACCTTGTCGGTGCCGAGCTTCAGCGAATCCAGCTCCTTCTTGAGCTCCTCCGCCTTCGGCGCCTCTTCCTCGTCGCCGAAGCCGAGTTTCTTGCCGACCGACTTGACGAAATCGAACACACCCATAGCGAGCCTCCGTTGCCTTGCGCCGTCGCCCAGGCGGCGACTGTGCCTCACCGGACGGCGCTTGGAAAGCGGCTCGACGGCACCGCCGCCTCTATTCGCGATCGACCTTGCCGCGCAGCCGCTTGAGCGAGGAGCGGCCGGCCTTTTCATTGAGGCGGCGTTGGACCGAGGCGCGGCTCGGGCGAGTCTTCTTCCGTGGCTTGGGGGGCGGTTCGGCCGCCTTGGCCACCAGGGCGACCAGCCGGGCGCGCGCGTCGGCACGGTTCTGCTCCTGGGTGCGGAAGCGGTTCGCCTCGATGACCACGACGCCGTCCTTGGTGGCGCGCTGGCCGGCCAAGGCGATCGTGCGCTCGCGCACGCGCTCAGGCAGGCCGGTGGCGTTTGCGGCGTCGAAGCGAAGCTGAACGGCCGTGGCGACCTTGTTGACGTTCTGGCCTCCGGGGCCCGACGAGCGGATGAAGCTCTCGACGAGCTCATCCCCGTCGATGGTAACGCCAGGCGCGATGTCGATGATCTCGACCATCCGCCAGACATGCCCTGTCGCGCCAAGAAAGAAAAGGCCCGGCACCGCCGGGCCTTTCCTGCACCTGCCGCCGGCCCCCTATTCGGCAGCGATGCGGGAGGCGGGAGCCGCGCTCGCCACGGCCGCGTCCACATGATCCTCGAAGGCGGCGAAGTTCGAAATGAACATGCCGACCAGGCGCTCCGCCTGGCGGTCGTAGGCCGCGGGGTCGTGCCAGGTCGAGCGCGGGTCGAGGATGGCGTCGTCAACGCCGGGCACGGCGACCGGCACGGCAAAGCCGAAATGCGGGTCGGTGCGGAACGGCGCATCGGCCAGCGAACCGTCGAGCGCAGCGGCGAGCAGGCTGCGCGTCACGCGGATCGGCATGCGGCTGCCGGTGCCATGGGCGCCGCCCGTCCAGCCCGTGTTCACCAGCCAGCAGGCCGCGCCATGTGTGGCGATCAGCTCCTTGAGCAGACGGCCATATTCGGCCGGATGGCGAGGCATGAAAGGCGCGCCGAAGCAGGTCGAGAAGGTTGCCTCCGGCTCGGTGACGCCACGTTCGGTGCCCGCCACCTTCGCGGTGTAGCCCGACAGGAAGTGATACATGGCCTGCGCCGGCGTAAGCCGGGCGATCGGCGGCATCACGCCGAAGGCGTCCGCCGTCAGCATGATGACGGTCCTCGGGTGGCCGGCCCGCCCTGTCGGGCTGGCGTTGGGGATGAAGTGGAGCGGGTAGGCGGCGCGGGTGTTCTCGGTCAGGCCGCCGTCGTCGAGGTCCGGCACCCCGTTCTCGTCGAGGACGACATTTTCCAGCACCGTTCCGATGCGACGCGTGGTGGCGAAAATCTCCGGCTCGGCGTCCGGAGAGAGCCGAATGGTCTTGGCGTAGCAGCCGCCTTCGAAGTTGAAGATGCCGCCGCTTCCCCAGCCGTGCTCGTCGTCGCCGATCAGCGTGCGTGCCGGGTCGGCGGAAAGGGTCGTCTTGCCGGTGCCAGAGAGGCCGAAGAAGATCGCCGCGTCGCCGTCCGGACCGACATTGGCCGAACAGTGCATTGGCATCACGCCGCGCTCCGGCAACAGGAAGTTGAGCACGGTAAACACCGCCTTCTTCATTTCGCCGGCATAGGCCGTGCCGCCGATCAACACCAGCATGCGGGTGAGATCGACGGCGATGACCGTCGTGCTACGGCAGCCATGTCGACCGGGATCGGCGCGGAAGGACGGCAGGTCGACGATGGTCAGCTCCGGCACGAAGTGGTCGAGCTGGTCGGCCTCCGGCCGGACCAGCAGGTTGCGGATGAACAAGGAATGCCAGGCCTGCTCGGTGACGACCCGGGTCGCCAGGCTATGGCTCGGATCGGAGCCGCCGATCAAATCCTGGACGAAGAGGTCCCTCGTGCGGGCGTGGGCCACGAAATCGGCGAGCAGGGTTTCGAAGGCAGCCGGCGCCATCGGCGCATTGCTGCCCCACCAGACGGCGTCCTCGGTGCGACCGTCGCGCACCACGAACTTGTCCTTGGGCGAGCGGCCGGTGTGCTGGCCGGTCCTGGCTACGAGAGCCCCATGAGCGCTCAGCGTGGCCTCGCGGCGCAGCAGCGCCTCCTGATAAAGCAGCGTTTCACTCAGATTGTAATGGACCGTGAATTCCGTCTCCCAACCCCCCGCCGCGATCCCGCAAGCAGGGTTCCGTCTCCCGTTCTCGATCATCAAAGCTCCCGACCATTGACCAGCGCCGATTTCCCTACGATCCATTGACGTACAGAAAAGCTGAATGATTTCAAATCATTAATCGATTTAAGGTTTTTAGATTCGTTTAAATCGTTTGTATGTGCGAAAATCTCGGCGCATTGCGAAGTGAGTATCGCGCCGACATTCGATCCGGACTTGACCGTCCGGGCAGAACATGGTCCAGAGACCATGCCACATTTTGTACCCAATTTGTCCGCCACAAGCCCCTTCCTGACCTAGGAAGGGACGCCGCTCATGAAGGAGCAGCTCGATATGGCAACGATCGCGCTGGTCGACGACGACCGCAACATCTTGACGTCGGTGTCGATCGCCCTGGAGTCGGAGGGCTATCGCGTGGAGACCTACACCGACGGCGCCTCGGCGCTGGAAGGGCTGGCCGCCCGGCCGCCGAACCTCGCCATCCTCGACATCAAGATGCCGCGCATGGACGGCATGGAGCTGTTGCGACGGCTCAGGCAGAAGAGCGATCTGCCGGTGATCTTCCTGACCTCGAAGGACGACGAGATCGACGAGCTGTTCGGTCTCAAGATGGGTGCCGACGACTTCATACGCAAACCGTTCTCGCAACGGCTGCTGGTGGAGCGGGTGAAGGCGGTGCTTCGCCGGGCGAGCGCCCGCGACGCCGCGGCCAAGGCGCCCAGCCAACAGGCGCGCTCGCTGGAGCGGGGCCAGCTGGTGATGGACCAGGAGCGCCACACCTGCACGTGGAAGGGCGAGCCGGTGACGCTCACCGTGACCGAGTTCCTCATCCTCCACTCGCTGGCGCAGCGGCCCGGGGTCGTCAAAAGTCGTGACGCGCTGATGGATTCGGCTTATGACGAGCAAGTCTATGTCGACGATCGGACGATCGACAGCCACATCAAGCGCCTGCGCAAGAAGTTCAAGGCTGTCGACGACGATTTCGACATGATCGAAACGCTGTATGGGGTCGGCTATCGTTTCCGCGAGGCCTGAGGCCGGCCCGGGACGACGGAGAATGACTCTCGAGGCCGAGTTGAAGAAGCCTGCCGCCGCCGGGCAGCCGAACTGGCTGTCGCCGGTGCTTCTCGGCAAGCTGACCGGTCGCCTGCAGCGGCTGCTCGGGCACTTCATGTTCTCCAGCCTGACGCGGCGGATCCTTTTCCTCAACCTCGCCGCGCTCGGCGTGCTGGTCACCGGCATCCTCTATCTGAACCAGTTCCGAGACGGCCTGATCGAGGCCCGCGTCGAAAGCCTGATGACGCAGGGCGAGATCATCGCCGGCGCGATCGCGGCCTCTGCCACGGTGGAGACCGATTCGATCAGCATCGACCCTGAGAAGCTGTTGGAGCTGCAGGCGGGCGAAAGCCTGGCGCCGGGCTCGGACCAGCTGGACAGCCTCGACTTCCCGATCAATCCGGAGCGCGTGGCGCCGGTGCTCCGGCGGCTCATCTCGCCGACCCGCACGCGAGCCCGCATCTTCGACCGCGACGCCAATTTGCTGCTCGATTCGCGCCACCTCTATTCGCGCGGCCAGATCCTGCGCTACGACCTGCCGCCGGTGGACGAGGAGGATCGCGGCCTGCTGTCGGACATCGAGCGGTTCATCGCCCGCATATTCCGCTCGGACCTGCCGATCTACAAGGAACAGCCTGGCGGCAACGGGGCCGCCTTCCCCGAGGTCATGAAGGCGCTGACCGGCGTGCCGTCCTCGGTGGTGAGGGTGAGCGAGCAGGGCGAGCAGATCGTCTCGGTGGCGGTGCCGATCCAGCGCTTCCGGGCGGTGATGGGCGTGCTGATGCTGTCGACCCAGGGCGGCGACATCGACAAGATCGTCGCCGAGGAGCGCAACTCGATCCTCAGGGTGTTCGGGGTGGCGGCGCTGGTCAACGTCATCCTCTCGGTGCTGCTTGCCTCCACCATCGCCAATCCGCTGCGCCGGCTCGCCGCCGCTGCGGTCCGTGTGCGGCGGGGCGTGAAGAGCCGCGAGGAGATCCCCGACTTCTCCGAGCGCCAGGACGAGATCGGCAATTTGTCGACGGCGCTGCGCGACATGACCAACGCGCTCTACAATCGGATCGAGGCGATCGAAAGCTTCGCCGCCGACGTCTCGCACGAGCTCAAGAACCCGCTGACCTCGCTGCGCAGCGCCGTCGAGACGCTGCCGCTGGCCAAGAACGAAATCTCGCGCAACCGGCTGATGGAGGTGATCCAGCACGACGTGCGGCGGCTCGACCGGTTAATCACCGATATCTCCGACGCGTCGAGGCTCGACGCCGAGCTGGCGCGCGAGGATGCCGAGCGGGTCGATCTGCTGCGCTTCCTCAACGACCTGTCGGCCGGCTCGCGCGAGGTGCGGCGGCACAAGAAGGCGGTCGAAATCGCGTTCGAGCCGGAGCGTGCCACGCACGGCGTGCGCAGCTTCACCGTGCTGGGCCACGAGCTCAGGCTTGGCCAGGTGATCACCAACCTGATCGAGAACGCCCGCTCCTTCGTTCCGGACGAGGATGGCCGCATCGTCATCGGCCTGTCGCGGACGGGCAAGTATGTGATGGTGACGGTCGACGACAACGGCCCCGGCATCCGCGCCGACAACATCGATCGCATCTTCGAGCGCTTCTACACCGACAGGCCGGCCGGCGAGGCCTTCGGCCAGAACTCCGGCCTCGGCCTCTCGATCAGCCGGCAGATCGTCGAGGCGCATGGCGGTACGTTGACGGCCGAGAACATCCCCGGCGGCAAGCCCGGCGAAGTGCGTGGCGCGCGCTTCGTGGTAACGCTTCCCGCCGAAGGGTAGCTGCGTGGCCGGACGCAATCTGCATGCCAGCGCGCTGATCGTCGGCGACCGCGGGGTGCTGATCACCGGCGCTTCGGGCACCGGCAAGACGACGCTCGCGCTATCGCTCGTGGCGCGCTTCGGCGCACAGGGGCGATTTGCGCGGCTCGTCGCCGACGACCAGGTCTTCTTGGCCGCCAGCCACGGACGGTTGCTGTGCACGGCGCCGGCTTCGATCGCCGGCCTTGCCGAGGTGCGCGGCGCCGGTCCGAGGCCGCTTCCCAGCGAATGGCGGATGGTGGTCGACCTGGTGGTGCGGCTGGTCCCGGAGGGCTCAGCGCCGCGCTTCCAGGAGGACCGGACGGAGCGCCTGGAGGGCATCCTCGTCGCCTCTGCGGAACTGCCGGCCCGCAATGTCGAGGCGGCGCATCTGGCGCTGGCCAGCCGCTTCGGGCTTGCGCCCTTCCGCTAGGGCAGGCCGTGGCAGGCATGTCGCAAATGCGTCAAAATGGCCAATCCTTTGTTAGAATTGGGCTTGTCAACCGGCGGCGCGTCGACAAGATAGCGCACTTGCCGCCGGCCCCGCAGCCGGCCGGCCGCCAATGATGCGCCCAAAAATCGGGCCATGACGGGAGCCACCGCAGAATGATCGGACTCGTGCTCGTCACGCACGGTCGACTGGCCGAGGAGTTCCGAAACGCCGTGGAGCACGTCGTGGGAGCCCAGCAGAACTTCGAGACGGTCGCCATCGGCGCCGACGACGACATGGAGCGCCGCCGTCAAGACATCGTGGAGGCCGTCGAGCGCGCCGACAGCGGCAGCGGGGTCGTCATCCTGACCGACATGTTCGGCGGCACGCCCTCGAACCTCGCAATCTCCGTCATGGAGCCGGGACGGGTCGAGGTGATCGCCGGCATGAACCTGCCGATGCTGATCAAGCTGTCCAGCGTGCGCTCGACCGACAACATGGCCGCGGCGCTGGCCGAGGCACAGGCGGCGGGGCGCAAGTACATCAATGTCGCCAGCCAGCTGTTGAGCGGTAAATGAACACGCCTGGCGCGGACGCCGACAGCCATACGCTGGTGCGCGACCTCGCCATCGTCAACCAGCGCGGCCTGCATGCGCGCGCCTCCGCCAAATTCGTGTCGCTGGTGAGCGGCTTCGATGCGCTGGTGAGCGTCGAGAAGGACGGCGTCAGCGTCGGCGGCACCTCCATCATGGGCCTGATGATGCTCGCCGCCAGCCCGGGATGCTCGATCCGGGTGTCGGCGAGCGGCCGCGACGCCAGAGCTGTGATGGACGCCATCGAGGCGTTGGTGGCGTCGCGCTTCGGCGAGGAGGCGTGACCCTCCGCCTTCCGGAGGCTTCCATTCAGCATATGCACGAATAAAGATTTCTTTATATCCCATTGTCGGAAAGGACCCGATCTGCTAGTCAGGGCGCCATCATCCGGGGCCTGTGGCCGCGCTGCGCGCGACCCGTCAGCCCCGTTCAGCCAGGAGCGACACGATGGCCGAGGCCAAGGACTATATCGTAAAGGACATTTCGCTGGCCGACTGGGGCCGCAAGGAGATCGAAATCGCCGAGACGGAGATGCCGGGCCTGATCGCCTGCCGCGAAGATTTCGGCAAGGACAAGCCGCTCAAGGGCGCCCGCATTTCCGGTTCGCTGCACATGACCATCCAGACCGCGGTGCTGATCGAGACGCTGACGGCGCTGGGCGCCGACGTCCGCTGGGCTTCCTGCAACATCTTCTCCACCCAGGACCATGCGGCGGCGGCGATCGCTGCTACCGGCACCCCGGTGTTTGCGGTGAAGGGCGAGACGCTGGACGAGTACTGGGCCTACACCGACCAGATCTTCCAGTGGGCCGATGGCGGCACCACCAACATGATCCTGGACGACGGTGGCGACGCCACCATGTACATCCTGATCGGTGCGCGTGCCGAGGCCGGAGAGGACGTGCTGTCCAAGCCGGGCAGCGAGGAAGAAGAGATCCTCTTCGCGCAGATCAAGAAGCGCATGGCGGCGACGCCGGGCTTTTTCACCCGCAACCGCGAGGCCATCCGCGGCGTCACCGAGGAAACGACCACCGGCGTCAATAGACTCTACCAGCTCCAGAAGAAGGGCCTGCTGCCCTTCCCGGCGATCAACGTCAACGACAGCGTGACCAAGTCCAAATTCGACAACAAGTATGGCTGCAAGGAGTCGCTCGTCGACGGCATCCGCCGCGCCACCGACACCATGATGGCCGGCAAGGTGGCCGTGGTTTGCGGCTATGGCGACGTCGGCAAGGGCTCGGCAGCCTCCCTGCGCGGCGCCGGCGCCCGGGTGAAGGTCACCGAGGTCGACCCGATCTGCGCGTTGCAGGCCGCGATGGACGGCTACGAGGTCGTCACGCTGGACGACGCGGCGCCGACCGCCGACATCGTCATCTCGTCGACAGGCAATCGCGACGTCATCACGCTCGATCACATGCGACAGATGAAGGACATGGCGATCGTCGGCAACATCGGCCACTTCGACAACGAGATCCAGGTGGCGGCGCTGCGCAACCTGAAATGGACGAACGTCAAGCCGCAGGTCGACCTGATCAGCTTCCCGGACGGCAAGCGGCTGCTCCTCCTGTCGGAAGGCCGGCTGCTCAATCTGGGCAATGCGACCGGCCATCCGAGCTTCGTGATGTCGGCTTCCTTCACCAACCAGGTGCTGGCGCAGATCGAGCTGTGGACCAAGCCGGGCAAGTACAAGAACGAGGTCTACGTGCTGCCCAAGCACCTCGACGAGAAGGTGGCGCGACTGCACCTCGACAAGCTGGGCGCCAAGCTGACCAGCCTCAGCGAGGAGCAGGCCTCCTATATCGGCGTGACCCAGCAGGGGCCCTACAAGCCGGAACACTACAGATACTGACTTAAGGTCACGACAACACAACATCTATGCAGGCCGGGCGAGCGATTACGCCCGGCCTTGCTTTTTCGGGCGGCGCTTCTTCACCTCGATTCGGTCAGCGGGTAGAGTAGGTGATTCGCGGCGCCGCCAGCTCCGGGGGTCAGGGTCTGACGAGCATTGGCGGCGGCCTCTGCGGCGGCGGAGAGACAGGCATGCGAGGGCAATGCCCGCTTGATGCGGGGCGCGCCGGTTCCGGCGACGATGGGGATTCCGTCAGCGGCGGCGATCTGCGTCCGTCGACGTGGTGGCACCTGAGCGCGGTAAGAGGGCTCTTCACTTTTGCTGGAATTGCTCTGGCGGCGGATGCGGCCGTGCCCGGGCCGGCCTGGGCCCAGGCGCCGCATGGCCTCGCAGGGCTTTCAGTGGGCACGCTGGAGGTGATCCAGGCAGCCGTGTTCGCGGGCGTGATGGGCGCGGCCATGCTGTCGGCCATATGGCTGATCCGCGAGCGGGCCCGCACGGCGGCCGACAACGAGCATCTGCAGAGCCGCGTCGCCGACCTCAATGCGTCCTTGCAGAGGTCGGAGGGCCTGCTCAGCCTGCGCGACCAGCGCATCGTCGTCTGGTCGAGCGAGAATTCCAAGCCGGAGCTCGTCGGGGCCTTGCCGGGCGAGGCGGGGGCGCCCGAGGACCGGGCCGGTTTCCTGGCCTTCGGCCGCTGGCTGATGCCGCGCTCGGCGGCGGCGCTGGAACAGGCCATCGTCGGGCTGCGCGAGAAATCCCAGGGGTTCGACCTGGTCGTGGAAACGCAGCGCGGGGCGCCGCTGGAAGCGCGCGGGCGCAAGACGGCGTCGCATGTGCTGGTGCGCTTCGTGTCGCTCGCCGAGGCGCACCGGACTGCGGCGCGCTTCAAACTCGAGAACCAGAACCTGATCGCCGAGCGCGAGGCGGTGCTGGCGCTGCTCGACGCGCTGGACATGCCCTTCTGGGTGCGCAGCGACGACGGCCGCCTGAAATGGGTCAACAGGGCCTACGCGAAGGCGGTGGAGGCCGAGAGCCCGCAGGCCGCGGTGCGCGACGGCAAGGAATTCCTGGGCAGCCAGGTTCGCGAGCAGATCACCGGGCAGCAGGCGAGCGCGCCGGTGTTCGAGCAGACCGTCTCGACCGTCGTCGACGGCGACCGCCGGCTCTATGCCGTCACCGACGTGGCGTGCCCCGAAGGATCGGCCGGCATTGCCTCCGACCGCAGCGCAGCCGAGGCGATCCGCGAAGACTACGAGCGGACGCTGCGCAGCCATGCCGACACGCTGGACCAGCTGACCACCGCCGTCGCCAGCTTCGATGCAACCGGCCGGCTCGGCTTCTACAACCAGGCCTTCCAGAAGCTGTGGGCCCTCGACGCGCAGTTCCTGTCGGGCGGGCCCGACAACAATGCCGTCCTCGATCGCCTGCGCAGCGACGGCAAGCTGGCGGAGCAGCCGGAGTGGCGGCGCTGGAAGGAGACGGTGCTTTCGGCCTACCGCACCGTCGACCCGCAGGAGCACTGGTGGCACCTGCCCGACGGCCGCACCATCAGGGTGATCGCCAGCCCGCAGCCCAAGGGCGGGGTGACCTGGGTGTTCGAGAACCTGACCGAGCGCATGGATCTGGAGAGCCGCTACAATTCGGCGGTGCGGGTCCAGGGCGAGACGCTCGACAATCTGGCCGAAGGCGTCGTGGTGTTCGGTCCGGATGGGCGGGTGCGGCTCAACAATCCGGCATTCTCTCGCTTGTGGGGACTGGACCCCGACTTCGTGAAGCCGAACACGCACATCTCCGAGATCCGGGCGGTGTGCGACATGCTCGCCGACCCGAGTCCGTGGCCGGACTTCGCCGCGGCGGTCACCGGCTTCGACGACGAGCGTCGCGACCGACACGACCAGACCGAGCTCAAGAACGGCATCGTGCTGCGCACGGCCGTCATCCACTTGCCCAACGGACAGGTGATGACCACCTTCGTCGACGTCACCGACAGCACCAATGTCGAGCGGGCGCTGACCGAGAAGAACGAGGCGCTGCGCCGCGCCGACGAGCTGAAGAACGCCTTCGTCCAGCACGTATCCTACGAGCTGCGCTCGCCGCTCACCAACATCATCGGCTTCACGGAGCTTCTCGCGCAGCCGGCCACCGGCACGCTCAGCGAGCGCCAGCGCGACTATTTGGAGCATATCGGCTCCTCGTCCTCCGTGCTTTTGACGATCGTGAACGATATCCTTGACCTTGCGACGGTGGATGCGGGGATCATGCAGCTCGACATCGGCGAGGTCGACGTCGACCAGACCGTGCGCGGCGCGGCCGAGCTGGTGGCCGAGCGGCTGCGCGAGCACCAGATCAAGCTCGACATCGACGTGTCGCGCGCCCCGCAGCACTTCAATGCCGACGAGCATCGCGTCCGGCAGATCCTGTTCAACCTGTTGAGCAACGCTGCCAACTACGCCCCTTCGGGCAGCACCGTCACGCTGGCCTGCGAGACGGCGGACGGCGAGGTGCAGTTCTCGGTCCATGACGACGGCCCCGGAATGGCGCCGGAGGTGCTCGACACCGTGTTCAACCGGTTCGAGTCGCGCACCAATGGCGGCCGCCGGCGCGGCGCCGGTCTTGGCTTGTCGATCGTCAAGAGCTTCGTCGAGCTGCATGGCGGCACAGTGCGCATCGACACGGCGCGCAACGGGGGAACCACCGTCGTCTGCCGCTTCCCGATCCGGCCGTTGCGCGCCCAGGCGGCGGCGGAGTAGCAAGTCCCCCATGCAATCGACCGTGCTGCAACGCGCGCTGGCAGACGACCGCGCGACTGCCTTTCTCGGCCAGGACCTGGCAGGTGCTGCGCGCGCCGGCGACGTCGTGCTGCTGGCTGGCGATCTCGGCTCCGGCAAGACGACCCTGGCGCGGGCCTTCGTCAGGGCGTTGGCCGCCGACCCGAAGCTGGAGGTTCCCTCCCCCACCTTCACCCTGGTGCAGAGCTATTCGACGACGCCGCCGGTCCAGCATGTCGATCTCTATCGCATCGGCGCGCCCGAGGAGCTCGACGAACTCGGCCTCTTCGGCGACGACGGGGTCGTCACCCTGGTGGAATGGCCGGAACGAGCCGACGCGCTGCCCGAAGGCGCGGTGACGGTGCGGCTGGACTTGGACGGCGGAGGCCGCAGGGCGACGATCTCGGGTCCGCCCGAGGCGCTTGCCCGCATTCGCCGTTCGCTTGACGCACGCGCCTTCCTGGAGCGCAGCGGGGCGGCGAACGCCGAGAGGTCGCGGCTGGCAGGCGATGCGTCGGCCAGACGCTACGAGCAGGTGGCGCAGGGCGATGCGGCGGCGCGGCTGCTGGTCGACGCGCCGCCGCTGGTTTTGGGCCCGCCGGTCAGGGACGGGCGTGCCTATGCCGAGATCGCCCACACGGCGCGCAGCGCCGGCGCCTTCGTGGCGATTGCCGGGCTGCTTCGGGCGCGCGGGCTGAGCGTTCCGAAGGTGCTGGCTGCCGACCTCGACCGCGGCTTCCTGCTGATCGAGGATCTCGGTCGAGGCAGCTTCCTCACGCCGGCGGGGACGCCGGTCGCCGAGCGCTACCGGGCGGCCGGGGAGCTGCTCGCCTTCATGCACGGCCAGCCATGGCCCGAAATCGCCGAGGCCGGAGGTGTCGTCCACCCGATCCCGCCCTTCGACCGGCAGGCGATGCTGATCGAAGCGTCGCTGCTGCTCGACTGGTACCTGCCCGAAGCCAGGGGTCGCGCCGCGGAGCCAGCCGAGCGGGCGGCGTTCGCGGCGGCCTGGGATCGCGCGCTGGAGCGGCTCCGCGACAAGGAGCGCGGGTTCGTCCATCGCGATTTCCAATCCACCAATATCGTGTGGCGGGAGGACCGCGCCGGGAGGGAGCGCCTCGGCATCATCGATTTCCAGGATGCGCTGATCGGACCTACGGCCTATGACGTGGCGTCGATTGCCCTCGATGCCCGAGCCGACATCCCGCCGGCCCTGGAGCAAGCGACGGTCGCTGCCTATGTGGCGGCGAGACAGGTCGCCGGACCGTTCGACCGCGAGGCGTTCGAGGAAGCCTATGCGATCATGGCAGCCCAGCGGAACACCAAGATTCTCGGCATCTTCGTCCGCCTTTTCCGGCGCGACGGCAAGCCGGATTACCTGGCCCATCTGCCGCGCATCCGAGGCTACCTGAAACGGGTGCTCAGCCACCCTTCCTTGGCGGAGCTGCGCGCGCTCTACCGAGACGCCGGATTCCTCGAGGAGCGAGCGCCTTGACCGACACCCGCATCCCCACGATCGCCATGGTGCTTGCGGCGGGGCTCGGCAAGCGCATGCGCCCGTTGACCGACACGATGCCGAAGCCGCTGATCGCGGTCGCCGGCAGGCCGCTGCTCGACTGGGGGCTCGACCGGCTGGCCGAGGTCGGCGTGGCGCGCGCCGTCGTCAACGTCCACTACCTGCCCGACCATATCGTTGCGCATGTGCGGAGCCGTCGGCGGCCGGAGGTCGTCATCTCGGACGAGAGCGCGGCGCTGCTCGACTCGGGCGGCGGCATCGAGAAGGCGCTGCCGCTGCTCGGGGCCGAGCCGTTCTTCATCGTCAACGCCGACACGTTCTGGATCGACCGCGGGGCGTCGAACCTTGGTCGCCTCGCCCTTGCCTGGGACGCGTCGCGGATGGATATTCTGTTGATGCTGACCGATTCCGACAGCGCGACGGGCCATACCGGCTCAAGCGACTTCCTGCTCGAGGCGGATGGCCGGCTGGTGCGTTCGGCAGGTGCGGAGCACGGGCTGATCTATGCCGGGGCGGCGATCGTGCATCCGCGCATCTTCGCCGGCGGGCCTAGGGGCGCCCACTCGCTCAATCGGCATTTCGACCGGGCCATCGAAGGAGGCCGCCTGTTCGGCATGCCGATGGAGGGGCGCTGGATCACCGTCGGCACGCCAGACGCGATCCCGGCCGCCGAGGCCGCGGTGATGGCGGCCATGGCCGAAGGGCGATGAGCCGCCGCGAGGCGCCGAAGGTCTTTTCCGTTCCGGTCGGCGTGCCCTTTCTGCCGACGGTGGCGCGGGCGCTGCTCGACGGCGAGCTGGTGACCGGCTTTCCGGGCGGCAGCGAGCCGACGCGGCTCGCCGACGCCACCATCTACGTCCCCACCCGCCGCGCCGCACGCACGCTGCGCCGTGTCTTCATGGAGGTGGCCGGCGGCCACGCGGCAATCCTGCCGGTCATCCGGCCGCTCGGCGAGTTCGACGAGGAGGCGGGACTGTTCGAGGCGGCGGGCGACGAGACACTCCAACACGCGCCGCCGATCGGCGCGCTCGACCGCCTGCTCTTGCTCTCCCCGCTGGTGCGGCTCTGGAAGCGGCAGCTGCCGGCGCATGTCGCCGACCTGTTCTCCGAAGAGGTGGCGGTGCCGGCATCGACAGCCGATTCCATCTGGCTGGCGCGCGATCTGGCGGCCCTCATGGACGAGGTGGAGAGCGAGACCGCCGACTGGTCGCGGCTCGCCTCGCTCGTCTCCGGCGAGCTCGCAGGGTGGTGGCAGGTGACGCTCGATTTCCTGGCGATCGTCACCAGCGCCTGGCCGGCGATCCTGGCCGAGCTCGACCGCTCCAACCCTGCAGCGCACCGCGACGCGCTGATCCGCGGCGAGGCGGTCCGGCTGGCTCGGCAGCCGCCCCGCGGCCCGGTGATCGCTGCCGGCTCCACCGGCTCGGTGCCGGCGACGGCCGTCCTTTTGCAAGCCATCGCCAGCCTGCCGCAGGGCGCCGTGGTGCTGCCCGGGCTGGACCAGGCCCTCGACGAGGAGGCCTGGGCCGCGGTCTCGGAGGCGGGCGACGCCTCGGTGCTCGGGCATCCGCAATACGGGCTGGCCAAGCTCATCGGCCGGCTCGGCGTCTCGCGGGGCGACGTGGTGCCGCTCGGACGCGCCGACGAAACGCTCGAGACGCGCACGCGACTGGTGGGCGCGGCCCTGCGTCCGGCCGCCACCACCGACCGCTGGGCGAGCGAACGCGCGGCATTGCCCGACCGCGCCGTTGCGGCGGCGCTTGCGGGGATCACGCTCGTCGAGGCGGCGCATGAGCGCGACGAGGCGTTGTCGATCGCGATCGCGCTCAGGCGGGCGACGCTCGAGGAAGACCGCACCGCCGCCCTGGTCACCGGCGACCGCGACCTGGCACGCCGAGTCTCGGCCGAGCTTGCCCGCTTCGGCATTCGCGCCGACGATTCGGGCGGGTCGTCGCTCGCTCGCAGCCCTGCCGCGACGCTTCTCACGCTGGCGGTCGAGGCTGCCTTGCGCCCCGGCGACCCGGTCTCGCTGCTGTCGCTGCTCAAGCATCCGCTGGTCCGGCTCGGCCGGGCACGCCCCGCCATCCGGCGCGCCGCCGGCGTCGTCGAGCTGGTCGCGCTGCGCGGCGGCACCGGCAGGCCTGACGTGGCCCAGCTGACCGCCTTGTTCGACCGGCGGCTTGCCGCGCTCGGTGCCGATCGCCATGCGCCGTTCTGGCTCGCCCGCCTCGACCGTGCCAGCCTGGCCGAAGCACGGGCGGCCGCCGCCGCCCTCGGCTCCGCCCTGTCGCCGCTGATCGCCCTGCGCGAGGTCGACGAGGTGCCGCTGCCGCAGCTTGCCCGCGCCTCGGTCGAAACGCTCGAAGCGCTGGGGCGTGAGGAGAACGACGGTCTCGCAGCTGTCTATGGCGGCGATGCCGGCGAGGCGCTGGCGGCCTTCCTGAGAGGCCTGGTGGCGGCCAGCGCCCCGATGCCGGTGGCGACGGCGGAATGGCCCGACGTGCTTGCCGCCCTGATGGCGCCGGAGACGGTCAAGCCAACGGGCGGCGGCGACGGCCGCATCGCGATCTGGGGGCAGCTGGAGGCCCGGCTGCAAGCGGTGGACACGCTGGTGCTAGGCGGCCTCAACGAGGGCAGCTGGCCGCGCAGGACCGAAGCCGACCGCTTCATGTCGCGCCTGATGAAGTCGGGCCTGTCGCTGGAACCGCCGGAGCGCCGCATCGGGCTCGCCGCGCATGATTTCTGGATGGCGATGGGGAACCGGGAGGTCGTGCTGACCCGGGCGGCGCGTGCCGGCGACGCGCCGGCCGTCGCCTCGCGATGGCTGCAGCGGCTGACCACCTTCGCCGGTCCCGAGCACGTTGCCGCGATGCGGGGCCGCGGCGAAGCGCTGACGGCACTCGCCCGTGCCCTCGACCGCAGCGCAACCGTGCGGTCGATCAAGCGACCGGACCCCAAGCCGCCGCTCGACGCCCGGCCGCGGCGCTTCACGGTGACCGAGATCGAAACGCTGCGGCGCGATCCCTATGCGGTCTATGCGCGCCGCATCCTCGGGCTGTGGCCGCTCGACGGGCTGTCGCGGGACCCCTGCGCGGCCGAGCGCGGCACACTGTTCCACGAAATCCTGCATCGCTTCTCGAGCTCCGGCATCGATGTGGAGGCCGAGACGGCCGAAAGAGCCCTCACGGCGATCGCCCACCAGTGCTTCGCCGAGGCCGCACTGCCGGCCGACGTCCATGCCGTATGGTGGCCGCGCTTCCTGGCGATGGCAGGCGAGATCATCCGTTGGGAGCGGGAGGACCGCGTCGACATCCTCAGCCGCCACCCCGAGGCGCGCGCCAGCCCGTTGCCGGTGGGAGCGACCAAGGCGACGCTCTCGGGTCGCGCCGACCGCATCGACCTGCGCCCCAACGGGCATGCCGACGTGCTCGACTTCAAGACCGGCTCCTCGCCCTCGAAGGGCCAGGCGCACACGCTGCTGGCGCCGCAGCTGGCCTTGGAGGCGGCGCTGCTGCAGCGCGGCGCGTTCGGCCCCTTGGGACCACTGACGCCGGCAAAGCTCGCCTTCGTGCGGCTGCGCGCCCGCGGCACGGTCGAGGAGGAGTCGATCCTGGACTTCGAGCGCCGCGTCAAGAGCGCGCCAGCGCTGGCGGAAGAGGCCTGGAGGCGGCTCGAGCAGTTGCTTTCGCATTATGAGCGGCCCGGGACGGGCTATCTGTCGCGGGCACTGCCCTTCCGCGAAGCCGATATGGACGGAGATTACGACCACCTGGCACGGGTGCTCGAATGGTCGGCCGGCGCCGAGGACGAAACCGAGGCCGAGGCGGGCGAATGAAGCGGCGACTGGTCATCCCGCCCGAGACGGTCGCGCTGCAGGCGAGGGCGTCCGATCCCGAGGTGTCGGCCTGGGTCTCGGCGAATGCCGGCTCCGGCAAGACGCACGTGTTGGCGCAGCGGGTGATCCGCCTGCTGCTCGGCGGCACAGACCCTTCGAAGATCCTCTGCCTCACATACACGCGGGCGGCGGCCGCCAACATGGCCAACCGCGTGTTCGCCAGCCTGGCCGGCTGGGCGATGCTGCCCGATGACGGCCTCGCCTCGGCGCTGGCGGAGATCGAGGGGCGGCGTCCGGACGATCGCCAGCTGAAGCGTGCCCGGCGGCTCTTCGCGCGCGCCCTGGAGACGCCCGGTGGGCTGAAGATCCAGACCATCCACGCCTTCTGCGAGGCGGTGCTCCACCAGTTCCCGCTGGAGGCCAACATCGCCGGGCATTTCGAGATTTTGGACTCGGCGATGGAGACGTCACTCATCGCCGAGGCGCGCCGCGACATGATCAGCGGGGCGGCCGGCCGGCATGACGCAGCGCTGGCCGAAGCTTTCGCGGCGGTCCTGGAGCGCGGCGGCGAATACGGGCTCGACGTGCTGCTTTCCGAGGTGGTCGCCAAGCGCGACCGGCTGCGAGAGTTCCTCGACCAATGCGGGGTCGGGTTGCCGCCCTTCGCCGAGCTTTTCGAGGCGTTCGGCTTCACCGACACCGACAGCGAGGCGACGATCGTCGGAGCCGCCTGGCCCGACGCATATTTCAACGAGCCGTTCTGCCATGCTTTGGTGGCGCGCGCCGTGCGAGCCGGCAAGGCCAATGCCGAGATCTTCGGCCGGGCGCTGCTCGCTGCCTGCCAGGCCCACACTCCAGGGACCCGCCTCGCCCGCCTGTGCGATGCGTTCCTGACCAAGGAGCAGCAGCCGCGCAGCGTTCGTCAGATCGCCTCCAAGGGCGTGGCCGATCACTTCCCCGACTTTGCTGAGCGGTTCACGCCGATGGCGGAGCGGGTGCGCGAGGCGGCCGACCGGCTGGCGCTGTTCCGCATGCTGGAAGGCACACGCGCTGCGCTGACGCTGGCCGACTGGCTGATCCGCCGCTACGAACAGCTGAAGAGCGGCCGCGGCTTCCTCGACTTCAACGACCTGATCGCCCGCACCGTGCGGCTTCTGGCGCGCCAGGATGCCGGCCCCTGGGTTCAGTACAAGCTGGACCAGGGCATCGACCATATCCTGATCGACGAGGCGCAGGACACCAGCCCCGAGCAATGGCAGGTGGTGAAGGACCTGGCGGCGGAGTTCTTCGCCGGGCATGGCGCGCGCGACACGGTCAAGCGGACGCTGTTTGCCGTCGGCGACGAGAAGCAGTCGATCTATTCGTTCCAGGGCGCCGATCCGGAATCCTTCGCACTCACCGGCGACGATTTGGCGAGCCGCGTGAAGGGCTCCGGCGGTGCTTTCGAGCGCCTCCGGCTCACCTGGTCGTTCCGTTCCACCGAGGACGTGCTGTCGGCGGTCGATCGCGTCTTCTCCCACCCCGACATGCAGAAGGGGCTGGGCCACGATCGCGATCCGCTCAGCCACCGCCCGCTGCGCGCCGGGGCGCCGGGCTATGTGGAAGTCTGGCCATCGATCGGCGCCGATGCCGTGACCGAGCCCGACGATTGGACGAAATCGGTCGACCACGCGCGCGCCCCGGCGGTGCGCGTGGCCGAGAACGTAGCCGCCACCATTGCCGGCTGGCTGTCGCGCGGCGAGGCGCTGGAAGGCACCGGCGCAACCGTGACCGCCGGCGACATACTGGTGCTGGTGCGCAAGCGCGACCGCTTCGTCCACGCACTGTCGCGCAGCCTCAAGGCAAAGGGCGTGGCGGTCGCCGGTGCCGACCGGCTGAGCCTGCCTGCCCACATCGCCGTCAAGGACCTGGTGGCGCTCGGCAGGTTCCTCCTGCAGCCCGAGGACGACCTGTCGCTCGCGGCCGTGTTGAAGAGCCCGATCTTCGGCGAGAGCGAGGAGCGGCTCTACGAGCTCGCCGCCGGGCGGGGCCCCGGCGTCTCGCTGCAGGCGGCGCTGACGGCCAAGGCCGCAAAGGATCTGTGGTTCGCGCGGATCGCATCGCAGCTCGACAGCTGGGCGAGCGAGGCGGCATACAAGCCGGCGTTCGAGTTCTTCGCCGGCGTGCTCGGACGCGACGGCGTGCGACGGGCGATGGTCGAGCGGCTCGGCCAGGATGCGGGCGACGTGCTGGACGAGTTCCTGAGCTATTGCCTGGCCCAGGAGCGGGTCGGCCTGCCGGGGCTGGAAAGCCTGCTGTCCACGCTCGACACGGCAGCGCCGGAGATCAGGCGCGAGATGGACCAGACGCGCGACGAGGTGCGGATCATGACGGTCCACGCCGCCAAGGGGCTGGAGGCGCCGATCGTGTTTCTGGTCGATGGCGGCAGTGCGCCGTTCAGCGAGCAGCACCTGCCGCGGCTGGTGCCGTTCGACGCACCGGACGGTCTGTGGCAAGGCAGCGGATATCTGTGGCGTTCGGGTGGCGACGTCGCCAACAGCACCTCCCAGCAGGCCGGGCGGGTGCAGCGCATGCTGGCGGAGGAAGAGTACCGCCGCCTGCTCTATGTGGGGATGACGCGGGCCGAGGACCGGCTGATCGTCTGCGGCTATTTCGGCAAGCGGACGCCGCCCGACACCACCTGGCACGCCATCGTCTCGCGCGCGCTGACCGGCGAGGGGCTCTCCGAGACCCGCCAGCATCCGGCCGACAGCGAAGCGACCGTGCACCGCTACCGGGTGAGCCCGGCGCCGGAACCGCCAGACGGGACAAACGCGAAGCCCGCGGCGACCGCGGCCGCCGAGACCCTGCCGGCCTGGCTGGCGGAGAGGCAAAGCGAGCCGCCGCCCCTGCCGGCGCCGCTCTCGCCGTCGCGCGCCATGGCGCTGATCGAGGACGCGCCGGCAGCGCCGGGCAAGTCTTCGCCCGTGCTTGACGCTGCCGACGCGTCGTTTGCGATCCGCCGCGGCCTGGCGGCGCACCGGCTGCTGCAGATGCTGCCGGATGTCGAGCCGCGCAATCGGGGCGCCGCGGCGCGCCGCTATCTGGAGCGGGCCGGCGCCGACTGGCCGCCGGCCGAGCGCGAGGCGGCGCTGGTCGCGGTGGCCGCGGTGCTCGGCGACGAGGAGTTCGCGCCGATCTTCTCACCCGGCTCGCGGGCCGAAGTGGCCGTGATGGGGACGCTCGACATGCGTGGCCGCCCGCGCGTCGTCTCGGGCACCATCGACCGGCTGGCGATGACCGGGGACCGGGTGCTGATCGTCGACTATAAGACGAACCGGCCGCCGCCGGAGACGCTGGACGACGTCGCGCCGGCCTATCTCCTTCAGATGGCGCTTTATCGGGCGCTGCTCGCCCCGCTCTACCCCGGCCGCAAGGTCGAGGCGGCGCTGCTCTTCACCGAGGCGCCGCGGCTGATCGCGCTGCCCGACGCGGTGCTGGACTCCGCGCTTGCCCGACTCACCAAGCCGTGACACAAAGTCTGCTTGAACTTGGCCTCGCGCCACACCAGATGTTGGGCGACTGCCAACCCGAAAGGATTTTGAGAATGGGCACCGTCAAGGTCGACAATGGGAACTTCCAGGCAAACGTGCTGCAGGCCAGCGAGCCCGTCGTGGTTGATTTCTGGGCCGAATGGTGCGGACCCTGCAAGATGATCGGGCCGGCGCTGGAGGAAATCGCCACCGAGCTCAACGGCAAGGTGAAGATCGCCAAGCTGAACATCGACGAGAATCCCGAGCTTGCCGCCCGCTTCGGGGTGCGCTCGATTCCCACTCTGATGATCTTCAAGGGCGGCCAGGTCGCCGATACGAAGGTCGGCGCGGCTCCAAAGACGGCGCTGTCGCACTGGATCAACGGCGCTGTCGCCTGATTCGGCGAACACCCGCAAGGACGAAGCCCGGCCCCGGAGCCGGGCTTTTTGCTGCGCTCAGGCCGGCGGCGTGCCGTTTTCGGCCAGCACCTCGCCCGCCAGATAGAGCGAGCCGCCGATGAGGATGCGCGGCGGCGTCTCGGCCGGGTTCCAGGTGTCGCGCAACAGCATCAGCGCGCTTTCGACCGAGCTCACCGGCTCGGCCGAAAGCCCGGCCTCCTCGGCTCGCAGCGCCAGCTCGTCCGTCGGCACGCCGGCGTCGCTGGCGTTGACGGGAACCGTGTAGACGTGGCGGGCCATGCCCTCGAAAGCGCGGAAATAGCCTGTCTGGTCCTTGGTGTTGAGCATGCCGCAGATCAGGAACAGCGACCGCTGGAAGCGCTCCTCCTGCTCCGTCAGCGCTTCGGCAACCACCAGGCCGGCGCCGGGATTGTGGCCGCCATCGAGCCAGACTTCGGCGCCTTCCGGGGCGAGCTCGGCCAGCCGGCCGCGCGGCAGCCTCTGCATGCGGCCCGGCCAGTCCACGGTGCCCATGGCGCGATCGACGGCGCGATGGGCCAGCTCGAAGCCGGCCGATTTGACGGCGGCGATGGCGGCCGCCGCGTTGGCGAATTGGTGGCGGCCGGGCAGGCGCGGAGGCGAAAGGTCCATCAAACCCCACTCGTCCTGGTAGATCATGCGGCCGTTCTCCTCGAAGGCGAGGAAGTCCTGGCCGTAGACCATCGTCGGGCATTCGAGGCGCTCGGCGGTGGCGACCAGCACGTCAAGCGCCGCCTCGGTCTCCTGGGCGCCGATCACGACCGGACATCCCGGCTTGACGATTCCGGCCTTCTCAGCGGCAATCAGCTCGACGCGATCGCCGAGATAGGCCTCGTGGTCGAGGGAGATGGGCATGATGACCGAGACGGCCGGCTCGTCGATCACGTTGGTGGCGTCGAAACGGCCCCCCAGGCCGACCTCGATGATGGCCACGTCGGCCGGGTGCTCCGAAAACAGCAGGAAGGTCACCGCGGTCAGGATCTCGAACACCGTGATCGGCTCGCCATCGTTGGCACCCGCCGCCCGCGCCACCGCGTCGGCCAGCACCGCATCGTCCACCAGCCGGCCACCGCCACGGCGGCCGATGCGATAGCGCTCGTGCCAGGCGACCAGATGGGGCGAGGTGTGCACGTGGACGGACAGGCCGGTCGCCTCAAGCAAGGCGCGGCAGAAGGCGGCCGCCGACCCTTTGCCGTTGGTTCCGGCGATGTGTATCACCGGCGGCAGCCGTCGCTCGGGGTTGCCAAGCCGGTCGAGCAGCCGACGGATGCGATCGAGCGACAGGTCGAAACCCTTGGGATGGGTCGCGAGCAGGCGCTCGATTTCGCGATCCGCGGCGGTGGTGGTCATCAAGGTCGCACCTCTTCGGCGGGGCTGGCGACGCCGGCCGGCAAGGATCAGGCCTGCGGTCGCACCTCGCCGGATAGCACCGCCGGGGGCGGCACCTCGGGCTCGAATGCGTCGGACGCGGGCGTTTTCAAGAGGATCTTGAGCAGCCGGGCGATGGTGGATTTGAGCTCCAGGCGGGACACGACCATGTCGACCATGCCGTGCTCCATGAGGTATTCCGCCCGCTGAAAGCCTTCCGGCAGCTTTTCCCGGATGGTCTGCTCGATGACGCGCGGCCCTGCGAAGCCGACCAGCGCCCCGGGCTCGGCGATATGGACGTCGCCCAGCATGGCGTAGGAGGCGGTGACGCCGCCGGTGGTCGGGTTGGTCAGCACCACGATGTAGGGCAGCCCTGCCTCCTTGAGACGGTCGACCGCCACGGTGGTGCGCGCCAGCTGCATCAGCGACAGGATGCCTTCCTGCATGCGGGCGCCGCCCGAGGCGGCAAACAGGACCAGCGGGCGCCGACGCTCGACCGCCGTCTCGAAGCCGCGGATGATGGCGTCGCCCGCCGCCAGGCCGAGCGAGCCGCCCATGAAGGCGAAATCCTGCACCGTGGCGACGATCGGCACGCCTTCGATGGTGCCCAGGGCATTCACGATGGCATCGTCGAGGCCGGTCTTGGCCCTGGCCTCCTTGAGGCGGTCGACGTAGCGCTTCTCATCGCGGAACTTCAGCGGGTCGACGATGACCTTCGGATTGTCGAGGACCTCGAAAGTCCCGTCGTCGAAGAAATAGCGGAGCCGCTCGCGGGCCGAAATCTTCATGTGGTGGCCCGACGAGGGAATGACGAACTGGTTTCCCTCGAGATCCTTGTGGAAGACCATCTCGCCGGTCTCGGGGTCCTTGATCCAGAGGTTCTCCGGCATGTCCCGGCGGCCGAGCATGGAGTTGATCTTGGGCCGGACGTAGTTGGTGATCCAGTTCATTCGCTTGCCTCCCGGGCGACCTGCCCGACTTGCAGGAGCACTCAGGCCGAAGCAAGGCGCGCCGCACGCACGCCCTCCGACAGGCCGCGGACCAGGGTCGCCACCGCTTCGGCTGGGTCGGCCGTCCTGGCCCCCCGCGGCCCGAGCACGTTGGCGACGGCGTTGACGATCGCCGTACCGACGACGACGCCATCGGCGGTGCCGCCGATCACCCTTGCCTGCTCCGCCGTCTTGACGCCGAAGCCGACGCAGACCGGCAGGCCGGTGTGGCGCTTGATGCGCGTGACGGCCTCGCCGACGCTTCGGGTATCGGTCAGCGCTGCCCCGGTGATACCGGTCATCGAGACGTAGTAGACGAAGCCCGACGTGTTCGCCAGCACCTTGGGCAGGCGGCGGTCGTCGGTGGTGGGCGTGGCGAGCCGGATGAAGTTGATGCCGGCCCGGAGTGCGGGGATGCAGAGCTCGGCATCCATCTCCGGCGGCAGGTCGACGACGATCAGGCCGTCGATGCCGGCAGCTGAGGCGTCGGCCAGGAAGCGCTCGACGCCATAGATGTAGATCGGGTTGTAGTAGCCCATCATCACGATCGGCGTGTCGTCGTCACCGTCGCGAAAGGCGCGGGCCATGGCAAGCGTCCTGGCGAGCGTCTGGCCGCCCTTGAGCGCCCGCAAGCCGGCGGCCTGGATCGCCGGGCCGTCGGCCATCGGATCGGAGAAGGGCATGCCGAGCTCGATGACGTCGCTGCCCGCGCCAGGCAGAGCCTTCATGATGGCGAGCGAGGTGTCGTAGTCGGGGTCGCCGCCCATGAAATAGGTGACCAGCGCCGGCCGGCCCTCCTGCCTCAGCCGGGCGAAGCGGCGATCGATGCGGCTTGCCATCGCCTCAGATCTCCATGCCCAGCATGCCGGCGACGGTGTGGACGTCCTTGTCGCCGCGGCCGGAGAGGTTGACGATCATCACCTGGTCCTTGCCCATCGTCGGCGCCAGCTTCATCGCCTGGGCGATGGCATGCGCCGATTCGAGCGCCGGGATGATGCCTTCGACGCGGGTGGTGAGCTGGAAGGCCTCCAGCGCCTCGTCGTCGAGGATCGGCACATAGGTCACGCGGCCGGTGTCGCGCAGGTAGCTGTGCTCGGGGCCGACGCCCGGATAGTCGAGGCCGGCCGAGATGGAGTGGCCGTCGAGGATCTGGCCGTCCTCGTTCTGCAGGAGATAGGTGCGGTTGCCGTGCAGCACGCCGGGCCTGCCGGCGCTCATCGAGGCGCAATGCTCGACGCCGTCGAGGCCGCGGCCGCCAGCCTCGACGCCGTAGATTGCCACCGAGCGGTCGTCGAGAAAGGGGTGGAAGAGGCCGATGGCGTTGGAGCCGCCGCCGACCGCCGCGACGATGGCGTCCGGCAGGCGGCCTTCCTGCTCCAGGATCTGCGCCCGTGCCTCGCTGCCGATCACCGACTGGAAATCGCGGACAAGCTCGGGATAGGGATGCGGCCCGGCCGCCGTGCCGATCAGATAGTAGGTGTCCTCGACATTGGTGACCCAGTCGCGCAGCGCCTCGTTCATGGCGTCCTTGAGCGTGCCGTGGCCGGCGCTCACCGGCCTGACCTCGGCGCCGAGCAGCTTCATGCGGAAGACGTTGGGCTTCTGTCGCTCGACGTCGGTGGCGCCCATGTAGACCACACAAGGAAGGCCGAAGCGCGCCGCGACGGTCGCCGAGGCGACCCCGTGCTGACCAGCACCGGTCTCGGCAATGATGCGCCTCTTGCCCATTCGCCTGGCCAAAAGGATCTGGCCCAGGCAGTTGTTGATCTTGTGCGAGCCGGTGTGGTTGAGGTCCTCGCGCTTGAAATAGATGCGGGCGCCGCCGAGATGCCGGGTCAGCCCCTCGGCATGATAAAGCTTGGAGGGACGCCCGGCATAGTGGGTCGACAGCGCCGAGAGCTCGGCACGGAAGGCCGGGTCGGTCTTGGCCTCGTTCCAATGGCGTTCCAGCTCGAGGATCAGCGGCATTAGCGTTTCGGCAACGAAACGACCCCCGTAAATGCCGAACATTCCCTGCTCGTCCGGCCCCGTGCGAAAGGAGTTGGGCTCAACCGGCTTGTTCATGGCCGACCTCCTGTGCTGGGCTTCGGGAGCGGTCGTCAAGCGCCGCGCGAACGGCGCGGAACAAGGCCTCGATGCGGGCCGGATCCTTGACGCCCGGCGCGCTTTCGACCCCCGACGACACGTCGATCCCGGTCGGGGCGGCGAGCGACAGCGCGGCATCGACGTTGGCTTCGTCGATGCCCCCCGAGAGCATGTAGTCGAGCCCGTTATCCAGCCGCTGAAGCAGCCGCCAGTCGAAGGGCAGGCCGTTGCCGCCGGGCAAGGCGGCGCCAGGCGGTGGCTTGGCGTCGAGCAGCAGCCGGTCGGCGACCCCTTCGAAGGCCGCGACCGCCGCCAAATCGGCCGCCTCGCGCACCGGAAGCGCCTTCATGACGGGCAGGCCGAAACGCCGCCGGACGGCGACGACGCGCTCGGGGGACTCGGCGCCGTGCAGCTGGAGCAGGTCCGGCCGCATGGCGGCGACGATCGCGTCGAGCTCCGAATCGGACGCATCGACGGTGACGGCGACCGCCTTGGACCGGCCGAGCACCGCCTGCCGAAGGGCACCGGCCGTGGCGGCGTCGACGTTGCGCGGGCTCCTCGGAAAGAAGATGAAGCCGACATGGGTCGCCCCGCCCTGCAAGGCGGCGTCTACCGCCGAGGGCGTCTTCAGGCCGCAGATCTTGATGTCCAGGCGCATCGCCGGCAACTCGCATGAAACTCGGGCAAAGTCGAGCAAAAGCCGGCGTTCAATCGAACTGGATCGCCATCAGCGCGCCGCCATTGCGCTTCAGCCAGGCCTTGCAGCGCTCGGTGTCCGGGCACAGCCGGTTGCAAAGCGCCCAGAATTTGGGCCCGTGGTTCATCTCCTTGAGATGGGCCACCTCGTGCGCCACCAGGTAGTTGATGACGGGGGAAGGCGCCATCATGATCCGCCAGGAGAAGGAGAGCACGCCGTCGGAGGTGCACGACCCCCAGCGGGACGAGGTGTCCCGGTAGCGGATCGCCTTGGCGCGCTTGCCGACCGCCGCGCAATGCCTCGCCACCAGAGTCTCGATCTCGGCCTTGGCCTCGCGCTTGAGGAAGTCCGACAGGCGGCGCGGCAGGTGGGCGCGGTCGCCATAGACATTGAGGAAGGGGCCCCCGGCATCCAGGCCGATGGTGACCGTGCCGCGGGCGCCCGGCTCGTGGACGATACGGTGGGGTACGCCGCGCAGCGGCACCTTGATGCCCGGGCGGACGCGCGCCTGCGCCGGCACCTTGGCCAGCCGCTGCTCCAGCCAGCCCTGGTGGCGGACCAGGAAATGCTCCACCTCGCTGCGCTTGAGCCCCGGCGGGACAGTGATCCTCAGCCCGCGGCCGCCGCTGTCGATGCGCAAGGTGAGCCGCCGCGCGCGCTCGTTCTCGACGATGCGCAAGGGGAGACGCCGGCCGGCCACGGCGTGCTCGCGCTCCTCCACCGGGGGGCGGGACCGGGGACGCTCTTTGCGGCGGAACAGGTCGAAGGGCATGGACGAAGGTTGCTCGATTCGGACAGGAAAATCTCGGGGAAAGAGCAGGCAAATGCAAGATTGATCGGCAGTATCGTCCGACGCAATCGTTCGCGCAAAAGAAAACGGCGTCGCCTTGGGAGGCGACGCCGTTTCGGAGCCGTTCCGGCCCTTCCCACTCACACTTCGTCGAGCAGGGTGTCGCCCGGCTTGCCGCCGGTCCTGGCCGGGGTCGAGCGGGAGCGGGCGGCCATGAAGCGGTCGAACTCGTCCTGGTCCTTGGCCCTGCGCAGCTCGCGGGCATAGGTGTCGAACTCCTCCAGCATCTCGTCGAGCTTGCGGCGCTCCTCGGCGAGCCGTTCGAGCTCCTTTTCGCGCCAGTCGTCGAAGGCGACGTTGCCGGTGCCGCGCTGGGCGCGGTAGGAGGCCCTGCGGCAACCCGCGAAGACGCCGTCGGTCGCCCGGTTGACATCCCGCTTGAAGCCTTCCAGCCGATCGCCCCAAATGATGTAGGCGAGCATGGCGAGGCCGAGCGGCCAGAAGACCATGAAGCCGATCACCATCAGCGCGATGGTGGCCGGCGTCCAGGCCGGACGGATCAATGCAGTCGTGCTCATCTTCTCCCATTCCTTCCGTTAAAGCGGTCGGGGGACCGCTGCAATTCGAGATGGGAGCCCCCCGGGGCCGATTCAAGATCGCGGCCGAGGGAACCGGACAACCTATTGAAAGAGCAGCCGTTTTTTGACGCCGTCGAGAGCGAGTACGGCGAGGCCGGCGACCAGCCCCCAAAACGCCGAGCCGACGCCGGCGACGGCCAGGCCCGAGGCGGTGACGACGAAGGCGATGACGGACGGCATGCGCTCGGCCTCGCGTTCGAGCGCGATGGCGAGCGCGTTCGACAGCGCGCCGAGCAGCGCCAGGCCGGCGGCCAGCACAATCAGCTCGGCGGGGAGCACCGCGAAGATGGCGACCAGAGAGGCGCCGAAGGCCGCAAATACCAGGTAGGCAAGCGCATAGAACGGCCCGGTCTTCCACCGCTCGGCGGGATCGGGATGAACATCGGGCCCTGTGCAAATCGCCGCCGATATGGCCGCGAGGTTTGTCGTCGAGGCGGCGAAGGGGGCCGACAGCAGGGAGAAGAGACCGGTTACGGCGATGATCGGACCGGGTTTCGGCGCATAGCCGGCCGCCCTCAGCACGGCCAGGCCAGAGAGGTTCTGCGAAGCCATGGTGACCAGGTAGAGCGGCAGAGCGAGGCCGACGACGGCCGCCGGCGTGAACTGCGGCGCCACCAGAGTGAGGGTGGACAGGGCCGGCGGCGGCAAAGCGCCCACCCGGCCGGTAAGCCCGGCGAAGACGCCGCCGCCGACCAGCACCGCCAGCACTGAAAGCGCGGGATTGAACAGTCGGATGAGGAAGAAGGCGACGACCAGCGGCAGGATGAAGAGCGGATCGGCGACGGACGCCTTGGCGGCCCCGATGGCGAAGGTGACGACGATGCCGGCCAGCATGCCGGAGGCGACGGATGCCGGGATCCGGGCGATGAGGCGGGTCAGCGGGCGCAGCAGGCCGGTCGCCATCAGCAGAAGGGCGGTGACGACGAAGGCGCCCACGGCCTCGGGCAGAGTGAAGCCGCTGCTGGCGGCGATCAGCGCCGCTCCGGGGGTCGACCAGGCGGTGATGACGGGCATGCGGGTCGCATAGGAGAGCCAGGCCGTCTCCAAGGCCATCGCCAGGCAGATCGCGGTGACCCAGCTGGCGGTTTCGGCCTGGCTGGAGCCGACGGCCGCAGCGGCCGCTATGATGATGGGCAAGGTGCCGCCGAAGCCGACGATCGCCGCGACGAAGGCGGAGGCAGGGATGGACAGGCGCATCGGCTCAACCGGCACTGCGCGAGATGAGCTCGTCGATCGCCCCCAGGATCAGGGCTATGTCCTCCGGGCGCGAGAGGCGATGATCGCCGTCCGGTACCAGCGATACAGTCACGTCGTCGGCCGGCAGGCAGCTGGCGAGCTTCAAGGCATGCTCGTGCGGCACGTCGGGGTCCCTGAGCCCCTGGATGATATGGACCGGGCAGTGGGTGTCGATCGGCCCGGTCATGACCCGGTTCCGCCTGCCGTCCTCGATCAACGCCCGTGTGTAGACGTATGGTTCGCCCGGGCTGTACTCGGAGGGCGCCTCGAAGAATCCCTTGCGGGTCAAGGCGCGCTTCTGCGCAGCGGTGAGCTTCGGCTCGACCAGTTCGCTCGTAAAGTCGGGAGCCGGCGCGAGCAGCAGAAGCCCCGCCACAGGCCGGCTGCCGGGCTGCCGCGCGAGCTCCTCGATCATGCGAAGCGCAATCCAGGCACCCATGGAAGAGCCGACCAGGACCTGCGGCCCCGACGTCGCGGCATTCATCACCGCCAGGCTCTCCCTGACCCAGCCCGAGATGGTGCCGTCGCGGAAGGCGCCGCCGGACTCGCCATGGCCGGAATAGTCGTGGCGGGTGAAGGCGCGACCGGCAGCGGCGGCCCAGGCATCAAGCGCCTCGGCCTTGGTGCCGCGCATGTCGGAGCGGTAGCCGCCGAGCCACATCACGCCCGGCTCCCGCCCGTCGCGGTGGCGGAAGGCGATGGCCGCTCCGTCGACGTCGATGAAGCCTGGGCCGGTCTCGTCGGACATGATCAGAATCTCCCTGACGCGCCCTTCTGCCACGGCACCGCAGCATCGCAAAGCGGCTTGTCCCGGCTCTCCACCGGTCAGCTGCCGGGCGCGCACGACGACAGGTTTGATCGTGATTCTTTTGCTTGGCTGTGCTATTGACAGCGCCGTTGCCCGAACGACATGACACGACCACGTCCGGGCAGAGCCCCGAACGGTAACAGATCAGGAGAACACGACCATTCGCAGACCCTTCAAAGCCGCGGCTCCCGTCAAGGAAGGACCGCGCGCCAACCGCGACATCCGGGTCCCCCGGGTTCAACTCATCGACGCAAGCGGCACCAATCAAGGCGTGGTATCGATCAACGATGCCCTCGCAGCCGCCGAGGAAGCCGGCCTCGACCTCGTAGAAATTTCGCCCAACGCAGAGCCGCCCGTCACCAAGATCCTGGATCTCGGGAAGCTGAAATATGCCAACCAGAAGAAGGCCGCCGAGGCCCGCAAGAACCAGAAGGTCATCGAGATCAAGGAGATCAAGATGCGCCCCAACATCGACATCCACGACTACGAGGTGAAGATGAGGGCGGTGCGCCGGTTCTTCGAGGAAGGCGACAAGGTCAAGCTGACGCTGCGCTTCCGGGGCCGCGAGATGGCCCATATGGAGCTCGGCATGCAGCTTCTCAACAAGGTGCGCGAAGAGGTTGCGCCCATCGCCAAGGTGGAGGCCGAGCCAAAGCTCGAAGGCCGCCAGATGATGATGGTGTTGGCACCACGATGATTCCAGAGGCCACTCCGGTAGCCTTTTCCTCGTTCGCCACGATTTGCCCACGATGCCCCGTTTAAGAATTCGCCGGCCGCGCTCTGCGGCCGGAGGGTCTTCAGGCATGGCGTCAACGCGCATATCCCCACTGGTCGCCAAGACGCCGGACGAGCTCGGCCGCTATCAGAAGCGTCGCCGGCTGGTGCTGGGGGCGCTTTTCGTCCTGATGGTGGTGGCGCTGCTTTTCGTGCGCTCGGCGCGCGCAGCAGAGGACGACCTGCACGAACGCATCGAGCAGATCGGCATCGCGCTGATGCTGATCGCCATCCTGGGACGGACCTGGTGCACGCTTTACATCGGCGGGCGAAAGAGCTCCGAGATCGTCCGCGGCGGTCCCTATTCGGTGACCCGCAACCCTCTCTACCTGTTCTCCGCCATCGGCGCGGCCGGCGTCGGCGCGATGACCGGAAGCGCCGTCGTCGCGCTGGCGTTCGCAATCCTCTGCACGATCGCCTTCCTTTTGGTGATCCAGGTGGAGGAAGCATATCTGGAGGAGAATTTCGGCGAAACCTACCGGCAGTACCGGCGCGAGGTGCCGCGCTTCCTGCCCGATCTCCGGCTCTTCCGCGAAAGCAACCTGCTCTCCGTCAAACCGCAGATGCTCTACCGGACGTTCCGCGACGGATTGTTGTTCCTGGCCGCCTATCCGCTTTTCGAGCTGATCGAGCACTGGCAGGACGTCGGGGCCCTGCCGGTTCTGCTGCGGCTCTATTGAGGCCGCGCGAAGCGGCGAATCCCCGTTGCGCTTTGGCGTTGCTGTCGCTATAAGGCCGCGTTCAGAACCGTCCGGCAGGGCATGCCGTGGCGGTTCGCAATGCTTTTCGGGCCTGGTCTGCCCGAAGCGTCAAGCGCCTGAGAGCGCCTCAGAAGGAGAAGCAAAATGCCCAAGATGAAGACCAAATCGGCTGCCAAGAAGCGATTCAAGGTGACTGCGACCGGCAAGGTGCTGGCGCAGGCGGCCGGCAAGCGTCATGGCATGATCAAGCGCACCAACAAGTTCATCCGCGATGCCCGCGGCACCATGGCTCTGGCAGAGCCGGATGCCCGCAAGGTGATCAAGAACTTCCTGCCCAACGGCCTCTGAGGCCGGCAGCCAGCGCTCAAGGAGATCCAGACCATGGCTCGCGTCAAACGGGGCGTCACCGCCCATGCCAAGCACAAGAAGGTCCTGAAAGCCGCCAAGGGCTTCTACGGCCGCCGCAAGAACACCATCCGCGTCGCCAAGCAGGCGGTGGAGAGGTCGCAGCAATACGCCTATCGCGACCGCAAGAACCGCAAGCGCTCGTTCCGCGCTCTGTGGATCCAGCGCATCAACGCCGCGGTGCACGAGCACGGCCTGACCTATGGCCGCTTCATCGACGGCCTGAACAAGGCGGGCATCGAGATCGACCGCAAGATCCTGTCCGACATGGCGATCCACGAGCCGCAGGCGTTCGTGGCCATGGTCGGCAAGGCCAAGGTCGCCCTCGAATACCTGAAGAACACCACGCCGAACGCGTTCGAGAGCGCCGTCGCCTGACGCCAGCGCCTTCCCGAACATCGGCACTTGATTTGGGAAACCCGCGCTGGCAGGGCTGGCGCGGGTTTTTTCTTGCCATACGCTGGACGATCGAACGACCATGAGCGACCTCGAAACACTGGAGACCACACTGCTCGGCGACATCGCCGCGGCGGGCGACGAGACCGCCATCGAGGCGGTGCGGCTCGCGGCGCTGGGCAAGAAGGGCTCGATCTCCGAGCGGCTGAAGACGCTGGGCGCGATGGCTGCCGAGGAACGGCAGACGATGGGCCCGGCACTCAACGGCCTCAAGCACCGGGTGACCGAGGCGCTGACCGCCCGCCGGGCGGCGCTGCGCGAGGCGGCCATCACAGCCCGCCTTTCCAACGACACCGTCGACGTGACGCTGCCGGTGCGGCCCTCGCCGGCCGAGCGCGGCCGCATCCACCCGATCAGCCAGGTGATCGACGAAATCGCCGCCATCTTCGGGGACCTCGGCTTCACCATCGCCGAGGGACCGGACATCGAGACCGACTACTACAACTTCACCGCGCTGAACTTCCCGGAGGGCCATCCGGCGCGCGAGATGCACGACACCTTCTTCCTCAATGCGGAAGGGTCGGCCGAGCGCAAGCTTTTGCGCACACACACCTCGCCGGTGCAGATCCGCACCATGGAGGCCCAGAAACCGCCGATCCGCATCGTCATCCCCGGCAAGACCTACCGGCAGGACTCCGACGCCACGCACACGCCGATGTTCCATCAGCTCGAAGGGCTGGTCATCGATCGCACGGCCAACGTCGCCAACATGCGCTGGGTGCTTGAGGAGTTCTGTAAGGCGTTCTTCGAGGTGCCTAGCCTGAAGATGCGGTTCCGGCCGAGCTTCTTCCCGTTCACCGAGCCGAGCCTGGAGGTCGACATCCAATGCGACCGGTCGCGGCCGGGCGAGGTGCGCTTCGGCGAGGGTTCCGACTGGATGGAGATTTTGGGCTGCGGCATGGTGCATCCCAACGTGCTGCGCTTCGGCGGCCTCGACCCTGACGTGTATCAGGGCTTTGCGTGGGGCATGGGCATCGACCGCATCGCCATGCTGAAATACGGCATGCCGGACCTGCGCGCCTTCTTCGACGCGGACGTCCGCTGGCTGTCGCATTACGGCTTTCGCCCACTCGACCTGCCGACGCTGTTCGGCGGGCTGTCGAGCTGAGACGCTCAGGTAGGTTTGGCATGAAATTCACCCTCTCCTGGCTGAAGGACCACCTGGAAACCGAAGCGACGCTCGGCGAGATTGCCGAGCGGCTGACCTCGATCGGCCTCGAAGTGGAGGCGGTCGACGACAAAGCGAGCCTGAAGCCCTTCGTCATCGCGCGGGTGCTGACGGCCGAGAAGCATCCCGACGCCGACAAGCTGCAGGTGCTGACGGTCGATACCGGCGAGGGGCAGGCGCCGGTGCAGGTGGTGTGCGGGGCGCCCAATGCGCGAGCCGGGCTGGTCGGCGCCTTTGCCGCGCCCGGCGCCTATATCCCCGGCATCGACACGACGCTTTCGGTGGGGAAGATCCGCGGCGTGGAGAGCCGCGGCATGATGCTGTCGGAGCGCGAGCTGGAGATCTCGGACGAGCATGACGGCATCATCGAGCTGCCGGAGGACGCGCCGGTGGGAACCGGCTTCGCCGCCTATGCCAGACTCGACGATCCGGTCTTCGAGATCGGCCTGACGCCCAATCGCCCCGATGCCACCGGTGTCCATGGCATCGCGCGCGATCTCGCCGCTGCCGGGGTCGGCCGCCTGAAGGAGGGCCGCGTGCCGGCCGTGCCAGGCGTCGGCTCTTGCCCGGTGAAGGTTGCCCTGGACTTCCCCGAAGGCGAGCCGCTCTGCCGCGGCTTCGCACTTCGGATGGTGCGCGGGGTGAAGAACGGCGCGTCGCCGAAATGGCTGCAGCAGCGCCTGCTGGCGATCGGGCTGAGGCCGATCAACGCGCTGGTGGACATCACCAACTACATCACCTTCGACCGCGGCCGGCCGCTGCACGTCTTCGACGCCGCCAAGGTGGCGGGCGACCTGACGGTGCGTCGGGCAAAGGGAGGCGAAACGGTGCTTGCGCTGGACGGGCGCGAGTACCGGCTGACGCCCGAAATGTGCGTGATCGCCGATCGGAACGGCGTCGAGTCGATCGCCGGCATCATGGGCGGCGAGCACTCGGGCTGCGACGCCTCGACGACCGACGTGCTGATCGAGTCGGCGCTGTGGGAACCGCTCAACGTCGCCCGCACCGGCCGCGAGCTCGGCATCGTCACCGATGCGCGCTACCGCTTCGAGCGCGGCGTCGACCCGGAATTCATGGTGCCCGGCCTGGAGCTGGCGACCCGCATGGTGCTCGAGCTGTGCGGCGGCGAGCCCAGCGAGACGGAGGTGGTGGGCTATTCCGGGTACGCGCCCAAGGTGGTCGCGCTCCCGACCGGCGAAGTGCGGCGGCTGACCGGTCTCGACGTGCCGCGGGCGGAGAGCCTGGCCATCCTGGCGCGGCTGGGCTTCCGCTCCCAAGGCGACGGCGACCCGGTGGAGGTGACGGTGCCGTCGTGGCGGCCGGACATCGACGGCAAAGCCGACCTGGTCGAGGAGGTGATGCGCATCCACGGCGTGGACCGCATCGCGCCGGCGCCGCTCGAGGCGCACGCCAGCGTCAACACGAAGATGCTCACACCCTTGCAACTGAGGACGCGAGCGGCGCGGCGCGCGCTGGCGGTGCGCGGCATGCTGGAGGCGGTCACCTGGTCGTTCATCCCGGCGGCGCATGCGTTTGCGTTCGGCGGCGGCGGGCCCGGTCTGACGCTGGCCAACCCGATCGCCACCGACATGGACGTCATGCGGCCCTCGCTGCTGCCAGGACTGATCGCCGCGGCGCAGCGCAACGCCGACCGGGGACATGGCGATGCGGCGCTGTTCGAGGTGTCGGGCACCTATGAGAGCGACCTGCCGGAGGGCCAGCGGCGCGTCGCCGCCGGCATCCGGCGCGGCACCGCACGGCTGGAGGGCGCCGGGCGCCACTGGACGGGCAACGCGGCGCCGGTCGACGTGTTCGACGCCAAGGCCGATGCGCTGGCGGCGCTGGAAGCCAGCGGCGCGCCGGTCGACAAGCTGCAAGTGGAAGCGGGCGGCCCCGCCTGGTACCATCCGGGGCGTTCGGGAACGATCAGGCTCGGACCGAAGACGGTGCTCGGGACATTCGGTGAGCTCCATCCGAAGACGCTCGAGCTGCTGGACGTCGATGGCCAGCTCGCCGGCTTCGAGGTGTTTCTCGACGCCCTGCCGGAGCCGAAGGCCAAGGCGACGCGCACCAAGCCGCGGCTCGACCTGTCGAATCTGCAAGCGGTCAAGCGCGATTTCGCATTCGTGGTCGACAGGCAGGTCGAGGCAGCCGCGCTGGCGCGCGCCGCCGCGGCGGCCGACAGGCGGCTGATCAGCGGCGTCTCGGTGTTCGACGTCTTCGAAGGAGCGACCCTCGGTCCCGGCAAGAAGTCGATCGCCATCGAGGTCTCCATCCAACCGGTCGACCGGACGCTGACCGAGGAGGATTTCGAGGCGCTGGCAGGCCGCATCGTGGCCAATGTGAGCAAGCAGACCGGAGGCGTGCTGAGGGCCTAGGATACGATCTCAGCCGAGGAGGAGGACACGCAATGTTCCGCTGGGGAGTGCTTTCGACCGCCAAGATCGCCCGCGAGCAGCTGTTGCCGGCGATGGTCGATTCGGAGAACGGCATCGTCACGGCGATCGCCAGCCGCGACCTCGAGCGCGCCAAGTCGCTGGCACGGCGCTTCGGCGCCGAGCACGCGTTCGGCTCCTATGACGAGCTTTTGGCGTCCTACGACGTCGACGGCGTCTATATCCCGCTGCCCACCTCGCAGCACGTGGAATGGACCCTCAAGGCGGCCAATGCCGGCAAGCACGTGCTGTGCGAGAAGCCGATCGCGCTGGCGGCAGGCGACATCGCGCCGCTGATCGAGGCGCGCGACCGCAACAAGGTGCTGGTCTGCGAAGCCTTCATGGTGTCCTATCACCCGCAATGGATCAAGGTGCGCGAACTGGTGCAGGACGGAGCGATCGGTCGGGTGCGCCACGTGCAGGGGGCCTTCAGCTACTACAATGTCGACCCCGAGAACATGCGCAACCAGCTGCATCTCGGCGGCGGCGCGCTGCCTGACATCGGCGTCTATCCGACGGTGGCGACGCGATTGGTGACCGGCAAGGAGCCGAGCCGGGTCCAGGCGACGGTCGAGCGCGACCCGAAGTTCGGCACCGACATCTACTCCAGCGTGAAAGCCGATTTCGGCGAGTTCGAGCTCACCTTCTACTGCGCGACCCAGATGGCTGCACGGCAGGTGATGGTCTTCCACGGCGAGCAGGGCTACATCGAGGTGCACGGCCCGTTCAATGCCGGCGACTACGAGCACGCCCGGATCGAGCTCCACAACCAGCGGCACGACCAGGCAACGGTGTTTCGCTTTCCGGGGGTGCGCCAGTACAGGCTGGAGGTCGAGGCCTTCGCACGCGCCGCGCAGGGCGGAAGCGACCCGGTCTTCACGCTGGAGGATTCGATGCGAAACCAGGCAGTAATCGACGCCTTCTTCCGGGCCGGCGAGAGCGCCGGCTGGGAACCCGTCTGAGCCTTTGTTTTCCGTGTGCTGCCACGCCTTGCGTGGCGGATTGCCCCTCCTTATATACGCCGCAGCCGCGCCCGACCGTCGCAGACGGAGAAGCCGCGGAAATTCTTGGAAGAAGGGGTCGTCGCCGGAACGCCGCATTGGGTCCTGACGGCCTGCTCAAAGGAGAGAATGAACATGGCAAAAGTAATCGGCATCGACCTGGGAACGACCAATTCCTGCGTCGCCGTGATGGACGGCAAGGACGCCAAGGTCATCGAGAATGCGGAAGGTGCACGCACGACACCGTCGATCGTCGCCTTCACGGGAGACGGGGAGCGCCTCGTCGGCCAGCCGGCCAAGCGCCAGGCGGTCACCAATCCCGAGAACACCATCTTCGCCGTCAAGCGGCTGATCGGCCGCCGGTATGACGACCCGGTGACGGAGAAGGACAAGAAGCTGGTCCCCTACAAGATCGTCAAGGGCGACAATGGAGACGCCTGGGTCGAGGCGGGCGGCAGCAAGTGGTCGCCGTCGCAGATCTCGGCGATGATCCTCCAGAAGATGAAGGAAACGGCGGAAGCCTATCTCGGCGAGAAGGTCGAGAAGGCGGTGATCACCGTTCCGGCCTATTTCAACGACGCCCAGCGCCAGGCCACCAAGGACGCCGGCAAGATCGCCGG
>JBEVJK010000037.1:0-3295 GCA_040510195.1 Mesorhizobium sp. | reverse complement strand
TGGTGCGTGATCTCGGCGGCAACCTGATGAAGGCATGGGTGACGATGCATCCGATCGGACGCATAGGCGAGCCGGCCGAAGTGGCCGAGGCGGCAGTCTACCTGGCGTCCGAAGCGGCCGGCTTCACTACCGGGATCGACCTCAGGGTTGACGGCGGACTGACTGCCGCGCCGCGGTTTGTGCCGCACCTTTTGTAGCGTTTAAAATAGTTTGGACTACGAAGTGGAACTTTCGAATGAACAAGGCCCTCGACGGCGTCACCATCCTTGACTTCAGCCACCTGCTGCAGGGACCTTTTGCCACGCAGATGCTCGGCGACATGGGAGCCAACGTCATCAAGATCGAGCGGGCGGGGGCGGGCGACCTGTTCCGTTCCATGACCTTCTTCGCCAAGTGGGTGGGCGGCTCGGAAAGTCCAAACTTCCTGGCCTGGAATCGCAACAAGCGGTCGATCGCGCTTAATTTGAAGAGCCGCAAGGTGCACCAAGTCGTCATGGAGATGGCGAAGACAGCCGATGTGGTGGTGCAGAACTTCCGGCCCGGGGTGCTTGCCAAGCTCGGCTACGGTTACGAGGACTTTCGCGCAGTCAATCCGCGGATCATCTACTGCTCGGGCTCGGGCTACGGCGAGGAAGGCCCCTATGTGGAGCGGCCGGGCCAGGACATGCTGATCCAGGGGCTCGCCGGTCTGATTTCAAACACCGGTCGCGGCGACCAGGCGCCGGTGCCGGCCGGAGCGGGGCTGGCCGACCAGATCGGAGCCATGAACATGGTCTACGGCATCCTCTCGGCGCTCTACTGGCGGGAGAAGACAGGCAAGGGGCAGAAGATCGAGGTCAACCTCCTGGCGGGAATGTTGGCGCATCTTAACCAGGAATACGTTGCCGTGCTCAATCTCGGCGAGGATTTCGTGCGCCCCAATTCGGGCATTGGACACCCGGGCATGCAGGCGCCGTTCGGCATCTACGAGACCAGCGACGGCGGCTATGTGTCCATTGCCATGAGTCCATTCAAGACGCTTTATGAAGTGCTCGAGGCGCCCAAACTAGCTGTCTATGATGACCTGAAGACGCTGTTCGACAAGCGCGACGAAGTCTTCGAAAAAGTCAACGCGGAAACTCGGAAGTTCACCACCGACGCCCTGTTGGCACGCCTGCTTGACGCTGACATCTGGTGCGCCGAGGTCAAGGACATCCGCCGAGCGGCAGACGACCCTCAGGTGAAGCATATGGGCATGATCACCCACTACGACCATCCGCGCGGTGGCCGCGTGCGGGTGGTGGCGCCGGCTATAAAGATGAGCGAGACACCGCCCTCGATCGAACGGCCGGCGCCGATGGTCGGCCAGCATGGCCGCGAAATCCTTGCCGAGTTCGGCATATCGGCCATACAAATCAGCGCATTGGAGGCGGCGGGCGACATGACTGTCGCGGAGGCCTGAGCTGTGGCCACATATCGGACCTTGACCGTCGAGACGCGCGGCCGCGTGGCGCTGGTCACGTTCCGCCGCGCGGACCAGCTCAACGCAATGAACAGGACCATGCAGGCGGAGATCACAGCCGCTTTCCTGACGCTCTCCGATGACGAGGCGGTCGGCGCCATTGTCGTCACCGGCGAAGGTCGCGGCTTCATGGCCGGGGCGGATATCAAGGAATATGCGGCGCAAACGCCGGCCGAGTTCGACGCTTTCCAGGCCGCAGGCACGGCGATGTACGCAGCGATCGAGGAGAACCGCAAGCCGGTCATCGCCGCGGTCAATGGCTACGCGCTGGGAGGCGGCATGGAGCTCGTGCTCTGCGCAGACCTGGTGATCGCCTCCGAACATGCCAAGTTTGGCCTGCCGGAGATCAAGCTCGGCCTCATCCCGGGCGGGGGCGGCACGCAACGTAGCGTCGCCAAGCTCGGCCGCAACCGGGCCGCCATGCTGCTTTTCACCGGCGCCATCGTGCGTGCCACGGAGCTCGTCGCGGCGGGGCTCGTCAATGAGGTGGTCGAGGCGGACGGGCTCATGCCGCGAGCGCTGGACTTGGCCGAGGCGATCGCCGCCGAACCTCCCGAGGCGGTGGAAGGGCTGAAACGCCTCATCGCGGCTGCCGACAGCCCCGGAGATCTGCCTGGCGGGCTGGCGTTGGAGCGTGAGATCCTTGGCGGTCTCTATCGCAGCGAGGCGGGCCAGGCGCGGATCAAGGCCTTCGCCGAAAAAAGCCAGGCGCAAGGGAACCGCAAATGAGTGACGGCAGCGATAGCCGCGGGTTGGGCTGGGCGCACGGCGCGCTCTCCGTGCAGCGGCTGGGCGCCATGCTCGCGCCGCTGACCTTCGTGCTGGCCAACGGGCGGCAGGTCTCGCCGCTCCACATTGCGCCGTGGGCGGATAAGCCCGAGGCGGCCGGGTTGCCCGGCATCCTTACCCGGCTTCGCGGAGAATGGCCCTGCGTGCCCTTCGGCTATTCCGTGACGGCGGAGGGCTGGCCGGCCGAATGGGAGAGCGTGATCGGGGAGCCTGAGACCGACGAGGAGGTTCACGGGCACTCTTCCAATCACCCATGGAATTTTCTACCCGACGACGGGACGTCGCTCCGGCTCGCGCTTGACTACCCGGCCGCAAGCCCGGTCGCCCGGGTCGAGCGCACCATCACGCCGGACCCAGAAAGGCCCGCCGTTGACCTCGCCTTCTCGATCGCGGTGAGGCAGCCGTGCCGCTTGCCGATCGGGCTGCATCCCGTGTTTCGGCTGCCCGCCGAGGTCGGCAGTGCGCGTATCGAGCTCGGCCGCGACTCCCATGGCTTCACCTATCCCGGCACGGTAGAGCTCGGTGCGGCGCTGTTTGCCCCCGACCGCCGCTTCTTATCCCTTGCTGAAGTGCCGGCCCGTGCCGGTGGCAGCGTGGACGCTGGTGCCGTGCCATTTTCAGAGGATGTAGAGGAGCTCCTCCAGATCGAGGGCATTGGCGGCCGCGCCGCGCTCGCCAATCGCGCCGAGGGGTATCGGGTGACGTTGACGTGGCAGGCGGAGCATTTCCCGAGCCTGCTCCTGTGGTACTCGAACCGGGGCCGCAAAGGGGCGCCCTGGAGCGGCCGCCATGTGGCGATCGGTATCGAGCCGATCTGCTCGCCTTTCGGGCTCGGCCCCGCTACGGCGCGCGCCGACAACCCACTCGCCCTGTCCGGCGTCCTTACGGCGTTCGACTTTTCGCCCGACCGGCCTTTCACCACGCGTTACCGCATCGAAGCGGAGACGCTGTAAGCCAATGCCCGCCTCGCTCATCAAGTCGAACCGTCCCGTTTTCACCGATGTC
>JBEVJK010000036.1:0-40357 GCA_040510195.1 Mesorhizobium sp. | reverse complement strand
TGCCTGATCGGCATCGGCGCGGTGCCCAACATCGCCCTGGCGGAGGCAGCCGGGCTGGCCGTCGACAATGGCGTCGCCGTCGACGAATTTCTGCGGACCTCCGATCCGGACATCTTCGCCGCCGGCGATTGCTGCTCGTTCCCGCTGGCGCTCTACGGCGGCCGGCGGGTTCGGCTCGAAGCCTGGCGCAACGCCGAAGACCAGGGTGCGCTCGCCGCCAAGAACATGCTCGGCGCTGCCGATGCCCATGTCGCGGTGCCCTGGTTCTGGACCGACCAATATGATCTTGGCCTGCAGATCGCCGGCCTGCCGGACGAGGGCGCCGAGACCGTGCGCCGGGACCTGGGCGACGGCGGCTTCATCCTCTTCCATCTCGCGGCGGACGGCCGGCTGGTGGCGGCGAGCGGCATCGCCAAGGAGACCGGCGTCGGGCGCGACATCCGCCTGGCCGAAATGCTGATCGGCCGGCGCGCCTATCCCCCGCGCGACCAGCTCGCCTCGCCTGCCGTGAAGCTCAAGGCCCTGTTGGCCGCCTGACCTGCCCCCGACCCTGAAAGGACGCCGCCGATGAGCCGCAAACGCCCGACTGTCGCCGACCTGCGGGCCATGAAGGGCAAGCGCCGGCTGACCATGCTGAGGGTGATGACCCTCGAGGAAGCGGAGGCCGCCGAGCGGGCGGGGGTGGACATCGTCTCGATCCCGCCCGATCTCATCCTCAACCCGCAATACCGGGATGCCGCCCCAAGCCTGTTCTCCATGCCGGGCGACAATTTCTACGAGATCGGCACGGCGGACGACTTCGTCCGCTGGGCGTTCCGCCTCTACAAGGCCGGCGCCGACGCCGTCTACTGCAGCGCCGGCTATGCCACCGTGAAGCGGATGGCGGACGAGAATATCCCCGTCATCGGCCATGTCGGGCTGATCCCCTCGCGCGCCACGTGGACCGGCGGCTTCAAGGCGGTGGGCAAGACTGCCGATACGGCGATGGCGATCTTCGAGGCGGTCAGGGCCTATGAGGCGGCCGGCGCTTTCGGCGCCGAGATCGAGGTCGTGCCGGTGGAGGTGGCCTCTGCTATTTCGGCCCGCACCTCGCTCTTCCTGCTCTCCATGGGCGCCGGCACCGGCTGCGACGCCCAATATCTGTTTGCCGAGGACGTGCTGGGCCAGAACCGCGGGCACATGCCCCGCCATTCAAAGGTCTACCGCAACTTCGCCGCCGAATACGACCGTCTTCAGCAGGAGCGCATCGCCGCCTTTTCCGAGTTTGTCGCCGATGTCGACAGCAAGGCCTATCCCGAGGAGCGCCACATCGTGCGCATGGACCCCGGCGAGCTCGACGAGTTCATGGCGCGGCTTAAGCGGACCGCCGGCAGCTGACGCCGCCGATTAGGTCACATCTGGTCGTTGTAGGGCTGCTTGGTCTCGCCGACCATGCGGGCCAGCTCCGAGAAGGGCGGCACGCCGTCTTCCGACTGCGCCTGGTTGGCCAGCCGCAGCAGCCGCACGGGAAAGCACAGCGCATCCCGGTTGGAAGGCGACATGTCCTCTGAGGACCGCTCCTCGCTGGTCAGATCCGCTTCCACCCGGTGAAGCGCGAGCTCGATCTCGTCGATCGACACGAGCCCCTTGCGGACGAGCAGTTGGTTGAGCGAGGCGAGGGCCATCACCAGACCCTCGAGCTGCAGATTGGCGACGTTCATCTTGGCGCTCCCGGCTTTCGCGGAGAGAACGCGCGAGCCGGCGATCCGATCCGGTCGATCGACGGGGTCGCTGCCCCCGCCGGAACGGATCGGACGCTCTGTCGTTCTTCAGGAGGGCCCGGCGCCGCCGGCGCGTGTGGGCCCGTGGTATGGGACCCGGCAATGCATCGACTTCATTCGATCCTCATCGAGCTCACCCCCGATTGGCTGCTCCGCCGCGCGTCGCCGCTGCCGCCCGAAGGGCTCCCTTCTTCGGCGGACGCGCCGACGTCCGCGGCCGACCCGCACGTGCTGGCCCGCCGAGCCGACCGGCAATGGGCGCGCTGCGTCGACGAAGGCCTTTACGGCACGATGCCCTCCGTCAGGCGGCATTGATGCGGATCGCCCAGGTCACGCCGCTCTACGAAGCGGTTCCGCCGCGCCTTTACGGCGGCACGGAGCGCGTGGTGTCCTACCTCACCGAGGAGCTGGTCGCCCTCGGCCATGACGTCACGCTGTTCTCCAGCGGCGATGCCGTGACCACCGCCCGCCTGGTGCCGGTGCGCGACAAGGCGCTCAGGCTGGATCCGTCGCCGCTGAAATCGGCCACCGCGGCCCATCTTTCCATGCTGGACGAGGTCCGGCGGCGCGCCGACGACTTCGACGTGCTTCACTTCCATCTCAGCCATTTCCTGCATTTCCCCATGTTCGAGCACATCCCGGAGCGGACCCTCACGACCATGCACGGACGGCTCGACTACCGCGACCTCGCCGGTGCGTATGCGCGCTGGCCGGCCTTTCCCCTCTCGTCGATCTCGATGAGCCAGCGCCGCCCGCTGCCGCGCGGCAATTGGGTGGGCAACGTCTATCACGGCCTGCCGCTGGACAAATACCTGCCACCTGCCGGCCAGGACCCGGCCGAGCCGTATCTCGCCTTCGTCGGCCGCCTGTCGCGCGAGAAGCGGCCCGACCGCGCCATCGAGATCGCCCGCCGCGCCGGCTTGAAGCTGAAGATCGCCGCCAAGATCGACGTCGACGACAAACCCTACTTCCACGAGGTGGTCGAGGGCCTGATCGATGGCGACGCGGTCGAATATGTGGGCGAGATCGACGACGACGAGAAGGCGGAGTTTCTCGGCCGCGCCAGCGCTCTCGTCTTCCCGATCGACTGGCCGGAGCCTTTCGGGCTGGTCGTCATCGAGGCGATGGCGGTGGGTACGCCGGCCGTCGTCTGGCGCCATGGCGCGATGCCCGAGATCGTCGACGAAGGCGAGACGGGCTATGTCGTCGACTCGATCGACGCAGCCGTCGAGGCTGTGCGGATGGCGGCGGCGCTCGATCGCGGCACGGTTCGGGCGGTCTTCGAGCGTCGCTTCGCGGCGGAACGCATGGCGCGCGACTATGAGGCGGTATACCTTGGTTGCGTCGAGGCCGCGGCCGCCTACCCGCCGTCGCGCGGCGAGACGAGCGGCGCGTTCGTCTGAACAGCGTTCACCATCGAACCCTGGAGAGGCGAGGGGACCGTCATGGCAGAGCTGAACGAACGTCAACTCGACCCGGCCGCCGCGCTCGCCGACGGCGACGAGCCGCCGCGCGAGCCGCACCGCCAATACGCCCTGAAGCATGAGGATTGCTTCATGGTGGCCGACGGCTATGGCGACATCCGCGGCCGCGGCGATGGGCTGTTCCTCGACGACACCAGGCTCCTGTCGCACTACCGCCTGCTGGTCGGCGGCCGGTCGCCCTCCCTGCTGGGCGCCTCGCTGTCGCAGGACAACATCGTATTCACCGCCAACCTTACCAACATGCCGCTCGCGACGCCCTCCGGCAGTCCGGCGCCGCAGGGCGTCCTGCATGTCGAGCGCACCCGCTTGCTGTGGCAGAACCGCATGTATGAGCGCATCACGCTGACCAACTACTCTGGTCGCGACATGGAAATGCCGCTGCGCCTCGAATTCGCCGCCGATTTCCGCGACATGTTCGAGGTTCGCGGCTCGCAGCGGGCGCGGCGCGGTCGCGCCTACGACCCGCTCGTCGAGGATGACCAGGTGGCCTTCCGCTACGACGGTCTCGACGGCGTCACCCGCTGGTCCTACATCGCGTTTTCCCGCACGCCGACGTCGATCGTCGCCGCCGCCGCCGAATTCAGCCTCAGGGTAGGCCGCCGCGGCCGTGAGACGCTGTTCATCGAGATCGGCTCCGAGCCGCAGAAGCCGAGCCGCGAGCGCTTCCGCACCGCCGCCGCCCGGGCCCGCTTCGCCATGCGCATCAAGCGGCGCAGCGGCGCCACGGTGTCGAGCTCGGGTCGGGTGTTCAACGACTGGCTGACGCGCGCCCGCGCCGATATCGCGCTCCTGACGACCGATCTCGAGACGGGCCCGTACCCCTATGCCGGCATTCCCTGGTTCTCGACCGCCTTCGGCCGCGACGGCGTGATCTCGGCGCTGGAAATGCTTTGGCTCAATCCGGCCCTGGCGCGCGGCGTCCTGACCTTCCTGGCACGGCACCAGGCCACCGAGACCTCGCCCTTCAGCGATTCCGAGCCGGGCAAGATCATGCACGAGACCCGCAAGGGCGAGATGGCGGTCATGCGCGAGCTGCCGTTCGGCCGCTACTATGGCGGCGTCGATACCACGCCGCTCTACGTCTATCTCGCCGCCAGCTACGCCGACCGCACGGGCGACATGGCCTTCATAGACGCCATGTGGCCGTCGCTCACCGCGGCGGCGGGCTGGATGGAGGAGGTCGGACGGCGCGACGGCGCCGGCTTCCTCACCTACAAGCGTGCCGCCGAGTCCGGACTGTCGAACCAGGGCTGGAAGGACAGCTGGGATGCGGTCTTCCACGCCGACGGCCGCATCCCTCCGGGGCCGATTGCACTGGTCGAGGTCCAGGGCTACGTCTTCGCCGCCTATCGCGGGCTTGCCGCCTTGGCGAAGCGGCGCGGCGAGGCCGAGCTCGCGGATCGCTGGAGCTGGAGGGCCGAAGCGGTGCGGGCTGCGGTCGAGGAGCATTTCTGGATCGAGGAGTACGGCACCTATGCGATTGCCCTCGACGGAGAGGGAGCGCAATGCCGCGTGCGCGCGTCCAATGCCGGCCATTTGCTGTTCGTAGGGCTGCCCTCGCCGGAGCGTGCCAAGCGCGTGGCCGAGCAATTGCTGTCCTCGGCCTTCAACAGCGGCTGGGGGCTGCGCACGCTGGCGGAGGACGAGGCGCCCTTCAACCCGATGTCCTACCACAATGGCTCGATCTGGCCCCACGACACGGCCATCTGCGCCGTCGGCCTCTCCGCCTATGAGGAGCGTGACAGCGTCGTGCGCCTGATGAGCGCCACCTTCGAGGCCGCCGTGCATTTCAACATGCGCCTGCCCGAGCTGTTCTGCGGCTTCGCCCGCGCCCCCGGCGAAGCGCCGGTGGCCTACCCGGTGGCCTGCCTGCCGCAGGCCTGGTCCGCCGGTGCCGTCTTTATGCTGATGCAGGCCTGCCTGGGCCTGAAGATCGACGGCTGGAAGGGCGAGATCACGGTGACGCGGCCGCGCCTGCCGATCGGCATCGACAACCTGTTCATCCGCCATCTCGAAGTCGGCGAGGCGGCCGTGGACATCGTGTTCGAGCGGGTTGGCGACCGCGTGGTGTCCTATCTCCACCGGCGGCACGAGGGGCTGGTGCCGTTCGTGGTGCGGTCCTGAGGTGCCTGGCATAGGAGTCTTTTCTTGGAACCTTGCCAGCGCTCGGCAGTTTGACCTTGTGTGCCGGCCATGGTCGGCATGATGGACCTTGCGGTCGAGGCTCTGGCGAGCGGCCGCAGGCGAGAAGGGAAAAATGCCGATACCTGCTCTCGAAGCCCTGTGGATCCTCGGGGCAGCCGCTGCCTTCGTCCTCGTCGTCCTGGCCGCCTTCGCGCTTGGTCACTATCGTAGCCGACACCAAGAGACGCGCCCTGCGGCAAGCGACCCGGAACCGATCCTGCGCGAAGGCGAGCGCAACACCCAAAACGACGAGTCGCTGGTGCAGTGGTCGGCCGACACGCTGCGCCAGATCCTGGAACAGGAGCTTCCCGACACGGAAGTCATCGTCGTCTCCAACCGCGAGCCCTATGTGCACGAGCTGGTCGACGGCGAGGTGCTCGTCCAGGTGCCGGCAAGCGGCTTGGTCTCGGCCCTGGAGCCGGTGACCCGCGCCTGCTCCGGCATCTGGATCGCCCATGGAAGCGGGTCGGCCGACCGCCAGACGGTCGACGCCCGCGACCATGTCGCCGTGCCGCCGGACGATCCGGCCTATACGCTCCGCCGGATCTGGCTGAGCGAGGAGGAGCACAAGGGCTACTACAACGGCTTCGCCAACGAGGGGCTATGGCCGCTTTGCCATATCGCCTTCACCCGGCCCGTCTTCCGGGCCGCCGACTGGGAATGCTACCAGGCGGTCAACCGCAAGTTCGCCGACGCGGTCGTCGAGGAAGCCAAGAGCAGCCGGCCCGTCGTGCTGATCCAGGACTATCACTTCGCGCTGCTTCCGCGGCTCATCCGCGAGCGCCTGCCCGAGGCGGTGATCGTCACCTTCTGGCACATTCCCTGGCCGAATTCGGAGGTGTTCAGCGTCTGCCCCTGGAGGGACGAGCTGCTCGACGGCCTTCTCGGCAGCTCGATCCTCGGTTTCCACATCCAGTTTCATTGCAACAACTTCATCGAGAGCGTCGACCGTTTCATGGAATCGCGGATCGATCGCGACGCCTCGGCGATCAGCTACCGGGGCTCGACGACCCTTGTCCATCCCTATCCGATCTCGATCGAATGGCCCGAGGAGCGGGGTCCGCCGGCGAAGGACGCGCGGGCGCGCGTTCTCGATCGCTACGGCCTGCCGCCGGACATCAGGCTTGCCGTGGGCGTCGAGCGCTTCGACTACACCAAGGGCATCCTCGACCGCTTCGAAGCGCTGGACGAGTTCTTCCACCAGCATTCGGACTGGATTGGCCGGCTCGTCTTCCTGCAGATCGCCGCGCCGAGCCGCAGCGCGCTGCCTTCCTACCAGCACCTTCACCAGGAATGCCTCGACTACGTCGCCAACTTCAACGAGCGCTACGGCTCCGAAGGCTACCAGCCTATCGTGCTCGTCCCGGAGCATCGCGACCAGGCCGAGCTGTTCGAGCTCTACCGGGCGGCCGACGTGTGCGTGGTCAGCAGCCTGCATGACGGCATGAACCTGGTCGCCAAGGAGTTCGTCGCCAGTCGGGACGACGAGCAGGGCGTGCTGATCCTGAGCACCTTCGCCGGGGCCGCCAAGGAGCTTTTCGAAGCGCTGATCGTCAACCCGTTCGACGCAACCGCCATGGCCGAGGCCTATTTCGCGGCCGTGACCATGCCTCCCGCCGAGCAGGCGGCGCGGATGCGGCGCCTGCGTGAGGTCGTGCGCAGCAACAACGTGTTCCGTTGGGCCGGCAGCATGCTCCTCGACGCTGCCCGGGTGAGAAAGCGCGGCCAGTTGCGCGCCATCCCGGGGGGCGGCGCCTCCTCGCAGAATCGCGCTCCGACGCCGCCGCCGGGCAAGATGGCCGCCGGAGCATGGGGGAGACGATGAGACCAGCGCTTTTCCTGGACATCGACGGCACCCTGATCGAGCATCATCCCCATCCCGAGGGGGTCGCCGTCGACGACGAGCTGCGCAGCCTCCTAGTCGATGCGGAGGCGGGGCTCAAAGGCGCCGTCGCCTTCGTCACCGGCCGCACCGTCGCCATGGTCGACAGGCTGTTCGCGCCGATGGCCATGCCGGTTGCCGGCCTCTACGGGCTGGAACACCGGCTCACCTCAGGCGGTCCCATCGAGGTGGCCGACGAGCCGGAGGACGTGCGCGCGGTCGCCGAGGCGCTGCAGGCGGAGTTCAGCAGCGCCAAAGGGGTCTATTTCGAGCGCAAGGGCCCGGTGCTTGCCATCCACACGCGCGCCGCGCCGGAGGCGCTCCAGGCCGTCGCCCAGGCCGCAGAGCGCGTCCTGCCCCAGCTGCCGGAGGGATACCGCGTCGTCCTCGGCCATGCCGGGCTGGAGTTCATGCCGGTCGACGCCTTGAAGAGCGCCGCCATCCTGCGCTTCATGGACATTGCGCCGTTCAGCGGGCGCAGCCCGGTGTTCATCGGCGACGACGTTTCGGACGAGTGCGGGTTCGAATGCGTCAACAAGCTCGGCGGCGTCTCCATCAAGGTGGGGAAGACCGGAAAGACCGAAGCGAAGCGCCGGCTGCCCGATGTCGCCGCCGTCCGTCGATTCGTCCGCGAGGAGTTGCTCGCCGAGGCCGGATTGCTTAGCCAAAGCGCCTGAGTCCGGGTGTTGCATTCGCGTCCCTCAATCATTCGAAGTATCCGCCCGAGGGGCTTCCAGGCAAGTCCAAGGCCATCTCTACGCCCTATGGCGGCATTTACCTCGCCGGGGGCTCGCGTAGATTCCCAGCACAGCTTCGGGCCAGGCAAGTCGAATCCGGGCACGGTCCGCGTGCTTTCGGATCGCCTGCCATTTGCGGGATTTGGGAATGGACGCCATCATCGCACGCCAATGGCGGCAGGCCGGAGACCAGCAGCCTCAGGCGGCTCCTCAGCGCGACTATCTGAGCCTCAAGGACATGCTGGCGCTGCTCAAGCAGCACCTGGCCACCATCGCGGCGTTCCTCGCACTAGGACTGCTGGGTGCGTGGTTCTACATCGCCACCACCGATCCGATCTACACCGCCACCACGCAGATCCTGATCGAGCCGAAGCTGTCGCAGCTGGCCCAGCAGCAGGTCAACGAGGTGAACCTGTCGCTCGATACGGCTCAGATCGAGAGCCAGATCGCCGTCATGCAGTCGGAAAAGATCGCCTCGATGGTCATCCAGCAGCTCAAGCTGCGGGACGACAAGCGGTTCAACCAGTCGAACTCGCCGACGCTCGCCGAGCGCCTGGCTCGATTGCGCGCCAGCGCCGCTGCCGCACTTGGCCTGGAAGGCGGCACCTGGTTCCAGTCCGTCCGCGGCTTCTTCGGCGCCTCAGAGGCGGGGACCGAGCCGGTCCACCAGCCTCTCAAGGAGTTCGAGCAGGGTCGCCGCACGATGCGGATCTTCAATGACGGCCTCGACGTGCGCCGGGTCGGCGTATCCTATGCCATCGACATGTCCTTCAGCTCGAACGATCCGGACCTGGCGGCGAAGGTAGCGAATTCGGCCGCCGAAGCATTCGTGCGCGAGCAGGTGGAGACCAAGGCGGCGGCGGCCCGCGAAGGCGGCGCCTGGCTCGAGCGGCGCCTGCGCGAGCTCAGGACCCAGATGAACAACGCCACCCAGGTGGCCCAGGAGTTCCGCTCCCGGCACGACTACCGGGTGGCCCGCCCGGCCGAAGAGGTGGCCGGCGAAGCCAAGCCGAAGCGGGCGGACGGACCGACGCTCGAGGAGCTGGAGGTCACCGCCGACACCTATCGCAAGATCTATGAAAGCTTCCTGCAGGCCTATACCAGCTCGGTCAGCCAGCAATCCTATCCGGTCGCCGACGCGCGTGTGATCACGCTCGCGACGCGTCCCTTGCTCGCTTCCCATCCGCGCCCCAAGCTGGTGATCGCCTTCGGCGTCCTGGCCGGCATCGTCGCCGGCGTCGGCTTCGCATTCCTCCGTCACACGCTCGACCGCACCGTGCGCTCGCCGCATCAGATCCGCGAGGATCTCGGCCTCGAATGCATCGGCGAGCTGCCCGTGGTCGGTGGCCGGCGCGGCGGCTTCGCACGGCTCGACGAGGTCGTCCGCTCGCCGCAGTCTCGCTTCAGCGACAGCATGCGAAGCGTCAAGACGGCGATCAGCCTTGCCGACACGGCGCACCCGATCCGCTGCATCGGCGTCACCTCCGCCCTTCCGGGCGAGGGCAAGAGCCTCTGCGCCAGCAACCTGGCGATGCTTTACGTCCGCTACGGGCTCCGCACGCTCGTGATCGACGCCGACACCTACCATTCAGCACTCAGCGAAGGCTTCGGCGCCGGCCCCGATGCCGAGCGGAAGTCCGACCGCTCCGACTCCATCAAGAAGCACATCAAGTTCGTCACCACCTTCGGCTTCGACCTCCTGCCGAGCGCGGTCGTCGACTCGCGGGGGCTCTTGTCTGCCAAGAACATGGAAGTGCTGCTGCCCGAGCTCGGCGACTACGATATGATCGTGGTCGACCTGCCGCCGCTCACCTCCGGCGCGGATCGCCTGTCCATCGGCTCGCTGCTCGACGGCGTGATCATGGTGGTCGAGTGGGGCAAGACGCCGGCCGGCCTCGTCGCCGAGCTGGCGCGGGCGCTGCAGGCCGGCAAGGCGTCGATCATCGGGGTGCTGCTGACCAAGGTTCGCATCATGTCGACGCCGCGCTACCGCCGCGTCGGGACCCTGCTGCCCCGCTGATTCGAAAAACGAATCACTTCGGTCTTGCCGAGAGCTGCCGGGTGCGTCCAGGCGGCTCTCGGCCGTTCGGCCGCCCTGAAACGCGCTCCGCGGGGCACGATCTTTAAGGCTAAGGGCTTAGATCATACCCCCGCGACAATCCCGTTACCTCCTTTGCCGTTCTTGTCGCAACGCCTTGGAAACTGGAAAACTTGACTTGAAAACGAGTGATCCGTCTTACCCTGCGATGACTATGAACGCCTTCAACATCGGACCGATCCAGCGCAACGTCCGCAACCTCCTGGCGCCCGCCACGCAGGCGGCGACGCCGGGCCCATACGCGGCGCCGCTCGCCATGGAGGCCGCCCTGCCGGCCATGTCCGGGGCCACCGCGAGCGGCGAGCAGTCGACCGTCGCGGCCGCCAGCGACCAGGACAACCGCCAGCTGGCGGCCGGGCACGTCGACAGCGCTCCGCAACGCCCGCTGGGCGGCTGGGTGAAGCGCGTGGTCGACCTCGCCGTCTCGCTCACCGCGCTGGCGCTGGCTGCCCCGATCATGCTGGTGATCGCCCTGGCCCTCAAGGCAACCTTGCGCGGCCCGGTCATCTTCTCGCACGGCCGCGTCGGCTTCAACGGCCGCATGTTCAAGTGCTACAAGTTCCGCAGCATGGTGACCGACTCCCAGCGCGTGCTGGAGGATCACCTGGCGCGCAATCCGGACGCCGCCCGCGAATGGCAGGCGACGCAGAAGCTGCGGCACGATCCGCGCATCACCGTCTTCGGCCAGATGCTGCGCAAATCGAGCCTCGACGAGCTGCCCCAGCTGTTCAACATCATGCTCGGCGACATGAGCTGCGTCGGCCCCCGCCCCGTGGTGGCCGACGAGCTGCAGCGCTACGGCATCTTCGCAGCCGACTATCTGCGCACCCGTCCGGGCCTCACCGGGCTGTGGCAGGTCAATGGCCGCAGCAACACCGACTATGCGCGCCGGGTCTTCCTGGACAGTCAGTACGTCCGCACCTGGTCCCTCGGCGGCGACATCGCCATCATGGTCCGCACGGTGTTCGCGGTGATGCGGTTCGATCAGACCTCCTGAACGCTGAAGCGACCTAAACCAGGCGCCGCCAGACCAGCGCCAGGCAAAGCCCGACCAGATAGGCGCATTGCAGGGCGAGCACGAGCACCAGCGTCGTCCAGAAGAAGCCCCACCCGAGCACCAGGCAAGCCGCGACGACAAAGCCCGTGGCGGCCAGCAACGCCGGGGCCCGAAAGCGGAGGCCGAGCAGGATTCCGGTCAACCCGACTGCGACAAGGCCCCAAAGCAATGCGATCTCCCTGGACGTCCCGCTGCCCGTGGGCGGCGCAGGACCAGAGCAGACTCTCACGGCTTTGTGAAGCCTTGCAGGCCAACCATCGCTGCGCGAAGGGGCGCGCGATCCGACGCGGGGCAGGCGGGAACCTCCCCCGCGCGACGTTTCCGGGTGACGGTGCGCTACTGGGTGGGGCCGTCGGCCGCCGGCGTCGTCGATGACGACAGCTCGGGCAGCCCGGTCACGTCGGCGAGCGGCGCGCCGGCATCGAAATCCTCGATCCCGAGCGCCAGCGGCAGCTCGACCTTGACCGTGTCGCCCGGCTCGACGGCCGTCGCCTCGGTCGCGGCGATCTCGACTGGCCCGGATTCCGATTGGCGCACGATGGTGAGCTTCGGCTCGGCCGTCAGCGACTGCTTGCGCAGCGCCAGAAGCCGCGGCGCCGAGCTCTCCGCCTCGTGCAGCAGCTCGACCGCCGTGTCGGCCTTGCTGCGCAGCTCCTCGAGCTGGGCCTGCGTCTCGCGCAGCGACACGGCCACCTCGTTGGCCTGCTGGTTCTTCAGCTGGAGGATGGCGATATCGGTGCGGCTGATCTCCTGGCGGGCCCGCAGCAGGCTGGTTTCGGCCGACAGCCGGCCGCTCTGGATTTCGGCAAGGGTCCTTTCCAAGCCGATCTCGCGCGGCGCCGCTGCAAAGCCCTTGTTCACGAGCGAGGAAACGCCGGACAGCTCCTTGCGGACCAGCTCGATCTGTCGATCGTGGAACACCAGCTGGGCCTCCAGCGAGCTGACCTCCTTCTCGAGGAAGTCGCGCAGCCCGGTCAGCGCGCTGACCTGCGTCGCGAGGCCGTCGCGGCGGGCGAGGAAGATGGACTTTTCCTGCTCGACCACCATCTTGACGGCGCCTTGCGACTTCCGTCGCTCGAGCTGGTCCGGAAAGGTGATGGAATCTGCATTGGCCAGCTCCGCCTCGAGCCGAGCCTTCCGGGCGAGCAGCGTGACGTTCTGCAACGCATAGACGCCGACGTCCCCTCGTCCGGCGATGACCTCGCGCTCCAGTCTGGTCACCCCTTCCTCGCGCCGCTGCAGCCCGCCGGCGATGCTCATCGCCTGCAGGACAGTAAGGCCCGGCCGGAAGGGGAACTCCCCGGGCTTGGTGACGTGCCCGACAATGAAGAAGGGCCTGTATTCGACGACCTCGACAGCCACGTTCGGGGCCCTTCCCAGGCCCATCTCGTCGCGCAGGCGGTCGCCGATCGCCTTGGAGAGCTCGCTCGGCGTGGCGCCGGCCGCTTGCACCTGGCCGGCGAAGGGCAGCGACAGGGTGCCGTCGGCCGCCACGGTAAAATCGTCGTTCATCGCCTTCCATTCGAAGAAGGCGTCGCGGGAGGCGCGCCACTCGAAGATCTTGAGCCGCACCTTGTCCTGCGGGCCGAGCTGATAGTCGGCGGCGCCGGCCGGGGAAAGCCCCGATACGGCCATCGTCAGGGCGGATGCGCCCACGAGGAGCAGGCGCCGCCAGCTGCGCGGCCTGTTGGTCGAGGACGTGTTGGGTCGTTGCATGGTCTGGCAAGCCTCCGCCAATGGCTCGGTGCGCGCGAACGGGCGCGCGCGACAGTGGGCCCGAAACTAGGCGTCCGCCGCCCGTCCGGCACCTTGCAAATAGGGCTACGGTTGCCGTTGTACCGTCATGAGACTGGGGGTGTCGGGGGTAGGCAGACCGCCTCCGGGGGTAGGCAGCCTACCCGTTTGGGATAGCCCGACCGGCGAGGCACCGCATCCCACCCACCCATTGTCGACTTGGCTCGACGATGTCTCGAAGCCAGACTTCGCGCGGGTTCTGGGGCGAGAGAGATCGCGCCTGATTCGATAGACAAGGGAACGCGTCACTCCTCATGCGCCACGAACGCTCGCTCGAACTCGCCGCCATCCCCTCGATCGACCGCGCCACGGAACCGCTGCCGCTGCCCGTGGACGGCGGGCTCCGCGTCGCCGTGGTGCACGACTGGTGCCCGAACTTCCGGGGCGGGGAGCGCGTTCTCGCGCAGATCTGCAAGCAGTTCCCGACGGCCCACGTGTTCACCTTGTTCGATTTCCTGCCCGATGATGTCAAGGAGCAGTATTTCCGCGACATCGAGTTTCACACTTCGGCCGCCGACAAGCTGCCGATGATCGAGAAGTACTATCGTCACCTGTTCTTTCTCTGTCCGTTTCTGATCGAGCAGTTCGACGTGACCGGCTACGACGTCGTCATCTCGTCCTCGGCCGCCTTCGCGCGCGGCGTGCTGACCCGTCCGGACCAGCCCCATCTGTGCTACGTCCACAGCCCCGTCCGCTACGCCTGGGACGAGCAGTTCTCCTATCTCGAGCAGGGGCGAATGGGATTTGGCCCGAAGGGGCTGCTGTTTCGCTACATGCTGCACAATCTTCGCACCTGGGACACGCGCACGGCGCACGGTCCCGACCTGATGCTGGCCAATTCGACCTTCGTACGCTCGCGCATCCGCCACATCTATGGTCGCGACGCCCAGGTGGTGTTCCCGCCGGTGGCCGTCGACGAGCTGACCTATACCGGCGAGAAGGACGACTACTACGTGGCGGCCTCGTTCCTGGCCCCCTACAAGCGCACCGACCTCGTCATCCAGGCCTTCAACGAGATGCCGTCGCGTCGCCTCGTGGTCGTCGGCGAGGGCCAGCAGTCGAAGGCGCTGAGGGCGCTCGCCGGGCCGAACGTCAGCTTTTCCGGCTATCTGCCCCGCGAGGACTACATCCGCACCGTCGCCCAGGCCAAGGCCATGGTGTTCGCCGGCTGCGAGGACTTCGGCATCGCGCTCGCCGAGGCACAGGCCTGCGGCACGCCGCTGATCGCCTTCGGCCGCGGCGGTGCCTGCGACATCGTCCGACCGCTGGGCGGTGCAGAGCATCCGACCGGCATCCTTTTCTCGCGTCAGACGGTCGCCGCCCTCAAGGACGCCGTGGGCGTGTTCGAAGAGAATCCGCAGGCCATCGCCCCGCTGGCTTGCCGCGCCAATGCGAGCCGCTTCTCGGAAGACCGCTTCGACCGCGCGATCCAGGACGCCGTGGCCGACGTTCGCGAGAAACACGCGTACCGCTGATTTTCCGCCAGGAAAGCCTATTCGGCGGCTATCGCCAGAGGCGGCGCCGCCTCGGCGAGGCCATCGGCCTCGGCCATCGCCTTGAGATAGCGCTCGGCCGTCGCGCGCCAGCTGAAGAGCTGCGACCGGGCGAGCCCGCGCTCGGCAAGCTCCGCCCTCAGCGAAGGGGTTTCGGCGAGCCCGACGAAATGCCCGATCCAGGCCTCCGGATCGTCGGGATCGGCGTAGAGCGCGCCTTCTCCGCAGATTTCCGGCATGCAGGCCCGGTCGGATGCCACCACCGGGCAGCCCCGGGTCATCGCTTCGAGCGGCGGCAGGCCGAAGCCCTCGACGTAGGAAGGGAAGGCCAGGCAGAGCGATTCGCCGAGCAGCGCCGCAAGCTCGTCGTCGGAGAGCCTGCCGAGCCAGGCGACGTTGTCGGCCTGGGGCAGGGGGCGCGTCGCCTTGAAGACCTTCTGATCCGACATCCCGACCACGGCCACCTTGAGGCCGGCTGCCGCCAGGCGGTCTGCCATGCCGACGACGAGTCCGGTGTTCTTGTGGGGCGCATTGCTGCCGATGAGCACGATCGTCCGCGGTCCGGCGGCGCTGCGCGTCGCGGCCGAATGGCGCGGCTCCCAGCGGGCTGCGTGCTCGTGGCCATTGGTCGCCACGAAGATCTTGCGCGGCTTGGCGATGCCGAACCGCGCCAGCTCGCCGGCCGAGAAATGCGACACGGTGGCGACCTGCCGCGCTGCGCTGCCGATCGCCGGCATCAGCATCCGGTAGAGGGAGCGGAAGGCGCGCGAATAGCTCTCGGGATAGTTGCGCGTATTGGCGTCGTGGATGCAGACGATCTGCTTGCGGACGCTGAGCGGGCCGGTGTTGCAAAGGCTGATCAGCCCGCCGCGCAAGGCGGACGGCAGCACCGTCTGCTCCCACAGGTGACCGCCGGCGCGTCCGACGACCCGGCTGCCGATCGCCGACAGGGCCATGCTGTCGACGGCATCCGGCGGCGCCACGATCTCGATCTCCAGGCCCTGGGCCAGCGGGTTTCGCGTGGCGACGAGCCGGTCAAGCTCTCGGACCACTTCGTAGGCGTAGCGCTGGACCCCGGTGAGCGGCTGGGACAGGAAGCGTCCGTTGATCGTCCAATGTCGTGTCATCAGGCGCTGGCCGTCCCAAGAAGGAAACGGGACCAGTCCTGCCGATGGAAGGCCCGGCCCCGTCTTACTGACTGGAGTTCCGTCATGGTGCCGTTCCTGGCGTGCCGCGTCACTACGGCTATTTGGAGGGGGTGGAGGAACCGGCCGCGAAGGCATGCCTCCGCTGGTCATCCGCATGGCCATGCCGGGCGGACATGTTACCACCAAGGGGTTAGCGTCGGCCGTTGGGGCACGATGTTAGACTGGGCCGTCGCCGCGCGTGTCGGGGCGGCATCCTTTCGTGGTGACGGGCGCCAGGCAACATGACTTCGATCGATACCGGGCGCAGCGCCCGCTTGGAGGCAGGCGAAAGCGGGGCACGCATCGTGCCCTTCCGGGCGGCCGAGCCCGGTGCCGCGCCTTCGACGGCCGTCGACGAGCCAGGCGCCGCCCGCAGCCCGGTGCCCCTGTTTCGTCGCTGGACCATCAACGGCGACTTCCTCGCCCTGCAGCCGACCGGCGTCGCCCGCTATGCGCGCGAGGTGACGATGGCGCTCGACGGCCTCGTGGCGGCTCGGCATCCGCTGACCGCCGGACTTGAGATCGACCTCGTCGCGCCTCGCGAGGGTCGCGAACCGCTTCCGCTGAAGGCCATCCCGCTCCGCATCCTGCCCGAATTCGGCCGGCCGCGCCTGCCTCAGTTCTGGGTCCAGGCTCAGCTTCCGGCGGCGGTGCCGGGCGGCTTGCTCAGCTTCTGCAATTTGGCGCCGGTGCGTGTGAAGCGCCAGATCGTCTGCATGCACGACCTGCACACGCGGCTGATGCCGGAGAGCTACGGCTTCGCCTTCCGCTGGGTCCACCGCCTGCTGATGCCGGCTCTCGGCCGTCGGGTTGCCCGGGTGACCACCGTGTCGCAGCTGTCGGCCCGCCATCTCGTCGAGTTCGGCGTCGCGCCGGAGAACAAGATCGTGGTCACCTACAACGGCGCCGATCACGCGGCCCGCTGGCAGGCCGACCGCTCGAGCTTTCCGGACGCCGCGACGCGACCCTACGCGCTGGCGATCGGCCGCAGCCAGAAGTACAAGAACGTCGCGCTGCTGCTCGAACTGGCGCCGTTGCTCGACGCCATGGGCATCGACCTTTGGATGGCCGGCGACATCGATCTCGGCGCCGCGCCGCTGCCGCCCAACCTGCGGATGCTCGGCCGCATCAGCGACGATGATTTCGCCAAGGCGCTCCAAGGCGCGCTCTGTTTCCTGTTCCCGTCCCGCATCGAGGGCTTCGGGCTGCCCGCCGTCGAAGCCATGACCTGGGGCTGCCCGGTGGTGGCCTCGACCGCGCCGTGCCTGCCGGAAGTGTGCGGCGACGCGGCGCTCTACGCCGACCCCGACGATGTCGTCGGCTGGGCCCAGGCGGTGCGCCGGTTGCGGGACGATCCTGGCCTGCGCCGCCGGACGGCGCGCGCCGGCCGGACCCAGGCACGTCGCTACACCTGGCGTGGCATCGCCGAGACCTATCTCGATCTGATGATGGAGATCGACGGCGCGTCGGCAACCCGAAAGTGGTAGTTGCCGCGACAACTCAGCCCAATGGCAGAATTTGCCGGCAAAGCCCGGCTCTCTACCTTTAGCATCCGATGCGAGAAACGGAGTCGTAAATGATCAGACCGCTGCTATTGGCCCTTGCGACGCTTTCGGCGACCGCCGCAGGCGCGCGAGCCGACATTGCCTGGGGTTTGAATGGACACCCGCTCGCCAGCTATCCGGGGGTTTCCATCGACCGGCAGCTCGACTACCTGGCCGATCTCGGCGCCCGTTCCTACCGGGTCGACATTTCCGGGCTCGACCAGGCAGACGGCCTGGCCGAGATCATCGAGAAGGCCAAGCCGAGGGGCATCGAGGTCCTGCCTGTCGTCACCCCTGGGATCGACTACGACAAGACGCCGCCGGCGGAGGTCTATGACAAGGCGCGCGCTCTCACGGAAGCGCTCGGCAAGCGCTTCAAGAACGACGTCCGCGTCTGGGAGCTCGGCAACGAGCTGGAGAACTACGCCATCATCAGGCCCTGCGAGATGCGGATGGACGGCACCAAATATCCGTGCGAATGGGGCCCCGCCGAGGGCTCCGGGCCGCTGCACTACTACGGCCCCCGCTGGGAAAAGGTCAGCGCGGCGCTCAAGGGCATGTCCGACGGAATGATTGCGGTGGACCCGACGATCCGCAAGGCGATGGGCACTGCCGGCTGGGGCCATACCGGCGCCTTCGAGCTGATGCAGCGCGACGGGATCCAATGGGATATTTCGGTCTGGCATCTCTACGGTGACGACCCCGAATGGGCCTTCAAGGTGCTCAAGGGCTATGGACATCCGATCTGGGTGACCGAGTTCAACAACCGCAAGGGCAGCCAAGGCGGCGACGATCAGCAATCCGACGGCCTGAAGGCGATGATGGAAAGGCTCGAGGAACTCTCGGACGCCTACGACGTCGAGGCGGGGCAGATCTACGAGCTTCTCGACCAGTCCTATCTGGCACCGGATTCGGAAGCCTATTACGGCCTCGTCCGGCTGAGGGGGGGCAACGACAAGGGTTGGTCGGCCGGCGAGCCGAAGCCCGCCTACCTCATGCTGCGCGAGACGCTCGGCCGTCAGGGGCCGAGCGGGTCGCCGAAGCGCGACTGCGACCTCGCCAAAGCCGCTTTGGGCGACAGCCCGACGGTACGCCAGGTCGGGTTCGCCTATTGCCTGGTGCTCGGCCGCGCGCCGGACGGCGGCGGCCTCGAAGGCTGGGCCCAGTCGCTGGAAAGCAAGTCGACGACCGTGGCCAGCATGCTCGACACCATGGTCTCGTCCGACGAGTTCACCAGCCGCTTCTCGACCTACGCGATGACCAACGCCGAATACGTGCAGTTCCTCTACCGGACGCTGCTCGGACGCGACGCCGACGGCGATGGCCTCGCCGCCTATGCCAGTGACATCACCAAGGGCAAGCTGAGCCGCGACGCGGTGGCCGAGGGCCTGATCGGCTCCGACGAGTTCCGCGCCAAATATCCGGATCTGTTCGCGAGCTAGGCCTATCGCAGCCGGCTCAGGCGGCGGCGCGGCTCAACCGAGCCGCGCTTTTCGCATGGTGAAGGCCTCGGCGTAGAGCTCCGGCGCGCGGCACTCCATGCCCCTTAGCCTTGCCAGACCCTGGAAGGTCTCCTTGTCGAACCAGTCCTTGGACCGCTGCGTGCCGAAATGGGCGTCGAGCAGCGCCGCCTTCTTCTCCATGATCGCCTCGCTGAGCGGCATGTAGGCGTTGGGCTGGCCGAGGTCGCCGTCCCATTTGGGGATCTCGTATTCGAGCACCAGGTGGTCGCGGAAGACGTTCCAGGTCAGCTGGTTGACCTCCCGGTGGTCCTGGTGGGCGTCGGCCCTCTGATGGGTGAAGATGACGTCGGGCGTGAACCGCCCGCGCACGTCGATGAGCCATTGCTTGATGGCTCGGCTCTGGGAGGGAAAATAGCTGTCCTCGAAGGAGGCCACCTCGACCTGCCGCTCGGCAGCGCCGTGCAGGAAGGCCTCGGCTGCGGCGGCGGCCTCCGCCGCCCGGACCCCACCCCCCGACAGCACGCACCAGCGCACGTTGAGCCGTGCGCCGGTTTCGATCATGCTGAGGATGGTGCCGCCGGCCCCGATCTCGATGTCGTCGGAATGGGCGCCCAGGCAGAGCACCGACAGGCGCTCGCCCGGCCGCGCAAGGCCGAGGCCGAACATCAGCCGGCCCTGAGGAGATTGCGCCGCGCCTGCTCGGCCGACACCTTGCGGTCCCAGGGCATGTCGCCCTTTTCGACCATGTCCTCGAGCGATTGCCAGTCGCGCATCGTATCCATGGACCGCCAGAAGCCTTCGTGCTTGTAGGCCATCAGCATGTCCTTCTCGATGAGCCGCTGGAACGGATTGAGCACCAGCTCCTCGCCTTCGCGCATGTAGTCGAAGATCTCCGGACGGAACAGGAAATAGCCGCCATTGATCCAGATGTCCGAGCGATCCGAGCTGCGGAACTCGCGGACGCGCCCGTCTTCGGCGATGTCGGCGAGATGGTAGGTCAGCGGCGGCCGCACGGCGAGGAAGCATGCGAGCTTGCCGCTCGCCTCGAACTTCTCGACCATGTCGTCGAGATCGACATTGGTCAGCCCGTCACTGTAATTGGCGAGAAACATCTTCTCGTTCTTCACATGATCCTTGGCTGCCCAGAGGCGCTCGCCGATGTTGCGCCAAATGCCCGTGTCGAGCAGCGTGATGCGCCAGTCCTTGGTGTTCTCGTCCAGGAGTTGGACGTCCCGGCCGCCGCTCGTCACGATGCAGTCGGCAAAGGTCTGCGGCCGGCTGTTGAGGAAGAAATCCTTGACGATGTTGGCCTTGTAGCCGAGGCAGAGCACGAAGTCGTCATGGCCGTAGTCGCTGTACCACTGCATGACGTGGCGCAGGATCGGCTGATGCCCGAGCGGGATCATCGGCTTCGGGATGCTCTCCGAATACTCCCGGATGCGGGTTCCGAGCCCGCCGCAAAAAAGCACGACCTTCATCTTCGTTTACTCCGCAGGATCGATGATGGTGACGAATGGGATCGGCACGACGAACTTGGCGCCCCAGGCGGCGACGTGATGCATCTGCTGGATGATCTCGTCCTTCAGGTTCCAGGGCAGGATCAGGATGTAGTCGGGCTTGACGACGTCGATCTGGTCGACAGGGAAGATCGGGATGTGCATTCCCGGCGTGAATCGCCCGTGCTTGTACGGGTTGCGGTCGACCGTGAAGTCCAGGAAATCGGTGCCGATCGCGCAATAGTTGAGCAAGGTGTTGCCTTTGCCCGGCGCCCCGTAGCCGCAGATCGTCTTGCCTTCGTTCTTGGCCGAGATCAGGAAGGCGAGCAGGTCGCGCTTCGCCCGCCGCGCCTTCTCGCCGAACGAGGCGTAGGTCGCGATCTGGGTCAGCCCGTGCCGCATCTCGCGCTGTACGAGCGTCGAGACCGCCGCCTCGACTGGCCGGGTGCTTCCCTGGTGGGCGAGGTAGACGCGCAGCGATCCGCCATGTGTCGGCAGCTCCTCGACGTCGATCACCTTGAGCCCGTGCCGCGCCGCCATCTTCTCGACGGTGAGCAGCGAGAAGTACGAGAAATGCTCGTGGTAGATGGTGTCGAACTGGTTCTCCTCCATCAGCCGCTCGATGTGCGGAAACTCCAGCGTCACGACGCCTTCCGGCTTGAGCAGGATGGCGATGCCGGCGACGAAGTCGTTGAGGTCCGGCACCTGGGCGAGAACGTTGTTGCCGACGATCAAATCGGCGCCGACCCCTTCCGAGACCAGCTGCCTGGCAAGCCGCACGCCGAAGAAGTCGACGCGGGTCGGAATGCCCTTCTCCACGGCCGCGCGCGCCACGTTGGCGGCCGGCTCGATGCCCAGCACGGGCACGCCCAGTGCCGGGAAATGCTGCAGGAGATAGCCGTCATTGCTCGCCAGCTCGACGGCCAGGCTGTCCGCGCCGAGGTTCAGGCGCTTGGTGATCTGCTCGCAGTAGCGCTTGGCATGCGCCACCCAGCTCGTCGAGAAGGACGAGAAGTAGGCGTACTCGGTGAAGATCGATTCAGGGCTCATATACTCCTTGAGCTGCACGAGGTAGCAGGTCTCGCAGACCAGCACGTGCAGCGGGAAGTACATTTCCATCTGATCGACTTCGCCAGCCTGCAGAAAGCTCTCGCAGGGCGGAGACATGCCGAGGTCGACGAATGTGTGCTTGAGCCGGCTGCCGCAAAGCCGGCAGTTGGCGGCCTGGGGCTCCGATTTGGTCTCTCGGCCAAGGTCAACTGCTTGAATGTTCATTCCTGATAGCTCCGGTCGTCGCCATGGTTCCGTGCAGCCAAGTCGCGAAACTGGATAGCTTTGCCTGAGAACTCGCCGCCCCACATGCAATGGCGTCTTGCATGCCGGGCACCAAGCTATGCGAAAGCCGGTTTTCCGCCGATTCCACCATGAGGACGGGTTGGTCATCCTAACGTGCAGTGGCATGGGGAGGGGCAAGGCGGAATGGCCGACGGGAGGAGGCACCCTGTCCGAAGTCGGGCGCGCGCCTCCACCGCTAGACGCAGGCATGCTCCATTCGGTTTAGGCGATCTACCCCTTAGGATTTTTTCGCCCGGACCTTCCACGGGCGGCGTGATCGCGGCAAAGTGCGTCGGTCTTCGCGCATGGAAGGGCTTCGATGCGATTTGAACCGACGGAACTCGACGGCGCCTGGCTGGTCGTGCCGACCCCCGCCCGCGACGAGCGGGGCTCTTTCGCGCGCGTCTTTTGCGAGCATGAGTTCGCCGAGCACGGCCTCGAGACGCGCTTCGTGCAGCACAGCCGCTCCCACTCCGTGCAGCGCGGCACGGTTCGCGGCCTGCATTTCCAGCGCGCGCCACACGCCGAGGTCAAGCTGGTGTCGTGCCTGAGGGGCGCGATGCACGACGTGATCGTCGATCTGCGGCCCGCATCCCCGACCTTTCGGAAGTGGATCGCCGTCGAGCTGACGCCCGACAACCAGCGGCAGCTCTACATCCCGGCCGGCTTCGCCCATGGCTTCCAGACGCTGGCCGACGACACGGTGACCTCGTATCTGATCTCGGAGTTCTACGCGCCTGAGGCTGCGACCGGTGTCCGCTGGAACGATCCGGCGTTTGCCATCGACTGGCCGATGCCGCCGACCGCCATGTCCGAGAAGGACCGCGCCTGGCCGATTGTGGACTGATCCGTCGCGCTCAGCGCGGCGCTTCTGCGTCGGCGAGCAACCCGTGATCGGCGAGCAACCTGGCCGCCGCCGCGAGCTCGGCGAAGCTCAGGCCGGATCGTTCTGCCATCGACAGCAGCGAATGCTCCCCGTCGGCCAGGTTCAGCACCCAGAGGAGGGACATGGTGTTGACCCCGACCGACTTGTTGCCGCCCATCGCGGAATAGAGGCCGCGCCGGCCGAGCTGCGGCTCGCCCTTCGGAAACAGGTTGAGCGGCGTCCAGTCGCCCTCGACGATGTCGATGACATCCATGATCATGCGGTAGGAGCCGGCCAGATGCTCGGGGCTGATGAAGTCCAGATTGTCGCCGGACGTATGGTACTCCGGGAAGGTCCCGAAGGCGCTCCGCTGGAACAGGCCCACCGGCAGGTTGAAGCCCGGCGAGCAGTATTGCCGCTCGTCATAACCGTAGGGCGAGAAGTCGGCCACCTGTCCGCCGCCGGTCCGCCCGACCACCAGCGCCATCGCCCGGTCGATCGTGGAATTGCCGCGGCGGCTCCGCTTGTAGTTGGGGCCACCGCCGTCGCCGACGCACGACACCACAAGCCCGTGGGAAATGCGGTCGAGCCCGGACTCATTGGCGGCAAGCCAGGCCAGCGATCCGATGGTGCCCGGCGCGAATATGAAGCGATAGCTGAAGCGGGTCCGTCGCGATTTGAGCCGGTTCGCCAGCGTGGCCAGCAGCGCCAGCCCGGAGCAGTTGTCGTTGGCGAGCGAGGGATGGCAGATGTGGGACGAGAGCAGGAACTCTTGTTCGGTCTCCCCGCGGTGCAGATATTCGCCGTAGGTGAGATGGCCGTCCTCCAGCGTCGAATCGATCTCCACCTCGTAGAGGCCGTCCTTCATGGCCAGCAGCCGGTCGTGTTCCAGGCAGAAGCCCCAGCTCTCCGAATAGTAGGAGGTGCGGTAGGGAATGAGGCCCGGCTGGTCCGGCAGCGTGTGGAGATGCCGCTTGAGCTCGGCGAACGGCATCGTGGCGCGGATCGGCACGCTGTAGTTGACCACATGGAGGTTGTGGTCGGCGAAGTCGACGACGACGTTGCCTGCCTCGTCGCGGATCCGTGCGCTGCGGACGTTCCACTCCTTCGGGATCGTCCAGTCGAAGACGGGCGTACCCGTCGGCACCTCCTGGCGGGTCAGCTCGATCTGCCGGGACAGCACGTCGAGCGTCTGCCGGACGCCGTCCCCGGTGATGCTGCGGCAAATCGGGTAGAGCTGCGCCGCCAGCCGGTAGAGATCGCGCCCGAGCGACGCCGATTCGCTCTCGGCGTCGCGGGCGGCTTCCGGCCTTGTGCCGTGCATGGTCGAGCGCCTCAGCTCGCCAGCGGCACCAGCGAGGGCGTGTCCTCGACGATCCGGCGGAAGCGCAGGTCGCTGCCCAGCAATCCGTCGGCAAGCAGCTGGCGGATATGACTGATTCGCTGGAAGCGCGGCCCCTCGAACTCGTCGAGCGTCAGCTTGGAGCTCGTATAGGCGGCGTAGACCTGCTCGGCGCCGGCCCGCGCGTCCCACTGCGGCTTGAAGTCGGGCAGCACGCGGGCGATCTTGGCGAAGCTCACCCGGTAGGACCGCTTGTCCGGGCCGGCATCGTCGGCGAATTCCAGCCGGCAGCCGGGCACCACCTCGGCGACGACCTGTGCGATCTCGCGGATCCGGTAGTTGTGCTCGGTCTGGCCGACGTTGAAGGCCTCGTTGTGCACCTTCTCGCGCGGCGCGCGCAGGCCGGCGATGAAGGCCCGTGAGATGTCCTCGATATGGACGATCGGCCGCCACGGGCTGCCGTCGGACTTGAGCAGGATGACGCCCTGGGTGACCGCCCACGCCACGAGGTTGTTGAGGACGATGTCGAACCTGAGCCGCGGCGACAGGCCGTAGGCCGTGGCCGGCCGGAAGTAGGTGGGCGAGAAATTGGTGTCCGCCAGCTCCGAGATGTCGCGCTCCGACAGCACCTTCGACCAGCCATACGCGGTGACCGGGTTGAGATCGCCGGTCTCGTCGATGATGTCCTCGCCCGACTGGCCGTAATTGCTGCACGACGAAGCGAACAGGAAGCGCGAGACGCCGGCGTCCTTTGCCGCCTTGGCCATGCGCACGCTGCCGCGATGGTTGATCTCGTAGGTGATCTCGGGATCGAGGTTGCCGAGCGGGTCGTTCGACAGCGCAGCAAGATGGATGACCGCGTCGAAGCCCTCGAGGTCGCGAGGATCGACTTCGCGCACGTCCTTGCGGATCGAGGGAACGGCCGCCTGGCTGCCGCCTGGCGCGTAGGTGCAGCGCTGGTACAGATCGCTGTCATAGCCGGTGACGGAATGCCCCGCCTTCAGCAGCATCGGTACCATGACCGACCCGATGTACCCCTGATGCCCCGTAACAAGAACCTTCATGGCGAAACCTTTCCGCGCGATGGAAAATCCGTGCGTGCCCCCCGCGGGCGCGCGACGGTCCGAAATTACCGTCACTTTCCTGTTCCGGCGAGAACTCCGATGGGAGAGCCCGGCGGACGGTCGGCTACGACCGTCGTGCACCTTTCGGCCTAGCCTTCATCCTTCTGCGCTGCCATGGGCCGTCAGCGATTGGCGACCCGCGGTTCCGGCTCGTTGCCGGCCGGCGCTTCGTTGAACCGGCGGAAGACCACCTGCGACGGCCGCCCGACCAGGAACCGCTCCACGCCGTCGTTCAGCGCCCGGGCATAGACCGCCAGCGCTGCGTCGACCGCCTCGATCGTCTCGGCGACCGCCGCGTTGTCATGTGTGTAGCTGACCACCAGCGACGGCATCAGCAGGCCGCGCCGGATGGTCTCCTGGAGGAAGAGCGTGCGAAACGCCTGGCTGGGCAGGCGCTGCGCGTCGAGCGCCGAGTAGATGAGGCAGCTGTCGCGCCCCTCCACCTTGAAATGGTCCTCGATGCCGTGGCGCTTCGCGGCCTCCTCGATGCCGGTGCGAAGCTTGCGGCCTTGGGCATGGAGATGCTCGATGACCGGCTCGTTCTGATAGATCCGCATGGTGGCGATGGCCGCCGCCAGGGCATGGCCTTCGGCGCCATGCGTGGTCGACAGCAGGAAGACGCGCGGCCGGTCGGTGTGCTCGATTCCGCCGAGCCGCATGAACTCCCGCTTGCCGGCCAGCGCCGACACCGAGAAGCCGTTGGCGATCGCCTTGCCGAAGCAACTCAGGTCCGGCTCGATGTCGTAGACGCGTTGCGCGCCGCCATGGTGCCAGCGGAAGCCGGTGATCATCTCGTCGATGATGAACAGCGCGCCGTGCTCATGGGCCACTCGGCGCGCCTCGTGCAGGAAGCTGTTCTGCGGGTCGCTGCCGCGCGAAGCTTCCATGATCAGCCCGGCGATCTGGCCGGGATGCTTCTGGAACAGCGCCTTGACGCTGGCGATATCGTTGTAGCGAAAAGAGACCGTGAGGTTGCGCACCGCCTCCGGGATGCCCGCATTCATCTCGGTGGTGCCGATGAACCAGTCGTCGACCGAGAAGAAGGGATGGTCCGCGCAGACCGCGATCAGATCGCGACCCGTGTAGGCGCGGGCGAGCCGCACGGCTCCCGACGTGGCGTCGGACCCGTCCTTGCAGAACTTCACCATCTCGGCGGCGGCGATCGTCTCCAGGAAGGTGTCGGCGCAGTCGAGCTCGATTCGCCCCGGTCGGGTGAAGTTGCAGCCGTCGGGCAGCGCCTTCTCGACTGCCCTCAGCACTGGCGGATAGGCATGGCCGAGCCCGACCGCGCGGTTGCCCATGCCGTACTCGATGTAGCGGTTGCCGTCGACGTCGAACACGTGGCAGCCCTGGCCGCGCTCGATGAAGCCCGGCGCCAGCAGGGGGTACTGGTCGTCGCCCTTGGCATAGGTGTGGCTGCCGCCCGGGATGATCCGGTGCGAGCGCTGCTGGAGACGGATGGATTTGTCGAATCGGGGAAATTGCTCGGTCATCGGTTCGTCCTGCGATTGACAGGGAGTGTACATGCCCGCCCGGGTTTCGGCTTTTCCCAATAAGACCGACATTCGCTCGCACAAAGGGCGTAGCGGCGGGACGCCGCAGGCGGGGCGGCGGCCCGTCTCGGGACGAGGGCCCATGAAAAAGGGCGCCGCAAGGGCGCCCTTTCTCGATCCGAGTGAGACCTTGCGGTCGCTCATTCCGCGCCGGAGATGTTGGACTCCAGCGGGAACAGATCGTTGATCTTGTAGGCGACTTCCGTGCGGTTCGTCGCCTTCAGCTTCTTCATGATGTTCCGGATGTGAACCTTGACGGTGCTTTCCCGCAGGTTGAGTTCGTAGGCAATGATCTTGTTCGCCTTGCCCTTGCGCAGAGCCTGAACCACTTCCGCCTGGCGCATCGTGAACATGCCCGAAAGCGGACGCGCTTCCTGGCCGCCCGAATCGATCAGGTGGCGCATCGCCAGAACGCTGCTGGCTGGCACGAAGATGCCGCCTGCGATGGCCAGGCCGATCGCCTCCACGCAGACGTCGATTCCGACCGAGGTCGGAATGTAGCCGCGTGCGCCGTACTCGAGCGCTTTGAGGATCTGCGTCAGGTCATCGGTATCGGCGAGAACCACGACCGGCACCGTCTTGAACTCTGAGGTCAGCCGGGTGATCTCGTTGGCAACCGTACTGTCGGTCACCTTGCGGCCGCCGAGGTTGAGCAGGATGGCCTTCAATGGAGGATGAAGCTCTTTTTCCCTGCGCCATTCGTCGATCGAGCCGAGAGCCGAGATGTCCATGCCGAGATTGTGGCTGTTCAAGCTCTGGGCCAGGCATTCCCGGTCCAGCGCGCGGCTGTCGAGGATAAGCAGGCACTCTTCCTGCTCCCTGGCACGGCCTCGCGGCGTAATGTTTTCGATTTTTGCGACGCCCGTACCATTTCTATATGATCCGTGCGAATTTCCTTCATGTCGTCCGAGTGTGGAATCCATACTGCTACCCGCCTTCCAACTAGGATCGCCCAAGCGATCGTTGCGCCCCTTGCACAGAATTATTCAGTTATTGCTACTTACCCCGCATGCGACTGTGGGTCGTTGACGCCCACATACACTTTTTTACGTGTCCTTCGCCGTCGCGAGCGAGAACACTCCATCAGAATAGGTAAAATTTGAGACCTTTCGCTAACCTAGGTTAACTTACCGAAAAAAGAATCACTTGAGTGGCTATGACTGTTGTAGGGGCAGAAAGCAACGGAAATGATAAACAGCCACCGAGTATATCAAATTCGAATTAACCTTTAAATCAGGCAGCTTAATAGTCAAGGCCAGAGTAAGTCTTCGTAATCGTTAACCGTAGAAAGAGCCTGTTTGCATCCGATCTCTATTGTCAGGTCATCTTCAGGTAATCGGCATCGAAAGAAGTAAGCTTTGTTAGCTTTTGCTTATTTAGGAATTCCACAAAACCGGAACGAAATGAAACCAATTCGTTCTCTCTCAGCTCTCGTAACGTACGGTTAACGTGGATGGCGGTCAGACCCAGCACATCGGCCAATTCGTGCTGCGTCAGCGGGCATTCATACCCCATTTCGTTGCCTTCGCCCACCGCAGTGAGTCGCGCGCCCAGTTCTTGCAGATAGTGGGCGGTGCGTACCAGTGCGTTGCGCCTCCCCGTATTGGTCAGGTGCTCGGTGACGATGGAGTATTGCCTTGCTGCCGCGCGCATGAAAAGGCGGCTCAGGCCCGGCAGGTGCTGCAGCGACTTGGCGAGCGCATGGCGGGAGATCTCGAACACCGACAGATCGGTGATCGAGCCGAGCGAATTGTAGTTCGGGCCGTCGACGGCGCGGATGCCGACGATGTCTCCCTTGAGCGGAATGTCGATGATCTGCCGGTCGCCATTCGCCAGGTCGCGGTAGACGCAGGCCCAGCCGGAATTGAGGAAGAAGATTCGCGGCTCCACATCGCCTTGGCGGCTGATTACGGTGTGCGACTGGTAGTGCTTCGGCCCGACGTTGAGCGACTGGATGGCATCGCGCTCCTCGCGGGTCAGGACGGCTCCGACCGGCGGCGCTTCCAGGAACTGGGCGAAGGTTGGGGCGAAGAACGTCATCTCATTGTCTTTTCAGCCAATGATACAACTTATAATCTGCATGGAGGCAGATGTCTTCCCGGCCGGACATACATCCTTCGGGCGACCTGTTCGGGCGCCGCACCTTTGCATGCAACGATTTCGCATGCCCGGTGCCGCATCGGCCGTTTATCGCCTTGCGGTTGCAGAGACGCGATCCTCGGCGCTGCAGCGGCCGGCGCGACCCGAGCCCGCAACACTTCGCGAAGCAAGGAAATCCAACGATTTGCTGTGGCCGGTCCCACGCAGCGACCCGCCGGAACAACCACCCAACGTCAGCCCTCGGCATGCTCTCTGCGCGTCGACGCCCCCGTTTTCGCGAGCCGCGCGCCACGCCCTGGCACGCGTTCCGCTTTGTGAAGACAAGTATAGCGGTTGAGTATCATTCCACCCCTCGAACGCGCGCCAAGTCGATCACAAGTTCGTGAGGAAGAGCTGGCGCTGGCTTGCTTTGCAGCGCGTTCCATCGGGGGCGTCGTTCGGCCTGTGTGTGGGACGGCGTCGCTGCAGGTGCGCGACGCCGTCCCGGGGTCCTAGTGCCGAGTCGCCGGCTCCGGCTCGCCCGTTGCGGCCTGGCACAGCGGCGGACGCACGTCATCGTCGAGCTGCGTCTCGTCCATCGCTTCGGCGGCTGACGGGGCGTGTGCGGGGCATTTCGGCCGGGCGCTCTCCGGGAGCGCCACGTCCTCGTCGGCGCCCCGCTGTCGTCCGGCCAGCTCGAACAGGGCCAGGTCGAGCGCATAGACCATGCGCTCGAAGTTCGTCGACCGCGCTTTCACGCTGATCCGCCGCAGCATGCCGCGGAACTCCTCCAGCGTGTCGCGCAGTTGCGGGTTAAGCGGCATGCTGGTCACTCCCTGGCAAGCGGATGTCGCGTTGCGGCACGAAGGGCTGGTAGGGTCCGCGATGCACGAGGATCGAATGATCGAGCCCGGCGGCGTCGAGCGCCCGGTCGCGCGCGTCCGCCGTCACGTCGAAGAAGGCCGCGACGCACCAGCGACCGGCGACCAGTTCGGGGTTCCCGGCCGGACGAACCGCCCATTTGTAGCGCTTCCACACCGGCAGGAAATAGAGGTCCTGGATGCCGCCGATCCGCCCGACGCCCTCCTTGAGGCAATACTCCATCACCGTGCCGCAGATCTGGCCTTTGATCGGGCCGATCCCTCGCTCGCGATATTCCGGGACGATGAAGCCTCTCGTCCACTCGGCGACGTCGTCCGCCCGCAGCACGCCCTGGAAGGTGCACAGATGCGGGAACACCTCGCTCAACATGTGCGGAGCGCTCGTCGGGATGAGCCGCGTCCCGGTGATCACGTCGTCGTTCTCCATGCCGATAAGGTAGGTCGCCTCTGGAGTGTCGAATTGATCGATCTCTAGCCCTGTTCCGTCGTCGTCGCGCCACTCCTTCTCCTCGACGTAGATCCGGTGCCGGGCTTTGAAAAAAGCCTCCAGCTCGGCCCCGTAGAGATGGCGGTTAGCTTCGTTGATGACATGGATTTGCATAGTTGGACACCTCGCCGAGATTCTCGCAGTGCGAGTGTCGCTCGAAAGGCGTCGAATAGGTATGGGTAATACTACCCATACGGGTGGAATCGCTAATGAAAGACGGGGACTTAGATGTGGAGCTGACGGGTCCTGAGAGCCTCCACGACGGCCTGCGTCGTCGAGCTTACGTTAAACTTCAGGTGGATGGCGTTGAGGTGGTTGCGGACCGTCTTTTCGGAGATGTTGAGGATCTGCGAAGTCTCCCAAGCCGTCTTGCCCACCGCCGTCCACTGCAGGATCTCGCGCTCTCGCGGCGTGATCGAGACCGTCTTCTTCTCGGTCGACATCAGGTCGGTCGCGGCCATCTGGAAATAGATCGAGGCCATCAGCAGCATGCCCTCGTCGCGCTTGCTGACGTCGACCGCGCGTTCGCTGGCCAGCGACATGACCGCCTGCCAGCCCCGCGACGTGCGCATCGGAAAGGCGATGCCGTCCGCCATGCCGAACTCGCGCGCCTCGCCGTCGATCTGCTCCACGCGGCCGGTGCGCTCGTTGGCCCGGCGCGCCTCTGCCCACTGGAAGGGGCGGTCCTTGGTCAGCGACCATTTGCTGACGGGATCGTCGGGGAAGTAGTTCTGCTCCACGTAGCGGTCGGTCCAGTCGGTCGGCCAATGGTTGCAGATCACCAGCTGGTCGAAGTCGGTGCCGACGACCGGCAGCCCTGTCATCACGAAGGTGCCGAAGCCTTGCCCGGCGACCATCTGGCTGAAATCGTCGATCAGCGGCTGCAGCGCCGTGTAGTGCTGGCTGCGGTCGACGAAGTCGAGTGCTTCGGCATGGACTTTGAGCATGTCAAAGGACCTCGCGACAGGAGGAATGTCGAAGTCGGAGCAGCCGCCGGGCGGCACGGGCAGACCGCGCCCCGCGGCCGTCGGGCCGGGCGAATTTTGGCGTGCCGCCGAAAGGGCGCAGCCCCTTCAGGTCATGGCGTGATGACGTCATCTGCGTGCCCCAGCGCTCGACCCCAGGATCGTATACTCAAAACACCCCCAAATCCATAGCGCGCTTGAGCCGGCTTTACACCCGCACAGCGCGTGGAAAGTTGCAAACCATGGGGTCATACCAGATGTTATGAACAGATAATAGTTCATTATGAACGTTGATGCCGCTGCCGCCGCGAAGCTCGGGCGGCCGGCGCAATTCCTCCGAAGGGTCGAGATGGGCTGCCCCCGTGGCCGGTTGGACGAGGACCTTCGCCCCGCCTAACCCGTTTGCGGCATGCGGCCAAGCCTGACGGACGACTGTCGGCGGCGCTCGACTGCGCTCATCCTTGGCCTCGGGCACCGAACAGAGCCCGGAAAGGTTGGTCGATGGCGTCGCGCGCTGTTGGTCCGTCGTTCTCTTTCTCCCGGCAGGGAGGCGACCTGAACGTCGCTCAGCCCCTTGCCTCGACCGCCCACGGCGCCCGCATTTTGCTGGCCTTCTCCACCCCTTCCGGTCTATGGCGTCGCTTGCGCCCACCGACAATCTTGGAGCGAAGGATCGCGGCCGTTGACCGTCATCGTCTATGGCATTCCCACCTGCGACACGGTCAGGAAGGCAAGAGGCTGGCTCGATCGCCATGGCGTCGTCCATCGCTTCCACGATTTCCGGGCCGATGGGCTGGAGTCGCGTCGGCTCGACGGCTGGCTCCATCGGCTCGGCTGGGAGGCGCTGCTCAACCGCTCGAGTGCGACCTTCCGGGCCTTGGACGAGGCGGATCGCAGCGGGCTCGGCCCCGAGAAGGCGGCACGCCTGATGCTGGCCAATCCGACGATGATCAAGCGCCCGGTCCTCGAGCGCGACGAAGACCTGCTGGTCGGCTTCAGGCCGGAGCGCTATGAGGCTTTGTTCGGCTCCGCCGGCTGAGGCGCGTGCGGCTCAGGCCCACTCGCCCTTGCGCATCACCGGCACGCGGCTGCCGTCGGTGGTCACCCCGTCGACGTCGACCTCTCCCGAGCCGATCATCCAGTCGATATGGATCAGGCTCTTGTTGCCGCCGCGCGCCCCGATCTCCTCGGCCGAGAGCGAACGGCCGTCGCGGAAGCAGGTCGAATAACACTGGCCGAGCGCGATGTGCGAGGCGGCGTTCTCGTCGAACAGCGTGTTGTAGAAGAGCAGGCCACTGCGCGAGATCGGCGACGAATGCGGCACCAGCGCCACCTCGCCCAGCCGGCGCGCGCCCTCGTCGGTGTCGAGCACCTTGGCAAGCACCTCCTCGCCGCGGCTCGCCCGGGCCTCGACGATCCGCCCTTCGGCGAAGGTCACCGCGATGTCCTCGATCAGCGTGCCTTGATAGGAAAGCGGCTTGGTGCTCGCGACGTGACCCTCCACATGGTTCGCATGCGGCGTGGTGAACACCTCTTCGGTGGGGATGTTGGGGTTGCAGACCACCCCGTTCTTTGCCGTCTCGGCGCCGCCGTTCCACAGGTGCCCGTCGGCGAGCCCGACCGTCAGGTCGGTGCCCGGTCCGCGGAAGTGCAGCCCCTGGAAGGCGCGCTCGTTGAGCCAGGCGGTGCGCGCGTGCAGCGTCGCATTGTGGTTTTTCCAGGCGGCGATCGGATCGTCGGCGTCGACCCGCGACGCGGCGAAGATGGCGTCCGCCAGCCGGCCCACCGCCACCTGTTCGTCGTCGTCGGGGAAGACCACCTTCGCCCAGGCAAGGCTGGGATAGGCGACGATGTTCCAGTTGATCTCGAAGTCCGTGATGCGCTTGAGCGCTGGCCGGTAGGCGACTGAGTTCGCCCGGTTGGCACGCGCCACCTTCGACGGATCCTCGCCGGCCAGCAGCATCGGGTTGTCACCCCGCACGGCAAGCCGCGCCGTGCCCGCGTCGAACGCCTTGGCCATGCCCTCGAACAGCCACCCCTCGGCGCGATCGAAGCTGAGGTCCTCGCCGTGCCGGTAGCGCAGCAGCACCGCCTCCTCGTCGCTGTAGAGCGTGGTCACCAGACCCGCGCCGGCGCGATAGGCATGCTCGACGATCCGCCGCACCAGGTCGAGCGCGTTGACCGGCGCGGTGAGCAGCAGGTCCTGGCCCGCCTGCAGCTGCAGGCCGACCTTGATCGCCACTTCGGCGAGACGGTCGAGCTTGACCGGGTCGATCGCAGGGGCCGGGTCGATCGGATAAGATGGCGTCATGCTGGCTGTCCTCGGAGGTCTGCGGGGGGAGGCCCCTCTCATAACGCCTCGCCGTGCAACCGGCTACAACCGCGCAGCAAAAAAAACTCACGCGGCTGCCTCCTCGGCCAGCCAGCGGGCGAACGCCGCGACCGGCCGGCGCCGACGCGCTTGCTCGGCCGCCACCAGATAATAGCCCAGGCCGCTGTCCGCCCTGACGTCGAACGGCGTCACGAGCCGGCCCGCCGCCAGCGCATCGGCGGCCAAGAGCTGCCAGGCGAGCATGACCCCATAGCCGGCGATCGCTGCCTCCAGGCACAGCATCGGGTCCGTGTAGATGGTGCCCGGCATCATGCTCACCGGCGGCGAGCCGGCCGCCGCGAACCAGGCACTCCAGTCGATCATGGTGCCCTGGTCGCTGATCGCGCAGACCTGTCGGAGGTCGGCGATGGCGCCGAGCCGCCCCGCCAGCGAGGGCGCGCAGACCGGAAAGATCCGTTGCGGGAGCAGCAGGCTGGCCGACACGCCGGGCCAGTGTCCGTCGCCCAGCCGGATCGCCAGGTCGACGTCGTTGTCGCCGCCGAGCTCGGCGAGTCTGGTCGAGGCGTCGATCCGCAGCATGACTTCGGGATGCGCCGCATAGAACCGGCCGAGGCGCGGCACCAGGAAGCGCGCGGCGAATGCCGGTGCGACCGACACCACCACCGTGTCATCCTCGCGCCGCCGCGCCATCGCCACCGCCTCGGCCAGGGCTCCGAAGCCGGCTGCGAGTCTGGCGGCGAAGGCGGCGCCGAACTCGGTCGGCTTCAGCCCGCTGCGGGTGCGCTCGAACAGCTGGCGCCCCAGCTGACGCTCGGTGCGGTTGACCTGCTGGCTGACCGCGCTCGCCGAGACGCCGAGCTCCTCGGCAGCCCTGGGAAGCGAGCCGCAGCGGGCCACGGCGGCCACCGCCCTGAGACCGTTGAGATGCACCGACGAGAGATCGCTCATTTAGATTTTCTTGACCTGAGGTGGAACAAATCTCGATTGCGAACACCCTGTAGAGCTATCACACTAACCCAGATTCAGCCACACGGGAGATCCCGATCATGAAGTTTCTCTCAATTCTCAAGGGCTCCTGGCCCGTCCGCGGCAACCGCCCGTATGACGATGGCGATGCGCGCGAGGCCTGGCTGCTCGACCCGCTTTCGCACCCTGTCCTCGACCGCATGTCGCCGACCGAGCTGGCCGACCTGCCGCTCCGCCAGGCTCCCGCTGCGGCGGGCCGCGCCGGAGCGGCTTGCCACTGAGGCCCGCTGGCTCAACGGGTGCCCTGCATCAATCGGATTGTGCGCCAGGGCGGCCGCCATACATTGAGCGGATGGTCGCCAAACCTTCGCCGCTTCGCGACGCGATCGCCGGTATGCTGGCCATGGCGGTCGCCATGGGCATCGGGCGTTTCGTCTACACGCCGCTCCTGCCTGGCATGATGGAGGGGCTGGGCCTCACGGCGTCGGCGGCCGGCCTCGTCGCCTCCGCCAACTTCATCGGCTACCTGGCGGGGGCGCTGGCCGCCGCGGGTGGCTGGGCGGCCGGCCACGAAAGGCGGCTGATGCTCGCAGCCCTTCTGGCGAGCGCGCTGCTCGCTGCGGCCATGGCGACGACGGGCTCGCTGGCTGCCTTCCTCGTCATCCGCTTCGCCGCGGGCGTCGCCAGCGCCTTCGTGCTCGTCTTCGCCACCACCATCGTCACCGCCAGGCTGGCCGCCGCCGGCCGCGGAAGCCTTCGGGCCGTGCACTTCGGCGGCGTCGGCCTCGGCATTGCGGCTTCGGCGGTGATGACCGGGCTCCTCGTCCTCGACGGCGCACCCTGGCAGGCCGGCTGGCTGTGGGCTGGTGGCCTGTCGCTCGCCGGCTTCGCCGCCGTGACGCTGCTAGCTCCGCAGGGTTCGGTCGTCGCGGCAGCCGGGCGCGCCGAGGGCCGGCTGGCGCGCAGCCCGGCGCTCGCCCGCATGATCCTTGCCTACGGTCTCTTCGGTTTCGGCTACATCGTCACCGCGACCTTCCTGGTCGCCATCGTTCGCGAAAGCGGCGGCGGTCGGCTCTTCGAGCAGGCGGTGTGGCTGGTCGCCGGTCTCGCCGGCATACCCTCGGTCGCCCTGTGGGGCGCGGCGGTGCCGCGCCTGGGCGTCGCCGGGGCGTTTGCGGCTGGCGCCGTGCTGGAGGCGGCGGGCGTGGTTGCCAGCGTCTCCCTCGGCGGCGTGGCAGGTCCGCTGCTCGGCGCCCTGCTGCTCGGCGCCACCTTCATCGCCTTGACCGCCTTCGGCCTCGAGGCCGGGCGTCGCCTGGCCCCCGAGGCGCCCCGCCGGGTGCTCGCGTTGATGACGGCCGCCTTCGGCATCGGCCAGATCCTCGGGCCGCTGGCGGCCGGTCTTCTGGCCGACTGGTCGGGCAGCTTCGTTCTGCCGTCGCTGGTGGCGGCCGCCGTGCTTCTGCTCGCCGCCGCGTCCGCCTGGGGCGCCGGCCGCGACTCCAGGCTTTCCTAGATGTAATGCGTCAGAGCCAGATTTTGCCGCAATCGTCGTCAGAAGAGGGCTTTCCAATTGATGGGCATCTGTGCCTTATGCCCCCCCGGCTCGACCCTATTACGTCCGCACGAGGACTCGCCCCATGTTCGTTTCCTTTTTCCCGCGCCCGCGCCTGTTCTTCATTTCGGCGGCGGTCTGGAGCCTGTTGCTGGTCCTCCTGTGGTTCCTCGGCGGTTCGCAGCTGGGCGGCAGCCTGGGGCTCGCTTCGGCGCCGGGCGGCGAGCCGATCATCGGGCCGTCGCGCTTCCTGACCCCCGAATTCCTCTGGTTCTATGTCTATTTCGGCATCGGCATCGGCCTCTTCTACCTGTTCTGGGCGTGGTTCGAGCCGCATCCCTGGCAGAACTGGTCGATCCTCGGCTCCGGGCTGATCATCTTCGTCACCAACTTCTCGGTTCAGGTAAGCGTGGCGCTGAACGATTGGCGCGGCATGTTCTACGACATGGTGCAGCAGGCTCTCACCACGGCCGGCTCGGTCACCCCCGGCCAGCTTTATCTCGGCGTCTGGCAGTTCCTGTCGCTGGCGCTGGTGGGCATCACCGTCGCCGTGCTCAACCTGTTCTTCGTGCGCCACTACGTCTTTCGCTGGCGCACCGCGATGAACGACTATTTCGTCTCCTACTGGTCGCGCCTGCGGCATATCGAGGGCGCCTCGCAGCGCGTCCAGGACGACACCATGCGCTTCTCGTCCACCATGCAAGGCCTGGGCGTGAACTTCATCGATTCGGTCATGACGCTGATCGCGTTCCTGCCGCTGCTCGCCTCGCTTTCGACCCATGTGGGCACCTTGCCCGTGGTTGGCGTCATCCCCTATCCGCTGGTGATCGCGGCGATCGTCTGGTCGCTGTTCGGCACCCTGCTTCTGGCCGTGGTCGGCATCAAGCTGCCGGGGCTGGAGTTCAAGAACCAGCGCGTCGAGGCGGCCTTCCGCAAGGAGCTGGTCTTCGGCGAGGACGATCCGGCGCGCGCCGCCCCGCCGACGCTCATCGAGCTGTTTTCCAACGTCCGCAAGAACTACTTCACGCTCTACATGCATTACGTCTACTTCGACGTGGTCCGCTACCTCTACATTCAGGCCGACGCGGTGTTCGCAACCATGCTTCTGGTGCCGACCGTTGCGGTGGGCAAGATCACGCTCGGCATTTTCCAGCAGATCGTCTCCGCCTTCACCCAGGTGGCGACGTCGTTCCAGTATCTCGTCAATTCCTGGCCGACGATCGTCGAGCTGATCTCGATTTACAAGCGCCTGCGGGCCTTCGAGGCCACACTCGAGGGCGCGCCGCTGCCGGTGCTCGACCAGCGCTATTTGGCGCGCCAGGGGCTGGAGCCGGAAAAGGCCTGAGCGCATCAGCCGCCGATGGCACCCGCCGGCCGGGCGTCCGCCCGGCCTGGGCGGACGGCGTCGAGATAGGTTCCGTAGGTGACGCAGGCCACCTCCGGCTTCCGGCAGACCGTCTCGGCGAAACGCTCCAGCGCCCGCCAATAGGCGCCGCCATTCATCAGCGTGAAGTGGAAGCCGATCTGCAGCGGCCGCCGCGCGCCGTCAAATTCGGCCTGGAAGGAGGCGAGGAACGCCTCGTAGGCCCGTGCCTCGAAGCGCTCGGCCTCGCCGGGGCGCTCGAGCCCCCGCGAATGGCGAACAAACAGGTTGTAGTCCATGGCGATCACCCGCCGCGCCCGCGGGCCCTCGACGATCTGCGGCAGGGCGAAACGCGCCAACCGGCCATCGAGGCCGGGCGCCGCCGGCCCCTTCGACACGCCGCTGGCGTCATAGGCGAAGCCGGCGCCTTGAAGCGCATCGTAGAGCGCTGCGTCGGCCGATAGGTAGGGGGCCCGGAATCCGCGGATCTCGCCGGCCGCAAAGCTGCGCCAGCCGACCGGCTCGCCGATGATGCGGTTGAGCGACCAGGCATTGGCGAAGATTGTGGAGAAGGCCGAGAGCTCGGCCGTCCAGTCCTGCTTCGTCCAGCGGCCGCCGTCGAAATGGCCGCAGCCATGGCTGGCGATCTCGTGGCCCTCGCCATGCGCTCCCCAGATCTCGGAGAGCCTGGCGGCGACGTCCTGCCGGTCCGGCGCGAAGCCGACATTCGACCGTCCGGGGGGCCGGCCCGGCGCCTGGTAGGCCTTGCGGGTCTCCGGCGTCAGCAGGAAGACACAGGACAGGAAGTAGGTGAAATGCGCTTCGGCGCGGCCCGCCAGCGCCCGGCTGCGTGCCCATTGCGCCACGTCGTTGGCGCCGTCGAAGGAGATCAGCACATATTGCGGCGGACGCTCCGCCGCGGCGGCCGGCGGCGGGGCGACGGCGAAGATCAGGGCGGCGAGAGCGCCGCGGAGGCGGGCTTGGCGTGGCATGGCGGCGGATGATGGCGGTGAACCCCTGCCAAACCGTTGATGGGCGAATGTGGCAGGGGTGAGTCGATGGCGGTCGGTCGCGCTTCCTGGCGGCAAAACGCCGAACGCCTCTTCCCTGAGGCGCAAATTGCGCTTAAACGCCTCTCCGACCGGCGCCCCCGGCGCCCCAACGGTGGTTTCTGATGTCGGACGACAGTTTTATCCGCGAGGTCAACGAGGAGATTCGCCAGGACCGGGCGAAGGCCTTGTGGGACCGCTACGGCCCGGCGGCGATCGTCGTGGCCGTCCTGGTGGTGCTCGCCACCGCTGCCTGGGTCGGCTTCGACTACTGGCGGGAGAGCCGCGCCAGCCGCTCCGGCGACGCCTTCGCGCAGGCTCTGCAATTGGCCCGCGATGGCAAGAGCGACGAGGCGCTGAAGGCCCTGGAGGCCCTCGAAACGGAGGGCCACGGCGCCTATCCCGTGCTGGCCCGGATGCGCGCCGCGACCGTGCTCGCCGACAAGGGCGACTTCACCGGCGCCGTCGCCGGCTTCGACGCGGTGGCCAATGACGGCTCCGTCCCGATGTCGATCCGCGACATCGCCCGCCTGCGCTCCGGCGTGCTGCTGGTCGACCATGGCAGCGCCCAGGACGTCGCCTCGCGGGTCGAGGGGCTGGCCGTCGACACCAACCCGCTCCGCCACTCCGCCCGCGAGCTGATGGCGCTGGCGGCCTGGAAGGAGGGGCGCTTCTCCGACGCGCTCAAATATCTCGACCAGATCGCTGCCGACCCTGCCGCGCCGCGCAACGTCCGTGAGCGCGCCAACCTGCTTTCCGAACTGATCCACGGTTCGGGCACCGGGTCCTGATGCGCGCCGCATGGGGTTCACCGTCGCCATCATCGGCCGGCCCAATGTCGGCAAGTCCACGCTCTTCAACCGGCTGGCCGGCCGCCGGCTGGCGCTGGTCGACGACACGCCGGGCGTGACGCGCGACCGCCGCATCCACCCCGCCAGGCTGTACGACCTCCGCTTCGACATCATCGACACCGCAGGTTTCGAGGATGCCGCGCCCGAGACGCTGGCCGGCCGCATGCGGCAGCAGACCGAGCGGGCGATCGACGAGGCCGACCTGATCTTCTTCCTGGTCGACGCCAAGGCCGGCGTCCTGCCCGACGACCGCACCTTCGCCGACCTGGTGCGCCGCTCCGGCCGGCCGGTGGTGCTGGTTGCCAACAAGGCGGAGGCGCGCGCCGCCGAGGGCGGCCTGTTGGAGGCCTGGGAGCTCGGCCTGGGCGATCCCGTTCCCGTCTCCGCCGAGCATGGCCAGGGGCTACCCGAGCTGCGCGACGCCGTCGTCGAGGCGCTGGGCGCCGAGCGCGCGCTGGACCCCGACGAGGAGGAGGACGAGCCGCCGCTGCCGGCGGCGGAGGAGCCGCTGATCGGCGAGGACGTCGCCGATCCCGACGCCGAGGATCATCCGCCCTACGATCCCGCCAAGCCGCTGCGCATCGCCGTGCTGGGCCGGCCCAACGCCGGCAAGTCCACCCTGATCAATGCGCTGATCGGCGAGGAACGCCTGCTCACCGGGCCGGAGGCGGGCATCACCCGCGACTCCATCTCGGTCGACTGGCAATGGAACGGGCGCCCGGTCAAGCTGTTCGACACGGCGGGCATGCGCCGTCGCGCCAAGGTCCAGGAGAAGCTGGAGAAGCTGTCGGTGGCCGACGGCCTGCGCGCCATCCGCTTCGCCGAGGTCGTGGTGCTGATCTTCGACGCCACGATCCCGTTCGAGAAGCAGGACCTGCAGCTCGCCGATCTCGCCATACGCGAGGGCAGGGCGCCGGTCATCGCCTTCAGCAAATGGGACCTGATCGACCACCCGCAGGCGCGGCTGGCCGAGCTGCGCGAGATGACGGAGCGCCTGTTGCCCCAGGTGCGCGGCATCCAGGCCGTGCCCGTCTCGGCCGAGACGGGCCGCGGCCTCGACCGCCTGATGACTTCGGTGGTCAAGACCCACGAAATCTGGAACCGCCGCGTCCCCACCGGCCGGCTGAACCGCTGGCTGGAGGGCATCCTCGCCCATCACCCGCCGCCGGCCGTCGCCGGGCGCCGCGTCAGCATCAAGTACATGACGCAGATCAAGAGCCGGCCGCCGACCTTCGTCCTGTCGACCACCCGGCCGGACGCGCTCGGCTCGTCCTACACGCGCTATCTCGTCAACGGCCTGCGCGAGGTGTTCAAGCTCGACGGCGTGCCGATCCGGCTGATCCTGCGCAAGCCGGACAACCCGTTCGCCGGCAAGGCCAAGAAGTACACCTGAGCCCCTGTTTCCGGGCGGTGCTCTGCGGCCGGACGGTC
>JBEVJK010000035.1:0-33828 GCA_040510195.1 Mesorhizobium sp. | reverse complement strand
ACATCGCCATGGCCCTCGTCGGCTGGGTTTCCTACGCGCGGCTCATCCGCGCCCAGATGCTCGTGCTCAAGAACCACGACTACGCGGTTGCGGCGGTCAGCCTCGGCTTCAGCCGCATGCGCATCATGTTCCGCCACCTCCTGCCAAATGCCGCTGCCGGCTCGGTCGTCTTCGCGATGTCCGACGCGGTCCTCGTCCTGCTGAGTGGCGCGGCCATCAGCTATCTCGGGCTGGGTGTGCAGCCGCCAGTCGCGGAATGGGGCGTGATGGTGGCGGAAGGCCAAGCCTTCGTCACCACCGCGTGGTGGATCACACTGTTCCCGGGGCTTGCGATCGCGACGCTCGCCTTCGCCTTCAGCTTGATTGGCGACGGGCTTGCCGATTTGTTCGGGGTTCACGAGTGATCCCGGCGCTGCTCGAGGTCACCGACCTGACGGTCGTCCATGACGCTGACGGCGGGGAGCGCACTTTGCTCAATGCCGTATCGCTCGATCTCGCCCCGGGAGAAGTGCTCGGGCTGGTCGGCGAGAGCGGATCGGGCAAGAGCCTGCTCTGCCGCTCACTCGTCAGGCTGCTGCCATCGAGCCGGCTCAGGATCAGCGGTGGCTCGATAGCACTTTCCGGGCGTGAGCTGACGACCGCGCCGGAAGCCGAGATGCTCGCGGTGCGCGGCGGTGAAATCGGCATGATCTTCCAGAATCCGAGCAGCCATCTCGACCCGGTCATGAGGATCGGCGACCAGATCACCGAGGGCATCCGCTTTCACCAGCGGCTGGACGCCAAGGCGGCGCGCGCCGCGGCGGTGGATATCCTCGCCCAGGTCGGATTTCCGGATCCGGCTCGGCAATACGATCGCTACCCGCACGAATTCTCCGGCGGCATGCGCCAGCGCGCCATGATCGGCGCGGCGCTGTCGAGCAATCCCAGGATCCTGATCGCCGACGAGCCGACGACGGCGCTCGACGTGACGATACAGGCGCAGATCCTGCGGCTTCTGATGGACATCCGCGCCAGGCGTGGACTCTCGGTGATCCTGGTCACCCACGATCTCGGCATCGTCGCCCAAGTCTGCGACCGCATCGCGGTGATGTGGCAAGGTCGACTGGTGGAGGTCGGAGAGAAGCGCGGTCTGCTTGCCGCGCCGGCGCATGCCTACACCCGTTCGCTGATCGCCAGTCATCCCTCGCTGCCGGAGAAGGATATGCCGGCAAAGGCCGAGAAGCGCCCGGCACCCGGAGCGGTGCCGGTGGTCGACATCGAAAAGCTGCACGTGCGCTTCGCCACGGGCGGCCTGTTCCGGCGAGGCGCGGTTGATGCCGTCAATGGTGTCACACTCCGTGTCATGCCGGGCGACACGGTCGGCATTGTCGGCGAATCCGGAAGCGGCAAGAGCACTCTGGCGCGCGCCGTCCTTGGACTTACGCCGGTCTCGTCGGGCACGATACGGTTCGATGGCACGGACATCGCATCGGGTCGCGCAGTCCTCGGCATGCTGCGACGTCAAACCGCCATGGTTTTCCAGGACCCCTACAACGCCCTCAATCCTCATCTTACCGTCGGCAAGATGCTGGCGGAGGTCCTGCGAGTACAGGGCAAGATCGAGACCGCGCAAATTCCGGCACGCTGCGGCGAACTGCTCGACCTGGTCAACCTGGGGCGCGCGTTCCTCGACCGCAAGCCGCGCTCGATGAGCGGCGGCCAATGCCAGCGGGCCGGCATAGCTCGCGCGCTCGCCGTCGACCCGAAACTTATCATTGCGGACGAGTGCGTGGCCGCCCTCGACGTCACCATCCAGGCGCAGATCGTGGAGTTGTTCCGCGAACTGGTGGAACGTATGTCGCTCACGCTGATATTTATCGCCCACGATCTCGCAATCGTTCGCAATCTCTGCCAGCGTGTTGTGGTGATGCACCGCGGCGTGATCGTCGAGGAAGGTCGGTCGGAGGAGGTGTTCACCCGGCCGAAGCATGCCTACACCGCCGCGCTGATTGCCGCCGTTCCGCATATCGATCCGGACAAGACGCTGCTTGCTCCCTCGAAGATGGCGACCCCGCAGGCCGACAGGGTCGCAAACTGAAACCAAAGGCAAACCAGAAGGGGAACACGGATGTTGAGAAGCAAATGGATGCGTATCGTCTTGGTCACCGTTATGACCAGCGTGTCCCTGGGGGCGACGCTCGCGGAAGCCGCCGGCGTACTCACGATTGGCCGCCGCGAAGACTCGACCACCTTCGATCCGATCAAGACTGCCCAGAACATCGACCTGTGGGTGTTCGCCAACGTCTATGACGTGCTGATCCGCGTCGACAAAACGGGCACCAAGCTGGAGCCCGGTCTCGCCGAGAGTTGGGAAGTCAGCCCGGACGGGCTCACATATACGCTCAAGCTGCGCGACGCGAAGTTCTCGGACGGCTCCGACCTGACGGCCGACGACGTGGTGTTCAGCCTCACCCGCATCCGGGATGACGAGGGCTCGCTGTGGGCGGATCCTTTCAAGGTAATGGATACGGTCGAGGCAACCGACCCAAAGACCGTAACGATCAAGCTCAAGCAGGCGACCGCGCCGTTCCTGGCGACGCTGGCCTTCCCGATTGCCTCGGTTCTTTCCAGGAAGGGCTTCGAGACGCTCGGTCCGGAGAAGTATGCAGAGACACCCATCGGCTCCGGCGCCTTCACCATCACGGAATGGCGGCGCGGCGACCGTGTCATCCTGGCGAAGAACCCGCATTTCTGGCAGGCCGATCGCGTCAGCCTCGACGGCGTCGAGTGGATTTCCGTGCCGGACGACAACACCCGCATGCTGAACGTGCAGGCCGGCGAGCTCGACACCGCGATCTTTGTGCCGTTCTCGCGCGTCGCCGAACTGCAGAAGGATCCCAACCTCACCATCCATCTCGACTCGTCGACCCGCGAGGATCACCTGCTTATCAACCACGAGCATGGCGCGCTGGCGAAGAAGGAGGTGCGGCAGGCCCTCGACATGGCCATCGACGAGCAGGCGGTGGTCGACACGGTGACGTTCGGCTACGGCGAGGTCGCAAACTCCTACGTCCCGAAGGGCGCGCTTTATTATTACGCCGACAATCTGAAGCGGCCCTATGATCCGGAAAAGGCCAAGCAGATGCTGGCCGATGCCGGGGCCTCGGACCTGACGCTCAACTACGTCGTGCGGGCCGGCGACGAGATCGTCGAGCAGACCGCCGTGCTGCTGCAGCAGCAGCTCGCCAAAGCCGGGGTCACCGTCAACATCCAGAAGGTCGACCCGAGCCAGGAATGGGACATGCTGGTGGCCGGCGACTATGACATCGCTGTCAACTACTGGACCAACGACATCCTCGACCCAGACCAGAAGACCACCTTCGTTCTCGGCCACGACGCGAACATGAACTACATGACCCGATACAACAACGAGAAGGTCAAGGAGCTGGTCGCGGCGGCGCGCATCGAGATGGATCCGGCCAAGCGGGAGCAAATGTACACCGATCTGCAAAAGATGGCCAAAGAGGACGTCAACTGGATTGATCTGTATTACAGCCCGTTCGTCAACGTCTCGCGCAATAACATCGAGAACTTCTACCAGAATCCGCTGGGCCGGTTCTTTCTGGAAGACGTGGTCAAGAACTAGGCTTTGAGAGCGATGCCACGGGACGCCGCGCTGCGGCGTTCCGCCCAGCCCTGCTTCGCACGACAGAGACAAATATGCCGAGCTGTCGAAGTTGCTATGCCACGTCCTAGATGTCACGGACCAAGGAGAGGCGGTCTCAACTCATTGAACTCTAACGAGTCTTATGGTGCCCAGGGCTGGAATCGAACCAGCGACACACGGATTTTCAGTCCGTTGCTCTACCAACTGAGCTACCTGGGCCTGACTGGGGCCGGCCAGCACGGCCTCGTGCGGCTTGCCGCCGCCGCCGAAAGCGCGTGGTTTATAGCATGAGTTTCCGGGCTGTCCAGCCGTCCAGCCCGATTTGGCCTGCCTTGGCAGTCAGTCCGCCGGCACGGTGTAGCGGCGCAGCACCGCTCCGATGATCGCCTCGCGGGACAGGCTAGCCTCCAGGCTTTCGTCCTCCTCGACGGCCGCGGCCTCCTCGGCAAGCTCCGGATCCTTCACCTTGTCGCGGAACCAGGCCGAATAGTCGCCAGCTCTCAGGTGGTGCTCCCAGCTGGCGTCGTCGACGCCTTCCGCGAGCTGGACGAAAATCATCAGGTTCTGCGCCCTCAGCTTCAGCTTGCCTTCCGGCCCGGTGAACAGGAAGCTGTGGTCGCCCAGGTCGCCCTCGGCATACTTGCGCCGGTGCCGCTTGCGCGCCTGCAGCGGCCGCTCCACGGCGATCGTCGTCACTGCGTCTTGTTGACCGCGGTTCCAGAACAGCACCTTGTCGTCCTCGGGGGCCCGGTTTTCCCCCGGCTCCGCCACCGACACCACCTTGGCAAAGGTGGCGATGACCTTGTCGGCCTCCGGGCCGAGCGCAATCACAGTCTCGACATCGGCGAGCACGTCGGGGGAGACCAGATCCGGATGCACGGTGATCAAGATGGTTGCCGTCAACGACTGTGGCACGGCAAGCGAGGCGCCGTCGCGCGCCGTCGGCAGCAAATGATGGGCTTCGTCGATGATGAGCCAGTGCGGCCGGCCGGTCCGGGCGCGCAGGCTGGCGATCTCCGGCAAGAGCTTGGCGAAATAGTTCGGCCGCTCGTCGATCTTGAGCCCCAGCATGTTCACGACCACGTTGTTGGTCGGCTTGGCAAGCACGTCCAGGATCTGCTGCGTGCTGGGCGCCGTCTTGGCGTCACCCACCGTGACGACGTTATCGAGCTCCTCGTAGTCGCCCTCCGGGTCGATCACGCAGAACTGGAAGCCCTGGTCGACGAAGCGCTCCATCAGCAACGTCGCCAGCGTCGACTTGCCGATCCCCGAGGTGCCGGCGATCAGCACGCCCTTCCCATAGGGCGAGAGGTGGACCGGATCGCCGCCGGCAGGCGCACCGACCGTCACCTGGTGCCGTTCCCCTGTGAACAGCCGCGCATCTTCCTCGATCAGACGATCGACGAGCTCGATGACGCCGTCTCCGCGCGCGCCACGCGTGACGAGGTCTGCCGTCTTCTTGACCTGCGGCAGCGCGTTCTCCACCGCAACGCCATAGCCGACGGCGCGCAGGAACGCATGATCGTTCTCGGCATCGCCGACGCCGACCACGTTGTGCACCGACAGCTCCAGCTCCTCCAGCGCCGCCGCCAGGCCGAATGCCTTATTGACCCCGCTTGGCAGGATCATCACCGCTCCTTTGTTGAAGACGATCTCCAATTCGAGCCCGAGCCGCTTGATCTCCTCAAGCGCCGCCGCCTCGTGCGGCTCCCAGGTGGCGATCACCGAGCGGCCGACGGAGAGTGGCGAGACGCCCCTGGCTTCAAGCGCCCTGACCAGCTCGACCGAGGGCCTCGGCGCCAGCTCCCGCTCGGTGTGGGAGCCCGGCGTGTAGAGCAGGGCGCCGTTTTCCGCGACGATGCGATCGAAGATGTCGAGCCGCGGAAACACTTTTTCCAGGTCCGGCAGTTCCCGACCCGTCACGAGGAGTAGCTTGCGACCCGTTTCGGCCAGCCGCTCGAGCGCGGCCAGCGCTTCGTCCGAAACGCGGCCCTCCTTGGCGAGCGTTCCATCATAGTCGGTGGCGAGCGCGAGAACGTACATCGGCGTCCTTCCGGTCGAACTTCCGCATTCCTCTAAGCGGAACACATGCGCTCTGGTTCCCGGACGCCTGCGCTTTTTGCGGAGCGCCGATCGGCGCCCCGTAGATGCGGCCGCGGATGCGGCGGTTAGAATGCAAAGCCGCGCAGGCGCGCGGCGTCGGCCTGCGTTGCCGGTCGCTCGACAACGGTTCGGCCGGCGGCGTTCTTCTGCTCGAAGCGGCCGTTCTCGATCTCTTCCTTGGTCCCGTCGGGATGGACCACCTCGATGCTGTTGCCGGCGATCTCCACCCGGTCGCCCGTCGCCGCGTTTATGTGCTCGGCGCCGTTGCGACGATCGTCGTTGCGCGCGCGGTCGTCGCCGCCGCGACGGCCGCCATGATCGTCGCCCGAGCCGTCGTCGCTGCCGCGACGGCCGCCATGGTCGTCGCCGCCCGAACCGCCGCTGCCGGAACCGGAGCGACCTCCGCCACTCGAATCGCCGCTCCGCGAGCCGCCGCTGCCCGAGCCCGAGCTGTCGCCGCCGCCGCCCGAACGGCCGTCCTTGGCGTAGGCGGCGGCTGGGCTGAGCGTGGCGGTGAAGTTCACCTTGACGACATTGTACGGCGCGGCCGCGAGCAGCGCCGCCACTGAGAGGCTGAGCGCCGCTTTCCCGACGAGTCTCGAAATTTGCATCCTTGGGTCCTCCTGTGATTGAAGCAGACGTCGCCGCCCCTCGATACGGGCAAGACTGGTCCGCCCCGGGCGGTCGGGAAAGGCCGGCCCGACCCCTGCCGTCCGTTTCCGGCCTGCTGCCGCGGAACGTCTCGACCTTGGTCGGGTCGACGGCTGACGGATGGCAGGCCAAAGGCGCCGCTTGAGCCGGCCTTGGTCCGGTTGTCGATCCGGGGGATGTTGGGTAACGTCGGCCATGCAGATCGGGGCACCGCGCTTGTCAGGCATCCGGGCGCGCCTCGCCGCGCTGACGCTCGTTCAGCGCTTTTCGCTCGCCGGCGGCGCCGTAATGCTGGTGTCCATGATCATCATCGGCAGCTGGGTCACTGCGGTCATCTCGGCCAGGGTCGTGGAAAGCACCGGCGCGGCGACGGCCCTCTTCATGGACAGCTTCATTGCGCCGCTGGCGCAGGAGCTTGACGAGGCCGACACGCTATCCATTGGCCCGACGAGGGCGCTCGAGGAGCTGCTGGCGGGCAGCGCCTTCGGCCAACGCGTGCTTTCCATCAAGATCTGGAAGCCGGGCGGGCTGATCGCCTACGCCGCCGATCCCGACCTCATAGGCCAGCGCTTCGCTCCATCGGAAGGGCTTGCCCGTGCCCTTAAGGGCAATCTCGTCGCCGAGCTCGATCAACTCGACGATCCTGAAAGCGAGGCGGAGCAGCGCGCCGGCGTGCCTTTGCTGGAGGTCTACAGCCCGATCCGCCAGGCCTGGTCGGGCAAGGTGATTGCAGTTGCCGAATTCTACGAGAATGCGAGCGGGCTGGCGGCGGCAATGGCAGCTGCGCGCCGTCAGAGCTGGGCGCTGGTCGCCGCGATCACCCTGCTGATCGGGCTCACCCTGTTCGGCATCGTGCATCGGGCGAGCCGGGTGATCGAGGATCAGCGGAGCGAGCTCGAGCGCCGTGTCGCCGACTCCGAGCGCATGTCGCGCGAGAGCCGCACTCTCAAGGTGCGCGCCGAGCGCGCTTCGAGCCGCTTGGCGGAGCTCAACGAGAGCTTTCTGAAGCGCATCAGCTCGGAACTCCACGACGGTCCCGCCCAGCTGATTGGCCTCGCGGCGCTGCGCCTGGCGAGCCTGGGCCGGTCGCGCAACAAGCAGGATCGCGAGCGCGAGCTCGCTGTCGTGGACGGCGCTCTGACCGAGGCCATACGTGAAATCCGCAATCTTTGCAAAGGCTTGTCCTTGCCGGAGATCGACGGCGTCCCGATCGGGCGAACGGTGGAGCGGGTCGTCCGCTCGCACGAGGCCCGCACCGACACCACGGTCTCGGTCGATGTGGACATGCCAGCGGCCGTCCCGCACCCGGTGGCGATCTCGGTCTTCCGCTTCGTTCAGGAAGGGCTCAACAACGCCTACCGGCATGCCAACGGGGCGGGGCAGGCGGTTCGCGGGCGCGTCGCCGACGGCAGGCTGACGCTGACGGTCTCGAACCGCCTCGACGGAAGCAGCGGCCCCGCCCACTCCGCCACCCCGCGCGGCCTTGGCCTCGAAGGGTTGAGGGAACGCGTCGAGAGCCTTGGGGGAAGCTTCGACTTCCGCATCGCACCGGGACGGAAGGCGGAGATGACCATGACAATCGAGCTGGACGCAGAGGCATTCCATGGCTGACCGGAAAACGGTGGTCGTGGTCGACGACCACCCCCTCTATCGCAACGGCGTCACGCGCTCGATCGGCGAGGATCCGCGCTTCGAGGTGACCGGGGAGGGAGCATCCGCCGACGATGCCGCAGCTTTGGCGGAGGCCGAGCGGCCCGACCTCGTGCTGCTCGACATCTCGATGCCGGGCGACGGCCTGGACGCCGTCCGCCGAGTCCGCGCTGCCGCGCCGGCGGCGCGCATCGTCGTGCTGACCGTGTCGGAGGAGGATGACGACATCATGGAGGCGCTCGACGCGGGTGCGTCGGCCTATGTGCTGAAGGGCGTCGGCGCGCCCGAGCTCCTGTCGATCCTGGCCAGGGTGGCCGCCGGCGAGAGCTATGTTGCGCCTGGCCTTGCGGCGCGCCTCCTGGTCGCCATGCGTTCCCGCCGCGAATCCCCCGCCGAAACCCACGCGGCGCCGGCCCTGACCCAGCGCGAGGAGCAGATCCTGCGGCTCGTCGCCGAGGGCCTGAGCAACAAGGAAATCGGCCGCAAGCTGGACCTGCAGGAAAAGACGGTGAAGTACTACATGTCGGCCGTTTTTCAGAAGCTCGGCGTGCGCAACCGCGTCGAAGCCGCCATCAAGGCGCGCGACCTGTTCGGCGACAGGGCCAGCCCGCCGCGCTAGCGGGCAATTCCAGCAAAGTGAAGAAGCAGCGGTCGCGTCTAGCGGCTGGGGGCTGCCCGGCGCAGTCGGTCGAAGTCGACCCGCTTCGAGGGTCGCTCGATCACGACCCGGCTCTCCGGGTCGCGCAGCTGGTAGCGGCGGGCGGACACCTGCTCGCTCCATCCGTCCGAGTAGCGGACCTCGGCGCTGTCGCCGCGCACCCGCGACCAGACGACGCTGCCCCGCGCCTTGCCTGCGCCGCCGCCTCGGTCGCGCCCCGGCTCCGCGCCGCCCGCATCCCGGCCGTGATCGTCGCCGCCCCGGTCGTCGCCGCCGCCCCCGGGCCCGGAATTGCCGCTTCCCGGCCCGCCGGAGCTGCTTCCCGGCCCGCCGGAGCCGCTTCCCGACCCCCCGGAGCCGCTTCCCGGCCCGCCGGAGCCGCTTCCCGACCCGCCGGAGCCCGAGCCGCCGCCGTCCTTGGCGGATGCCGGCAGCGCGACGCTCGCCATGGCCAACGCGGCCGCGACGCTGCCGAAGAGCCTGCGCCGGGTCATCCTCGCTTCATTGCACATGGGGCTATTCTAGCCGCCGCAGCGCCGTGCCGCGAGCCTGGCAGGACCAATGCCCCGGCTTCCCGACCTTGGTCGGGTCGCTATTCAGCTTCCCGCCGTCCGCCCGACGACGTTCTTGCGGCTGAGCAGCTTCTCCCAGGCCAGCGCGTCGCCGACGATCCGGTCGAGATCGTCATATTGCGGCACCCAGTTGAACTCGCGCCTCGCGAGCTCGGAATTGGCGATCACGGCAGGTGCGTCGCCTGGCCGCCGGGGGCCGATCCCGACCTCGAAGTCGGCTCCGTGGACGCGTCGCACGCTGTCGATCACCTCCAGCACGGAATAGCCGTGGCTATAGCCGCAATTGGCCACCAGGCTGCCGCCGCCGGCTCGCAGGCGGTCCAGCGCCAGCCGGTGTGCGGCGACGAGGTCGCTGACATGGATGTAGTCGCGGATGCAGGTGCCATCCGGCGTCGGATAGTCGGTCCCGTAGACCTGCATCGCGGGCCGCTTGCCGAGCGCGGTCTCGGAGGCGACCTTGATGAGGTGCGTGGCCCCTGGCGTCGACTGCCCGGTGCGGCCGCGCGGGTCGGCCCCGGCGACGTTGAAGTAGCGCAGCGCCGAATAGGTGAAGCCATGCGCCGCAGCCGCGTCGCGCAACATCCATTCCGTCATCAGCTTGGACGCGCCATAGGGCGATTCCGGCTTCAGGGGCGCGTCCTCGCGCACCGGGTCTAGCCCCGCCCCGCCATAGACGGCAGCCGTCGAGGAGAAGATGAAGTGCGGCACCGCCTCGCGGACCACCGCCTCGAGCAGCGCACGCGTCTTGACCGTGTTGTTCTCGTAGTAGCCGAGCGGGTCGGAGACCGATTCTGGCACCACGATGGAGCCGGCGAAATGGATCACCGCATCCACCTGGTGGGATCTCAGGATGTCGCGCACCAGGGCCACGTCGCCGATATCGCCGACGATCAGCTTCGCCTCGGGCGCGACCGCCCAGTCGAAGCCGGTGGACAGCCGGTCGAGCACCACCACGTCCTGGCCCCAGTCGAGCAGTTCCCACACCATGTGGCTGCCGATATAGCCGGCGCCGCCAGTGACCAAGACCGCCATTCGATCGCTCCCGCTGATGCGCTCCCGCCTCGGCGAGCGCCACTTTCGCTGCGATGGTCCATAGCGGATCGCGGGCCGCTTGCCCAACCCTCCCTGCCGGGGCGTGGCATTTTGACCCCATTGGTACAATGGACCTTCGGGCGGGCTCTGAGTATGATCCGCGCCCGGGAAGCCGGGATATCGTCATGAACTACCAGCGGTTCTTCGAGGAAGCGATCGATCAGGTCCATGCCGAGAGGCGCTACCGGGTGTTTGCCGACCTGGAGCGCATTGCAGGGGCATTTCCGCGCGCCATCTGGCGTTCCAACGGCCACGCCGAAGAGATCACGGTCTGGTGCTCCAACGACTATCTCGGAATGGGACAGCACCCGGACGTCATCGCGGCCATGCAGGCCGCGGTCGGTCGCATGGGGTCCGGCGCCGGTGGCACCCGCAACATTTCCGGCACCAACCACCCCCTGGTCGAGCTGGAGCAGGAACTCGCTGACCTTCACGGCAAGGAATCGGCGCTGGTCTTCACCTCCGGCTTCGTGTCGAACGAGGCCACGATCTCGACCATCGGCCGCCTGCTGCCCAACTGCCTGATCCTTTCCGACGAGCTCAACCATGCCTCGATGATCGAGGGTGTGCGCCGCTCGGCGGCCGAGAAGAAGATCTTCCGTCACAACGACGTCGCGCATCTGGAGACCCTGCTGCGCGCCGCCGGGCGCGAACGCGCCAAGCTGATCGTGTTCGAGAGCGTCTATTCCATGGACGGCGACATCGCGCCGATCGCGGCAATTGCCGATTTAGCCAGCAGATACAATGCGATGACCTATGTCGACGAGGTCCACGCTGTCGGCATGTACGGGGCCCGCGGCGGCGGCATCACCGAGCGTGAGGGCCTGGCCGACGAAATCGACATCATCGAAGGCACTCTGGCCAAGGCATTTGGCACGCTGGGCGGCTATATCGCGGGCAACCGCATGGTCGTCGACGCCATCCGCTCCTACGCGCCCGGCTTCATCTTCACCACCGCGCTGCCTCCGGCAATCGCCGCGGCGGCCACCACGTCGATCCGCCATCTCAAGGTCTCGCAGGCCGAGCGCGACAGCCAGCAGCGACAGGCGGGGCTGACCAAGGAGGTCCTGCTGGCCTCCGGTCTGCCGGTCATGCCGTCCGAGACGCATATCGTGCCGGTCCTGGTGGGCGATCCCGAGCTCTGCAAGATGGCGAGCGACCGGCTTCTCGGCCTGCACGGCATCTACATCCAGCCGATCAACTACCCGACAGTACCGCGCGGTACGGAGCGCCTGCGCATCACGCCCACCCCGTTCCATGCCGACGGCCTGATCGACGCCCTGCGCGATGCGCTGGTCGAGACGTGGGACGCGCTGGGGATCCCCTACCGCGAAGCCGGCAAGCCGGCGGTCGCCAAGTCGGACCGGATCATCCCGCTCCTGGTGCCGAAGTCGGGCGGCTAGCCGCCTTCGTCTCGATCCAGCTCGCGATCCGCTCGGCGGCCTCCTCCAGCATGCCGAGCTCGCGATGGAAGCACAGCCGCAGGTAGCCGTCGGCGCCCACGCCGAACGCGCTCCCCGGGGCGAGCCCCACGGCGACGTCGTCGATCAACGCGAACGCGGCCTGCCGGCTGTCCGGCTGTCCGTCGATGGCGAAGAACATGTAAAAGGCGCCCGGCGGCACGCTGAGCCGCACCTTTCCGGTGCCGACAAGCCGCCCGGCCACGCGGTCCCTGGCGAGGTGGGCCCGCTTGACCTCGTCCGCCAGGAAGCCGTCACCCTCCTCCAGCGCCGCCACCGCGCCGCGCTGCATGAAGGCCGCAACCCCCGAGGTGGCATACTGGACGAGGTTCTCGAACACCTGCTGCAGCGAGGGATGAAGCGTCAGCCAGCCGATCCGCCACCCGGTCATCGCCCAGTTCTTGGAGAAGGTGTTGACGAACAGGATGCGGTCTTCGGCCTCCATGACGTCCATGAAGGAGGGCGCGCGGCCGCCGTCGTAGTGGAAAAGGCTGTAGATCTCGTCCGCGATGATCCACAGCCCGTGCCGCCGCGCGAGGTCGACGATCGCCGCCAGCGTCTCGCGGTCTGCGGTCCAGCCAGTCGGGTTCGACGGCGAGTTGACGAAGATCGCCCGCGTCCGCGGCGTCACCGCCGCGGCCAGCCGGTCGACGTCGAGGGACCAGCCATTGCCGGACTGGCCAAGCTCGACGGCCACCGGAACAGCGCCCGCTATGGCCGCCGCGGCCGGCAGGTTCGGCCAGGCCGGGCTGAGATAGAGCACCTCGTCGCCCGCTCCGGCCGTCGCCTGCAGCGCCAGCTGGATCGCCTGCATGCCGCCGCCGGTGACGATGAACTGCTCCGGCGCGAAGGCCTGCCCGAAATACCGCCGGTGGTAGCGGGCCAGCGACTCGCGCAGCTCCGGGATGCCGCGGTTGGGCATGTAGAACGTCTCGCCGGCGGCCAGCGACCGTGCCGCCGCCTCGGCTATGAAGGCGGGTGTCGGCCGGTCACTCTCGCCCGCCCAGAGCGGGATGAGCCCTTGCCGGCCGCGGCCGTGGGTGAACACTTCGACGATGCCGCTTTCCGGCGCTTCCCGCGCCGCGGCGCGCAGCTGTTCGATGAGGCTCATTGGTCGCTTCCGTTTCCCCCCATGCTCTAGCCAATTCGCCGCATGACGGAAATCGAAAACCCTGTGCCTTTGGGCACAGGGTTTTGGTCCAGACCGCTCGGCAGCGTCAGCGCGGGCGGGCAGCCAGAAGGTCGCGGATCTCGGTCAGCAGTTCGATGTCGGCGGGCGGCGCATCGGGCTCCACCGGCTTCTGGGCCGCCATGCGTCGGCGCATCGTGTTCACGCCCTTGACCATCAGGAAGACGATGAAGGCAAGAATGACGAAATTGATCAGCACGGTGATGAAGCTGCCATAGGCGAAGACATTGCCTTGCCGTTTGGCTTCCGCCAGCGTGGTGGCCGTAACGGTGGACGACAGCGGAAAGAAATAGTCGGCGAAGTTGATGCCGCCGCGAAAGATCACCCCGATGATCGGCATCATGATGTCGTTGACGAGGGAGTCGACGATCTTGGCGAAGGACGCGCCGATGATCACGCCGACTGCGAGATCCATGACGTTTCCTCGGGCTATGAACTCCTGGAATTCCTTCAGCATTCTGCGGTTCTCCTTCGCTCTACCCGCGCCCGGCAGCGCCCCGCGGTCGAATGCGGCCTGCCGCAAGGGCACCATAGCAAATCGCGCCCGCGGGAGAACCGTCAAGTCGCGACCGTTTCCAGGGCACGTTGTCTGCGCCCAACGTCGCGGTGGACTTGGCGCGCCGCCTGTGGTTGCCTCTTCGTCGCGGAGCATCGGCTCCGCTTGGGTGGAGGATCGGGTCGGACGGTGCAGGGCTGGATCGTCGTCATCATCGCGATCGCCTATGTGACGCTGCTCTTCGCCATCGCGAGCCTGGGCGATCGTGCAGCCGCCGCGAAGGGCGCCGGCGATTCGCGACCCTTCATCTACTCGCTCAGCCTGGCCATCTACTGCACCTCGTGGACCTTCTTCGGCTCGGTCGGCCTGGCGTCGGAACGCGGGCTGGAGTTCGTCGCCATCTATGTCGGTCCGGTGCTGGTGTTCCTGTTCGGCCTGCCGCTGCTCAGCCGCATCGTGCGGCTTGCCAAGGCCGAGAAGATAACCTCCATCGCCGATTTCCTTGCCGCCCGCTACGGCAAGAGCTTCGCCGTCGGGCTCATTGCCACGCTGATCGCCATCGTCGGCGCCGTGCCTTATATCGCCCTGCAGCTCAAGGCGATCTCCGGCTCGGTCAGCCTGATGGTCGAGCACTACAGCGGCGCCCCGCCCTCCTTCGACCCGTTTCTGAGCGACATCTCGCTCATCGTGGCCATGCTGCTCGCCCTGTTCGCCGTCCTGTTCGGCACCCGCCACGCCGACGCCACCGAGCACCAGAACGGGCTGGTCCTTGCGGTGGCGGTCGAGTCCGTGGTCAAGCTGGCGGCCTTCCTGGCCGTCGGCCTGCTCGTCACCTTCGTGCTGGCCGGCGGCCCCGGCGGGCTGATCGCCGCGCTCGCCGCCGACGAGCGGGCCGGGCAGGCGCTCGCTCACCCGACCTCGCTCGGCACCTGGCTGGTGATGACCGGCCTGTCCGGCTTCGCGATCATCATGCTGCCTCGGCAGTTCTACGTGATGATCGTCGAGAACCGCAGCGAGCTGGAGCTCAGGACGGCCGGCTGGGTCTTCCCGCTCTATTTGGTGCTGATCAACCTTTTCGTGCTGCCGATCGCGCTTGCCGGCGCCGTCATGGTGGGAGATCGCACCAGCGCCGACCTCTACGTGCTGTCGCTGCCCTTGCTCGCCGGCCACGACGTGCTCGCCATGATTGCCTTCATCGGCGGCCTGTCGGCGGCCACCGCCATGGTCATCGTCGCCAGCGTCGCCCTGTCGATCATGATCTCCAACGACCTGGTCATCCCGCTCTTCGTGCGCCGCCTGCTCAAGAACGAGGGCTCCGAGACCGAGGACTGGTCGGCGCTCATCCTCAACATCCGCCGGGCGGCGATCTTCACGCTGCTCTTCATCGCCTTCCTCTACTACCGGGAAAGCACCACCAACATCAGGCTGGCCTCGATCGGGTTGATGTCGTTCGCCGCCATCGCCCAATTCGCCCCCGCCTTCTTCGGCGGCCTCGTCTGGCGCGGCGCCAATGCGCGAGGCGCCGCACTCGGCATGGCGGCCGGCATCGCCGTCTGGGCCTACACGCTGCTCTTCCCGTCGCTTGCCGGCCCCGGCACCGACATCCTGGTCCACGGCCCGTTCGGCCTCGCCGCGCTGCGTCCGCAGGCGCTATTCGGCACCGTCGCCGAGCCGCTCAACCATGGCGTGATGTGGAGCCTGTCGCTCAACGCTCTTTTTTTCGTTTTGGGCTCGCTGTCGCGCGCCTCGGTGCCGCTCGAGCGCATCCAGGCGGCGATCTTCGTCCCGCGCGACGCCAGCCCCATGCCGAGCCTGCGCCGCTTCCGCACGGCGGTGACCGTCAACGACCTCAAGGACACCATCTCGCGCTACCTCGGGGTCGAGCGGACCGAGCGGTCCTTCCAGTCCTTCGAGGCGACCGATGGCGCGGGGCTCAGCGGCAACGACCCGGCCTCGATGTCGATGATCCGCTTCTCGGAGCAGCTGCTGGCGAGCGCGGTCGGCTCGGCCTCCGCCCGCCTCATCCTCTCCTTGCTTTTCCAGCGCAACGACAGCGCATCGCGCGACACCTTCCGCCTGCTCGACGACGCGACCGAGGCGCTGCAGCACAACCGCGACTTGCTGCAGATTGCGCTCGACCAGATGGAGCAGGGCATAACCGTCTTCGACAAGGATTTTCGCCTGACCTGCTGGAACCGGCAGTACCGTGCTCTTTTCGATCTGCCGGACGAGATGGGCCAGGTCGGCGTCTCGCTCGACCGCATCCTGCGCTTCCTGGCTGCGCGCGGCGACATCGGCCCCGAGGCGGGCCTGAGCACGCTCGACCGCCTCACCAGCTTCGGCAAGCCCTGGCAGGTCGAGCTCAGGACCAGCGGCCGCATCCTGGAGATCCGCTCCAATCCGATGCCGGATGGCGGCATCGTCGCCACCTATGCCGACATCACGGCCCGCGTCGAGGCCGACATGGCCTTGAAGCGCGCCAACGAGACGCTGGAGCAGCGGGTGGAGAGCCGGACGGCCGAGCTCACCCGCGTCAACGAGGAGCTGGCGGAGGCGCAAGTCCTGGCCGAGGAGGCCAACCTTGGCAAGACGCGTTTCCTGGCCGCCGCCGGACACGACATCCTGCAGCCCCTCAATGCAGCGCGCCTCTATTGCTCCTCGCTCATCGAGAAGGCGGGCAAGGGCGATGTCGGAGCGGCCGCGACCAGCATCGAATCCTCGCTGGAGTCCGTCGAGACGATCCTCGGCGCCGTGCTGGACATCTCCAGGCTGGACGCCGGGGCGATGAAGCCTTCGCCGACGGTCTTCGCGCTGGATGGCCTGCTGCGCCAGATCGGCACGGATTTCCGGCCGATGGCGGCCGCCAAGGGCCTCGACCTCGTCATCGTGCCGTCCTCCCTGGCGGTCAAGACCGACCGCATCCTTTTGCGCCGGCTGGTCCAGAACCTGGTTTCGAACGCGGTGAAGTACACGCGCGCCGGGCGCATCCTGGTCGGCGTCCGGCGGCGCGGGGGGATGGCCGAGCTGCAGGTCTTCGACACCGGCATCGGCATTGCCGCAGACAAGCTCAACACGGTGTTTCGAGAGTTCACGCGCCTTGACGAAGGGGCCCGCGAGGCCCAGGGCCTTGGGCTCGGCCTGTCGATCGTCGACCGTATCGCGCGGGTTCTGCGCCTGCAGATCCAGATCGGCTCCGACAAGGGGAGGGGCACGCGCTTCTCGGTGGTGCTGCCGGTGGCGGCGGCGTCGGAGAAGATCGTGCAGGACGTGGCGCCGCGCCCAGGGCCGGCGGCGGCCGCGCTGGACGGGATCACCGTACTGTGCATCGACAACGACCCGCGCATCCTGGACGGCATGCGCCGGCTGCTCGAAGGCTGGGGCTGCACCGTCCGCACGGCGTCGGGCTCGAGCGTGCTCGCCGGGGCCGCGAGGGGCGGGCCGCCCGACATCGTGCTCGCCGACTATCACCTCGACGGCGAGGACGGCCTCTCCGTCATCGAGCGGCTGCGGGCCGCTTACCGCACCGAGCTTCCGGCGGTTCTGGTGACCGCCGACCGGTCGACCGAGGTGCGCCGCGCCGCCGAAGCGCTCGACGTCTCGGTGATCAACAAGCCGGTCAAGCCAGCCCCGTTGCGGTCGATGATCACACGCGCGCGGCGGATGGCGACCGCGGCGGAGTAGCTAGCCGGCCGTCTGCAACGGGTCGGCGCCGATCTTCGAGAGCAGGATCACTGCCTGGGTGCGGCTGTCGACCCCGAGCTTCTGCAGGACCGCCGACACATGCGCCTTGATGGTCGCCTCCGACACACCGAGCTCATAGGCGATCTGCTTGTTGAGCAGGCCCTCGGCGAGCATGCCGAGCACCCTGGTCTGTTGCGGCGTCAGCGACTGCAGGCGCTTGATCAGGTCCGAGATCTCCGGGTCGCGCTCGACGCCGAGCTCGATGCCCGAGGGCGCCGCGATGCCCCCTGAAAGCACCGTCTCAACGGCGCTGCGGATGGCCTCCATGCTGGCCGATTTGGGGATAAAGCCGGAAGCGCCGAGCTCGAGCGCGCGGCGGATGATCTCCGGGTCGTCATGCGCCGACACCACCACCAGGGGCACCGAGGAGTGGATGCCGCGCAGCGAAACCAGGCCGGAAAGTCCGCTGGCGCCGGGCATCGACAGGTCGAGCAGCACCAGATCCACGTCGTCATGGCCGACCAGCAGCGCCTTGGTGCTCTCGAAATCGCCCGCTTCGAGAAGCGCTCCGCTGTCTGCGAAGCCCGCGAGCGCCTGCTTGAGGGCGCCGCGGAACAGCGGATGGTCGTCTGCAATCACGAACTTGTAGCCAGGCGGCAACTGGTTCTCCCCTTCCACGGGCCGTTTCCCGGCCTCTTCGAACAATCCCCCTCAACTTATACGCGAGCGCGTTGCCGTTCAAGCGGCCAAGCCGGCCGGAGGAGTGCCGCTTCAGGTCTTCTGCGGCTCGCTCGGCGGCGCGTCACGCAGCCAATCCTTGTCGAAATCCCGCACGATGTCCATGAAGCGGCGGAAGAAGCGCTCCATATAGCCGAGCGATTTCTCGAATTGCTCGTCGGTGGGCAACAGCGCCTCGGGATCGATCCGCCGCACCGTCTCCAGCTCGGCGACCCGCTTTTCCAGCCCGGCGAGCCGCTCCTGGAGCCGGTCGACTTCGTCCTGGAAGGCGGAGCGCTCGTCCGCCGCAATTTTGCAGACCAGCTGGCCGCTGCGCTCGGAGCAGATCGACATCTCGCCCGTCCGGCGATCCATGCGCACGTAGCCGTCGCCGGACCGTTCCAGAGTGTAGCGGTCCGTCTCCTGCGCGACGGCGCTCGCGGGCAGCGCGGCGGCCACGGCGAGCGAGGCGATCAAGGCAGCGAGGTGCATGGCCATCCTCCATCGGTATCGCCCCGACCTTGCGGCGTCTTTGCGCCGGAAATAGGGAGAGCGGGCGGCGCCTCACCCTCTTTCGCCGCCGCGGCTTTGCGACTATGAGGGCGCCCATGGATCTCGACGCCATCCTCTACAAGATCGTGCCCCGCTCCGCCTGGAGCGCTGCCGAGAAGGAGGGCGCGTTTCGCGGTGCCGGAGTGGACCTCGCCGACGGGTTCATCCACTTCTCAACGGCTGGCCAGGTCGAGGAGACCGCGGCGCGCCATTTCGCCGGGCAGGCCGACCTCCTGCTGGTGGCCGTCGATCCGGGACCACTCGGCCAGGCGCTGCGCTACGAGCCGTCGCGCGGCGGCGCGCTGTTCCCCCATCTCTACGCGCCGCTCCCGCTCTCCGCCGTCGTCGGGGTCGATCCCCTGCCGCTGGGTGCCGACGGCCGCCACGCCTTTCCCAGCCTTCGGCGATGATCAGGTTCGCCCGCTGGCTCGGCCACCGGGCGCTCCTGGCGCTCGACCCGGAGCAAGCCCACGGCCTCTCCATTGCCGCGCTCAGGTCGGGCGTGACGCTTTCCGCGCCGCCCCCGGCCCCCTCCGAGCGGCTTCGCGTCCGGCTTTGCGGGCTCGACTTTCCCAATCCGCTCGGCATGGCGGCCGGCTACGACAAGAACGCGGAGGTGCCGGACGCGCTGCTTTCGCTGGGCTTCGGCTTCGCCGAGGTCGGCACCGTGACGCCCTTGCCCCAGCCAGGCAACCCGAAGCCTCGCATCTTCCGCCTGGTCGACGACCAGGCGGTCATCAACCGGCTCGGCTTCAACAACCAGGGTCATGACGCCTGTATCGCCCGCCTGCGCGAGCGGCCGCAGCGCGTCGGCATCGTCGGCGTCAACATCGGCGCCAACAAGGACAGCGCCGACCGCATGGCCGACTACGAGCTCGGCGTGCGCCGCTTCGCGCCGCTGGCGAGCTACCTGACCGTGAACGTCTCGTCGCCCAACACGCCCGGGCTTCGCGACCTGCAGGCGAGGGGAGCCCTCGCCGAACTGCTGTCGCGTGTTGTGGCCGCCCGTGCGTCGGTCAGGAAGGCCAGTCGCAAGGTGCCGATTTTCCTCAAGATCGCGCCCGATCTGGCCGATGACGACCTGGCCGATGTCGCGGCCGAGGTGAGCGACAAGGGCATCAGCGGCGTCATCGTCTCCAACACGACGCTGTCTCGCCGCCACGTGGCCTGGACGGCCCGGGCGCGGGAAGCCGGCGGCCTGTCCGGCAAGCCGCTCTTCGAGCGTTCTACCGCGGTCCTCGCCAGGATGCGACGGCTGCTCGGCCCGCAACCGGCGCTGATCGGCGTCGGCGGCGTCGCCTCGGCCGACGCAGCGCTGGAGAAGATCCGCGCCGGTGCCGACCTCGTCCAGCTCTACACGGGCATGGTCTACGAAGGACCGGCGCTGCCGGCCTCGATCCTGACTGGCATGGACCAGTACCTGACGGCCCGCGGCGTCTCGCAGCTCGCGGCGATCCGCGACGAACGCCTCGACTTCTGGGCCGACAAGCCGCTCGACTGACGCTCAGCGCGAGAAGGTGAAGGCGGCGCGTCGCGGCATCACCGACAGCAGCGTCAGCCCGCGCACGATGAGAAACAGGTGGAGCGATGCCCACAGGCCCGGATTGCCGGCCAGCCGGCCGAGGACGAAGATCGCCGCCGCGAAGACCGCCAGAGAGACCAGCATCATGTTGCGCATGTCCCGCGACCAGGTCGCCCCGATGAACACCCCGTCCATCTGGAAGGCGAGAACGCCGCTCACCGCCGTAAGCGCCGCCCAGGGCAAGGCCAGGGTCGCCGCCTGTCGCACCTCCTGCGCCGTCGTAATCCACGAGATGACGTCGGCGCCGAAGGTCAGAAAGGCGAGGCTCGTCAGCCCTGCCATGACGAAGCCCCACAGCGCCGTCAGCCGCACCGCGGCGTCGAAACCGGGTCTGTAGCGGGCGCCGACGGCGCGGCCGGCGAGCTGCTCGGCCGCCGTCGCGAAACCGTCTAGAAAATAGCCGGCGACCATGAAGAAATGCATGAGCACCGCGTTGGCGGCGAGCGTCACCGTGCCGAGCCCAGCGCCTTGCCGCGTGAACAGCGCGAAGGCGGCCATCAGGGCGAAGGAGCGGATCATGATGTCGCTGTTCAGGTGAAGCATGCGGCGGAGCGGACCGCGATGGAAGGTGCGCGCCATGTCGAGCGGCGGCATGCGCCTGAAGCGGACAACGAGCAGCGCGACCCCCGCCACGGCCGCCACGGCCTCGCCGCAGACCGTGCCCCAGGCGACGCCGGCGACGCCCCAGCCGAAATGAAGGCCGAACAGGATGGAGAGCGCGATGTTAACCCCGTTGAGCAGGATCTGCAGCGCCAGGCCTAGCCTGGCTTCGCCGCGCCCGAGGAGATAGCCGAGGACGGAATAGTTGATGAGCGCCGCCGGCGCCGAGAAGAGCCGGATCGCCACATAGGTCTTCATGGCCGCCGTGACGCGCGGCTCGGCGCCGATCAGCACTCCGCCGAGCGCCGCCACGGCCGGCGCCAGCAGGATCAGCGCCACGCCGGCCACGATGGCGATCGCCGCCGCGCGGCAGAACACGGCCCGCTCCTCCTGGCGATCTCCCCGCCCGAAAGCTTGCGCCACCAGGCCGGTCGTCCCGGCGCGCAGGAAGTTGAAGCTGGCGAAGACGACGTCGAAGACGATGGTTCCAGCGGCCAGGCCGCCGAGCAGCGCGGCGTCGCCGAACTGCCCGACCACCGCGGTGTCGACCACCCCGAGCAGGGGCGTGGTCAGGTAGGCGAGCGTCATCGGCACGGCGATGCCGAGCACCAGCCGGTGGTCGACGGCGAAGGGCCGCTCCACGCTCTGTTCCGCCTCGGCCATCAATTTGCCTTCGCGTGCCTGCCATGGCCATGTGCACCGTCCGAGCCAAGAGACACAAGGCTAAAGCAGCGCTCCGGAGGGACGCCAGCAGACGGCTCCGCTTGCCACCGCAGCGCTGGACGCCCATTCTGGGCCATGGTCCTGCCGATCGTGCACCACCCGGACTACGACGCCCGGCTTCCGCCGACCCACCGCTTCCCGATGAGCAAATATCCGCTGCTGATCGAGGCGCTCGAGGCACGGGGCCTCGGCGGCGGGCTGGTACGCGTGCCAGCTCCGGCGGCGCGCGGCTGGCTGGAGCGCGTCCACGACGCGGACTATGTCGGCCAGGTCCTGGCATGCCGGGTGGAGCCGGCGGTCGAGCGCGAGATCGGCTTCCCGGTCGGCGAGCGCGTGGCGCGCCGCGCCAGCCTGGCCGCGGCGGGCACCGTCATGGCCGCCCGGCTGGCGCTCGCCTCGGGCCTCGCCTGCAACGCCGCCGGCGGCAGTCATCATGCCCGGCGCAGCCAGGGAGCGGGGTTCTGCACCTTCAACGACGTCGGCGTCGCGGCAGCGCTGCTGCTCGCCGAGGGGCTCGTGGCAAGCGTGCTGGTGATCGATCTCGACGTCCATCAGGGCGACGGCACAGCCGACATCTTTGCCGACGAGCCGCGGGTCTTCACCTTCTCGATGCACGGCGCGCGCAACTATCCGGTGCGCAAGATTGCGTCGGATCTCGACGTCGGCCTTCCCGACGCGACCGGCGACGCCGCCTATCTGGAGGCGCTTGCCGGCGCGCTCGACCGCCTGCCGGCGCTCTCCTGTCCCGATCTCGTCTTCTACAATGCCGGGGTCGACCCGCACGGCGCCGACCGCCTCGGCCGCATGAGCCTCACCGATCTTGGCCTGCGCCGGCGCGACCGCCTGGTGATCCGCCACTTCCGCCGCCGCGGCGTGCCGGTCTGCTGCGTCATCGGTGGTGGTTATTCGACGGACGTCCCGGCGCTGGCGGCCCGCCATGCCATCCTCTTCGAGGAAGCGGCCGCCGCCGAAAGCTAGGCGGCGTGCTTTGCGCTGGATGCGACGCCAGCGCAATTCCAGCAAGATGAAGAGCGGTGTTGCGTCCGGAAATGTTCTAGAGGTGGAAGACGGCGATGAGGTTCAGCACGATGTGCGCCAGGATGGCCATCGGCGTACCGCCCGAAAAGATGCGGATGATGGCGAGCGCCGCCGCGACCGGAACCAGGAGTAGGATGTGGGCCGGATTGACGTGGATCGACAGCCACAGCACCGACGTCCACAGCCCCGCCGATCGCACGCCGCCGGCCGCCTCGATCCTCTCCCACAGGAAGCCCCGGAAGAAAGTTTCCTCGCAGATCGGCGACACCACGCAGACGATGACCACCAGCACGGCGAACATCTGGCCGTGGTCGGGCGCGGGCAGGTCGAGCAGCCGGGTGAGCATCATCTGGTACGCTGCCACCAGCCCCACCAGGGCCAGGCATCCTGCAGCGTTGCGCAGCACGAAGTAGTCGGTCGCCCAGCGCTTGTGGCTGGCCACCACCGACAGCAGGAAGATGGAGGCCCCCAGCGCGCCGCCGCCGGCGAACAGGATGGTCCTTTCCTCGACCGGCAGCACGCTGTTCACCGCCATGAAGCCAAGCAGCAGGCCACAAAGCACGGCCGCCAGCAGGGCGGCCGCCGTCCATCCGACGGCGCCGGCGAGCACCCGCAGCATCGTGTGCGCCGGTGGCGCGTTGCCTGCCAGTTGCGATTGCGTCATCGATCAGCCCCTTCGACCGACGACGATAGGAAATTGTCCCTCTGACCGCACTTGCGGGCCGTGCCGAAATGCATGCCGAATGCGCCAAACTTCCCTTGCCGGCGCTATTTGCGGAGGTTGAGCAGCCGCAGCACGAGGAAGGCTGGCACGACGATGGCCGCGCCGAGCAGGAAATAGCCGACGAAGCGGTCGATGGCCCGGAAACCCATGCGCCAGAGGTCCAGGACGAAGTCGCGGATGCCGTAGACCACGTCGAACGGCGACCAGCCGAAGGCGCTCATCACGATGCCGACCAGGAACGAGATGATGACGAGCTTCAACAGCACCCTGAGCGGGCTGTCGCCCAGAAACCGCGTCAATCCACTCATGCGTCCGTGCCTCCGTTCCGCCTGCTGAATAGGCATTCGCCGGTGCCGGCGCAAGCCGCGCCGCCGCCGTCGGTTTGCGGTTGCCGGGCGAGGGCGGGCCATGATACCAGAGGGCCGCCGCGGGTATGATGTAATGGCAGCCTGTCAGCTTCCCAAGCTGAACGCGCGGGTTCGATTCCCGCTACCCGCTCCAGCTTGCGGCACTGGGCGTTGAGGCAGATCGGCTCTCAGGGGACGGTTCGCAATGTCGGCGCTTTAGGCCATTGCAGGGTTCGACCGTCTCTTGTGGCGAGGTTGAACGTGGTGGATTGCGATCTCGAGGAGCTCTCGCGTCTTCTCCAGGACTTCGACCACCTGAAGGACCGTGTCGTATGCGGACCGCACATCTTCAGGGCCGCCACTGGGTAGCGTCTGATCGAGCATTTCGGTGACCTCGCTGCGGACCAGGTCAGCAATGCTGTGAAGCCTATCGATCGATCGATCGACAGCCTCTAGTGCCGACGCAAGCCTCGGATTGGGTTTGTGATCTGCCACAAGCGCATCATGAGCTGTCATAGCGACAAGCATCCGTGAAATGGGCACAGGCGGCGCCCGGCGGATCTTGCCAGGTGGTGGCAGCGGCGAGCCAACCGGGCGCCGTTTCGGGCTGAAACGCCACGCGCCCGACAACTGGAGGCTGCGCCAGTTTGGTTAACGAATCGTTGCGTTGGCTTAGACAGCCTTCGCACGCTCCAGCGACTGGCGGGCAGACTTGAGCCTCTCCTCTGCATTGGCGAGCAACTCGGCCGTGATCTCATCTTCCCGCTGCCGAAGCTGTTGAACCAGCGCGGTCAGTCTCTCGATCTGCGCTTCCATTCGCTCAATTTCGGCTTTCATGTCCATGGGCGGGATATAGGCTGGACGGCACGGCTTGCCACGGAAGTGGTCGCGGGCACGGGCGGCCCTCGTGTGGGCCAGCCGCTTCGCCTCAGCCCCGGCTGGCCTCACCGCCAAAGCTGGTCCGCACCGCCAACCGGTCGCCCGGCCCGTGCACGGCAGCGAAGAGGAGTCCTGCGAGGAAGGTGAAATGATCGATGAAGAAGCCGAACTCGGCCTGGTTGCCGGCCCAACGAGAAGGACCGTGAAAGGCGAAAGCGAGGAAGATGACGTAGATTGCGGCCAGGACCGCCGCTTCGCTGAAAAAGGCGCCAGTTAGGAAAGCCAGCGCCAGCACCAACTCGAAAAGCGCGGCGACCCAGGCAAGAAAAAGCGGAAACGGAAAACCGGCGGCGGAAATATAGGTCGCGGTGTCGGCCATCCCCATGAATTTGAAGCTGGCTGCCATCAGGAAGGCAGCGGCGAAGATCAGTCGCGCAAGAAGTATTGCGAATCTGCGGGCAATAGCCATGGTCGGTCCTCCAATACGATATGAGCAAGCCTACGAAGTGGACTATTTTCGGCGTAAGCAAGGAAGCACGAAGCACGAGGCAGAATCGATTTTGGGCCAAGGCAGGAAACGTGCGCCGCAAACGAGACCGCGCGAGCCCTAAAGGAAGGGCGGACCTCGACCGGCGGGAAGAAGTGCCGGCTGCGGGAAACGCTTCGTAGATGGAGGCGTCATCAAATTTCCAGTTGCAACAAGCTATTTCGAGGAAGCCGTGAAAACCATGATAGCGTCTTGGCAGTTCTGGGCACTGCTGTCGGCTGCCTTCGCGGCCCTGACCGCCATTTTCGCTAAGGTCGGGGTCGAAAATGTCAACTCTGACTTCGCCACCTTCATCCGTACAATCGTCATCCTGCTTGTGCTGGTCGGCATTCTAGGCGCAAGTGGACAGATCCAGCCCCTGGGTTCGATTCCCGGTCGTAGCTACGCGTTCCTAGTGCTGTCGGGAATCGCTACGGGTGGTTCATGGATTTGCTATTTCCGCGCGCTCAAACTGGGCGACGCGGCGCGGGTCGCCCCAATCGACAAACTAAGCGTACTTTTGGTGGCGCTGTTTGGGGTGATGTTTCTCGATGAGCATCTTTCACTACCGAACTGGGCAGGTGTAGCGATGATAGCAGTCGGCGCGATTTTGGTATCGCTTTAAGGTCGGTCACATATGGCCCGTGCCCGAATTGGGAGGCCGGTGACGTGGCGTATGAATCCCCGAAGTCCTCGATGATCTCGTTGATCATCCAGGCGACAAGAAACCGCCCGCGACGAGCGTGAGGCGGCAAGCCACATAGAGGCGGCGACCGGCAATCCGGTCACGGCACTCGTACCACGCGGGGAGCTCATGAAGACCCGTCACCGACGACGATCGGCTCGTCCCGCTTCAAGCGCACCACTCTCAGCCTTCTATCTCGGTAGGGCATGTCTATGAGCTTTTGGTATCGTGTGATGCCTTGCTCGTTGCGATAGCTCACAATGGCAAAACCTTGAGGATGGGCTGCGAACCAGGCCGCCAAATTTCCCATCGGCACATCGGCGAGGGGTTTCCTCGCGCTGCCAAGGAAACCGACTTCGGCGTGATAGTTGCGCACATAGGCCCAATCGGCTTCTGGATTTGCGCGCATGATCTCTGCCACCGGCCGCAGGTCATAAGATTTGAAGAAGGTCGGTGAGGCTATGGCCTGGCCGACAACCAGGATGCCCACCATCACCGCCAAGGTCTGCGCCATGTCGGCTGTGCTCACCTTCCGAAGGCACAGCGCCATAAAAAGAACCGCCCCCGGCAACAAGGGGACCAGGTAGTGAGGTTGCTTGCCGCTGATGAGGCAGAAGCAAAAAAAGGTCGGAACAAGCCACCAGAGCAGGAAGCGCGTTCCTTCGGACCAGGGTTCCTTCTCGACATCCGCCATCCCTTTCCAAAAGGAACGAAAGAACAGCCAGGGCACGGCCACTACAGGCAGAAGCGGCAAATAGAAATAGAATGGGCGGGCATGGGAGTCGCCGAAGCTGCCCGAAATGCGTCCTGCCGTTTGGCCCCAAACCAGCCAAAAAGCAAAGTTCCCATCGGCCTGCCTTAGCGTGGGCACAAGCCACATGAGCACGGGCAGGGCTGATACCAACAGTGCAAGCCCCACACCGCCGAACCAGCGGCCTGGGCGCATTGCGCTCTCACGCCAAAGCGGGCCCAGTACCATGGGAAACAGAGTGTAGAGATACGCGACGGGCCCCTTGGTCAGCACTCCGAGACCTATGCAGAACCCCGCCGCGACCATCCACAGCAAACTGCCGCCGCGCGAGAATTTGACAAGACAGATAAGCGCCGACAGCACGAACACCGTGACAGTCAGGTCGAACAGGACCAAGGTGCTGTACGCCAGGAATGGCACTGAGCTGACCATGACGAGTGCCGTGCGATTTCGGTCGTGCAGGACGCTAGGCATCAGCAGACGCCCCAGCGCGGCCGTTAGCAACACAGTCGAACCCGACGCGAGAACGACGGGAACCAGTCCCGCCCACCGGCTGATGCCGAAGATGCTCCACGACGCGTTGATGAGCCAAAACAATAGGGGCGGCTTCTGGTGGTAGGGCTCGAAATTCATCGTGAGGGGATGCAGCCAATCATGCCGCAGGGCCATCTCCCAGGCCACGCTCATGTAACGAGTCTCGTCGATCGGCAACAGCGGCCTAAAGCTGATGGCCGCTGCGAAAAGTAAAAGCATGACTCCGGGGAGCCAGAAAGTCCGAACCGACGCGCTCACTACTGAGCTTCCTGCGCAACGGCATCCCGAGAAGGCTTGCGCTTTATGAAATGCAGGTTGCGCGCGTAGATCAGCAGGCCCGTGCTCTGCCCCAGTATGAACACGGGATCTTGGCGGTAGAAAGCATAGGCGAACAACGTGACGCCGCCTAGAATGCTGAAGTACCAGAATGCAGGTGGTACGACGCTCTCACCGGCGCGTTCCGAGGCCAGCCACTGCACGAAAAACCGCATGAAGAATAGGCTTTGTCCTACAAAGCCAACTATGATCCAGATCGTTTCCGTGCTGACTGAGGGCATGAGCATCGTCAATCAGTTGACTTCTTCGGTGACTTGCGGATCGGCATGCGGACGTTGCTGAAGCCACAGAACGCCGAACAAGTCGCTGATTCCGACAAGTGCGCGGCTGAGATTGCCGTATTTGGAGACTCCGTGCCGGCGGGGACGATGTGAAACGCCGACGTGCATGACACGCACGTTGTCACGCATCATGAGGGCCGGCAGGAAGCGGTGCATGTGGTCGAAGTAGGGTAAGTTCATATAGTCCCTGCGGCGGAACATCTTGAGCGAGCAGCCCGTGTCCCTCGTCTCGTCATGCAAAAGGGCCGAACGCAGCCCGTTTGCAAACCGTGAAGCCATGCGACGGGCCAGAACGTCCTGTCGCTTCTGCCGCTCGCCGGCGACCATAAGGCGCGGCGACAGCTCGGCGTGTTCTCGATAGTGCTCGTAGACAGCCACGATATCGGCGGGGTCGTTCTGGCCGTCACCGTCGAGGGTCACGATCAGCTCGTTCCCCGCGGCCTTGATGCCCGTCCACAAGGCCGCAGACTGGCCGCAGCGCCGGTCATGCCGAATGGCCCGGAGAGATTTGTACCGGCTGCGCATGGCCCGCAGAACGACAGGCGTCTGGTCGGTGCTCCCATCGTCCACATAGACGACTTCGCTTATGGGAACCCGGGCCGCTGCGGCCTCAATCTCGGCCAGGAGCGCCTCGATATTGTCCTGCTCATTGAGGACCGGTACGACGACGGAAATCATATGGCAAACACACTCTCCTAGTTCACCCGGGTGTGCATCTATGGAGCCATGCTTAAGGCAGACTTAAGAGTATTAAGCTTAGGATTTCAAAGGGATAGTAAGACGAAAAGTTGTACCCCTGTCGTTTAATCCTTGCAGTATTTGTACCGTTATTCCATGACTTGTTGCGATACTTTTGACGATGGACAGGCCCAATCCCGAACCCACGGCGTCGGTGCCGGCGATCCTGAAGAAGCGGTCGAACACACGTTCGCGATCGGCAAGAGGAATTCCGATGCCATCGTCCGATATGTCGAGGACTGCGAAGTCGCCGTCTCTACGCCCCCAAATCTTCACGTTCCCGCTCGGCGGGGTGTAGAGGATGGCGTTGCTGACGAGATTGCTGATCATCACGCCCAGCTGAGTTGCGTTTCCGCTTACCACCAACCCACCGTCGACAGCGGAAGTTAAGGCGATGGACTTGTTTCTACTGAGGGGAAAGGCCTGCGTTGCCGTTTCCTCCACGACACCGCTAAGCGACACTGCGCCGTGCGGGAGGGCTGCGCTTTCGGGTTCATTCCGCGCCAATTCGAGGAGTTGGTTCACCAGTCTCGTGCAGCGTGAGACGCCGGCCTCGAGCGTCTTGAAGGCATCGTTCCTCTCCTGCTCGCTCTTTGCTCGCCGCGCGATCCCCAGCTGCAGCACAACGGCCGCAAGCGGAGTCCTGAGCTCGTGCGCGGCGTCTGCGGTGAAGCTCTTCTGGACCAGAAGGGCTTTGCGCAGCCGCTCAAGAAGCCCATTCAGCGCGTCGACAAAGGTGCGCACCTCCACGGGAACGTCCTTGTCCGGTATCGGCTCAAGGAACGACGCCGAGCGCTTTGCGATCAGGTTGGATACGCGCTCGAGGGGGCGCATACCCCTACCGATCAGAAGCCAGATCAGAATGGCCAAAACCGGCATCTGAATGATGATCGGCACCAAAAGCACATTGTAGATTTCGCCGATCACGCCATGCCGCGCGCGCAGGTCCTGGGCAATCTGTACGGTGTCATCCCCGTGATCTTGCCGGAAGTACCTCACACGCTTTCCGCCAAAATCGACGGTTCCAAATCCTTGATCTTGCTGCTTTGCGAAGGTCAGATCCGGATGAGAGGAATACTTTAGCGCGCTCCCCCGCCAAATCTGAATGAGAAACTCCTCTTCGCCGCTCAGTTTGCTTTTGTCGGTAATAGGATTTACCGCGGATTCAAGACTTGCCGCATCCATTCTGACCAGGACTTCGGCAAGTTGTCGCATGTTCTCGTCGTAGAGCTCGTCCATCTCGTGACGCACGCTGAAATATGTCGCGGTCGCGAGCACCAGCGTCACCGCCAGGACGACGAGCAGCATGGACGTGACGAGCGTTCTGCGGACTGAAATCATCCTGGCACCGAGAGCGTGTATCCCACGCCCCGCAGGTTCTTGATGACCTCGCTGCCCAGCTTCTTTCGGATCTGGTGGATGTGTACTTCGACTGCGTTGCTGGCGACCTCTTCGTTCCAACCGTAGATTCGTTCTTCAAGTTGAGCCTTCGACAAAATGGCTTGGGGGCTTCTCATCAAGGCGAACAAGAGTGCAAACTCCCGACCGGAAAGGATAGCCTTGGCTTGGTCGAATTGTGCCTCATGCGTTTTTGGGTTTAGCGCCAGCTTTTCGTGTCGCAGCCACCCTTCCTGACCTGCTTGGCCGACGCTGCGTCGTAGCAAGCTTCGTATGCGGGCCTCGAGTTCTTCCAGGGCGAAGGGTTTGAGAAGGTAGTCGTCCGCACCTGCGTCGAGTCCTCCGACTCTGTCCATGACCGAGTCGCGGGCGGTTAGGATCAAAACAGGGGTTTGAAGCATTTTCCCGCGAAGCCACCTCAGCAATTCGAGGCCGGACCGATCAGGCAGACCCAGATCGAGAATGATCAAGTCATAGATCTCATTCATCAACGTGACTTCGGCTGAATCGCCGTTCTGAACCCAATTGGCTGCAAATCCGCTCTGTGTGAGGGCCTTTTGGAGTCCCTCTCCAATCATCTTGTCGTCTTCGACCAACAAAAGTCTCATACGTGAGACGAATATTGGTTCGGCAGCGGCGCGACAAGCTGGGCTGACGTTTGAGGTCGAGGCTACTTCCGACAGGCGCACATTGCCCAGCGTGGCGATCTATCGAGTTGCCGTCTACCGTGTCCCTTGCGAAAAGGGTGTCTGACCGACATGGTGCCGAGCAAACGACGCTGGCGGCGACCCAGCTGCGGAAGGTAAACGCACTGGGAGATGCCGACGGCCTTGGCAAGAGAACAACAAGGAATGCCTCCATGCTCCTTTACAACGCAAATCTTTCCCCCAATGCATTGCGGGTGCGCGCCGTTGCACACGAACTGGGGATCGAGCTGGAAATCGTGGACGTCGATCTGAGAAAGGGCGAAAACAAGTCTGCATCGTTCCTCGCCTTGAACCCCAACGCAAAAGTGCCGGTTCTGGTCGATGGCGATTTCGTGCTTTGGGAGAGCCGGGCAATCAATGGGTATCTTGCGAGCCTGAAAGCGGAACGGGGGCTCTATCCAGAGGGTCTGAGAAAGCGCGCGGTGGTGGATCAATGGTCCTACTGGCAGGCCATCCATCTCGGTCCCGCAATGCAGCGCATTGTGTTCGAGCGACTGCTCAAGTCAAAATTCGGCATGGGCGACCCGGATGAAAAGTCGCTGGAAGGTTCGCTGAAGGAGGTCGCGCAATTCCTGGCGGTTCTCGAAGCGAACCTGTCCGACAAGGAATGGGTGGCCGGTCAGCTGAGCATTGCCGACTTTGCCGTTGCGAGCACTTTTGTGTTTCGGAAATCTGCCGGCATGTCTCTTGAAAGTGCACCGCATGTGTCAAGCTGGATCGACCGCCTGGAATCGCGAGAATCCTGGCAGGCTGCCGTGAGGCCTGCACTTGAATTTCTGAAGAACTGGTCTGCCCGAAGCAATTGAAGGCTCGTCGGGGTCCTAGGGGCCATCCCTGAGAGGGGAAGGCACGCCGACACGGATCAGGTGCGAAAAGTCAGGCGACAATCCAGCCTTCCTTGCCCGCTCGTCGACGTGAGCGCGGTCCCTCAGTTCCGCCAAGGATACGCGGCTATCCAGCGCCCCCAGTGAATAGGCGTAGTCGGGAAGATAGCCATTCACGATGATGCGCCAGTCGAGGGGAATCATGTCGCCGACCGCCCGAACCATCTTGAATATGGTGGTCGTGCAATTCGTCGTGATCGAATTGTAGAACTCGGGAGACATTGAAAGCGCGTTCGCGTCGGCGACATATTCAAGAAGGAGCTTTTTGGCCGCGTCGGGCGGAGTTTTCAGCCGATACAGCTGAACGTCCTCTCCCCGGATATTCGTTCGCACGCCAACGACGTCGCGCTCATCTGCCGCGACGATCACCAAAGGATTACTCTTGAACAGATCTGCAAGTGGCGAGAATTCGCCACCTTCGCGACGGCGGACCTCGATCGACCATGCCAGGTAGTCCCCGTCAGCGAAGCCGAAGCTCATGATCACGTGGGCCATTTCTGGGCCGGCCCAATAGGACATGAAGAGATCGAGGCTCCTGAGTTCGGTCAGGTCGTAGCTTCGCGTTGTCCAAGCCTCGGTAAAGTCGGTATCGCTGCGCCAATCGAAATTGCGGACGTTTTTCACGGTTAGCAGGTCGCCGTCCAGCACGCCGGTCGCCTGGCGGGCGACGTCCGCGGCCCAGTCGGCGTGAGCAGGCGGCTTGATCGTGCTCCACCAACCCACCAGCGCGATGAAGGCCACAAGAAACATGGCCAGCGCGCGAAGGCGCATACTTCCGAACAACGCGGCAATGGTTGCGAGGCCAAGCGCAACGAAGAGGGCACAAGCTAGGCTTCTGCCCCAAGTTGGAACCGGTAGCCGAAACCATAGGGCAAAGCCTGCCCAGGCAGTGGCGGCAGCCACAACGGCCATCAGAGCCATCGTGCTTACAATCCAGATAGTTCGTCGCACTGCTGCCCTCCAAAGCCTCCGGTCTGGCTCGACTGACAGGGTAAGAGATGCAGAGCGAACATGGAAACACGCTTGTGCGGATGTAACGACCAGGCGGTCGCGGGTAGGCGCTCTGTCGCGACGCGAATTGCCATACCGCTGCATGTCTTTTGGAAGCAGTTGCTGAAAATAGCGTCGTCCGCTTGAGCCTCCATGAAAGGGGCCGCCAACAAATTTCGACAACGGCACGAAGAGAGACTATAGAAAGAATTAATTGAGCTTAGCGTCCAACGAAATGCCTACCAATCCGCAAGCAACTTTGAGCCTTCACCAGATGCTGCAGGCAGTTGTGACTGTTCTCGCCGTCATCAACCCTGTGGTATGTGGCGCGATTTTTTTGACCCTGACGCCAAAGCTTGAGGCGTCTCGTCGACGCCAGGCAGCAGTCAGAGTTGCCCTCACCATGCTCATCATCCTGATAGCATCCGCTCTGATAGGACTCAAAGTCTTGAGCCTTTTCGGAATTTCACTGGATGTGTTCCGGATCGTCGGTGGAATGATCATCGCCTATATGGGGTTCAATATGCTCAGTGGTCATCAGACGGTTGGTCAATCGCCACCGACGGGCGACGACGGAGCCATCTCCACTTCGCTTGCCCCACTCATCATGTTCGCCGCCGGTCCGGGTACAATTACCGCAATCGTAACCTTGACTGCCGTTCACACACCCGATGGGTTCCCGGTCACTGCGATTGTCGCTGCTGTAGTCGGCGTAGCGCTCACATTCGCTGCGTTGCTTCTTGCAATTCGGCTGGGATCGCGTCCCGGTGGAAGCACACAGGCTGTAGTGACTCGATTTATGGGATTGATCGTGGCCTCCATGGGAATGCAGTTCGTGCTGACAGGATTGAAGGATTTCCTGCACGTCTAGGGGCCGAGGTCGGCAACGGGGTTCGAGAGCTTCTTCGCAAGGTCCGCGGCATTCCCCTCGGCGAACGCGTTCTTCGCGCAAAAGAAAACAATGGCACCCGCTGTAATAAGACAGCGCATGACAAGCTAGGAAACCAGGCCCACATCAATTCAGTAGGTCAGCTGCTGGAGTTTTGAGTCTGAAATGGAACATTGCCGGGTGACGAAGTCGAACTTTGTCGCGTGTGTTCGACGGGCAATTGCAAAGGTGCGGTGGAACGCCCGTTCGAGGCGCACCTCGCTTATTCGTGGAAGATTTTCTGCCAGATTCCCTAAAGGGCAATATTCAGGTCGAGGCGACGGCGTTTAAGCTTGAGAGCAACTCGATTGAACCAGCTGGTTTCAGGGGAGTCTCAGTTTCGGGTGTGAAGGTGACGCTCTGGCGCGCCGCCGATGGCGCAACCGCGACACAGACGGGGGTATCGAACATGTCTTGGGAGTGGGCGCGGCCCGTCGGTACTCCTCTAGATGGGATTGCGGCCTGAAACACATAGAGGAAACGACCGATGAACGTCATCACCAAGTGCGCCACCGCTGCCTTGATGGTCGGGGGGAGCCTTTTCACGACAGCCGCGGCCTCGCAAGCGCAGGAGCAGGCGAAGCCGAACATTCTGGTGATCATGGCCGACGACATCGGCTACTGGAACATCAGCGCCTACAATCGTGGCATGATGGGCTACCGGACGCCCAACATCGACCGCATCGGACATGAGGGTGCGATCTTCACCG
>JBEVJK010000034.1:0-4275 GCA_040510195.1 Mesorhizobium sp. | reverse complement strand
TGGCGCCAAATCTTTCCCGGCGTGTCCACCCTCACCATCGATCCGGAGGGCGAAGGTCCGGGGCTGGTGCTAAGGATCACCCGCAATCAGGAAGACACATAAGCGTACTAACCTGTTGATAACGCTGAGTCGGTGGGGACGTAGTGAACGGTCGCGGACGATAGTTGGGCGGACGACGTCTCCGCTCAGTCGGCGGAGGGCAGGCGGCGGATGGTGAACTCGATCACGTCGCCCGGCCGCTCGAACCAGCTTTCGATCTCGGTCCAGTAGGCCTGCTTTGGCCAGCGGTCGAAGAACTCGCGCGCCTTCTCACGCGCATCGGGCCGCGGCAGCACGAAGGTCTCGCGCAGGAACCCGTCACGCGGCTTCTCTGCCCTTTCGGCGCGGGCGCGCTCGAGCCGCCTCTTCAGGCCGGTGAGCGGCGGTCTTTGCGGAGTACGCAAGAAAGAACTCCTTGACCCGTCTCCACAAGAGATTAGGGATCGCCTCCCGAAAAGACGAGTCCCCTTGCTCGAGCGGTTCGCTCCGCCGCTGCGTCCGACCACCAGACGGAGAACCGATGAACAGGCCCGAAATTCCCGCGGGGCTCCCCGCCGACATCGAAGCCAGGAAGGACCAGGCGCGCTCCTGGTTCGAGACCCTGCGCGACCGCATCTGCGCGGCGCTGGAGCGGCTCGAGGACGACTTGACCGGTCCCCAGGCCTCGTGGTCGCCCGGCCGCTTCGAGAGGCGCCCCTGGCAGCGCGACGGCGATCATGGCGGCGGCGGCGTCATGTCGGTGATGCACGGCCGTGTCTTCGAGAAGGTCGGCGTCCACACCTCCACCGTCTTCGGCGAGTTCTCTCCGGAGTTCAGGAAGCAGATCCCCGGCGCCGACGAGGATCCGCGCTTCTGGGCGAGCGGCATCTCGCTGATCGCCCACCCGTGGAACCCCAACGTGCCGGCAGTCCACATGAACACCCGCATGGTGGTGACGACCCGCCAGTGGTTCGGCGGTGGCGCCGACCTGACCCCGGTCCTCGACCGCCGGCGAAGCCAGGTGGACGCGGACGCGACCGCCTTCCACAAGGCCATGCAGTTCGCTTGCGACAAGAACGCCGCCGTCGCCGACTATCCCCGCCTCAAGGCATGGTGCGACGAATATTTCTTCCTGCCGCACCGCAACGAGCCGCGCGGCATCGGCGGCATCTTCTACGATTGGCTCCACTCTACGGACGAGCAGGGCGGCTGGGCTGCCGATTTCCGCTTCACCCAGGACGTCGGCCGCTCCTTCCTGGTGGTCTACCAGCACATCGTGCGCGACAACTTCAATCACAACTGGACCGACGCCGAGCGCGAGGAGCAGCTGATTCGCCGCGGCCGCTACGTCGAGTTCAATCTTCTCTACGATCGCGGCACGATCTTCGGCCTCAAGACAGGCGGCAACGTCGACTCGATCCTTTCCAGCCTTCCGCCGAGCGTGAAGTGGCCGTAAGGCACGGCTTCCACGAGACGGGCTGCGACGTAACGTAGCGGCAGGCGGCTTGCACGATCGCGCCACAATGCGGCAAAGGCACCCGGCGATTGTGGCAAAGGGCCGGCCACGAATTTTCTTTTTAGTCTAATATCTTCGCAAAATCAGGAGCTTATTTCTATCGCCGGACCGGGAAGCGCCGGCGGAATTATCCGCGACCCGACGCAACCGGACGGTCCGGATCCCGCGGGCAGCGTACCGAAGGATCTTCAGACGCTCCCCGCGTCTCCAGGAGTGATCGCCATGCGCACGCTTCTTATCCCGGCGGCCCTCGCCGCCCTCGTCGCAACCTCCCCCATCGCCTTTGCCGCGCAGCACGCCTCAGGCACCGTCAAGAGCTACGACAGCAAAGCCATGACCTTGACGCTCGCCGACGGCAACACCTACACCCTGCCCAAGAAGTTCAAGGACCCGGGGCTTCGCAACGGAGAGAAGGTCGCCATCTCCTGGGAAAAGAGCGGCATGAAGCGTCAGGCGGACGCAGTGACCATAGTCAAATGACCGTCTGAAGGCCCCGGACGCGGCGCACCCCCCGGCTGCCCGCGTCCGGGCCTTTTCGTGCAACCCCACCTCGCCCTTTCGTGTTATCATGGGTTCGCACGCCAAGGCGCGGGCCAACCACGCGCCATCAAAGAGAAGGGAGAAACCCGATGAAGGAGTTTCACTGCGGGACCTTGGTTCCCGGCTGCGACTGGCACACCCGCCACGAGGAAGAGGCTGAGGTCATGCGGCGCGCGGCCGAACACATGCGCCAAACGCACGGCGAGACGGTCATCCGCGAATCCATGATCGAGGCCATCCGCTCGCGCATCGAGTCCGTCCGCAACGCGGCGTAGCTAGCCTTTTCCCTGCCCTTCGGGCAGCAGCTTGGCGGCGCGCTCGAGCAGCGCGCCGCGGTCGAGCGAGAAATCCGAAGCGATCCAGTCCTTCTCGAGCGCGCGCAGCATGCGGCCAACGGCCGGTCCGGCGGCAACGCCGAGCGTCGAAAGGTCGCTGCCCCCGATCGGGAACACCGGTTTCGTCCATTTTTCCAGGAAATCCAGCTGGCGCGTCCGTCGAGCGACGTCGGCGAGCACGCCCGCATCCGACCCGGCCTGTCCCCGCGCCGCTGCCAGCGCAAGCCGCAGCCGGTCGACCAGCGCCTGCCGGTTTCCCCGATAGATCGCCGCCCTGAGCGAGGTTCCGTCCATGTCGGCAGCAGGCGTTTCCGCCTGGGCCCATCGCTTGAGGCGTTCCGCCTCGGCGCGCGACAGGCGAAGCCGCTCCGCCAGCGACCCCATGCGCTCGACGTCGGGTGGCACCATGGCCTCGATGCGGAGCAGCGGATCCGGCCGCCAGCCGAGGGCTGCTTCGGTCTCGACGAGCGGATGGACGAGGTCGATGCCCCACCGGTCGGTCTCCGGCAGCACCCTGGAAAGGATGCCGGACTGGCGCATCCAGAGCAGCGAACGCGCCGGCTCCGGCGCCGAAAGCAACTTCTTGAGCTCCGACCACACGCGCTCGGCCGACAGCCTGTCCAGCCCCTCCTTGAGCCTGGCGCAGGCCTTCAGGCCGGCGGCGTCGGGACGGCCGCTGCCATACCAGGCGAAGAAGCGGAAGAAGCGCAGGATGCGCAGATAGTCCTCGCGGATGCGCGTCTCGGGATCGCCGATGAAGCGCAGGACCCGCCCTTCGATGTCGGCGAGCCCGCCCACGAGGTCGATCACCCGCCCGTCGGCCTCGGCGTAGAGCGCGTTGATGGTGAAGTCGCGGCGCTCCGCATCGCGCGTCCAGTCGCGCCCGAACACGACCTTGGCGTGGCGACCGTCGGTCTCGATGTCGGCGCGCAGCGTCGTCACCTCATAGGGCTTGCCGCGGGAGATCACTGTCACCGTGCCGTGCGCCGCACCCGTCGGCACCGTGCGGAACCCGGCGGCCTCGGCGCGCCGAATCGTGTCCTCGGGCAGGTTGGTGGTCGCGATGTCGACGTCGCTGACCGCCTGGCCGAGCAACGCGTTGCGCACCGCGCCCCCTGCCACGCGGGCCGCTTCGCCGTCGCCCGAGAGCGCCCCGAGCAGACGCTGCAGGTCGGGCGCCTTCAGCCAGTCCGCATGGGCGATCGAGGCCTTTTCCGTCACGTGTAGAGCCTTTCGTAGAGGATGCGGATGATGCCGGCGGTCACACCCCAGATGAAGCGGTCGCCATAGGGCATCGTGTAGTAAAACCGCTCCCGGTCCTGCCAGATGCGGCTTTCCTTCCGATGGTTGGCCTCGTCCATGAGGAACGAAAGCGGCACCTCGAAAGCGTCCTCGACCTCGTCCGTGTTGAGGGTCAGGAACGCCTTCGGGCTGACGATGCCGAGAACCGGCGCGATTCGATAGCCGCTGCCGGTGACGTAGTCAGGCAGCCGGCCGACCAGCTCGATGTCCTCGCCGCCGATGCCGACCTCCTCCAGGGTTTCGCGCAGCGCCGCTGCCTCCGGCGTCGCATCGGTCGGGTCGATGCGCCCGCCGGGAAAGGCGATCTGCCCGGAATGGCTGCGCATCGTCTCCGTCCGCTTGGTCAGCAGCACGGTCGCGTCATCGCCGTGGTCCACCACCCCGATCAGCACCGCAGCGTCGCGCAGCCCCGGTCTGACGATGAGATGCCTGAGATCGGGGTTGAGCCGATGATCGCCATCCTCGCCGTCGGTTGCGGCCGATGCCGCCAGGTTTGCCGCCCGCCGCCGGAAATCGCCGGCCGAGAATGGCGTTCGCGCCTCTATGGCCGCCCGCTTACCCTGC
>JBEVJK010000033.1:0-31947 GCA_040510195.1 Mesorhizobium sp. | reverse complement strand
CCGCGCGAAAGCGGCGCGCTCGGCGTCGGTCAGCGCGTCGAGCCCCGCGGAGGCCTGTTCGGCGGCGGATTCGGCGGTGAGGCGACGGGCGGCGGCCAGCTTGCCGGCAAGGTCGGGATGCGCCTTGAGCACGACCTGGCGTTCGTCGGGCGTGGCGCTGCGGAAGGCGCGGCAGAGCGCGTTGTGCAGGCCGCCGGCGCTGTCGTGCGCCGGTCCGAGCTCGAGCGCGAAAGCGCGCTCGGCGACCCACGGCGAATGCTCGAAGATGCCGCCGAAGCGCTCGACGAACGCCGTCTTCTCCATGCGCGAGGGGCGCAGTGCCGGAGCCTCGTAGGGGTGGTGCGCGCGCCAGTGGCGGGCGATGTCGATGCGGCGGGCCAGCCAGACCTTCTCGTGGCCTTTGACGTAGTCGATGAAGCGTCTCAGGGCGGCGGCGCGGCCAGGCCGCCCGACCAGCCGGCAGTGCAGGCCAACGCTCATCATGCGCGCCCGGCCGGCGCGGCCCTCGGCATAGAGAGTGTCGAAGGCGTCCTTCAGGTAGGAATAGAACTGGTCGCCCGAGTTGAAGCCCTGGGCGGTGGCGAAGCGCATGTCGTTGGCGTCGAGCGTGTAGGGAATGACGAGCTGCGGGTCGATGGGCGCGCCGTGGCCGTCATGGTCCAGCCAATAAGGCAGGTCGTCGTCATAGGTGTCCGAAATGTAGGCGAAGCCGCCCTCGGCCGCGACGAGGCGGACGGTGTTGATCGAGGTGCGCCCGGTGTACCAGCCGGTCGGCCGCTCGCCCGTCACCTCCGCATGGAGCCGGATCGCCTCGTCGAGGTGGCGCTGCTCGTCGTCGGGCGCGTAGTCGCGATAGTCTATCCATTTCAGCCCATGCGAGGTGATCTCCCAGCCCGCTTCCTGCATGGCCGCGACCTGGTCGGGCGACCGCGCCAGGGCCGTCGCCACGCCGTAGACGGTGACCGGCACCTCGGCCGCGGTGAACAAGCGATGGAGCCGCCAGAAGCCGGCGCGGGCGCCGTATTCGTAGATCGACTCCATGTTCCAGTGGCGCTGACCGAGCCACGGGGCGGAGCCGACCACCTCCGAGAGGAAAGCCTCCGACGCGGCGTCGCCGTGCAGGATGCAGTTTTCGCCGCCTTCCTCGTAGTTGAGCACGAACTGCACGCAGACCCGCGCTCCGTCCGGCCATCGCGGATCGGGCGGATTGGCGCCGTAGCCGCGCATGTCCCGCTGATATCGCATCGGTCCCGGACCTCCCGCTGACGCCGCACGTCGCTCTCCTGGTGAGGATAACCAAAGGGCCCGCCGGGCATTCCCTCGAAAAAATTTGAAAGTCTTTTCGTGACCCTTCGCTTCACCGCGGCTATTGCATGGCATCTAATAGGCGCAGACTTCACCGTTCACGTTCGGCAAACAGCAGGGAGGCAGGATGTCGACTTCCGATGGCGGGCGCCTGACGACCCATGTTCTCGATACCGCGGCGGGACGGCCGGCGGCCGGCCTGGCGATCTCGCTGTTCAGGATCGACGGCGATTCGCGGAACCAATTGAAGACCGCCTGGACCAATGCCGACGGGCGCTGCGACGAGCCGCTGCTGGCCGGCGACAGCTTTGTCAAGGGCGACTACGAGCTGGTCTTCCAGGCCGGCGACTATTTTCGCGGGCAGGGCCTGAAGCTGCCGACCCCGGCCTTCCTCGACGTGGTGCCGATCCGTTTCGGCCTGGCAGAGCGGTCGCACTATCACGTGCCGCTGCTGATTTCGCCGTACGGCTATTCGACCTATCGGGGCAGCTGAATCATGACCGGGACGCCGCAACGCAACGAGATCCGCTTCCTGCTCAATGGCGAGGCCCTGGCGCTTGCCGAAGTCGCGCCGGACGAGACGCTGCTCGACTTCCTGCGGCTGCGCCGGCGGCTCACCGGCACCAAGGAGGGCTGCGCGGAAGGCGATTGCGGCGCCTGCACGGTGCTGGTCGGCCGCCTCGTCGGGGGAGAGCTGCGCTACGAAAGCGTCAATGCCTGCATCCGCTTCCTGGGTTCGGTCGACGGCTGCCACGTCGTGAGCGTCGAGCATCTGAAGGGCGGCGACGGCACCTTGCACCCGGTCCAGCAAGCGCTGGTGGACTGGCACGGGTCGCAATGCGGCTTCTGCACGCCGGGCTTCGTGATGTCCCTCTATGGGCTTTGGATGCGCAGCCCCAACCCTTCCGACGCCGAGATCGAGAAGACCTTGCAGGGCAATCTGTGCCGCTGCACCGGCTATGAGGCGATCGTGCGGGCGGCGCGCGCGATCTCCGGCTATGGCACGGCCGGCGAGGACCGGCTGGCCGGCGAGCGCGAAACCACCAAGGCGGCGCTCACCGCCATGCGCGACGGCCGTCGGGTGACGATCGGCGCCGGAAAGCAACGGCTGGTGCTGCCGGCGAGCGTCGACGACCTGGCCGACATTCTCGTCGAGGAGCCCAAGGCCACCATCGTCGCCGGGTCCACCGATGTCGGGCTGTGGGTCACCAAGTTCATGCGCGAGATCGCTCCGGCGGTCTTCGTGGGCCATCTCGAAGGGCTGCAGGAGGTGCACGAGGCCGACGGCGTCGTCTCGATCGGCGCCGGCGTGACCTACACCGACGCCTATCGGGCGCTCGCCGACCGTATCCCTGCCTTCGGCCCGCTGCTCGATCGCATCGGCGGCGAACAGGTCCGCAACATGGGAACGATCGGCGGCAACGTCGCCAACGGCTCGCCGATCGGCGACACGCCGCCGCCGCTGATCGCGCTCGGCGCCAGCGTGGTGCTGCGCAAGGGCAAGAGCCGGCGAACGCTGCCGCTCGAAGACTTCTTCGTCGCATACGGCAAGCAGGACAGGGGGCCCAGCGAGTTCGTCGAGCGCATCGAGGTGCCGCTGCCGGCCAAGGACGCGGACTTTGCCATCTACAAGGTGACCAAGCGGCGGGACGAGGACATCACCGCCACGCTCGGCGCCTTCCACCTCGGCCGCAAGGCGGACGGCACGGTCGAAACGATCCGCATCGCCTATGGGGGCATGGCGGCGACGCCGAAGCGGGCGAGCGGGGTGGAGGCGGCGCTGCTCGGTCGACCATGGACGGCCGACGCGATCGAGGCCGCCCTCGACGCTTATGCCAGCGATTTTGCGCCGCTCACCGACATGCGCGCCTCGGCGGCCTATCGGATGCTGGTCGCCCGCAACCTCTTGCGGCGCTTCTTCGCCGAGACGCAAGGGGGCAGCGCGCCGATCACCATCTCCAGAGAAGCGGCGGCCTAAGGGAGGAGTGGGATGAACAAGCACTCGGCCGCCGACCTCAAGGCCACCAAGATTCGCGGCGGCGTCGCCACCGACCAGCGCCACGATTCGGCGCACAAGCACGTCGCAGGAGAGGCGATCTACATCGACGACATGCCGGAGCCCGCCGGCACGCTGCATGGCTGCCTGGGGCTGTCCACGGTGGCGCACGGCACGATCCTCGGCATGGACCTTTCGGGCGTGCGGGCGGCGCCCGGCGTGGTCGACGTGCTGACGGGGGCCGACGTTCCCGGCGAGAACGACATCAGCCCGACCGGCCGCCATGACGAGCCGGTGCTCGCCGAGCGCGTCGTCGAATTCTTCGGTCAGCCGATCTTCGCGGTCATCGCGCAGACGCGGGAAGAGGCCCGTCGGGCCTGCCGGCACGCCAAGGTGGAGTACGAGCCCCTGCCGGCGGTGACCGACATCGGCGAGCTCGACCCCGTCGGGGGCAAGATGGTCACGCCGCCGCTGACGCTGAAGCGCGGCGACGCCCGTGCGGCGATCGACGCGGCGCCGCGCCGGCTCACCGGCCAGATGCGGGTGGGCGGCCAGGACCACTTCTACCTGGAAGGCCATATCGCCATGGCGGTGCCGGGAGAGGACCAGGACGTCACCGTCTACTCCTCGACCCAGCATCCGAGCGAGGTGCAGCATATGGTGGCGCATGCGCTGGGCGTGCCCTCGCACGCGGTGACGGTCGAGATCCGTCGCATGGGCGGCGGCTTTGGCGGCAAGGAGACCCAGTCGAACCAGTTCGCGGCCATCGCGGCGATCGCCGCCAAGCGGCTCGGCCGGGCCGTGAAGATCCGGCCGGACCGCGACGACGACATGACCGCCACCGGCAAGCGTCACGATTTCCTGATCGGCTATGAGGTCGGCTTCGACGACGAGGGCGCGATCCACGGGGTGGACTTCACCTATGCGGCGCGTTGCGGCTTCTCTTCCGATCTATCCGGGCCGGTGACGGACCGGGCGCTCTTTCATTGCGACAACGCCTATTTCTATCCCGCCGTGAAGGCAGTCTCGGCGCCGCTCTACACCAACACGGTTTCCAACACGGCCTTTCGCGGCTTCGGCGGCCCGCAAGGCATGGTGGGCGCCGAGCGCATCGTCGACGAGGTCGCCTTCGCTACCGGCAAGGATCCGCTGGAGGTGCGCAAGCGCAACTTCTACGGCACGGCCGATCGCAATGTGACGCCCTACCACCAGCCGGTAGAGGACAACGTCATCCAGCGCCTCGTCGAGCAGCTGGAAGCCTCGTCGGACTATCGTCGGCGGCGGCGGACCATCGACGCCTTCAACGCCAACAGCCGCATCGTCAAACGCGGCATCGCGCTGACACCGGTCAAGTTCGGCATCTCCTTCACCGCCACCCACTACAACCAGGCGGGCGCCTTGGTGCATGTCTACACCGACGGATCCGTCCACCTCAACCATGGCGGGACGGAGATGGGCCAGGGGCTCAACGTCAAGGTGGCGCAGGTGGTGGCGGAGGAATTCCAGATCGACCTCGATCAGGTGAAGATCACCGCCACGACCACCGCCAAGGTGCCGAACACCTCGGCCACGGCGGCGTCTTCCGGTTCGGACCTCAACGGCATGGCGGCGCGCAATGCGGCGCGCATCATCCACGGGCGGCTGGCGGATTTCGCCGCCGAGCGCTACGGGGTGCCGCACGACCAGGTGGTGTTCCTGCCAAACCGGGTGCGGGTGGGCAACCAGGAGATCCCGTTCGGAGACCTCGTCAAGCAGGCCTATATGGCGCGCATCCAGCTGTCGGCCGCTGGCTTCTACAAGACGCCGAAGATCCATTGGAACCGCGACAAGGGCGAGGGCCACCCCTTCTACTATTTCGCCTATGGTGCCTCCTGCTCGGAGGTGTCGATCGACACGCTGACGGGCGAGTACATGGTCGAGCGCACCGACATCCTTCACGAGACGGGGCGTTCGCTCAATCCGGCGATCGACCTCGGTCAGATCGAGGGCGGCTTCATCCAGGGCATGGGCTGGCTCACCACCGAGGAGCTGTGGTGGGACGAGAAGGGGCGGCTGAGGACGCACGCGCCCTCGACCTACAAGATCCCGCTGGCCTCCGACCGGCCGAAGGTGTTCAACGTCGCGCTTGCCGATTGGGCCGAGAACCACGAGCCGACCATCCACCGCTCCAAGGCGGTCGGCGAGCCGCCCTTCATGCTCGCCATGTCGGTGCTGCACGCGCTGTCGGACGCGGTGGCGAGCGTGGCGGAGCATCGCATCTGCCCGCGCCTCGACGCGCCGGCGACGCCTGAGCGGGTGCTGATGGCGATCGAGAGGCTGAGGACCGAAGCGGCCCGATCATGAGCGATACGGCCCCCGCGCTGCGGCGCTTCCTGGCGGCTGCCCCGGCGGTGGCGCTGGTCGAGGTGGCGGAGGCGAAGGGCTCGACGCCGCGCGAGCGCGGCGCCTTCATGCTGGTCTCGGCCAGTTCCAGCTTCGGCACCATAGGCGGCGGCCAGCTGGAGTTCATGGCCATCGCCCGAGCCCGCCAGCTGCTTGCCGACGGCGATGCCGGCCCGGCTGCGCTCGACGTGCCGCTGGGTCCGGAAATCGGGCAATGCTGCGGCGGGCGGGTCGGCGTGACGATCCGTCGCCTCGACGAGACACTTGCGGGGGACCTGCTTTCGGAGGTCGAGTCGGCGGATGCGGCCCGGCCCCACGTCTATCTCTTCGGCGGCGGCCATGTCGGCCAGGCGCTGGCGAGCGCGCTGTCGCTGCTGCCGGTCTCGACGACGGTGGTGGAGACGCGGCCGGAGGCGCTCGAGGGGATGCCGGAGACGGTGGAGACCCGGCTGACCCCTGTTCCGGAAGAGGTGGTGCGTGAGGCGCCGACCGGCGCGGCCTTCGTGGTGCTGACCCACGACCATGCGCTCGACTTCCTGATCGTGGCCGAGGCGCTGGAGCGGCGCGACGCTCACTATGTCGGGATGATCGGCTCGAAGACCAAGAAGGCGACCTTCCGTTCCTGGTACCTGAAGACGGCGGGCGGCAACGAGACCGACCTTGCGCGGCTCGTCTCGCCGATCGGCGGCGGCAGTGTCAAGGACAAGCGCCCGGCAGTGATCGCCGCACTTGCAGCGGCGGAGATCCTGGCGGCACTGTGGGGTTGACCATATCGCGCTATAATTGTATCGATGCAGAATATCTACCTCTAGGTGGGGAGCGGGGTTCTCATCTGGCAAGCAATCCTGGTGCAATTCATGGCGAAGGCGGTCACGGTCGTCGTCCACAATGAAGCCGACGAACTTGTCGTTCAGCTCGGCGTGTCTCCGAGCCAACGACTCATTTTCGAACCAGCTCTGAGACTTCTCGGATTGCCTCAGCGCGGAACAGCTCGTTAAAGGTATTTCCTGGCAGCCGAAAGCCGGGCAGATCCTGATCTGCCATTTCGGACTGGGATTCCGGCCGCCGGAGATCATCAAGACGAGACCTGTGCTAGTGATCTCGCCAAAGGTCACGCCATGGACCAAGCTGAGTATCGTACTGCCGATCAGCAGCAAGGCGCCTGATCCCGCGCTGGCACATCACTATCGGCTTCCTGACTGGCTCGTTCCTGGTGGGAAGCATAGCGAATCATGGATCAAGGGCGACATGGTCATGACCGTAAGCTGCCACCGGCTCGATCGGATCAAATCGGGCTTTCGAACCTACCACGCTCCCCGCGTTCCTGACTCGGTGTTGAGGGAAGCACGCCGCTGCATCCTGTACGCAACCGGGATGCACTCGTTGACCAGCCACTGGTGAAGGCCTATATTCCCGCTGTTACCGCTTCGGCGGATTGCAAGACCACTGGCAACGGTGGCAGGCCGGCGCGAGGACGACACCAAGTCTGCTCCGGCCTCAGTACAAAGCCCCGCTAGTGCGGGGCTTTTGTCATTCCGGTGCCTGCAACTTTGCCTCAATCCTTCTCCTGGACATGCGACTCCAGGAACCACAGCGATTTGTCGAGAGCGCGGGAATAGGCGGTGAAGATGTCTGCGGTGTCGGCGTCGCCGGTCTCGTCTGCCTCCTCGATCGCCTTGCGCGCCAGCTTCCCCGCGGCGGCATAGCGGTCGATCAGAGCCGCCAGGTGATCCTTGGTGCGGGCGATGTCGGTCGGGTAGGGGGCGAGCTGCGTCGCCGAGGCCACCACCTGGCTGGTGCCGAGGGCGCTGCCGCCGAGCTGCGCCGCCCGCTCGGCAATGGTGTCGACATGGCCGTCCAGCTCCTGGCGGAAGCCGTCCAACATCTCGTGGAGGGCGATGAAATTCGGTCCCTTGATGTTCCAGTGCGCCTGCTTGGTGATCAGCGCCAGGTCGATGGCGTCGGCCAGGCGCGCGTTGAGGATCTCTATCGAGGCCTTCCTGACGTTGGACTTGAGGTCGTTGCGGGTGGCGTGGGTGGACATGCTGAGGCTCCTTGGGGTCGATGGTTCATCTGCCGGCCAGGATGTCCTTGATCAGCCGCTGGCAACGCTCGGCCATGAAGTCGAGCAGCAGGCGGACCTTCGGATCCTGAAACTTCTTGTGCGGGTAGACGGCGGCGAATTGCACCGGGGTGGGCGGCGTTGCCGGCAGGATCACCTGCAGCCGTCGGTCGCGGATGAAGGGCTCGACCTCGAAGCGCGGCTTGTTGATGATGCCGCGGCCGGCCAGCGCCCAACCCGTCAGCACGTCGCCGTCGTCGGAATCGAACGGTCCGTGCACCTCGAATTTCTGCGTGCCTTCCGGTGTCCTCAGCGTCCAGTAGTACTCCTTGGCGCCGGGGAAGCGCAGCATCAGGCAGTCGTGCTTCCTGGACACGAGCTCCTCCGGGCCGGTCGGCTCGCCCCGCGTCTCCAGGTATTTCGGCGCGGCCACCAAGACGCGCTCGCACTCCATGATGCCGCGCATGCGCAGGCTGGAATCCTCGAGGACACCGAGCAGGAAGGCGACGTCGATGCCCTCCTTCATGATGTCGACATTGTGGTCGGAAAGCCGCAACCGGACCTCGATGTCGGGGTACTTGTCGTGAAATTCCGGGATGCCCGAGGCCACCAGCCGGCGGCCGAGGCCGAGCGGGGCAGTGACCCTGATGGTGCCGCGCGGCTGGCCGGATAGCGCGCTGACGGCGGCCTCTGCCTCGACGATCGCCTCCAGCACATGCTTGGCGCCGCTGTAGAACACGGTGCCGTGCTCGGTCGGCATCAGCTGCCGCGTCGTTCGGTTGAACAGCCGCACGCCGAGGTGCTTCTCCAGCTCCTTGATCCGGTTGGAGGCCACCGCCGGGGAGATGCGCATGTCGCGGCCGGCGGCCGACAGGTTGCCGAGCTCCACCACGCGAACGAAGACCGCAATGTTGTCCAGATAGGCCATGCCGGCACGATCCCCGGGCTATGTCCCAGTATTTTCCATTTTTTTTTGAAAGTCATCGTGCTTGTCGCCTCTTTCCGCCGCGGGCGCAAACCGCAACAATCGGCGGTCGAACCGGCAGGGGCCAAGGCATGACCGACTTCGCGATCTTCTGGGACTGGTTGAGCTTCGCCGTCCGCTGGCTGCACGTGGTCACCGGCATCGCCTGGATCGGCTCGTCCTTCTATTTCGTCGCGCTCGACCTCGGGCTCAGGCAGCGACCCGGCCTGCCGGAAGGCGCCTTCGGCGAAGAATGGCAGGTGCATGGCGGCGGCTTCTACCACATCCAGAAGTATCTGGTGGCGCCAGCCGAGATGCCGGAGCACCTCACCTGGTTCAAATGGGAGTCCTACGCCACCTGGCTCACCGGCTTTGCCATGCTGTGCGTGATCTACTATGCCGGCGCCGACCTCTATCTGATCGATCCCAACGTGCTCGACGTGTCGCCGACGGTGGCAATCCTGATCTCGCTGGCGTCGCTGTCGATCGGCTGGCTGATCTACGACCTGCTCTGCCGGTCGCCGCTGGGCCACAACGACACGGTTCTGATGCTGGTGCTCTATGCCGTGCTGGTCGTCATGGCCTGGGGCTACACACAGCTGTTCACCGGCCGGGCGGCGCTGCTGCATCTTGGCGCGTTCACCGCGACGATCATGTCGGCCAACGTCTTCATGGTCATCATCCCCAACCAGAAGAAGGTGGTGGCCGAACTGATCGCCGGGCGCAAGCCCGACCCGCTTCTCGGCAAGCAGGCCAAGCAGCGCTCGCTGCACAACAACTACCTGACGCTGCCGGTGCTGTTCCTGATGCTGTCCAACCACTACCCGCTGGCGTTCGCCACCGAGTTCAACTGGGTGATCGCTTCGCTGGTGTTCATCATCGGCGTGCTGATCCGCCACTACTTCAACACCGTCCACGCGCGAAAAGGCAACCCGACCTGGACCTGGCTGGCGGCCGCCATCCTGTTCGTGGTGATCATGTGGCTGTCCACCGCGCCCAGGGTGCTGACGGGGGAAACCGCGGCGGCCGCGGCAGCCGACCAGGCGCTGCTCGCCTCCACCGACTTTCCGGCCGTGCGCGACACGGTGCTCGGCCGTTGCGCCATGTGCCACGCCCAGGAGCCGGGGTGGGAGGGAATCCACCAGGCGCCGAAAGGCGTCGTCCTGGAGACCGACGTGCTGATCGCCGAACATGCGCGTGAGATCTACCTGCAGGCCGGCCGCAGCCATGCCATGCCGCCCGGCAACGTGACCGGGGTGACGCCGGCCGAACGGGCGCTGCTCGTCGCCTGGTTCGAAGGGGCGCGGAAATGAGCGTCGAGACGCTGATCCGCGGGCGCACGCTGTCGTTCCTGCGCTGGCCCGACGACGCGGACGATGTCGGCGCTTATGTCTACCACACAGACGGCGCGCTGCTGGTGCGTGGCGGCCGCATCGCGGCGGCGGGCGGCTTTGCCGAAGTGGCGCCGCTGGCAGGCCCGGACGCGCGGCGGGTCGACCACCGGCCGCATCTGGTCCTGCCCGGCTTCATCGACGCGCATGCGCATTTCCCGCAGATGCAGATCATCGCCTCCTATGGGGCCGAGCTGCTGGACTGGCTGAACATCTACACCTTTCCGGAGGAGACCCGCTTCAACGACACACAGCATGGGCGGCGGGTGGCGCGGCTTTTCCTGGACGAGCTGGTCAGGCACGGGACGACCACGGTCGCAGCGTATTGCTCGGTCCATCGCGAATCGGCCGACGCCTTCTTCGCCGAGGCGCACGAGCGCGACATGCTGGTGATCGCCGGCAAGGTGATGATGGACCGCAACGCACCAGCGGGTCTGACAGACACCGCTCGATCCGGCTATGACGACAGCAAGAGCCTGATCGCAGAATGGCACGGCAAGGGCCGCTGCCTCTATGCCGTCACGCCGCGCTTCGCCATCACCTCGACGCCCGAGCAACTGGCGGCGGCCGGCGCTCTGGTCAAGGAGCATCCGGACCTCCACATGCAGACGCATCTGTCGGAGAACGCGGCCGAGATCGCGCTCACCCAGGAGCTCTATCCGGGCTCGCGCGACTACACCGACGTCTATGAGCATTACGGGCTGGTCGGCGAGAAGGCGCTGTTCGGACACTGCATCCATCTCAGCGAGCGCGAGGCCGACGCGCTGTCGGACAGCGGCTCGGTGGCGGTGTTCTGTCCGACATCCAACCTCTTCCTCGGCTCCGGCCTGTTCGACTACCACCGCTATCGGAGGCGGGCGAAGTCGGTGAGGATCGCTGCGGCGACCGACATCGGCGGCGGCACCAACTATTCCATGCTGCGGACCATGGACGAGGGCTACAAGGTGATCGCCCTCATCGGCGAGAAGCTCAATCCGCTTGCCGCCTTCTGGCAGATCACGCGGGGCAATGCCGAGGCGCTGTCGATCGGCGACCGGGCCGGCACGCTCGAGGTAGGCAGCGACGCCGACCTGGTGGTGCTCGATTCGGGTGCCACGCCCGCCATGCAGCTGAGAAGCGAGCGCATCGAAACCCTTGCGGAAGAGCTCTTCCTGCTGCAAACCCTGGGCGACGACCGGGCCGTGCGCGAGGTGTACGTCGCCGGACGTCCGGCGAAGAGCAGCCTGGCCGCCTGACCGGCCGGGGCAGGAGGCAAGGATGGCCATGGCCGACGACATCGCGGCGATCGCAGCGCAGGAAAAGGCGCTGGTCTTCGACCGCTTCGACTCAGCGACGGCGTTCGAGCTTGGGGCGGCGCTGCGGCAGCGCGGCCTGGCCGAGGCGCTGCCGATCGTCATCGACATACGGCTCTGGGATCGACCGCTCTTCTACGCGGCGCTGCCGGGGTCGACCGCAGCCAATGCCGACTGGGCGCGCCGCAAGCGCAATTCGGTCGAGATGTTCCACAAGAGCACCTACCGCTTGCACCTGGAGCAGGGCGGCCAGGAACAGATCTTCCCGCCGCGCTACGGGCTTTCGGCCGACCGGTACGCGATCGCCGGCGGCGGGTTCCCGATCGTCGTCAAGGGCGTCGGCGCGATCGGCGTCGTCGCCGTCTCCGGGCTGCCGCAGCGGCGCGACCACGAGTTGGTCGTCGCCATTCTTGCCGAGACGCTCGGCCACGATCCGCAGCGGCTCGCGCTGCCGGCGACGGACTGAGCCATGGCGGGCGGGCCGGAGCCCAGGCGGTTCCTGACGTCGCTGTTCGAGGCGGCGGTGGCGGCCGCCGACCCGAGCGTCACCCTGCGCGACCACCTGCCCGAGCGGCCGAAGGGCCGCACCGTGGTGGTGGGCGCCGGCAAAGGATCGGCGCAGATGGCGGCTGCCCTCGAAACGCTGTGGGACGGGCCGCTCGAAGGGGTGGTCGTCACCCGCTACGGCTATGCGGCGCCGTGCCGGCGGATCGAGGTCCTGGAAGCGTCGCATCCGGTCCCCGACGAGGCGGGGCTACGAGCCTCGGCGCGGCTCACTCAGGCGGTTTCTGGCCTGACCTCCGACGACCTGGTCATCGCGCTGATCTCGGGCGGCGGCTCGGCGCTGCTGCCGGCACCGGCGGGGAGCCTGACGCTGGCCGACGAGATCGCGGTCAACGAGGCGTTGCTCGCCTCGGGGGCGCCGATTTCGGCGATGAATGCCGTCCGCAAGCATGTCTCGGCGATCAAGGGCGGACGGCTGGCGGCTGCCGCGCATCCGGCCAGGGTGGTGTCGCTGGTGGTCTCCGACATCCCCGGCGACGACCCGGCGCTGGTCGCTTCCGGCCCGACGGTGCCGGACGCGACGACGCGCGAAGAGGCGCTGAAGATTGTCGAGGCCTATGGAATCGGCCTGCCGACCGCCGTAACCGCCCACCTCGCCTCGCCCGCCGCGGAGGCACCGCGGCCCGACGATCCGCGCTTCGCAAACCAGGCGGTGCACCTGATCGCGTCGGCGGGCGTCTCGCTGGAGGCGGCGGCGGCGACGGCGCGCAGCAATGGCGTAGAGGCAGTGATCCTGTCGGATTCGATCGAGGGAGAGGCCCGCGTCGTGGGCTCGGTGCATGCCGCGATCGCCCGCGAGGTGGCCCGCCGCGACCGGCCCTTCGCACGCCCGGTGGTGATCCTCTCCGGCGGCGAGACCACCGTCACCGTCCGCGCCAAGGGCAAAGGCGGCCGCAACAGCGAGTTCCTGCTGGCCTTGGCGTTCGGCATCGAGGGCCTCGAGGGCATCGACGCGCTGGCCGCCGACACCGACGGCATCGACGGATCGGAAGACAATGCCGGCGCCTTCGCCGATGGCGGCACGATTGCGCGCATGCGGGCGGCCGGCGTCGATCCGCGGGCGGCGCTGGCGGGGAACGACGCGTGGAGTGCGTTCAGCGCGGTGGGCGGCCTGTTCGTGCCGGGGCCGACAGGCACCAACGTCAACGATTTCCGGGCGATCTGGCTGCGCTGAGGGTTGCGCTCAGGCCGCCATCAGCCTTTTTACGGCGCGAATGTCGTCTAGGAAGCGGCTGCGCTCCGCCTCCTTGTCGCCCGGCTCGCGGATGCGCAGGATAAAAGACGGGTGTATGGTCAGGAAGACCCTGACCCCGTCCTCCCGTTCCACGAGGTCGCCACGCATCTTGGTGATCGGCACCGGCTTGCCGAGCAGCGACTGCGCGGCGGTGGCGCCGAGCGCCACCACGAGGTCCGGCTTGATCAGCGCCAGTTCCCTGTCGAGCCACCAGCGGCAGGCCGCCATCTCGCCGGCGTTCGGCTTGGCGTGGATGCGCCGCTTGCCGCGCGGCTCGAACTTGAAGTGCTTCACGGCATTGGTGACGTAGGTGATCGTGCGGTCGAGGCCGGCCTCCTCGAGGATCTGGTCGAACACCTTGCCGGCCGGACCTACGAACGGCTTGCCGGCGATGTCCTCCTGGTCGCCCGGCTGCTCGCCGACGAACACCACCCTGGCCGAATCGGGACCTTCGCCGAACACGGTCTGCGTGGCGTCGCGCCAGAGCGGGCAGCGGCGGCAGCCCTCCGCGGCCTGGCGCAGCCCCGCGATGGTGCGGGCGTCGGCGCCGTCGTCGGGCGTCGCCGGCGTTTCCGGCACGGGCCAGTGCCTGGCCTGGATAATGGCATGGTGCGGAGCGGGCGTGGTGGGCATGCGCGCGATCATCTCCCGTGACTTCGCGTCGGCGCCTGCAATCAGGTCTGGAATGAGCGAAGCCTCGGGAAGGTTCCGCCAGTATTTCTTCGGCATCTCGGCCTGCATGGCCTTCACCTTCAGCCGCGCCGGGTTGAAGATGCTGGCGAAATAGGTCTTCCAGAGCGCCTCGGCGCCGTCGTCGGGCGGCGCATCGTCGCGGCGCGCCCCGGGGCCGATGGCCAACCGCTCGCCGTCCCAGTCGGCCGAGGCGCGGGGCGTCAGGATGGTCCAGCGCATGCCGGTAAAGCGACGAACGAAGAAGCCGGCATTGCGCTCGACGATGTGGTGTTCGGGCTCGAACCAGGCGACGTAGCGTTCGAGCGGCGCCTCGCCGAGCTGCCGGAAGCGCACGAAGGCGCGCATCTTGTGGATGTCGCGGCGAACCGCCTTCTCCATGGCCTCGAAGCGACGCACGTCCGGGTCCGATGCGATGCTCAGCAATTGCGGCTCGTGGGAAAGGCGCCACAGCAGCCGGTGCATGAAGGCGAAGCGCTCCGGATCGGCATGGCAGATCACCGCCTCGGCGCGCTCGACGAACGATCGCGGGACCTTGAGCTCCATTCCGTCGGGCGGCTCTGGCAGCGTAGGCGCGCTTTCGCCGGGCGCCACCCGCCACGAAGCCTGCTCCGGCCGCATGCCGGCCAGCGTCAACGACCGCGCGGCGGCGCGCCAGCCGGCGAAATCGGTCTCGCCGGCAAGAATGACGGCGTGGTCGGCGAGGTCGAGCTCGAGCGGCCTTGCCATGGTCAAAACAGCGTCAGCTGGGTGGGGGCAGGGACGAAGCGGGCGCGCAGACCCTCGGCATCCGTCGAGCGGCCGGGCGACCAGCCTTCGGCGACGATGAAGGGTCTGACCTTGGCGATCGAGGCGCAGAGCCGTCCGACGTCCTCGAGCCGCAAGCGCCGGTGGCGGCGCGTCTCCAGGATGCGCTTCACGGTCTTGGTGCCGAGTCCGGGAACGCGCCACAGCGCCTCGCGCGGGGCGCGATTGACGTCGACCGGGAAGGCGCCGCGGTGGCGGAGCGCCCAGGCGAGCTTGGGATCGATGTCGAGGTCGAGCATGCCGTCGGGCGTGCCGGCGAGGATTTCGGGCTGCGCGAAGCCATAGAAGCGCATCAGCCAGTCGGCCTGGTAGAGCCGGTGCTCGCGCATCAGCGGCGGCTTTTTCAGGGGCAAAGCCAACGAAGCGTCGGGGATCGGGCTGAAGGCGGAATAGTAGACGCGACGCAGCCGGTAGCTGCCGTAGAGGCGGGCGCTGGTCTGCAGGATGCCCGCGTCGGACGTCTGGTCGGCGCCGACGATCATCTGCGTTGACTGGCCGCCGGGCGCGAACCGCTCGCGCCTCTTGGTCTGCAGCGTCGGCTCCGCCTTCTCCTCGATCTTCGCCCTGAGATGCGCCATGGACAGCCGAATCGTCTCCGGCCTCTTCTCGGGCGCCAGGCGCTTGACGCTATCGTCGGTGGGCAGCTCGACATTGATCGACAGGCGGTCGGCATAGCGGCCGGCCTTCTCGATCAGCTCGGGTGCACATTCGGGGATGGTCTTCAGGTGAATGTAGCCGCCGAAGCGATGCTCTTCGCGCAGGCGGCGCGACACCTCGACCATCTCGCCCATCGTCTCGTCGGGCGAGCGCACCACGCCCGACGAAAGGAACAGGCCTTCGATGTAGTTGCGGCGGTAGAAGCCGAGGGTGAGCCGAACGACTTCGTCGACGGAGAAACGGGCGCGGCGGACGTTCGACGAGGAGCGGTTCACGCAATAGCTGCAGTCGTATATGCAGAAGTTGGTGAGCAGGATCTTGAGCAGCGAAATGCAGCGGCCGTCCGGCGCGTAGGAATGGCAGATGCCGGTGCCTTCCGTCGAGCCAATGCCGCCGGACGTCAAGGAATTGCGTCGGGCGGCGCCCGACGACGCGCAGGAGGCGTCGTATTTGGCGGCATCGGACAGGATCGCGAGCTTTTCGCGCAGCGGGAGCGGGGCCATGCGTTCATGCTATGTTCCGGGAGACGCATTGGCTATAACTTTTTTAAACGGGCGGTCTTTCAAACCTCGTGCAGATAAAGGTGGTAGTCGAGCTCGCTCACCGTGCGCGCCACGCGCATGTATTCGGCCTGCTTGATGGCGGTGAACGTCTTGTGCAGGTCGGGCCCGAGCGCGCTCTTCAGGAAAGCGGACGCCTTGGCCGACTCGATCGCCGAGCGCCAGTCGGACGGCGCGCCGGCGTCCAGCCTGGCGGCAGTCTCGTAGCCGTTGCCGGTGGTCGCGGCGCCGGGGTCGATCGCTTCGTCGAGCCCCTTGGCGATCGCTGCCAGCACCGTGGCGCCGACGAGATAGGGATTGGCGTCGACACCGGCCGGCCGGTGCTCGACGCGGCGGTTGCGGGCGTCGCCGGCGGGGATGCGCAGCGCCACGGAGCGGTTGTTGACGCCCCAGGTGGCGGCGAGCGGCGCATAGGACTGGGCGACGAAGCGCCGCCAGGAATTGGCGTGCGGCGCGAAGACCAGCATGGTCTCGGGCATGGTGGCCGCCAACCCGCCGATGGCGTGAAGCAGCGCCGGCGCCCAGGCGCCGGGCTGGTTCTCGGAGAAGATGTTGCGGCCCTCCGCATTGGCCATCGACACGTGAAAGTGCATGCCCGAGCCGGCATATCTCTGGATCGGCTTGGCCATGAAGCAGGCGGTGATGCCGTGCCGGCGCGCCTGCATGCGGACCAGGCGCTTCAGCAGCACGAGATCGTCGGCGGCGCGCAGGATGTCGGTGCGATAGCGCAAGGTCAGTTCGTACTGGCCGGGCGCGTATTCCGAGATGAGGGTCTCGACCGGGACGCCCTGTGCGGCGGCGCCGGCGTAGATGTCGGAGAAGAGCGGCTCCATGCCGTGCAGATGGTCGACCGAATAGACCTCGGTCTTGCCGCTCCGCCGGCCGTCGAGCACAGCCCCTGCCGGCTGGACGCGGCCTTCGGCGTCGCGCTCGTTCTTGAGCAGGAAAAACTCCAGCTCGAAGGCGCCGGCGGGGGTGAGGCCTTTTTCGGCCAGCGCCGCGACCTGGCGCGCCAAAGCGTGGCGCGGGTCCGAGGTCATCGGCGTGCCGTCGAGGTGGTACATCGACATCAGCACCTGGCCGCGCGCCGGTTGGGTGCCGACGAGCGGGGTCAGCGTGCCGGGGATCGGCCAGGCGCGCAGGTCGCCGTCGCCCGAGTCCCAGATCAGCCCGGTCTCGTGAACGTCCTCGCCGGTGATGTCGAGCCCGAGGATGGAAATCGGCATGTGCCTTCCGCCTTCGTAGAGGGCCGGCAATTCGTGGCGACGGACGATCTTGCCGCGGCCGACGCCGTTGCTGTCGGTGACGAGGATGTCGAAGGCCTCAATCTCCGGATGCTCATCCAGAAAGGCCTTGGCTTCGGCGATGGTCGAGCCGGACGGAGAGGTCATGCGCGGTTCCAAGAAAAACGGTCGGTCGCTTCTCTCATGACGCGAGGCGGCCGGCAATATCGGCGAAGGCCTCCACCAGGCGGTCGACCTGGCTGCGCCGGGTGGCAGGCGAAACCAGCATCATGTTGTGGAAGGGCGCGATCAGGGCGCCGCGGTTGACTAGGGCGACGTGGATCGCCGCCTCGAGCGCGGGCGCGTGTGCCGCCTCGGCCTGGGCGCCGCCGCGCAGCGGGCCCGGCGCGCAGACGAATTCGACGCGGGCGCCGACGCGGACGACGTGCCAGGGCAGGCCGAAGCGGCCGATCGAGCCGGCGAGGCCGCGCTCCAGGCGGGCGGCCAGCGTCTCCATATGCGCGTAGTTGGCGTCGGTCATCACCTCGGCCAGCGTGGCGCGCATCGCCGCGAACTGCAGCGGGTTGGCCGAGAGCGTCGTGCCCATGCCGGAAAAGCCGGGCGTGCGCGTCCGCTCATAGGCCTCCCAGCGCGCCGCCAGTTCGTTCGTCATGCCCCACACCGAGGCCGGCACGCCGCCGGCGACAGGCTTGCCCAGCACGAAAAGGTCGGGCTCCAGCCCGTGGCGGCGCGTGTAGCCGCCGCGGCCGGAGGAGATGGTGTGCGTCTCGTCGATCAGCAGCACGGTCCCGAAGCGGCGGGTGAGATCGCGCAATGCCCGGTGAAAGCCGCGCTCCGGCAGGACCATGCAGGAATTGGTCAGCACCGGCTCGGTGATGACACAGGCGACCGCCGAGTCGGCGAGCGCGGCCTCCAACGCGGCGAGGTCGTTGAACTCGACCACGCGGGTTGCGCGGGTCAGGTCGCGGAACTCGCCTGCCAGCCCGGGCCGGTTGGCCGGCTTGCCGTCGACCAGACTGACCATGGTCTCGTCGACGGCTCCGTGGTAGCAGCCGTTGAAGACGAGAATCGTCTCGCGGCCGGTCACAGCGCGGGCGACCCGCAGCGCAAAGCGGTTGGCATCGGTCGCCGTGGTCGCCACCTGCCAGTGCGGCAGGCCGAAGACCTCCGGCAGCAGCCTTCCTACCGCCACGGCGTCCTCGCCCGGCAGCATGGTGGCCAGCCCGCGGCCGGCCTGGCGGCGGATGGCGCGGGCGACGGGCTTGGGCGAGTGGCCGAACATCGCGCCGGTGTCGCCGAGGCAGAAGTCGTCGAGGCGGTGGCCATCCACGTCGACGAGGCGGGCCCCGACCGCGTGCTCGACGAGAAGCGGGAAGGGCATCGGCCAGTCCCGCATCCAGTGCAGCGGGACACCGTCGAGAAAGCCGGCGGCGCCGTTGCCGACGGCAGCCTGCGTCTTCGGGCGGGCTGCGGCGTAAGCCGCCGCCTCGGCCTCGCGCAAGGCGGCGATACGGGCGGCCGGAACGCCGCCGATCAACTCCCGGGTCCGATCGTCCACAGCTCTCCTCCGATCACCCCCATGCTCAAGCCGAAATGTCGATGACGCCGCAGTCGCCGGCCTGCGAGCCGAAGGCGACGCGGCGGCCGTCGGCGTCCCAGGCGAGCCCGGTGACGGCGCCCTTGCCGGGCCGCCGCAACAGCACCTCTTTCTGATCGGCGAAGCGGCAGGCCAGCACCATGCCGTCGGCATAGCCGACGGCGACCACCTCGTCGGTCGGGTGACAGGCAACCGCGGTCACCATCACGTTGCCGCGCGTGCCCAGCTCCAGCGGCGCCTTGCCCATCGGACCGTCCTTGCCGGAGAAGGGCCAGACGATCGCCGCCGGGGCGCCAGAGCTCGCCAGCCAGCGGCCCTTGGCGCTCCACGAGAGCGACTTTACCTTGGCAGGATAGCCGCTCATGCGCATGTGCTTGCCGTCGGAGAGCTTCCAGCCGTGCAGTGCGTTCTCCTGCATGGTGGTCACCACGAAATTGCCGTCGGGGGAGAAGGTGATGCCGGTGTGGGCGCCATCCCAGTGAAGCTCCAGCGGCTTGCCGCCGGCGGCCGGGAAGTGCAGCGTCGCGCCATTGTAGCGGGCGACGCCGATGCGCATGCCCTTGGGCGAAAAGGCGACGCCCTCGACGGAGCGCGGATGCGCGAACTCCTTCAGCGTCCCGTCGGCGAAGCGGACATAGGCGATGCGGCCGGAGGCGAAGGCCACCGCGCCTTGCGGCCCGGGGGCGACGGCGCCGATCCATTTGCGGCCGAGATCGGCCAGCACGGCGACGCCGCCGTCCGCGCCCATGGCGGCGACCTTGCCGTCCTCGCCGCCCGTCACCAGGCGCTCGGCGGCCGGATCGACAACCGCCGCCAGCAGTCCGTCATGCACGGTCACGCTGCGGTGGCCATGGTCGAGGCGGTGGACCGAGCCATCGGCCTGCGCAAAGACCGGGACGCCGGACAGGAAGGCCGCGGCGACGCAATGGCCGTCGAGGTCGAGGGGCGCGACGGTGGGCATGAATGCCTTAAGCCGCCTGGCACGCCTCGAAATTGCGCTTCAGGCGCTCCGGATCGAGCTCGCGGCCAATGAAGACGAGCCGGCTTTCGCGTTTCTCGCCCTCCTTCCAGGCGCGCTGGTGGTCGCCTTCGAGGATCATGTGGACGCCTTGGACGACGTAGCGGTCGGGATCGTCCTTGAGGGCGACGATGCCCTTCAGGCGCAGAATGTTCGGCCCTTCCGCCTGGGTCAGCTTCTCCAGCCAGGGGAAGAACTTCCTGGGGTCCATCTGGCCGGCGCGCAGCGAAACCGACTGCACGGTGACGTCGTGGATGGGCGAGGGGCCGTGATCATGGTGATGATGATCGTGATGGTCGTGGTGATGGTGATGGTCGTGGTCGCAATCGGGGCCGCACTCGTGATCGTGGTCGTGATCGTGGGCCGCGAGAAAATGCGGGTCGTTGTCGACGGCGCGCTGCAGGTCGAAGGCACCGCGGTCGAGCACCTCGTCGAGCGCCACGCCGGCGCGCTGGGTGCGGTGGATGCGGGCGCCCGGGTTGATGGCGCGCACCGCCGCCTCGACGTCGCGCAGTTCGTCGGCATTGACCAGGTCGGTCTTGTTGAGCACGACCACGTCGGCGAAGGCGATCTGGTCCTCCGCCTCGCGGCTGTCCTTCAGCCTGAGCGGCAGGTGCTTGGCGTCGACGAGCGCGACGACGGCGTCGAGCTTGGTCTTGGCGCGCACGTCCTCGTCCATGAAGAAGGTCTGGGCGACGGGCGCCGGATCGGCGAGGCCGGTCGTCTCGACGACGATGGCGTCGAAGCGGCCGGGGCGGCGCATCAGCCCCTCGACGACGCGGATCAGGTCGCCGCGCACCGTGCAGCAGACGCAACCGTTGTTCATCTCGTAGATCTCTTCGTCGGACTCCACGATCAGGTCGTTGTCGATGCCGATCTCGCCGAACTCGTTGACGATGACGGCGTAGCGCTTGCCGTGGTTCTCCGACAGGATGCGGTTGAGAAGCGTGGTCTTGCCCGAGCCGAGATAGCCGGTCAGGACAGTGACGGGGATCTGCGCCTGCGCGTCGCTCATCGATGCACCTTTTCTGAAGGCTGGAAACGTGTCGGCTCCATATAGGGCGTCGGCGGCCCATTTGCACGCCCCCATTCGAGCGGGCAGGGGCGCGGCGGAGGGCCGATTGTCATGCAATTGATACGGATCTCTGGCATCTAGCCAGCTGCGACCGATCCGCTTGCCGGCAAACATTTCGCCATCGCATGGGGAACGGCTCGATCGACGATTGCAATCCGACCCGGGCCGGCCCACTCTGGCATCGGTCTTCCGGGTCGACCAAGGAGGCACTCGATGGCCAAGGGAGACAGGAGCGCAACCATGAACCGGTTGCACGCCGCGGCGCGGTTGTCGCGGACGGCGCTCGCCTCGCGACTGCTCAATCATGGCTTCTATGCGGGGCAGGACCAGATCATGCTGGCGCTCAGCCACGAGGACGGCCAGACGCCCGGCCAGCTGGCGTCGCGCCTCGGGGTGCGGCCACCGACCATCACCAAGACGATCAACCGGCTGCAGGTGCAGGGCTTTCTCGACAAGCGCGCCTCCGAGCAGGACGCGCGGCAGGCCCACATCTTCCTGACCGGAACCGGCCGCGAAGCGATCAGGGCGATCGAGCGCTCGGTCCGCAAGACGGAGAAGCAGGCGCTGAAAGGGCTGGACAAGAAGGACCAGAAGCTGCTTTCCAAGCTGCTGTCGCGGGTCGAAGCCAACCTTTCCAACGGCGCCATGCCGGAACCCGAGGACGAGATGGATCCGGAAGAGCAAGGCTAGGACTGCGTGGCATCGGAAGGAGGGCAAAGGGACGCAGCGACACCCGGCTCCGCCATCCTGCTGGTGATCGCGGCAGGGCTTTCCTTCTCGTTTCTCGATACGAGCGCCAAGGCGCTGGTGGTCACCGGCATCGCGGCGCCGTTCGTCTCGTGGGTGCGCTTCGCCGTCCACGTGCTGCTGTTTGCCGCACTCGCCCGGCCGTGGCACGACCTCTCCGTGCTCAAGGCGCGGAGCCTGCCGCTGCAGATCCTGCGCGGCGCCTTCCTGTTCGGCTCAACCTATTTCAACTTCAAGGCGCTGCAGACGCTGCAGCTCGCTCAGACCACCTCGATCTTCTTCTTCGCGCCGATGGTGATCACGGCGCTGGCCGGGCCGCTGCTCGGCGAATGGGCTGGGTGGCGGCGCTGGATGGCGATCCTGTTTGGTTTCGCGGGCGTGCTGGTGATCACCCGGCCGGGCCTCGCCGCTTTCGAGATCGGGCACGCCTATGCGCTCTCGGCGATGCTCAGCTATTCCTGCTACGTGATCATGACGCGGGCGATGGTCGCCTCGGAGACGGCGGAAAGCCTGATCTTCTATTCCGCGCTGGCGCCGACCGTGCTGATGCTGCCGCTGGTGCCCGCCACGGCCGTATGGCCGGAAGAGCCGCTGCAATGGTTCCTGCTCCTGTCGCTCGGCTTCTATGGCGGGTTTGGGCATTGGATGCTGATCAACGCCTATCGCCAGGCGACGATCTCGGCGCTGGCCCCGTATCCCTACCTGCAGATGGTGTGGATGATCCTGTTCGGGCTGCTTTTCTTCGGGCAGTTCCCCGACACGGCGACGCTGGTCGGCGCCGCGATCATCGTGGCGAGCGGCCTCTATATCGTGCACCGCGAGCATCGGCTGCGGCTGAAGAGCCGGTCGGCGCCCAATGCCGAGGACGAGGAGCTGGCAAAAAAGCTTTGAATTCGCCTCCGGCGGTGGCATAAGCCGATTTAAACTGTTTAAGGACCGGACCGGGGAGGGGTCGCGCTGGCCCAAAAAATCAAGCTGTCCACGATCGCCGACGCGCTCGGCGTGTCCACGGCGACCGTCTCGCTGGCCTTGCGCGACAGCCCGCTCGTCGCCGACGCCACGCGCGATCGCATCAAGGAGCACGCCCGCGCCATCGGCTACATCTACAACCGGCGGGCGGCGAGCCTGCGGACGTCGCGCTCCGGCATCATCGGCGTCGTCGTGCACGACATCATGAACCCGTTCTTTGCCGAGATCCTGCGTTCGATCGAAGGCGAGCTCGACCGCAGCCGTCACACCTTCATCCTGTCCAACCACTACGACCAGCTGGAGAAGCAGCGCACCTTCCTCGACACGTTGCTGCAACTCGGTGCCGACGGGGTCATCATGTCGCCGGCCATCGGGACGCCGCCGGAAGACATCCGGCTGGCCGAGGAAAACGGGCTGCCGGCGGTGCTGATCGCCCGCTCGGTCGAGGGCGCGGCGGTGCCGGTGTTCCGCGGCGACGACGCCTACGGCATCGGGCTCGCCACCAACCATCTGATCTCGCTCGGCCATCGCCGTATCGCGATGATCGGCGGCACCGACCAGACGTCGACGGGGCGCGACCGCTATCAAGGCTATGTCGCGGCCATGGAGGCTGCCGGGCTCGACGTCATGCCATGGTGGCGGATCCCCGGTCCGCGCACCAAGCAGGCAGGCTTCGAGGCGGCCGGGCAGTTCCTGGCACTCAAGGACCGGCCGACCGCCGCCGTGTGCTGGAACGATTTGGTGGCGATCGGCCTGATGAACGGCATCGCCCGGGCCGGCCTGGCGCCGGGGCACGAGGTCTCGGTCACCGGCTACGACGACCTGGAAGAGGCGGCGATCGCGACGCCGGCGCTGACCACCGTTTGGAACGGCCAGCGCGAGGTCGGCCGGCGCGCCGCGCGGGTGCTGCTCGATCGGCTCAACGGGGCGGCGGTGCGGGCGAGCCAGGAGCTGATCAAGCCGGAGCTGCATGTCAGGCAATCGACCGGGCGGCCCGTCGAGCGCGCCTGACGCCGGCCCGCCGGGCGATTGCAAGTTGCCGGTCGATCGCTACAATCGCCGGCCTCAGCCCGCCGGAAGCCGCTCGCCCATGACCAGCCGAAAGACCGATGCCGTGACGATCCTCGTTCCCGGCAAGCTGCATCCACATGCCGTGGCGCGGCTCGAGACGTCGTTCCGCCTCCTCAAGCTCCCCAGGGCCGACGCGCAGACGCTCGACCGCGCGGTGGCGGAAGAGGTGCGCGGCGTCGCCGCGATGACTTCGGTCGACGCCGCCTTCATCGATGCGCTGCCGAAGCTGGAGATCATCGCAAATTTCGGCGTCGGATACGACGCGGTCGACGCCCGGCATGCAGCGACCAAGGGCGTCATGGTCACCAACACGCCAGACGTGCTCACCGAGGAGGTGGCCGACACGGCGGTCGGCCTGCTCATCAATGCGGTGCGCGAGCTGCCGCGCGCCGAGCAGTGGCTGCGCGAGGGTCGCTGGGTGCGCGAGGGGCACTATCCGCTCACCCACGCGACGCTGCGCGGCAGGCGCGCCGGCATCTTCGGCATGGGCCGGATCGGCCTGGCGATCGCCAGGCGGCTGGAAGCCTTCGGGGTGAGCGTCGCCTATCACAACAGGCGGCCGGTGGACGGCGTCTCCTATGCCTATCACGACAGCCTGGCGGGGCTCGCCGCGGCCGTCGACACGCTGATCTCGGTAGCGCCGGGCGGCCGGGCGACGGAGAGGGCGGTCAATGCAGAGGTGCTCGCGGCGCTCGGGCCCAACGGCGTCTTCGTCAACATCGGCCGCGGCAGCACCGTCGACGAGGCGGCGCTGATCGAGGCGCTGGCGAAGAGGACGATCTTCGCCGCCGGGCTCGACGTGTTCGCCGACGAGCCGCGGGTTCCGCGGGCGCTGATCGACCTGCCCAATGCCAGCCTGCTCCCGCATGTCGGATCGGCCTCGCATCACACGCGGCAGGCGATGGCCGATCTCGTGGTCGACAATCTTCTTTCGTGGTTCGGCGAGGGCAGGGCGCTGACCCCCGTGGCCGAAACCGCCGCGCTCGCCTCGCCGAAGCGCTGATCGGCGAGACCGGCTACGCTACTCGGCTGCCGGACGCGACTGACGGCGCGCCGCGGCATGGGCGCGCACCGCATCGCCGAAGGCGCGGAAGAGGCGCGCCGACGTGTCGTCGCTCTTCGCCCAGTACTCGGGATGCCACTGGACGCCGACCGCGAAGGCCGAGGCACCGCGCACCGAAACGGCTTCGACGCTGCCGTCCTCTGCGACCGCCTCGACCTCAAGCCGCTCGCCGAGCCTGTCGACGCCCTGGCGATGCACGGAGTTGACCCGGATGTCGCCCGCCCCGAAAACGCCGGCAAGGCAGGAACCCGGCTTGATCGAGACGGTCTGGCGGATGGCGAACCGTTCGTCCTGGTCGTCGCTGGCGGGGGCGCGGTGGTCGAGCATGCCCTCCCGCTCCTGAAGCTCGGTGGCCAGCGTGCCGCCGAGCGCTACGTTGAGCTCCTGGATGCCACGGCAGATGGCGAGCAGAGGCACGCCGAAGGCGATGGCCTTGCGGATCAGCGGCAAGGTCGTGGCGTCGCGCAGTGCGTCGTAGGGACCGTTGGCGTCGCTCGCTTCGCCGCCGTAGAGCGAAGGATGGACGTTGGACTTCGAGCCGGTGATCATGACGCCGTCCACCGAGGCGAGCAGGCGGTCGAGGTCCAGCCGGTCGCCGAATGAGGGCAGCAGCACCGGCAATACGCCGGCGGTGGCGATCGCGGCCTCCAAATATTGCTGCGGAGCGGCGTGCCAGGTGTAGTTGTCGAACTGGCGGACGTCGGTCGAGACGGCAACGAGCGGCTGGTCCATGCCACGGGTCTTTCTCATAGAGCTGCCGCTTCGCGCGGCGGTGTCGCCGCCAATCTAATGCGAGGCGCGGGGCTTTTCCACCGTGGCGGCTTGGGCCAGCGCCGGGCCAGTCGCTGGACACACCCCCCGCAACCTGTATTGTGCCCGGCAGCCGGCCGGCACCGATGCCGCGTGTCGGCCCCCGTTCGGATCCGACAAGGAGGAGAGTTTCTGCATGGATCGTCGATCATTCATCCGCAAGGCCGGTGCGACCGGCGCCGGAGCGACCGTCGCGGCAACGACGCTGGCCGCCCCGGCGATCGCCCAGGCCAATCCCAAGATCAACTGGCGGCTGACCTCGTCCTTCCCGAAATCGCTCGACACCATCTATGGCGGCGCCGAGGTGTTCTCGCGCTACTTGTCGGAGGCCACAGACGGCGCCTTCCAGATCCAGGTCTTCGCCGCGGGCGAGCTCGTGCCCGGCCTGCAAGCCGCCGACGCGGTGTCGGCCGGCACCGTCGAGGCATGCCACACCGTCGCCTACTATTACTGGGGCAAGGACCCGACCTGGGCGCTCGGCGCCGCGGTGCCCTTCGCGCTCAACGCGCGCGGACAGAATGCCTGGCTCTATCACGGCGGCGGCACCGAGTTGTTCAACGACTTCCTCGGCACGCAGGGCCTGGTCGGCTATCCGGGCGGCAATACGGGCGTCCAGATGGGCGGCTGGTTCCGCAAGGAAATCAACACGGTGGGCGATCTCAGCGGGCTCAAGATGCGGATCGGCGGCTTTGCCGGCCGGGTCGTCGAGAGGCTCGGCGTGGTGCCGCAGCAGCTCGCCGGCGGCGATATCTACCCGGCGCTGGAGAAAGGCACCATCGACGCCGCGGAATGGGTCGGGCCCTATGACGACGAGAAGCTCGGCTTTCAGAAGGTCGCGCCCTACTACTACTATCCGGGCTGGTGGGAAGGCGGGCCGACGGTCCACCTGATGTTCAACAAGGCGAAGTTCGACGCGCTTCCCAACAACTACAAGTCGCTGGTGCGCACGGCGGCGCAGGCGACAGACGCCGACATGCTGCAGAAATACGATTTCCTCAACCCGACCGCGGTCAAGAAGCTGGTGGCCAACGGGGCGCAGCTCAGGCCGTTCAGCCCGGAGATCCTCGAAGCCTGCTTCAAAGCGGCCAACGAGGTCTATGACGAGATCACGGCGACCAATGCCAACTTCAAGAAGATGTGGGATTCGCTGACCGCCTTCCGCAAGGACTTCTTCCTGTGGGCGCAGGTCGCCGAATACAATTATGACACCTTCATGATGATCCAGCAGCGCGGCGGCAAGCTCTGAGGCCTGCGCAAGACGGCTCGACCAAGGCCCCGGGGCGCAAGCTCCGGGGCCTTTTCCCTTGGCGGGCGCTGCCGCGGCCGGCAACTGGACAGGCGGGGACGGTCATGGCTTGATGCCGGACGCGTCGGGCCCGCCAACGGCGTTGCGCTGCGGGGGCCCGGGCCTGCAGGGAGGATCTGCCATGCATCGTCGTGCCTTCATCAAGCGAGCAGGGTCTTCCGGAATCGGCGTCGCAGCTGCGACGGGCCTGGCGGCGCCGGCCGTCGCGCAATCGATGCCCAAGCTCTCCTGGCGATGCACGTCGTCGTTTCCGAAGGCGCTCGACACCATCTTCGGCGGGGCCGAGACGATGGCGCGCTTCGTCCGCGAGACCACCGACGGCAATTTCGACATCCAGATCTTCGCCGCCGGCGAGATCGTGCCGGGGCTGCAGGCGGCCGACGCCGTGGCGGCGGGGACAGTGGAGCTATGCCACACCGCGGCCTATTACTACTGGGGCAAGGATCCGACCTACGCCCTGGCGACCGCGGTGCCCTTCATGTTCAACGACCGCCAGATGAATGCTTGGCTCTACTATGGCGGCGGCAATCAGCTGCTGAACGACTACTTCGCCACCCAGCAGCTCTACGTGATGCCCTGCGGCAATACAGGAGCCCAGATGGGCGGCTGGTACCGCAAGGAGATCAACTCCGTGGCCGACCTCAAAGGCCTCAAGATGCGGATCGGCGGCTTCGCCGGCAAGGTCCTGGAGCGGCTCGGGCTCGTCCCACAGCAGATCGCCGGCGGCGACATCTATCCGGCGCTCGAGAAGGGTACCATCGACGCGGCCGAGTGGGTTGGCCCCTATGACGACGAGAAGCTCGGCTTCTACAAGGTGGCCAAGTACTACTACTATCCAGGCTTCTGGGAAGGCGGGCCGACGCTGCACACGATGGTCAATCTCGACAAGTGGAACAGCCTGCCGAAGGCCTACCAGGCAGCGCTCGCCTCGGCCTGCGAGGCGGCCAATTGCGACATGATGGCGAGCTACGACTACAAGAACCCCGGGGCGCTGCGAAAGCTGGTGGCCGGCGGCGCGGTGCTCAGGCCGTTCAACCAGGAGGTGCTGTCGGCTTGCTTCGAGGCGGCCATCGAGACGTATGCCGAGATCAACGCCTCGAATGCGACCTTCAAGACGATCTTCGACAGCCAGGTGGCTTTCCGCAAGGAAGCCTATATCTGGGCGCAGATCTCGGAATACACCTTCGACACCTTCATGATGATCCAGCAGCGCAACGGCAAGGTTTAGGCGGGCCGGCTCAATTGAACTTCGGCGGCTGCGAGAGGTCCGGCTTCGCCGGGGCGGCAGGCTTGGCGGGAGGCTCGCCGAAGGAGGGCGGCTGCGAGAGGTCCGGCGTTGCCGGGGCAGCCGGCTGGCCCGGAGTGGCGGGGGCGTTGCCGCCGCCGTCCGCCGGAGCGCCGAGCGGCGGCAGGCCGAGGCCAGGCTGCTGGTTGCCGCCGAAGGGCGGCACGACGATCTCGACCTCGGAAGGATCGACCACCTTGCCTTTGTAATGCATCACCATCTGCGGGAAGGTGATGGTGAGCCCCACCATCACCACCTGGATGAGCACGAACGGCACGGCGCCCCAGTAGATCTGCCCGGTGGTGACAGGCTGGATGGTCTTCTTGGTGATGCGGTCGATATAGGGCACGCGGGCGGCCACGGAGCGCAGGTAGAAGAGCGCGAAGCCGAAGGGCGGGTGCATGAAGCTGGTCTGCATGTTGACGCCGAGGAGCACGCCGAACCAGATCAGGTCGATGCCGAGCTTGTCGGCGGCGGGCGCCAGCAGCGGCACGATGATGAAGGCGAGCTCGAAGAAATCGAGGAAGAAGGCGAGCACGAACACCAAAAGGTTGACGGCTATCAGGAAGCCGACCTCGCCGCCCGGCAACGAGACGAGCAGGTGCTCGACCCAGAGATGGCCGTTGACGCCGTAGAAGGTCAGCGAGAAGACGCGGGCGCCGATCAGGATAAACAGCACGAAGGAGGAGAGGCGCGTCGTCGCGGCCAGCGCCTGGCGCACCACATCGAGGGTGAGGCGTCCCTTGGCGGCGGCCATGAGCAGCGCGCCGACCGCGCCCATGGCGCCGCCCTCGGTCGGCGTGGCAATGCCCAGGAAAATGGTGCCTAGCACCAGAAAGATCAGCGCCAGCGGCGGGATGAGAACGATGATCACCTGCTGGGCCAGCCGCGACATCATGCCGATGGAGAACGCCTTGTCGGCGACGGCGACGATGTAGATGAAGATGGTGCCGACCGTGGCGCCCAGGATGTCGGCATTGGCGCCCTGGGTGGGCGTCAGATAGACGTGGGCGGCGTAGGAAAAGCCGGCGGCGACGGCGAGCGCCACCAGCAGGGAGGTGACGCCGGAGCCCAGCGTGCGCGCCTCCAGCGGCAGCGCCGGCATGGCCTTCGGCCGCACGATGGTGAGCCCGAGCACGTAGAGCAGGTAGAGCCCGGTCAGCACCAGTCCGGGGATCAGCGCGCCCTTGTACATGTCGCCGACGGAGCGGCCGAGCTGGTCGGCGAGCACGATCAGCACCAGCGAAGGCGGGACGATCAGCGCCAGCGTGCCGGAGGCGGCGATGACGCCGCTGGCGGCGCGCCGGTCGTAGCCGTAGCGCAGCATGATCGGCAAAGAGATCAGACCCATGGCGATCACCGAGGCGGCGACGACGCCGGTGGTGGCGGCGAGCAGGGCGCCGACGAAGATCACCGCATAGGCGAGGCCGCCGCGGACCGGGCCGAACAGCTGGCCGATGGTGTCCAGCAAATCCTCGGCCATGCCGGAGCGCTCGAGGATGATGCCCATGAAGGTGAAGAAGGGGATGGCGAGCAAGGTCTCGTTGGACATCACCCCCCAGAAGCGCTCGGGCAACGCATAGAGCAGCGGCCAGGAGAGCGTGATCTCGCCATTGGAAAGCGGCGCCAGCTCGACGCCGATCCAGAAGAAGAGCAGGCCGTTGGCGGCGAGCGAGAAGGCGACGGGATAGCCGATCAGCAGGAAGACGACCAAAGAGAAGAACATGATCGGCGCCATGTTCTGGGCGATGAACTCGATCACGAGCGGGCCTCCTCGGCCAGCGCCTTGCCTTCGAGTTCGGCCTGCTCGTGCGCCGAGATGAACGGGTTGGGGTCCTCCATGTCGCCGCGCATGATGGCGACCTTCTTGATGATCTCGGAAATGCCCTGCAGGCAGAGCAGCACGAAGCCGATCAATAGCAGCGACTTGGCCGGCCACAGCACCAGCCCGCCGGCGCTGGAGGAGACCTCGCCCGTCCGGTAGGACAGCGCCACGTAGGGTATGAAGTAGTAGATCATCAGCAACACGAAGGGCATCAGGAAGAAGAGGTGCCCGAGGAGGTCGATCCAGTGCTGGATGCGGCGCGAGAAGGCGCCGTAGACGATGTCGATGCGAATGTGCTCGTTCTGCTTCAGCGTGTAGGCGGCAGCCAGCAGGAAAGCGGCGCCGAAGAGATACCATTGCAGCTCCAGCCAGGCATTGGAGGATTCGTTGAAGACCTTGCGGATCACCGCGTTGCCGGCGCTGATCAGCACCGACGCCAGGATGGCCCAGGAAACCGCCTTGCCGATGAATTCGTTGAGACGGTCGATGGCCCTGGAGAGAGCGAGCAGCCCTGCCATGCGGTCCTCCCTGCGCGTCTTGTCTGCCGGCGGTGTCCCACTCTTCCGCAGGCTCGTTGGCAGCAAGCTATGTCGGGCTTGCGCGCCGGCGTCAACCGCCGCGCCTTGCGCGCCTGAGTTGCGCGGGGAAGCCGCTCAGGGCGCTTGGCGCGCCTCGCGCTCGGGTGGCTGAAGCACCAGGAGCAAGATGAGCGCCACGAAGACGGCAGCGTCGCGCCAGTCGACGGGGAAGTAGCCCGACCACAACGCCTCGGCGAGGCCGAAGAGACCGGCGCCGAGCGCGGCCCGGGTCGGCCTCGCATAGCCGCCGACGGCGGCGACGAAGAGGATCTTCAGGCCGTAGATGAGCCCGGTCCCGAAGCTGATGTTGCCGAAATAGAGCCCGGCCAGGATGCCGGCGAGGCCGGCGATCAGGGCGCCGGCCACGACCGTCTGCAGGAACACCCGTTCGACGTCCACGCCACAGAGCCGGGCGGCGGCGGGATCGTCCGAGACCGCCCGCCAGAGGCGCCCGAAGCGCGAGCGGGCGAGGCCGAAGCTCATGGCGGCGACGGCGGCGGCGACGATGGCGCAGTCGATGAGCTGGATGACGGTCAAGGTGACCCGGAAGCCGTCGGCCGCGGCGAAGGTCACCGGCGTGGAGAGCATCGGCGGCAGCCAGAAATCGCGTGTCTCGGCGGCGATGCGCCCGAGCTCCATCAGGACCAGGGACACGCCGAGCGTCGCCGCGACCACGGCGTTGGGCGACCGGCTGGCCAGCGGGCCGAGCACCCAGCGGGCGAGCACGGCGCCGGAGAGCGCCGCATAGGCCAGGCCGGCAACGATGCCCAGTCCGACGGTCGCCGGCAAGGTCAGCCAAAGCACGTACCAGCCGAACACCGCCACCAGGATCATCGTCTGTCCCGCGAAGGCGAAGATCGCGCCATAGGCGAGGTTGGTGCGGTGGACGACGCCATTGGTCAGCGCATAGCCGAAAGCCAGCAGCGCGTAGAGGGCGCCGGCGTGGACGCCGTTCAGCACTTGCTGGAGGAAATAGAGCATCGAGCCTTCTTGCGCGCGGCAGCGGTTCCAAGGCGAGCGTGGCGGTGCGTTTCTAACTTGTCAAACGCAATTTAGCAGTTAGAGTCTCGGTGCATGGCCGTTGCCTGGACCCGCCACCGCTTTTCGGGCGGCACGCTGGCGCTCGATACCGCCAACACGGTGGTCTTGCGCGGCGACCCGCTGCGCTCCTTCGATCGCTTCGCCGACCCGGCCGAGATCGCCCGCTTCGCCGAGGCAGCCAGCCGCTACAGAGGCGACGAGCTCGCCGGTTCGCGCCTTTCCGTGGCCGATCCCACTTCTGCCCGTGCACCGGTCCTCGCCATCCGGGAGACGACCGACCGGCTGTTCCGTGCGGCGGCGGGCACCGGGCAGCTGGACGTGGCGCTGATGCCGCCGTTCCTGCGCGCCTGCGCAGCCGGGTTCGATCGCGGCGAGGCGGTGACCGGGCGGGGCGGTGGCGGCGCGCCGGTCCGC
>JBEVJK010000032.1:0-2703 GCA_040510195.1 Mesorhizobium sp. | reverse complement strand
TGGCTCGCGCGCGCCTGACACCCCGTCGATCAGAGAAAACCATGCACGAATTCGCCGATATCCAGGGTTCGGAGGCGGCCTTCCCGCAAGCGGAGTTCACCGAGCGCCAGGCGCGCGCCCGGCAGGCGGTGCGCGAGGCGGGCTTCGAGGCTTTGATCGTCACCAGCCCGGAGACGATCTACTGGCTGACCGGACGCCAGACCGCCGGCTACTTCGCCTTCCAGGCGCTGGTCCTGCCCGCACGCGGCGCACCGCAGCTTCTGGTGCGCCGGCTCGAACAGCCGGGGGCCGTCGCCAACACTTGGCTCACCGACATCGCCGCGTATGACGACGGCGAAGACCCGGCCGAGGCGCTGGCCACCTTCCTCGGCACGCTTGGGATCGGGCGCCCGGCGATGGAGCTGGGCGGCTGGTTCGTCTCGCCGCTCTTGGCCGCCCGCATCGCGGCGAGCCTGAAGCTTGGCGCCCTGCCGGACGGCTCGGCCCTTCTACCGCCGCTGCGCATCGTCAAGTCACCGGCGGAGATCGACGCAATCCGCCGGGCGGCGAGCTATGCCGAGGCGGGCATGCGGGCGGGGCTTGCGGCCTGCCGCGCGGGGGCTGACGAGAACGCGGTGGCCGCGGCCATGCTGGGCGAGGCGACGCGCGCCGGCTCGGAAGCGATGGCCATGGAGCCGCTCGTCTCCTCCGGTCCGCGCAGCGGCCTGCCGCACATGACCTGGCGGAGGCGGCGGCTGGAGGCGGGCGACCCGATCTTTCTGGAGCTCGCGGGAAGTCACGCCCGATACCACGCCGCCCTCATGCGCTCGGCCTGGATCGGCCCGCCGCCGGCCGAGGCGCGCCACATGATGGACTGCGCGCTGCGCGCACTCGACGCCGCGATCGAGGCGATCCGCCCCGGCGCGCCCTGCAGCGCCCCGCACGAGGTGGCCCAGCGCGTGATCGACGCCGCCGGCTACACGGCCGCCTTCCGCAAGCGCATCGGCTACTCCATGGGCATCGCCTTCGCGCCGGACTGGGGGGAAGGCGCCCTTCTCAGCCTATTTACCGGCGTCGAGCGCCCGATCGAGCCCGGCATGGTCTTCCACCTGCCCGCCACGCTGCGCAGCTACGGCGTCTGGACCGTCGGCGCCTCCGAAACCGTGGTGGTGACGCCGACGGGCGCCGAGCCCCTATCGTCCCTGCCGCGCGACTGCTCGATCCTCTGACCTCTCCCGCCCGGCCGTGCCGGGCCTGTTCCCCCAACCCCGCCAAGGAGCCAACCCGAATGCGGTCCCTCTTCCATCTTGCCTACCATGTCACCGACCTCGACGAGGCCCGCCGGTTCTATGGCGGTGTCCTTGGCTGCGAGGAAGGGCGCTCGACGGACACCTGGGTCGATTTCGACTTCTTCGGCCACCAGATCTCGCTGCATCTCGGCAAGCCCTTCGAGGTGACGCGCACCGGCCGGGTCGGCGACCACATGGTGATGATGCCGCATCTGGGCGTCGTCCTGCCGCTGGAGGACTGGCTGGCGCTCAGCCGGCGGATCGAGGAAGCGGGCATCGCCTTCGACATCCCGCCCGTGGTTCGCTTCGCCGGCGAGCCCGGCGAGCAGCGCACGATGTTCTTCTTCGACCCGAGCGGCAACCCGATCGAAGCCAAGGGTTTCAAGGATTTCGAGGGCGTCTTCGCCCGCTGACAAAAAAAGGCGGCCCGCACGGGCCGCCCCTCCCCCTCGTCTTCGCATCGGCTTGGCGCCTCAACCCCACCAGTGAGGCGGCGAGCGGGTCAGAAGTTCGTTGCCGTCCCGGCCGACGATCAGGATGTCCTCGTAGAAGGCGGCGCCGACGCCCTCCAGCGACAGGAACGCCTCGATGCCGACCACCATGCCCTCATGGGCCACGTCGTCGGCGTTCGACATGCTGGTGGAGATGCGCGGCAGCTCGAAGCCGAGCCCGATGCTGTGGCCGAAGAAGGGGAAATTCTTCATGATGGCCGACACCGAGCCCCCGAAGGCGGCGGTCATCCGGTCGCCTTCCGCCGCGACGTCGAGGAACCGGGTGCCCGGCCGCGTCATGTCCGAAAGGCGGTGCACGATGTCGGCCGCCGCCTCGATCAGGCGCCGCTGGTCGGGCGTCGGGCGGCCTCGCACGCCGGTGCGGCCGGGGTCCATGTAGTAGCCCTGGAAGAAGGCGGCGTGGATCGTGCCGGTCACCATGTCGCCGGGCTGCGGCGTGTCGGCGCTGTAGCCGGTCAGCGGGAACCGCTGGTCGAAGCCGAGCGTGGCTCCGTGGTTGCAGCCGATCATCTGCAGCCGGCCGCCCCGCCGCACCACCTCGCGCGCCGCCTCGCCCGCCGCCTCCTGCTCGGACAAGCCGGAGATCAGCCCCTCCATCAGGCGGTTCAGGCCGACCGTCGCCCCCTCGCCCCCGATGCGATAGGCGTCGAGTTCACGGGCGCTCTTGAAGCGGCGGACCGAACGCACGAGGTCGTCCGTCGGCACCCACTCGACCGCGGGCGCCTCCTCCAGAAGCTGGGCGTGGTACTTCACCGGGATGAAGTTGGTGCCGACCAGAGCCACGGGCCCCTCCACGCCGCCATCGGCGAGCGATCGGGCGACGCTGCGGAACGGATGGGTCGAGGATCGCACGTCGGACACGGCCACGAGATCGGAGCGCACCTCCGGCTCGTCGATGTGGAGCTGGGGCGCATGGCCCTGGC
>JBEVJK010000031.1:0-65100 GCA_040510195.1 Mesorhizobium sp. | reverse complement strand
AGGCCGCCGGCGTCAAGAAGAAGGGCCTTGCAGCGCTTGCCGGCGCGAAATACGCCGCAGGGACCATCCAGGCCGACCGCTCCGCCAAGAAGGCTTTCAGCGGCTCGGTCGACAACTTTCTGAGACGACGCGGTGGGTCCGCGATTATTTCCAAGGGCCGATCGCTCAAGAAGGCGAACGCAGCACTCTTCGACAAGATCGAGCGCAGCTACGGCGTGCCCCCCGGGGTGCTGCTCGCCATCTGGGGCATGGAGAGCGGCTTCGGCGCCTCCATGGGCAAGCAGAACACTGTCTCGGCAATCGTGACGCTCGCCTACGATTGCCGCCGCCCGCAATTCTTCGCGCCGCATGCCATCGCGGCGCTCAGGCTGGTCGACAGCGGCGTGCTGAGTGCCGGCTCGGTCGGCGCCATGCACGGCGAGATCGGCCACACCGGGTTCCTGCCCGGGAATGTCCTGAAATACGGCGTCGGCAGCAGGAACCTGCGCGACAAAAATACCGCGTTGATGTCCACGGCCAACTTCCTCAGAGCCCACGGCTGGCGGGCCGGCGGGGGCTATCAGGGCAACATGGGCGCTATCGCTGGCTGGAACGCCGCGAGTGTCTATCAGCAGGCGATCGCCCGTATCGGCGCGGCGATCGACGGCAGTTAGACGCCTGCGTTCCAGCTAAAAGACCGGCATGGGCCGGCTTAGAATGTAACAGCGCTTGGCATTTCCCAGCCCTCTATCCTAACCGATGTAAACTTTTGGACCCCCCAGATGCGACGTCGAGCTAAATCCTCGGAACGTAATTCGTTGGTCAGTTGGAGACGTTGCTCCTACCTTGCTAAATGTGCTGTTTTCCCGTTCTGGCCGCCAGAAGCTGACGCGCGGCTTGCGGCCCTAGGCTGCCAGGTGCAATCCATCTACCACTCGTGGTATTCAATAGTCGATCACGGGAGGGGACCATGATCGACGACCGCGCAAGCGTTGCTGATATGGTGATGCTGATCCTCGGGATGCGGATCACCAAAATGATCGAGGTGGCCGCGACGCTGGGCCTTGCCGATCTGATCGACAACGAACCGCGTCCGGTCGAGGATCTCTCTGCACCTACAGGCACCGATCCCGCTGCGCTGCGCCGGCTCTGCCGAGCGCTAGTTGCCTGCGGGGTGTTCTGCCTCGACGATCAGGGACGGCTCGCGCACAACGCGCGGTCTCGCTGGCTGCGGCGCGATGCCAGCCCGTCGCTGCACCATATGAGCCGCTACTCGGGCATGCCAAGCACCTGGGGTGTCTGGACCCGGTTGGAAGACGTGGTGCGAGAAGGCGAACCTGCCTTCGAGAGGCACTTCGGAAAGCCTTATTTCGACTACCTGAAAGATCACCCTGATGAGGCATCCATATTCGACGCTCACATGCAAAACAGCGCGGACGACCGGCACGCAGCCGTGGCAGAAGCCTACGATTTCTCCGAGGTTGGAACTGTGATCGACATTGGCGGCGGCAACGGAGCCCTGCTGTCGGCAATCTTGACGGCCTTTCCTTCAGTTCGCGGGGTGCTGTTCGACCACCCAGACGTTGGCGGCAAGGCGTTTGAAACCTTTCCTTTGTTGGCAGGCCGCTGCGAGCTTGCGCCTGGCGACTTCTTCGAAGCGGTGACTGCCGGTGGCGACGTCTACACGCTGGCGCAAGTTCTACACGACTGGAGCGACGAGCGCTGCCTCCAGATCCTGAGCAACTGCCGGGCAGTCATGCACGACAAGGCACGACTTCTGGTGATCGAGCGTATGATGGATGGCGTCCCTCATCCCGACAAAGCATTGGACTACCTGACGGATATGCACATGTTGGTGCTGTTCAAAGAGGGGCGAGAACGCACGGCGGACGAATTCGCGTCACTGTTTGACCGTGCGGGTCTCCAACCACCCCGTATCCTGTCCACAAGATCGTCCTTCTTCATCGTCGAGACGATGGTGAAACCTACAGCCTAAAGTTTCCTAACATAACTTGCAGCTCGCTCGCGGGTGTCGAGCGCAGCCACATGCGCCATCTGGGGCAACGTGGGAGGTGCCCAGCGAGCCCAAGGTGCCTCGTCGACGTGCTGGTCATCCGACAACGAGAACGCGAACTGATCCCACCAAGCCACTTTCTCGTACCGGCCTTTCCACGAAGTTCTACAATGCCAAGACTAATGGGATTTAGCTCGCTAAACATCTGCCATCGCGTTTGGAACGCCAGAAGCTGACGGTCGGCTTCCGACCAACTTCGGTCGCTTGGCTTTCGGGGGTCGCAATGGAATGGCACTGGCGCATACCAGGCATATTTTCCGGCCATTACTGCAAGCGTAGTCGGAGGCAGGCCTTGGCCAAAGCTAGAGCAAGGGTGGAGATGGGAATAGCCACGGGGTTTATGTTTAGACGTATGGTTAGACATAAAAATTGGAAAAAAGTTAAACACTTCAACGGTAACTGGCGGAGAGGGAGGGATTCGAACCCCCGATACCCTTGCGAGTATGCCGCATTTCGAGTGCGGTGCATTCGACCACTCTGCCACCTCTCCGGCCTCTTGCGTGGTCGGCCGTTGCCGGCGCGGGGCACTCCATAACGGCTCCGCCGCCGGCTCGCAAGGGTTCGACCGTGCCTCAGGCGCTAATTCATCGTCGGGATGACGAACTCGGCGCCGTCCTTGATGCCGCTCGGCCAGCGCGACGTGACCGTCTTGGTCTTGGTGTAGAAGCGGAAGGCATCGGGGCCGTGCTGGTTTAGGTCGCCGAAGCCGGAGGCCTTCCAGCCGCCGAAGGTGTAGTAGGCGATCGGCACCGGGATCGGCACGTTGACGCCCACCATCCCCACCTGCACGCGGCTGGCGAAATCGCGCGCCGCATCGCCGTCGCGGGTGAAGATGGCGACGCCGTTGCCGAACTCGTGCTCGTTGGCGAGCTTGATCGCGTTCTCGTAGGTCGGCGCCCGCACCACCGACAGCACCGGGCCGAAGATCTCCTCCTTGTAGATGCGCATCTCGGGCGTCACCTCGTCGAACAGGCAGCCGCCCATGTAATAGCCGTCCTCGTAGCCCTGCATGGTGAAGCCACGTCCGTCGACGACCAGCTTCGCCCCTTCCTTGACGCCGAGGTCGACATAGCCCTTGACCCGTTCCAGCGCCTGCTTGGTGACCAGGGGGCCGAAATCCGCCGTCGTGTCGGTCGAGGGGCCGACCTTGAGGCTCTCGACGCGCGGGATCAGCCGCTCGACCAGCCTGTCGGCCGTCTCCTTGCCGACCGGCACTGCGACCGATATCGCCATGCAGCGCTCGCCGGCGGAGCCGTAGCCGGCGCCGATCAGCGCGTCGACCGTCTGGTCCATGTCGGCGTCGGGCATGATGATCATGTGGTTCTTGGCGCCGCCGAAGCACTGCACGCGCTTGCCCGCCGCACAGCCGCGGGAATAGATGTACTCGGCGATCGGCGTCGAGCCGACGAAGCCCACCGCCTTGACGTCGCGATGATCCAGGATGGCGTCGACCACCGCCTTGTCGCCGTTGACGACGTTGAGGATGCCGGCCGGCAGCCCCGCCTCGATGAACAGCTCGGCGAGCCTCAGCGGCACGCCCGGATCGCGCTCCGAGGGCTTCAGAATGAAGGCGTTGCCGCAGGCGATCGCCGGCGCGATCTTCCACAGCGGGATCATGGCCGGGAAGTTGAACGGCGTGATGCCGGCCACCACGCCCAGCGGCTGCCGCATCGAGAACACGTCGATCCCCGGCCCGGCTCCGTCGGTGAACTCGCCCTTCAGCATGTGCGCGGCACCCAGGCACACCTCCACCACCTCCAGCCCGCGCTGGATGTCGCCGCGAGCGTCGGGGATCGTCTTGCCGTGCTCGCGGGCCAGGATGTCGGCCAGCGCGTCATACTCGCGGTTTGCCAGCTCGAGGAACTTCATCAGCACCCGCACCCGCCTTTGCGGGTTGGTCGCCGCCCAGGCGGGCTGTGCGGCCTTGGCATTCGCGACGGCCGCGCCGAGCTCCTCCGCCGAGGCGAGCGCCACCGTGCCGCGCACCGTGCCGTCCATCGGCTGCATCACGTCCTGCTTGCGACCGCTGCTGCCGGCGACCCGCTTGCCGCCGATGAAATGACCATATTCGATCATCGTTTCGCTCCCTGGTCCTGTCTTGTCTTGGATAGTGCCTCATTCTCCGGCCTCCGCGCGCGATTTGCAACGCGAGCCGAAACGCAACCGTTGTGCGCAGATCGTAGCTCCGTCTCCCGATGCATGCTATTTGACGCAAAATGAACTGGGACGACGTTCGCATCTTCCTTGCCGTCGCCCGTGCCGGGCAGATTCTCGGGGCGGCACGCCGGCTCGAGCTCAACCACGCAACCGTGTCGCGCCGCCTCGACACTCTGGAGGCGTCGCTCAAGGCCCGCCTGTTCACCCGGCTGACCACCGGCAGCACGCTGACCCCCGCCGGCGAGCGCTTCCTCGACGTCGCCGAGCGCATGGAGGCCGAGATGATCGCCGCCCGCTCGGCGCTCGCCGGCGATGGCGAAGCGGTCTCGGGAACGGTGCGCATCGGCGCGCCCGACGGCTTCGGCGTCGCCTTCCTCGCGCCGCGCCTCGGCGTGCTAGCCGAGCGGCACCCCGAACTGTCGATCCAGCTCGTCCCGGTGCCGCGCTCTTTCTCGCTGTCGCGTCGCGAGGCCGACATCGCCATCACGGTGGAGCGGCCCGCCGAGGGGCGGCTGGTGGCCGCCAAGCTGGTCGACTATGCACTCGGCCTCTACGCCTCGAAGCGCTACGCCGAGGCGCATGGCCTGCCTGCCTCGCCGGCCGAGCTTTCCGGCCACCGCCTCGTCGGCTACGTGCCCGACCTCGTCATGAGCCCGTCGCTCGACTATGCGGCCGAGTTCAGCGCCGACTGGTCTGCCCGGTTCGCGATCTCCTCGACGCTCGGCCAGGCCGAGGCGGTTCGCGCCGGCGCCGGCATCGGCATCCTGCACGCCTTCATCGCCCGCGCCATGCCGGAGCTGCTGCCGGTACCGGCGCTGCCGCCGATCCGCCGCGCCTACTGGCTGGTCTACCATGAATCGGTGCGGCCGCTCAGCCGCATCCAGGCCGTCGCCGGCTTCGTCGCCACCGCCGTCGAAGAGGCCCGCGGTCTATTTGTATAGATGTCTAGACATATCGACCGATGCCGAGCTCCGACACGTCGATCTCGGGCCGCCTGCCGCTCACCAGGTCCGCGAGAACCCTTCCCGAGCCGCAGGCCATGGTCCAGCCGAGCGTGCCGTGGCCGGTGTTCAGCCACAGCCCTCGCGGGCCGGCCGGGCCGATGATCGGCGGCCCGTCGGGCGTCATCGGCCTCAACCCACACCAGAAGGCTGCTTGGCCGAGGTCGGCGCCATCCGGAAAGAGGTCGCCGACCGAATGGGTCAGCGTGTCGCGGCGCGCCTCGAAGAGCCGCAAATCGTAGCCGGCGATCTCGGCCGTGCCTCCGGCGCGCACGCGGTTGCCCAGCCGGGTGATCGCCACCTTGTAGCTCTCGTCCATCACCGTCGAGGCCGGCGCCCCGCCTGGGTCGCGGATCGGCGCGGTGATCGAATAGCCCTTGATGGGATAGACCGGGATGCGGATGCCGAGCGGCGCGAGCATCGACGGCGAATGACTGCCAAACGCCACCACCGTCGCATCGGCGGTCAGGCTGCCTTCGCTCGTCGCCGCGCCGAGGATCCGGTCGCCGTCGGCCAGGATGCGTTCTACCGTGGCGCCGAAGCGGAAGCGGACGCCGCGCGCCGCCGCCCGCTCGGCGAGCCGCGCCGTGAACAGCTGGCAGTCGCCGGTCTCGTCGCGGGGCAGCCTGAGCCCGCCCTTGAACTTGCCGGAGACCCGCGCCAGAGCCGGCTCCGCGGCGATGCAGCCGGCAGGATCGAGCACCTCGAACGGAACCCCGAAGCGCTTCAGCACCTCGATGTCGCCCGCCGTCCCGTCGACCTGCTTGTCGGTGCGGAAGAGCTGCAGCGTGCCCAGGCTGCGCTCGTCATAGGCGATGCCGGTCGCCTGGCGCAGCTCCCGCAGGCAGTCGCGGCTGTACTCGGCGATCGGCACCATGCGCGCCTTGTTGAGCGCGTAGCGGGCCGAGGTGCAGTTGCGCAGCATCCGAAGCACCCAGGACCACATGGCGGGGTCGACCATCGGCCGGATCACCAGCGGCCCGTGGCGCATGGTCAGCCACTTGATCGCCTTCAGCGGCACGCCTGGCCCCGCCCAGGGCGAAGCATAGCCGGGCGACACCTCGCCGGCATTGGCGAAGCTCGTCTCCTGCGCCGGGCCGGGCTGCCGGTCGACCACCGTCACCTCGTGGCCGGCCTCGGCGAGGTACCAGGCGCTGGTCGTGCCGATGACGCCGCTGCCGAGCACCAGCACCTTCACGACCCCGCCTCCCGCCGCCCCTGCAGCTGTCGATGGAAACGCCGGCCGAGCCCGGTCAGCACCTCGTAGCCGATCGTGCCGGCGGCCGCCGCGACCGCGTCGACGTCCTGCTGCTCGCAAAGCAGCTCGACCATGTCGCCCTCCTTCAGGCGGCCCGGCGGCAAGGCCGAGACGTCGAGCACGATGAGGTCCATCGACACCCGTCCGGCGAACGGCAGCCTGACGCCGTCCACGAAGGCGGCCGTCGCCGCCGCACGCGGCCACCCGTCGGCATAGCCGAGTGCGATCGTCGCAAGCGGCAGCGCGCCGGCGCTGCGGAAGGCATAGCCATAGCCGACGCCGACGCCGGCCCCCGGCAGCGACCGCGTCTGCACGACCTTCGCCGCGAGCCCGACCACCGGCCGCATCGGGTTGGCCTTTCCCGGCGTCGGGTTGATGCCGTAAAGGGCAGCGCCCGGTCGCGCCAGGTCGAAATGGAAGGCGCGGTCCAGGAACACCCCCGATCCGTTGGCGAGCGATGCCGGCGCCGCCGGCAGCCGGCGCCGCAGCGCCTCGAAGGCCTCGCGCTGCAGCGCATTGGCCGGGTTGTCCGGCTCGTCGGCGCAGGCGAGATGGCTCATCACCAGCGACACCGCGATCCCCGAAAGCCGGCCCGGCCTCTCGGCGAGCTGCGTCACCTCGGCCGGTGCCAGACCGAGCCGCGACATGCCGCTGTCGACCTGCAGCGCCGCGGCGAGCGGACGCCCGGCATGCTCGGCCGCCTTCCGCCAGGCGTCGATCTGGCCAAGGCCGTTCAGCACCGGCTGGAGGTCGTGGGCGACCGCTTCAGGCTCGGCGCCCGGCGGCAGGCCGTTGAGGATGTAGATGACGGCGCCTGGGCCGAGCGCCGCCCTTAGCGCCATGCCCTCGGCAAGCTGGGCGACGAAGAAGTGCCTGCAACCCTCCGCCGCCAGCGCCGGCGCGACGTCCGCCGCACCGAGCCCGTAGGCGTCGGCCTTGACGACGGCGGCGGCCGGCACGGCGCCGAGTCGCGCCTGCAGGCGGCGGTAGTTGTCGGCGATGGCGCCGAGGTCGATGGTCAGGACGGCGCCGGCCGCTGCCGCGGAGACTGGGCAGGTCGCGGCTGTCATGGCGGGCGTCGGCACGGAACCCCGGAGGCGTTGGCTGCAACGCCCCATCAGTAGCGCCCTGTCGCAGCCGCCGCAACTGCCCTCGCCTCGCGCCTGCCCTTGCCGCCGACTGGCGACAGTTTACAGTCTGCACGGGGAGGAGCGGTCGTCAGCAATGCGCACCGAGGTCGCCATCATCGGCAGCGGGCCTGCCGGCCTGTTGCTGGGCCAGCTGCTGGGCAGATCGGGCATCGACACCGTCATCGTCGACCGGGCGAGCCGCGCCCACATCCTGGCGCGCGTGCGCGCCGGCGTGCTGGAGCAGGGAACGGTCGACGTGCTGACCGAGGCCGGCGCGGGAAAGCGCCTGGCGGCCGAGGCGCTTCGCCACGACGGCTTCGCGCTCGCCTTCGCCGGCAACAGCCATCGCATCGATCTCCAGGCGCTGACCGGCAAGCATGTCACCGTCTACGGGCAGACCGAGCTGACCCGCGACCTCGTCGAGCGGCGCGAGGCCGAGGGCCGCCCTTCCTACTATGAAGCCGAGACGGTCGAGCCTGGCGGCTTCGATGGCGAGCACCCCTTCCTATCCTTCGTCGCGGATGGCCGTACGATCCGTCTCGACTGCGACTTTATCGCCGGCTGCGACGGCTATCACGGTGTCTCTCGCAGCGCCGTTCCGTCGCGCGCATTGCGCCACTTCGAACGGACCTATCCGTTCGGCTGGCTGGGCGTGCTGGCCGAGGTCCCGCCGGCCCGGCCCGAGCTCATCTACGCCAACCACGAGCGTGGCTTCGCGCTCTGCTCGATGCGCTCGCCCGTCCGCAGCCGCTACTACATCCAGTGCCCGCTCGACACGCGGCTCGAGCAATGGCCCGACGACCGTTTCTGGGACGAGCTGCGCCGTCGCCTGCCCGAAGCCGACGCCGCCGCCGTCACCCCCGGCCCCTCCTTCGAGAAGTCGATCGCCCCCTTGCGCTCCTTCGTCGCCGAGCCGCTGCGCTTCGGCCGCCTGTTCCTGGCCGGCGATGCCGCCCACATCGTGCCACCCACCGGCGCCAAGGGGCTGAACCTCGCCGCCAGCGACGTCCACTATCTCGCCTCGGCGCTGATCGAGCACTATCGCGAGGGGTCCTCGGCCGGCCTCGACGCCTACTCGTCGCGCGCTTTGGCGCGCGTCTGGAAGGCCGTCCGATTCTCCTGGTCGATGACCATGATGCTGCATCGTTTCCCCGAACGCGGCGCCTTCGGCCGGCGACTCCAGGAGGCCGAGCTCGACTATCTCTCGCAGTCGCGCGCTGCCGCGACCGCGCTTGCCGAGAACTATGTCGGGCTGCCCTTCTGACCTCGCGGATTCTTGATGGTCGCGGCCTTGCCTCGCTCGCCCCAAGCGATACCTTCTGATGTTTCAGCCCCGTTGGCTGAGATCCGGTCTGGAGGTGACCCATGAAACACCAGACACTCGAACAGCTTCAAACGATCGCCGAAGTCCGCAGCGACACCGCCGAGCCAGTGCTTGGACGGGACGACCGGCTGCGCCGCTGGGCGGAGCTTCTGGAGCGCGACCCGGGACGCCGCCTGGCGACCCTCGGCGGGACGGAGTACCAGCCGGTACGCATCCGCGACCGGATGCGGGCCGAGGCCTCGCCGCTGACCGTCGCCTTCGACGACCCGCTGCTTCGCGGCCAGGGATTGGCCGACGACAGCTATGGCGAGGCGAAGCGGTTTTTCGAGATGAGCGACTGGCAGCTGCATCGCGTCGTCTGCTATTGCCATTTCGGCGAGACCGTCCGCGCCGGCGCCGCTGCGCGCCTGGTCCGCGCCGCCGTCGAGCCGCGCACGCTGCTTGGCCGGCTGCGCGACATGCTGTTCGTCGACGCCCACTGACGCAAGGCGAAACGGGCGGCAGCGCGACAGTCGCGAGGCAGTCGCCTCACTCCGCCCGTTCGAGCAGCACCAGCGACCGCGCGTCGACCGACACGGCGGCTTCGAAGCGCTCACCGCCGCGTGGCAGAGCCAGGCCGGCGGCCGTGTCGACCAGCAGCGTCCAGGTCCCTTCCGGCAACGCGAAGGTGACCCGTTCGGAGTGCGCGTTGAGCAGTGCCAGGAGCGTGGCGCTGCCATTGGCAAGCTGCATGCCGAGCGAGCGGGTGATGGTCGATTCCCAATCGGCCTCCGTCATCGCCTCGCCGTCCGGCTTCAGCCACCGCACATCGGCGCTGCCGTCCGCGTCGACCGCCGCGCCGTGCAGAAATTTTCCCTGCCGCAACAGCGGCCTCGTGCGGCGGATCCTGACCATGCTTGCCACGAAGGCGAGGAACGCCTCGTCCCGCTCGCCGCGACCGTCCCAGGCCAGCCAGTTCATCGCATTGTCCTGGCAGTAGGCAGTGTTGTTGCCCTGCTGCGAGCGTCCGATCTCGTCGCCCATCAGCAGCATCGGCGTGCCCTGCGCGATGAGCACGGTGGCCGCCAGGCTCCGCCGCATACGGTCGCGCAGGTCGAGGACCGCCGCATCGTCGGCCGGTCCCTCGACACCGCAGTTCCAGGACAGGTTGTGGGAATGGCCGTCGCGATTGTCCTCGCCATTCGCCTCGTTGTGCTTGTCGTTGTAGGCGACCACGTCGGCCAGCGTGAAACCGTCATGCGCGGTGACGAAATTGACGCTCGCCCATGGCCGCCGCCCCCGCTTCTCGAACAGGTTGGCCGAGCCGAGCAGGTTGCCGGCGAGATCGGCGGCGGTGCCTTCGTCGCCCTTCCAGAAGGCGCGGATGGTGTCGCGGGTGCGGTCGTTCCACTCGGCCCAGCCGGGCGGGAAACCACCGACCTGGTACCCTGAAGGTCCGGTGTCCCAGGGCTCGGCGATCAGCTTGACCTTCTGCAGCGTCGGGTCCTGGTGGACCGCGTCCAGGAACACGGCATGCGAGTCGAAGGCGTCCCGGTCGCGGCCGAGCGACGTGGCGAGGTCGAAGCGGAAGCCGTCGACGTGGCAGTCCTGCACCCAGTAGCGCAGCGAGTCCGTCACCATCTGCAGCACGCGGTCGTGCCTGAGGTTGACCGTGTTGCCGCAACCGGTGGTGTCGTAATAGTAGCGCTTGTCGTCGCCGAGGATGTAGTAGCTGGCATTGTCGATGCCGCGAAAGGACAGCGTCGGGCCCATCTGGTTGCCCTCGGCCGTGTGGTTGTAGACCACGTCGAGGATCACCTCGATGCCCGCCTCGTGCAGGCGGCGCACCATCAGCTTGAACTCGTGGATGCCGCTGCCCCGCGAGATGTAGCGGGCCGCCGGCGAGAAAAAGCCGATCGTGTTGTAGCCCCAGTAGTTGGAAAGCCCGCGTTCCACCAGATGACGGTCGTTGAAGAAGGACTGCGTCGGCATCAGCTCGACACTGGTGACGCCGAGCCGGGAAAGGTGTTCCACCACGCGCGGGTCGGCGAGCCCGCCGAACGTGCCGCGCAGCCGTGCCGGAAGGTCCTCGCACAGCGCCGTCATGCCCTTCACATGCGCCTCGTAGAGGATGGTCTCGGGCCACGGAACGCCGGGATGCCGATCCTCGCCCCACGTCACCGCCGGATCGACCACCACGCATTTCGGCATGACGAACGCCGAATCGCGCCGGTCGAAGGAGAGGTCGGCCCGCGCATGGCCGACCCGATAGCCGAACGCCGCATCGTGCCAGTTGAGCTCGCCGCGCAGCTCCAGCGCATAGGGGTCGATCAGCAGCTTGTTGGGGTTGAACCGATGGCCGGCAGCCGGCGCATAGGGCCCGTGCACCCGATAGCCGTAGAGCTGTCCGGGCCGGACATCGGGCAGGTAGCCGTGCCAGACCTCGTGGGTGAACTCCGGCAACGCGACCCGTTCGAGCTCCCGGCGTCCGTTGTTGTCGAACAGGCAGAGCTCGACTTTCGTGGCATTGGCCGAGAACAGCGCGAAGTTGACGCCGGAGCCGTCCCAGCGGGCGCCGAGCGGAAAGGGCGAACCCTCGGTGACACGGTGTCGAGCGGTGGCCATGCGAAGGAAGGAACCTGCAGATCGGAGGAAGGCGACGAGGTCGGCTGGAGCAGAACCGCGAAATCACCAATCGGTTCCAGGGGGTCGCCGGGAACCGACGACGCCAGAGAAGCATTGTTCGGGCACGACTTCCAGGAGCAAGGCGGCCATGCCCGGCAAGACGCACAAGCCCGAACCCCCAGCCAACCGGCAGAAGCGGCCGAAGCCGGGCGCCCCCACCGTGGTCGAGGACGCCACCGACAAGACGCAGACCGGGTCCGGCGGGCTTGGCAGCCTCGAAAAGCCGTCCGAGTCCGCCGAGGGCGAGCCCAGCCGGAACGAGCGCTGACGCCTACCGCCGGGCCAAGACCTTGCGCAGATGGGCAGCGACGGCCTCGCCGTCGAGGCTGGAGAGCGTCAACCCGACATGGCCGTCGGGGCGCACCAGAAGCGCCGCTCCCGCTGCGGCGCGGTAGGCGGTCGCGAACCTGCCCTCACGGTCGACCGCAAGCACGGCTCCGACCGGATCGGAGGGCGGCTCCGAAGTCTTGCCGGCGATTCCGACGAACCGCAGCAGCGGCCCGAACTCCGCCGTCAGGCCGGCCGCGACCGTTTCCAGCCGCTCCGCCTCCTGGCCTCCGTCGAGCCAGGCGAGGAGCACGTGCTGCGGCCCGCGCAGCAGGTCGAACAGTCGCACCGGAAAGCCGAAGCCTTGCCGGACGAGGCCGTCGGCGTCGGGCGCCCGGTCGCCGGCCCGCACGGCAAGGTTCGCGGGCGCTGCCAGGTCGGCCACTGCCGGACTGCCGCGGTAGCTGATCAGCACCTGCGTGTTTTCGAGCGGGTCCTCCTTGCCCCGATCGCGGCCGAAGTTGCGCGACGCCTCCAGCGTCTTCGCCACCACGTCGGCCCCGACCGGCCGCCGCTCCGCCTCGTAGCTGTCGAGCAGGCCGGCGCCGGCCGCGCCCTTCGCCACCAACGCCAGCTTCCAGGCGAGATTGTAGGCGTCCTGGATGCCGGTGTTCATCCCCTGGCCGCCGGTTGGCGGGTGGATGTGGGCGGCATCGCCGGCGATCAAGGCGTTGCCGACCCGGTATCGGTCGGCAAGCCGCATCGATATGCGGAACAATGAAGACCATCGCAGCGCGGAGAGCCGCGGCCGGCCGGGCAGCAGCCGGTCCGCCACCGCCTGCAGCTCGCCGAGCGTCGGACCGGGTCGCTCCGAGGCGATGCCGTGATCCTCGGGCGCTGCCGCGCCCTCACCGGCGAGCTCGGGCGGCGCCACCATGGAGACGCGGTAGCGATTGCGGCCGGGCAGTGGCACGACCACCAGGAAATCGGGGGGCGCGTTCTCCTTGGGCGTAATGGAGAACACCGCCATCCCACGCGGCACGTCCCAGGCGATCTCGACGTCGCCCAGCATGAAGTCGATGCCCATTCCATCGCCGGGAAAGCCGATGCCCGTCAGGTGGCGCACCGCACTATGGGCGCCGTCGCAGCCGACGACGAAGCGGAAGGCGGCGCGCTCCTTGCTGCCGTCGGCATGGTCGAGCTCGACCTCGACGCCGTCGCCGCGCTGTTCGAGGGCGGCCAGCGCGACGCCACGCTCGACGCGGACCCCAGCTTTGGCGAGCTCCTCGCCGAGCAGCGCCTCGGTGGCGTATTGCGGAAGGCCGAGATTCGCATAAGGCAGGGCGGAGAGGTCGACCACCTCGTCATGCGCGGGACCGCCTGCGACGATGTTCCGCAGCCCGGTGATCCACAGGCCGTTCTCGATCATGCGGGCGGCGATCCCCATGTCGTCCCACACTTCGAGGGTGCGCGGGGTGACGCCGATGGCCTTGCAGTAGCCGCTCGGCGCCGCGAGACGGTCCACGATGCGGCAGCGGCAGCCGTGCCGGGCCAGCTCCAGCGCCATGGTCAGGCCGACCGGGCCGGCGCCCACGACGAGGATGTCGGTCAATGGGGAAGCCTCCAGAACATCCACCAAATCTGGCGGCCGCGGCTCGCAGCTGTCAACCAGAAGCTGCTTGATCGCGCCCATCGCATGAGACACCTTGCCCGGGACTTTGCTTCGAGGGGACTCCCATGGCCGATCGACCCGTTGGCGGCATCGACCGCCGGCTCGTGCTTGCCGGCGGCGCATCGCTGGTGACGCTGGTGGCGATGGAGGCTGCCGGCGTCGAGGTGCTCAAGGACATCGCCGACCTCGCGCCGGGCGAATTCACCTGGCATCCCGAACGCCAGCCGACCGGGCCGGTGGCGATCGTCGTGTCGCTGCCCGAGCAGCGCGTCCACGTCTACCGCAACGGCGTGCGGGTCGCCGCCTCGACCTGCTCCACCGGCAAGCCCGGCCACGAAACGCCGACCGGCGTCTTCGTCGTGCTGCAAAAGGACCGTCACCATCGCTCCTCGACCTATTCCGGCGCGCCGATGCCCAACATGAACCGCCTCACCTGGTCGGGCATCGCGCTGCATGCCGGCAATTTGCCCGGCTATCCGGCCTCGCATGGCTGCGTCAGGCTGCCCTTCGACTTCTCGGACCGGCTGTTCGGCATCACCCATCTCGGCACGCCGGTGATCATCGCCGGCGCTCATACCGACCCGTGGGAGCTCAGCCACCCCGGCATGGTGCTCGGCGCCTATGCCGAGACCGAGTTCGTCGACGTCGAGAAGACCCTCGACGGCAAGAAGCACCCCGCCGACTGGACGGAGGCGGAAGCCTATCCGGTCACCTCGGTCATCGCCTCCTCCGCCGACCGCGAGGTCATGCTGATCGAGAATTCGGACGTGCTCGCCAAGGGCAAGCTCACCGTCGCGGGCGACGAGCCGCTGGGCAGCCATGTCTTCGTGCTGCAGGGCGCCGACGGCGAAGCGCAGGGGCTGCGCTGGTCGGCCATCAGCCACGCTCCCGAGGCCGCTGGCAGCGTCGCGCCGGAGGAGACCGTGCTGTCCCGCGTCACCGCCGACAAACCCTTCGTGGCCGCCATGCAGGCCCGCCTCCACCCAGGCGCGGTGCTGATCCTGACCGATGCGCCGCTGGAGCCCGACAGCCGCAGCGGCCGCGACTTCGTCATCATGTCCTGAGCGGCTAAAGCTCAGTTGTTGGTGACCGGCTTGGAGCGCATGCGCGACACCGTCTCCCGCTCGGCGCGCTTGCCGCGCAGCGGCGGCAGGCCGCGGTCGACGAGGTCCATGTCTTCGAGCACCATGTCGCCCATCCGCTTGAAGGCGACGTCCAGCGCGCCTGCCCGGTGCGCCGAGCGCAGAAAGCCGGGCAATTTGCGCACGCGGTGGTCCTTGGCCAGCGGCTCCTCGGGGAAGACGTCGCTCGCTGCCACGATGTGGCCGCGCTCGACCGCCGCCATCAGCGCCCCGAAGTCCACCACGCCGGCTCGGCTGAGCAGGATGAAGGCGGCGCCGCCCCGCATGCGGGCAAACGCCTCGGCGCCGAGGAAGCCCTCGTTCTCGGCGGTCACCGAGGCCACCACGAAGACGAAGTCGCTGTCGCGAAGCACCCGGTCGAGGCTGGCCGGCTCGACGCCGTGCTCGGCGAGCAGCGAAGGCGGCAGCCACGGATCGTAGACCCTGATGCGGGCCCGGAAGCCGGCAAGCAGTCGGTTGAGGGCCTTGCCGAGGTCGCCGAAGCCGACGATGCCGACCTCGGAGCCGGAGAGCAGCCGCGCTTTTTGGTTGCCGTCGCCGCCCCACGCTTCGCGCCCCTCGCGGAAGGCGAGGTCGGCGTCGACGATGCCGCGCGCCAGGTTGAGCGCCATTGCCAGCCCCAGCTCGGCCACCGGCTCGGCGAACACCTGGCCGGTGGTGACGACGTGGATGCCGCGCTGAAACAGCGTCTCGTAGGGCATGTTGTTGACCAGATTGGTCTCGACGTTGAACACGCAGCGCAGCGCCGCGAGCCGGTCGAGCGTCTCCGGCGACAGCGCCGGCTGGCCGATGATGTAGCGTGCCTCGCCGAGCACCTTGGCGGGCAGCGCCGGCACCTCCGCCGCGGTCGTCTCGACGATGCGGTAGCGCTCGTGGAGCGCCGCCAGCCGGTCGGGCGTGAAGATCAGCTCCAGCGTGCGCGGCTCGGGCGCGCTGATCACCAGCGGCTTGTCGCTGTCGGCCATGACGAATCCTCCCTTTCCGTGCGTCGCCGGATAAGGCTACGTTCTGTTGCCCCATCTACAAGCGTTTTCTGATAGACGGTAGAAGACGAGACGACGAGCATCGACAAAGGGAGGAAAAATTCGATGGCGTTCACCAAGAGCATGACCTTCGTGGCGGCCGCGCTGACGCTGGCGGCGACGACCTTCGGCGCCCACGCGCAGGACGGCGAGTACGGCGTGCTGATGAAGACGCTGGCCAACCCGTTCTGGGGCGCCATGAACCAGGGCGTCGAGGACGGCGCCAAGGAAGCCGGCGTCACCTTTTTCCTGCAGGCCGCCGAGAGCGACCAGGCGGCCGAGCCGCAGCTCAACCTGTGCAACACCATGCTGGAGCGCAAGCCGGTCGCCATGATCACCGCGGCGATCAACTCGACCAATTTGCTGCCCTGCCTGAAGGCGGCGCAGGAGGCCGGCATCAAGGTCGTCGATCTCGACGGCAATCTCGACCCGGCGGTGCTCGAAAAGGAAGGCCTCAAGATCACCTTCCGCATCGGCTCGGACAATGTCGCCGCCGGCGCGCAGGGGGCCGAATACCTGGTCTCCAAGCTCGGCAAGGACGCCAAGGGCCCGGTGCTCGTTATCGAGGGCCTGTCGGGCAACGTCACCGGCCAGAAGCGGGCGCAGGGATTCTCGGACAAGCTCAAGGAGCTGGCGCCCGGCCTCGAGGTGGTGGCCTCGCTGCCCGGCGACTGGGACCGCGGCAAGGCGGCGTCGATCACCAACGACATCCTGACCCGCAATCCCGACCTCGTCGCCATCTTCGCCGCCAATGACGGCATGGCGCTCGGCGCCGTGGAAGCCGTCTATGCCGCCGGCAAGGGCGAGCAGGTGACGATGATCGGCGTCGACGGCAACTCCGATGCCGTGAAGTCGATCAAGGACGGCCGCCTCAATGCCTCCGTCGCCCAGCTGCCCTACCTGGTCGGCAAGCAGGCGGTGGAGAACGTCAAGAAGGCGCTGGCGGGCGAGCAGGTGCCGGCCGACATCGCGGTGCCCACCCTGGTGCTCACCAAGGAGGTGCTGGATGCCGGCACGGAACCGATGCTCCAATATGTGAAGTAGCTTCGGAAATCCCCACGGCCGGCGGCTGCCCCGCGCGCTGCCGGCCCGCCTTGCGAGGTCTGATCCCGATGAGCGTCACCCCTGCCGAGCCCGGCCTCTGGGCGCGTGCCCAGCGCGGCTCCGTCGAGCGCCTGCACATCCGCCTTGAGTCGCTGGTCGTGCTGATCGCGCTCAGCGCCGTCATGGCCGTGCTGTCGCCCTTCTTCCTTTCGTTCAGCAACATCCTGAACATCCTGCTCGCCACCTCCACCATCGGCGTGCTGGCGATCGCCGCGACCTATGTCATCGGCTCGGGCGGCATCGACCTGTCGCTGGGCTCGGTCATGGGCCTGTCGGGCGTCGTCGGCGCCCACGTGGCGGTCGAGCTGGGAGCCCCCGCCCCGATCGGCCTGCTCGCCTGCATCCTCGCCGGCGCCGCCGCGGGCTACGTCAACGGCGTGCTCATCACCCGCGCCTACGTGCCGGCCTTCATCGTCACCCTCGGCATGCTCGGCCTGGCGCGCGGTCTGGCGCTGGTCATCTCGGAAGGCCGGGTGATCTACGGCCTGCCGCCGATGATGGTCTATGTCGGCCAGGGCCGCCCGCTCGGCATTCCCATGCCGGTGATCATCTTCCTGGTGGCCGCCGTCGTCGCCCATTGCGTGCTCGCCTACACCAAGTTCGGCCGCCACACGCTGGCGATCGGCGATTCCGAGAGCGCGGCGCGCGCCGCCGGCATCCGCGTCGAGCACCACCGCCGCATCCTCTACACGCTGTCCGGCGCGCTCGCCGGGCTCGCCGGCATGCTGTTCATGGCGCGCGTCAACTCAGGCGATCCGACCTCGGGGCTCAACTACGAGCTTACCGCGATCACGGCGGCGATCATCGGCGGCACCAACCTGTTCGGCGGCCGCGCCTCCATTCTGGGGACCATGATCGGTGCGCTGATCATGGGCGTGCTGCAGAACGGCCTCAACCTGCTGGCCGTCCAGTCCTACTACCAGCAGATGGCGATCGGCGCCGTGCTCATCCTGGCCGTCTTCATCGACCAGTACCAGCTTCGCAAGGAGTCGCGGGTATGACCCTCCTGGTCCTCGAGAAGATCCGCAAGAGCTTCGGCGCCGTCGACGTGCTGCACGGCGTCGATCTCGAGGTGGCCGCCGGCGAGGTGGTCGGCCTGGTCGGCGACAACGGCGCCGGCAAGTCGACGCTCATGAAGACCATCACCGGCATCTACCGCGCCGATTCCGGCAGCATCGCCTTCGGTGGGCAGGACATCTTGCCGCTCGACCCCGGCCAGCGCCGCGGGCTCGGCATCGAGATGATCTACCAGGACCTTTCGCTGGCCAAGCAGCAGGACGTGGCCAGCAACATCTTCCTCGGCCGCGAGCCGACCAAGAAATGGTTCGGCTTCCTGCCGGGCTTCGTCGACAAAGGGCTGATGGACCGCCAGGCTGCCGAGATGGTGAGCCGGCTCGGCGCCCACCTGCCGGCGAACAGCCGCTCGGTGGGGTCCTTCTCCGGCGGCCAGCAGCAGACGGTGGCGATCGCCCGGGCGCTGACCTTCAACCCCAAGCTGGTCATCATGGACGAGCCGACCGCCGCGCTGGCGGTGCGCGAGGTGCAGAGCGTGCTCGACCTGATCCGCCGCCTGAAGTCGGAAGGCATCGCCGTCATCCTCATCTCCCACCGGCTGAACGACGTGCTGGCGGTCACCGACCGCATCGTCGTGCTCCGCCACGGCCGCGCCGACGCCGACCTCGTCACCGCCCGCACCAATATGAACGAGGTCGTCGCCCGCATCGTCGGCGGCACCGGCCAGCAGGCGGCGGCCGCGCACGAGGAGCGCGGTTGACGTGGGGGCAAAGGTCGAGCCCGGAATGGTTGCATCCCTGGCTGGTTTCACTGTAGAATGGCAGGCCAAGGAGGCGGGATGACGTCACATATGAAGCTGGGCGACGTGTTGCGCGCGGCGCGCGCCGCCGCTTCCGTTCGCCTGCCGGCTGCCGCCGATCTCTACGTGACGCTCGACCCTTGGGGCACGATCTGCTGCTCCGCCTCGGTCCCCACGCCGGTGTCGATCGTCGCCGACAGCCTGGACGAGTTCCTCGCTCTGTTGACCGAAGAGTCCACGGACGCGCCAGACGCCGGCTAGAGGCTTCCGCCCCTATTCCGCCGCCTGCCTCAAAGGGATCAGCCGCCGCTCCACTTCCTGCAGATGGGCCCGCATGGCCGCCGCCGCGCCGCCGAGGTCGCGCTCGGCGACCGCCGCGACGATCCGTTCGTGGTCGGCGAAGCTGTGGTGGTCCGCCGGCGGCCTGGCGCCGTCGGCGCGCAGCCGGCCCCAGACGACGGTGCGGCGGATGGCGTTGAGAACATCGAACAGGCCGAGCAGCAGCGTGTTGCGCGCCGCCTGCGCAATTTGCCGGTGCAGGAGGTTGTCCAGGTGCTCGTACTGGCGCCAGCTGGTGGCTGCGCGCGTCTGCGCAAGCGACTGCCGCATCCCCGCAATGTCGTCGAAGGTCGCGTGAAGGGCGGCCTCGCGGGCGATCTCCGGCTCCAGGATCAGCCGGGCCCGCATCACGTCGGACGGGTTGGAACGCCCGGCGATCTCGGAAATGGCGACCGTCTCGCTGATCGGCCGCGTGCCGATGAAGGTTCCTTTGCCCACATGGCGCCAGATGCGACCGTCCTTCTCCAGCACGGCGAGCGCTTTGCGCAGATCGCCCCGCGACACGCCCAGCGTCTCGCACAGCTCGCGCTCCGGCGGCAACCGGCCATCGCCGGGCTGCTCGCGCTGAGCCAGATAGGCCTGCAGCTGCACCAGGGCGGCATGGCCGCCGTTGCTGTCCCTGTCCGCTTCCCGAGCCACGTTAAACCGATTCCAGATTGGTTTGACAATCTGATAGGCGTATTTGGCCAAATCGTCAACGGAATCGACCTAATCGTCCTCAGATGTCTTGACCAATTGTACCAAGAAGCCTAACCAATTCACAAATGGTGAAGTTGGGAGGAACTGACCATGATGAATGTGCTGACCCGAACCGTGAAGGCGGGTGGCCTTGCCGTCGCCCTTGGCATGGCGTTGACGGCGGCGGCCATCGCCGGCGACATGCGCATCGCCTTCGGCGACCTGCCGGGCATCGAATCGATCCAGACGCTGGCGGCGATCGAGCGCGCCAAGGAGCGCGGCGTGAACGTCGAGCTCATCATCCTCAACGACGAGGACCTCGCCGCCCAGGCGATCGTCAGCGGCCAGGCCGATGTCGGCATCGGCGCGCCCTACACGCTGATCCAGAAGGTAGGCGTGCCGATCCGCATGTTCGCCCAGATCTCCACCTTGCGCTTCTTCCCGGTCGTCAACGGCGAGTTCTACAAGGGTTGGAAGGACCTGAACGGCCAGGAGATCGCCGTTCAGGCGCGCGGCTCCGGCACCGAGGCGGTGATGCTGCTGATGGCCAAGAACCACGGCATCGAATATGAGAGCGTCAGCTACGTTCCGGGCTCCGAGGTGCGCCGCAACGCGCTTCTGCAGGGTACGATCAAGGCGTCGATCGTCGACGCCGCCAACCGGCGCGCGCTCGAGGCCGAGGCGCCGGGCAAGTTCATCGTCCTGCCGGTCGAGAATCTGAGAGCCACCGACGAGGGCCTGTTCGCCACCGCCGACTACCTCGCCAAGGGTGCGGCCGATGTCGACATCCTCGTCGAGGAACTGATCGGCACGGCCCGCGAGATCACCGAGAACCCCGCCGTGGCGGTCGAATATCGCAACAAATACAAACTCTTGCCCGACCTCGGCGCGGAAGCCGATGCCGAGATCAAGGCCTATTACGAGGAGACCGCCAAGGCCGGCAGCCTGCCGCTCAACGGCGGCGGCGCACAAGCCGCGGGCGACGACTTCGCCTTCTTCACGCTGGCCGGCCAGATCGAAGGCGAGCCTGCCTCGCTCAAGGTCGAGCAGTTCTGGGATGTCGCGCCCCTCGACCGCGCGGTCGCCAAGCTGGGCAAGAAATAGCCCGATGGCATTCGCCTCACGCAGCGGGGAGACTGCCGTACCGGCCGGTACGGCAGTCGTCCATGACGCCCGGCCGGGCCTGCTGGAACGGCCGGCGGTGCTGCGCCTGCTGTCCTTCCTGCTCTTTGCAGCCGCCTGGGAGATCGCCGGCCGGGTACCGGTGAGCTTCGCCTTCCCGACCTTCCTCGACACCGCCACCGCCTTTTTCGGCCTGATCGCCGACGGCAGCCTCCCGGCGGCCTATCTGTCCACCTTGCAGCCGCTGGTGCTGGGGGTGGTGCTGTCGGCGCTGATCGGCGTCGGCGTCGGCACCTTGTGCGGCCTGTGGCGGGCCGGCGAATTCATGCTGATCCCGGTCTTCGTCGTCCTCCAGGCCGCGCCGGTGGCCGCCTTCATTCCGCTGGTGACATTCATCTACGGCATCGGCATGACGGCCAAGACGCTGGCGGTGATGATCCTTGCCCTGCCGGTCATCGTGCTCAACACCTACAAGGCGGTGCGCAACGTGCATGGCTCGCTGCTCTTGATGTGCCGCTCCTTTCTCGGCACGCCGCTCCAGGAGGTCGTCAAGATCGTGCTGCCCGACGCCAGTCCGGTGATTTTTGCCGGGCTGCGTCTCGGCGTCGCCGCCGGCTTCGTCGGCGTCGTCCTGGCCGAACTGCTGATCACGCCGACCGGCATCGGCGACCTCATCACCTTTCACCGCTCGCGCGCCGACTACGCCGAGATGTATGCCACCATCGCCTCGATCATCGCGCTGTCCACGCTGACCCTGGTCGGCCTGCAATGGGTGGAGACGCGGATCTTCAGGCCGGAGAAGAGGGGCAGATGACCATACGCGCCGTCGCCGCACGCCAGGAACCCGCCGCCATGCCAGAGCTCGAACCGATCGTGTCGGTGAGGGGTGTCGACAAGACCTACGGCAATGTCGAGGCCCTGAGGGGCATCGACCTCGACTTCCCGCGCGGCAAGCTGACCAGCCTGCTCGGCCCCTCCGGCTGCGGCAAGACCACGCTGCTCAAGATCGTCGCCGGCCTGGTCGAGGCCGATGCCGGCACGGTCACCGTCGACGGCCGCACCGTTGTCGGCCCGGGCCCGGAGCGCGCCTTCGTGTTCCAGGACTTCGCGCTGCTGCCCTGGGCGACGGTGCTTCGCAACGTCGCCTTCGGGCTCGAGCTGCGCGGCGTCGCCCGCTCCGACCGGGAAGCCCGCGCCCGCCGCTACGTCGCCGAGGTCGGGCTCGCCGGCTTCGAGGACAAGTATCCGCACGAGCTCTCGGGCGGCATGCGCCAACGCGTCGGCCTGGCCCGCGCGCTGGCCGTCGACGCCGACGTGCTGCTGCTCGACGAGCCCTTCTCGGCCGTCGACGAGCAGAACCGCCGCAAGTTCCAGGAGGACCTGATCCGCCTGAGGACCACCCAGAACAAGACCTTCATCTTCGTCACCCATTCGATCGAGGAGGCTGTCTACATCTCCGACCGCATCGTGCTCTTGTCGCCGCGGCCCGGCCGCGTGTCGCAGGTGATCGAGCCGGCGATCGACCGTTCGGGCGACCCCGAGAAGATCCGCCTCGACCGCCATTACCTCGATACGGTCGAGGAAATCTGGCAGGGGCTGAAGCAATATGTGGAATGACCTGCCATGATGCTGTTCGGCCGCCGCGTGCCGATGATGGCCTCGCTGATCGTCTGGGGAGTGCTCTGGGAGATCGTCGGCCGCCTCGGCCTCGTGTTCATCCTGCCGCCGCTGAGCGAGGTGCTCGTCGCCGCCGTCGACCTCGTCCAGCAGCCGTCCTGGCAGGAGGCCACGGTCACCACGCTGCGTGCCTTCGTCTTCGGCATGGCGCTGGCGATAGGCATCGGCGTGCCGTTGGGCATCCTTATGGGTCGGGTGAAGGTCGCCGACGACCTTCTGGGCATGTGGGTCAACATCTTTTCCAGCGCGCCGCTGTCGGCGCTGGTGCCCATCCTGATGATCCTGTTCGGCTTCGGCGAGAGGACCATCGTCGCCGCCGTGTTCCTCTTCGCGGTGTGGATCGTCGTCCTCGACACCCGCGCCGGCGTCCGCCACATCGCTCCTTCGCTGATCGAGATGGCCCGCTCCTACGGTGCCTCGCGGCCGGCGCTCTACTTCAAGGTCGTCCTGTGGGCGGCGCTTCCGGAGATCCTGGCCGGTATCCGGCTCGGGCTGATCCGTGGCGTCAAGGGCGTGGTGATCGGCCAGTTGCTGGTCGCCATCGTCGGCTATGGCGCCCTGTTCGAAACCTTCTCGCGCAACTTCCGCATGACGCAGTTCTGGGCGCTCACCATCATCCTGTTCGGCTTTGCCCTGCTTTTGGCCGAGCTGATCGAGCGTGCCGAAGCCAAGGTCGACTATTACGCTGGAGCCAGGGAATGAACGTCGAAAACGCTGCACGAACCTATGTCTTCGAGCCCGCCCCGACGGCGACGATGCCGGTCGTGGGGACCCGCCAGCTGTTCCCCGTCCACCGCATCTACTGCGTCGGCCGCAACTACGCCGCGCATGCGGTGGAGATGGGCCACGACCCCGACAAGGAGCCGCCCTTCTTCTTCCAGAAGAACCCCGACAACATCGTCATGGACGGGTCCTTCCCCTATCCCGGCGCCTCCAGCGACGTGCATCACGAGATCGAGATGCTGGTCGCGCTCAAGTCCGGCGGCACCGACATCCCGGTCGGCACGGCGCTCGACTGTGTCTTCGGCTACGGCGTAGGCCTCGACATGACCCGCCGCGACCTGCAGGGCAAGGCCAAGGAGATGGGTCGCCCCTGGGAGGTCGGCAAAGCCTTCGAGGCTTCCGCCCCGTGCTCACCCCTGGTGCCGGCCGAAGAGATCGGCCATCCGTCGGCCGGCGCGGTCTGGCTGGACGTCAACGGCGAGCGGCGGCAGACTGGCGACCTAAACCAGTTGATCTGGAAGGTGCCGGAAATGATCAGCTACCTCTCGGGCTTGTTCCGGCTGGCGCCGGGCGACATCATCATGTCGGGCACCCCGGCCGGCGTCGGCCCGGTCAAGCGCGGCGACGTGCTGAAAGGGCATATCGACGGCGTCGGCGATCTCGAGGTGCGCGTTGTCTGACGAGCCGGTGATCGGCCGCATCGCGGCCGGGCGGAGCGAGGCGCCGGCGGTCGCCGCCCCCGACAGGCTGCCGCTCGGCCACGGCGCGCTGCGACGGCAGATGGCCGACACCGTGGAGCGGCTGGCCTCGCTTGGCGTCGGACAGGGCGACCGCGTGGCGATCGTGCTGCCCAACGGGCCGGAAATGGCGACCGCCTTCGTCTCGGTCGCCGCGGCAGCGGCCACCGCGCCGCTCAACCCCGCCTACCGCGCCGACGAGCTCGACTTCTACCTCACCGACATCAAGCCGAAGGCGATCCTGGTCGGCTCCGCCGAGGATGGGCCAGTGGTGTCGGTCGCCGACCGGATCGGCATCGCGGTGCTCAGGCTGGTGGTCGATTCCGACACGCCGGCCGGCGCCTTCCGCCTGGGCGGGGCCGCCGCCGGCCCGCCTGTCGCGGCGCGCCCGGCAACGGACGGCGACGTGGCGCTGCTGCTCCACACCTCGGGCACCACCTCGCGGCCGAAGCTGGTGCCGCTCAGCCACAGCAACCTCGCCGCCTCGGCCCGCAACATCGGCGCCACGCTGGAACTCGGCCCGGACGACCGCTGCCTGAACATCATGCCGCTGTTTCACATCCATGGGCTGGTGGCCGCCGTGCTTTCGTCGCTGGCCGCCGGCGGCAGCGTCTTCTGCACGCCGGGCTTCAACGCCCTGCGCTTCTTCCATTGGCTCGGCGAGGCCTCGCCCAGCTGGTACACGGCGGTGCCGACCATGCACCAGGCGATCCTGGCCCGCGCGCCGCGCAACGAGGCGGCCCTCGCCGCCGCCGCGCTCCGCTTCATCCGCTCCTCCTCCGCCTCGCTGCCGCCGCAGGTGATGGCCGAGCTGGAGAGCGCCTTCGGCTGCCCGGTGATCGAGTCCTACGGCATGACCGAGGCGGCCCACCAGATGGCCTCCAACCGCCTGCCGCCCGGCCGGCGGCAGGCCGGCAGCGTCGGCGCCGCCGCCGGGCCGGAGATGGCCGTGATGGCGCCTGACGGTCGCCTGCTGGCGCCTGGCGAGACGGGCGAGGTGGTGATCCGCGGCGACAACGTCACGGCCGGCTACGAGGCCAATCCGGATGCCAACCGCAGCGCCTTCGCTCATGGCTGGTTCCACACCGGCGATCAGGGCCAGATGGACGACGCCGGCTATCTGCGCATCACCGGGCGGCTGAAGGAGATCATCAACCGCGGCGGCGAGAAGGTCGCCCCGCTGGAGGTCGACGAGGCATTGATGGACCACCCGGCGGTGGCCCAGGTGGTGACCTTCGCCATGCCGCACGACAAACTGGGCGAGGAGGTCGCCGTCGCCGTCGTGCTGCGCGAGGGCCTCAGCGCCACCGAGCGCGAGATCCGGGACTTCGCGGCAACCCGCCTCGCCGACTTCAAGGTGCCGCGCAAGGTGGTGATCCTCGACGAGATCCCCAAGGGCGCGACCGGCAAGCTGCAGCGCATCGGGCTCGCCGCCAAGCTCGGTCTCGAAGGATGAAGCTCGCCGTCTTCGGCGCCGGCGCCATCGGCGGCTTCCTCGCCGCCAGGCTCGCCGCCGCCGGCGAGGTCGAGCTGTCGCTGGTGGCGCGCGGCGCCCACCTCGCCGCCATCCGCGAACGCGGCCTCACCCTCGTCGAAGGTGGCGAAAGCCGAACGTTCCCGGTGCGCGCCACCGACCGCACGGAGGAGCTCGGCGCGCAGGATTATGTGCTCCTGACGCTCAAGGCCCATGGCGCGGCCGGGGCGCTCGACGCCATCCTGCCGCTGCTCGGCGAAGCAACCGCGGTCGTGACGCTGCAGAACGGCGTTCCCTGGTGGTACTTCCACGGACTCGACGGACCGTTCCGCGACGCCCGCCTGTCGAGCGTCGACCCCGGAGGCAGCCTGTGGGACGGCATCGGGCCGGAACGGGCGATCGGCTGCGTGGTCTACCCCGCCGCCGAGATCGAGGCGCCCGGCGTGGTGCGCCATGTCGACGGCGTCCGTTTCTCGCTCGGCGAGCCGACCGGCGAAAAGAGCGCCCGTGCCCGCCGCCTCGCCGAGGTGCTGATCGCCGCCGGCCTGCAGGCTCCGCTGCGCGACGACATCCGCAGCGAGATCTGGGTCAAGCTGTGGGGCAACCTCTCCTTCAACCCCATCTCGGCGCTCACCGGCGCCACGCTGGAGGCGATCGTTGCCGACGACGGCACGCGCGGCGTCGCCCGCGCCATGATGCTGGAGGCGCAGGCGATCGGCGAGGCGCTCGGCGTCCGCTTCCCGATCGACGTCGACCGCCGCATCCGCGGCGCCGGCGCCGTCGGCGCCCACAAGACGTCGATGCTCCAGGACCTGGAGCGCGGCCGACCGCTGGAGATCGACGCGCTGGTCGGCTCGGTGCAGGAGCTCGGCCGCCTCGTCGGCAAGCCGACGCCCACGGTCGACACGGTGCTCGCTTTGGTGCGCCGCCTGGCGGCCGAACGCGGTCTTGGCTGAACGTCCATTCAACGCATGCAGGTGAGCGGCTCCTTGCCGTTCTTCATCAGCAGCGCCTCCTTGCCTTCGAGCACCAGCGCATAGGGTGGCTGTCCGAAGCGGCTGTGCTGGGACGCCGGGGCGGCCGGCAGGTCGACGATGGTGCCGTCGGGCTCCGTCAGGCGGACCGAGGTCTTCATGTTCTCGATGGTCAGCGCGCCGTCGACCCCGCATTGGTAGGTGGCGAGTCGCGGCTGCGCGGTGCTGGTGTCCTCGATCGTCGCGTCGGCCTTCTTTCCTTCGGCGCCGACGCAGGCCGTCAACGCCATCGCCAAGCCGAGCACGGCTGCCTTCCTGATTGCCTGGATCGCATGACCGATCATGGTGGTAAAACCTAAGGCGTTCCCTGCGGCCCGGCAATCGTGGCCGTTAACCATGTGCGCCAAATTACCCGCGCAGAGCCGCTGCAGCCTCTTAACAATGGTTAACAAAAGGTTAATCTTGGTCGTCGAGGAGGCGCTTCAGGAGGGCGCGACGCATGCGTTTCGATCGGCGTACCCGGCTGACGGCCGGCACTTTTGGCTTTGTGGCCAGCCTGGCCATGATGGCGGGACTGGCAAGCGCCGACGATCTCGTGCACGACGCCGTCTACGCCGATTCCTTCGGCAACCTGGTCGTGCAGAGCCCCTACGGCTACAAGCGCATCATCGTCGGCGAAGGCTACCGAGCCAGGCAGCTCATGGGCTACACGCAGAGCAGCGGGCCGCGGGTCGTCTATGACAACTCCTCCGACGGCGCCGTCTCCAACTGCTACCGGCCTCCGATGATGTGGCGCGGTCGCAGCTTCATGTACGGCCTGCCCGACGGCGTCGTGCCGCAGCCGCCCCTAATCTGCAACTGAACGGCCGTTCAACCGGCGCGCGTCAACGGCCGCAGCCGCCCGGCGGCGAGCGACACGCGCACGCAGTCGCGTCCTGCCTTCTTGGCTTCGTAGAGCGCCCCGTCGGCACGCCGCATCAGGTCGCGCGTGGTCTCGCCCGGCGCCAGCTCGGCAACGCCGAAGCTCGCGGTGAAGCGGACGTCGTCCGGCAACCCGTCGACCGGTAGCGCCGCAAAGGCGCTGCGCGCCCCTTCCGCGAAAAGCCGCGCGGCGACGATGTTGGTGGCCGGCAGCACGATGGCGAACTCCTCGCCGCCGATGCGCCCTGCCACGCCGTCTCCCGTCGTCGCATCGGCGACGAAGCGGGCGAAGGCCGCGATGACCGCATCGCCCGCCGCGTGGCCGTAGCTGTCGTTTATCGACTTGAAGTGGTCGAGGTCGGCGATCACCAGCGCCAGGGGCCCCTCCCGGCGCACCGCCTCGCGCACCGCGCGATCGGCCCGCTCCTCGAAGCCGCGCCTGTTGAGCAACCCCGACAGCGTGTCGGTCTCGGAGCGCCGCGTCGCATCGGCCAGCACGTCGCGCACCAGGATCACCATCACCAGGAGTGCGATCGCCAGCGCGAACACCGTCGCCATCGTCTGGCTGATCAGCGCATAGGTGCTGCCGATATAGTCCTGCGGGCGGTCGCCCCAGCCGCCGAAAGCGCCGGCGAGCAGCGGCTTGGAAAGGAACTGCACCGCCGATGCCGCGAGCAGCCCGACCAGCAGATTGTCGAGCCCGCGCCGGTCCCGCGCCGAAAGGACGATCGACGCGCCGACGAGCTGCATCAGCGCAAAGGGGGTCTGGTAGGCGAACATTCGCGTCGGCGATTGGCGCGGCAGGTCCTGGATCGCGTAGAGAACGACGACCGAGACGAGCAGGATCGCACAAAGCGCCAGGCGCGGCACCTTTCGGTCGTATTTGCGGGCGAGCCCGACGTTGAAGGCCGCCATGCCGACGAGCATCGACATCGCCGCCGCCACCACCGCCAGCCGCGCATTGGCGAGCATCGGGATGGCCGCTTCGATGGCGAAGAAGCCTGTGCCGGCGGCATAGGCGAAGGCCAGCCAGCGCGCCGCGACGCGGCCGCGGTCGAACACGGCCACCATCATGAAGGCGGCCGAGATCAGCCCTGCCACGAAGAGATTGATCGCCAGGATGAACCCTGCGCCGCTCATGTCCCACCGTCCCGTTCCGGCAAGATACAACCATGGCGACAAGAAAAAAGACGTTAACGCGGCGGCTCCGCCGCGCCTGATCGGTGCGCTATGATGGCCGGAACCCCTCGCCGATGGCCGGCGTTGCAGCCCGTGAGAAGGAGACCCGAGAATGGCCGAGACCATAACCTTGACCGACCACCAGGCGATCCGCGACTGGGCGGCCGCGCGTTCCGGCTTTCCGGCGGTGATCGATTCCTCGCCCGCCGGCGGCGTACAGCCGGTGCTGCGGCTGGTCTTCGACCAGCATGCCTACGAGGACCAGGATCGCCCGGAGCGGCCGCCCAATGCCGGCGGCTACGACCTCGTGGAATGGGACGAGTGGTTCCATATCTTCGACGAACGCCAGCTGGCGCTGGTCGTCGCCGTCGAACAGCCCGGCCAGCGCGAAAGCTTCCACGAGATCATCCGGCGCTAGCGCAGGCCCGGAATCTCAGCCCTTCCAGTCGCGGATGTCGACGAAATGCCCGGCGATCGCCGCTGCGGCTGCCATCGCCGGCGACACCAGATGGGTGCGCCCCTTGTAGCCCTGCCGTCCCTCGAAGTTGCGGTTCGAGGTCGAGGCGCACCGCTCGCCCGGCGCCAGCCGGTCGTCGTTCATCGCCAGGCACATCGAACACCCCGGCTCGCGCCAGTCGAAGCCGGCGGCGCGGAAGATGCGATCCAGCCCTTCTGCCTCCGCCTGCTCCTTTACCAGGCCGGAGCCGGGGACGATCATGGCGTTGACGCGCGGGTTCACCGTCCGCCCTTCGACCACCTTTGCCACGGCTCTCAGGTCCTCGATGCGCCCATTGGTGCAGGAGCCGATGAACACCCGGTCGAGCGCGATGTCGGTGATGCGGGTTCCGGCGGTGAGCCCCATATAGTCGAGCGCCCGCTGCTTGGAGGCGCGCTTGGTCTCGTCGTCGATCAGCAGCGGATCGGGCACCATGCCGGTGACCGAGACGACGTCCTCGGGTGACGACCCCCAGCTGACGATGGGCGGCAGGTTGGCCGCGTCGAGCACGACGGTGCGGTCGAAATGCGCCCCGTCGTCGGTCTTGAGCGTCTCCCAATAGGCCGTCGCCATGTCCCAGGCGGCCCCCTTGGGGGCTCGCGGACGGCCCTTGATGTAGGCGAAGGTGGCCGCGTCGGGGGCGATCAGCCCGGCCCGGGCGCCACCCTCGATCGACATGTTGCAGATGGTCATCCGGCCTTCCATCGACAGCGACCGGATGGCCTCGCCGGCATATTCGATGACGTGGCCGGTGCCGCCGGCGGTGCCGATCTCGCCGATGATGGCGAGGATGATGTCCTTGGCGGTCACGCCGTCGGGCAACACCCCATCGACGCGCACCAGCATGTTTTTGGCCTTCTTCTGGATCAGTGTCTGGGTGGCCAGAACGTGCTCGACCTCCGACGTGCCGATGCCGTGCGCCAGCGCGCCGAATGCGCCATGCGTGGAGGTATGGCTGTCGCCACACACGATGGTCATGCCGGGCAGCGTGAAGCCCTGCTCGGGGCCGACGATGTGGACGATGCCCTGGCGGACGTCGTTCTCGGAAAAATATTCGACGCCGAAATCGACGGCGTTCCTGGCCAGCGCCTCGACCTGGATGCGGCTTTCCTCGTTCTTGATGCCGAAACGCCGGTCCGGCGAGGTCGGCACGTTGTGGTCGACCACCGCCAGCGTGCGCTCGGGATGACGCACCTTGCGGCCGCTCATCCTGAGCCCCTCGAAGGCCTGCGGGCTGGTCACCTCGTGCACCAGATGGCGGTCGATGTAGAGCAGGCAGGTGCCGTCGTCCTGGCGGTGCACCACGTGCTGGTCGAAGATCTTGTCGTAAAGTGTGCTAGGCGCGCTCATGTCTGGAACCCCTGGATAGAGCGGTGGATCGGGAGCTTCGGGTGGCAGCCGACGGCCGCCACTGCTGGCCGATCAGCCTAGGAGGCAGGTCCGCGCCCCCGACAGGCGCATGAAGAAGCGCGCCGGCAGGCGCTTCCTGTCCTGCAGCACGAACCCCTTATAGGCCGGATCTCCGAAGAGCTCTTCCATGGCCGGTCCATACCAATGTTTTGCCGCTCGGGCAATCGAGATGGCCCTAGTCGGAACGCTTGCCTCTCGACGGGTCGTTGCGCTCCTTGGGCTTGCGTTGCCTGTCGCCGTCGGATGCGGGGCGGATCGCGAACACCTGCAGCACGCTCAGCACCACCAGCGCCAGCACGGTGGCGAAGAGCGCGATCTGCCAGAAGCCCAGGCCGCAGGAGATGCCAATGGCGCCCGCGAGCCACATGCCGGCCCCGGTGGTCAGTCCCTGCACCTCGCCGCGCGTGAAGATGACCACGCCGGCCGCCAGGAAGGCGACGCCGGCCGTCACCGCCTCGACGACGCGGATTGGATCGAAGCGGGCCGTCTCGAAGGCAAAGGCCGATGCATGGCTGATCTCGACGGTCAGGATGCCGAAGGTGGCCGCCGCGACGCAGACCAGGATGTGGGTGCGTATCCCGGCGGGACGGTCGCGCCACTCGCGCTCGAAGCCGATCGCCGCGCCGAAGATGGTCGCCAGCAGCAGGCGCGCCGCGATTACCGGGAACGACACGAAGGTCTGGTGTCCGAACTCCTCGACAAGCTGTTCCATCCGACCCCTCTCTGTTCGCGCTGTGCGCCAACGCGTGCGACCGGCCGCGGTTCCCTTTGCCGGCTCAGGCGATGGCCGCCAGATAGCGCTCGACGGAGGTCGCCATGGCGGTCTCGGCGTTGCCGATGACGTTGGTGTCCCACCAGGCGCCGTAGATGTGGTCGTAGCGGAACGGCGCCACGGCGGCGGCGATGCGGCGCACCGTGCGGGCGTTGAGCGGGATCAGGTTGGGGTAGCTGCGCATGAAGCTCAGATGGCGGCGGGTCGGCACGACCTGCAGGATGTCGCCGGCGAGGATGGCGTCGCCGCCGGATCGCCCGCGCCAATGCAGCACCTGGCCGCCGGCGAAGTGGCCGCCGCAGCGGATCAGCGTCAGCTGCGGATTGAGCGGAAGCGTCTCGCCCTCCCAGAAGCGAACCGCCGGATCGGGCCGCATGACCCATTGCCGGTCGTCGGCATGGATGTGGATCGGCACCTCGCCGAAGGCGCGGCTCCATTCCACCATGGCCGAGTAGTAGTGGCAGTGTGAGATGGCGATGGCGGCGAGGCCGCCGCGGCTGGCGATCGCCGCCACAGCGAGGTCGTTCACCAGGCTGACGCAGTCCCAAAGGACGTTGCCGTGGTCGGTCTCGGCAAGCAGCGCCCGCTGGCCAATGGCGAAGCGGGGCTCGACGCCGAAGCCCAGCACGCCGTCGTCCGGGCGGATCGTCAGCCGGTGGTCCTCGGCGAGTGCGGCCATGGTGGTCCAGGCCTGGCCGTCATGACGGACATATTGCCGCTCGTCCTCGCAGATCGGGCAGTGCGCGGGAGGCGCCTCGCTCGCCGCGAACTCGGTGCCGCACTGGACGCACATGAAGCTGGGCATCGGCTCTCCAACGACATCAATGCGTGCGCCTCGCCAGCGTGCGCACCGCCTCGTCGAGGCCGGCCAGCGTCAGCGGGAACATGCGGTCGCAAAACAAAGATCCCACGATGCCGATCGACTGGGTGAAGCCCCAATGCTCGCGACGCACGGGGTTCAGCCACACGGCGTCCGGCCACTGGCGCAGCAGGCGCTCCAGCCAGACCTTCCCCGGCTCGGCATTCCAATGCTCGACCGAGCCGCCGGACTGCAGCAGCTCGTAGGCAGACATGGAGGCGTCGCCGACGACGATCATCTTGTAGTCCCGGCCGTAGGTGTTGAGCAGCGCGTCGGTGCCGATCCGTTCGACGTGGCGGCGGCGATTGTCCTTCCAGACGCTTTCGTAGAGGCAGTTGTGGAAATAGAAATGGACGAGGTGGCGGACCTCGGCCCGCACGGCCGAGAACAGCTCCTCCACGACGCGCACATGGTCGTCCATCGAGCCGCCGATGTCGTAGAGCATGAGCAATCTGACGGCGTTCTTCCGCTCCGGCCGCGTGCGCACGTCGAGATAGCCGTGCTCCGCCGTCGCGTGGATGGTGCCGGGGAGATCGAGCTCCTCCTCGGCGCCCTCGCGGACCCAGCGCCTGAGCCGCTTCAACGCCACCTTGATGTTGCGCGTGCCGAGCTCGACCGAATCGTCGAGGTCGCGGAACTCGCGCCGGTCCCACACCTTGACCGCCCGGCGGTGGCGGCTTTCCTCCTGCCCGATGCGCACGCCTTCGGGGTTGAAGCCATAAGCGCCGAAGGGCGACGTGCCGGCCGTGCCGATCCATTTGGAGCCGCCCTGGTGCCGGCCCTTCTGCTCCGCCAGCCGCTTTCTCAACGTCGCCATCAGCGCATCGAAGCCGCCAAGCGCCTCCACCAGACGCTTCTCTTCCTCGCTCAGATGCTTCTCGGCGAGCCGCCTCAGCCAGTCCTCCGGCAAGGCCTCGAGGCTCGGCCCGCCTTCGGCGCCCGCCCGGTCGACACCGCGGAACGCATGGGCGAAGACGCGGTCGAAGCGGTCGATGTGTCGTTCGTCCTTGACCAGCGCGGCACGCGCCAGGAAGTAGAAGCCCTCGACGTCGTGGTCGACGAGCCCGGCCTCCAGGCCTTCGAGGAGGCCGAGATATTCCCTCAGCGAGGTCGGCACCCCGGCCGCCTTCAGCTCCAGGAAGAAGGGCAGGAACATCAGCCCGGCACGAGGTCGTATTCGATGAAGCCGGTGCGCCGGGCGACCCGGTCGTAGAGCCGGCGCGCCCGGGCGTTGGTCTCGTGCGTCATCCAATAGACATTGGTCACGCCGCGCGCCGCGGCCGCCTGGCGAACCGCCTCGATCAGCGTTGCGCCGACGCCGAGGCCGCGCGACGCCTCGTCGGTGAAGAGGTCCTGCAGGTAGCAATTGTCGGCTTCGGCCCAGCAGGTGCGGTGGAAGATGTAGTGCACCAGCCCGACTGGCCGGCCGCCGGCGAGCGCCAGGAAGCCCTTGGGCTCGAACGGACCGGGATCGAACAGGCGCCGCCAAGTGAGGCGGTAGACCGCCTCGGGCACCGAGGTTTCGTAGAAGGTCAGATAAGCCTTCCACAGCCGTCGCCAGTCGGCCTCGTCGGCCAGTTCGAGCGGGCGAATTTCAAGCTCTGCCATCACGCCTCCTATCCTTGCTGGCGGCGGGCCATGAAGGCCAGCCGTTCGAAGAGATGCACGTCCTGCTCGTTCTTGAGCAGGGCGCCGGCCAACCGGGGAAGCGCGTTGCGCGCGTCGCCGCGCATATCCTCCGGAGCGATGTCGTCGGCGACCAGCAGGCGGATCCAGTCCAGCGCCTCGGAGGTCGACGGCTTCTTCTTGAGCCCCGGCACATCGCGGATCTCGAAGAACTGCGTCAGCGCCGCGTGCACCAGGCGTTGCTTGATGCCCGGATAGTGGACCTCGACGATGCGCGTCAGCGTCGCCAGGTCGGGGAAGCGGATGTAGTGGAAGAAGCAGCGCCGCAGGAAGGCGTCGGGCAGCTCCTTCTCGTTGTTCGAGGTGATGATCACGATGGGCCGCTGGCGGGCGCGCACCGTTTCGCCGGTCTCGTAGACGAAGAACTCCATGCGGTCGAGTTCCTGCAGGAGGTCGTTGGGGAACTCGATATCGGCCTTGTCGATCTCGTCGATCAGCAGCACCACCTTGCGCTCGGCGGCGAAGGCGTCCCACAGCTTGCCGTGGCGGATGTAGTTGGAGATGTCGTTGAACCGGTCGTCGCCGAGCTGGCTGTCGCGCAGCCTCGACACCGCGTCATACTCGTAGAGGCCCTGCTGGGCGCGGGTCGTGGATTTGACGTTCCATTCGATCAGGTCGAGGCCGAGCGCCGCCGCCACCTGGCGCGCCAGCTCGGTCTTGCCGGTGCCGGGCTCGCCCTTGACGAGCAGCGGCCGCTCCAGCGCGATCGCCGCGTTGACGGCGATCATCAGCTCCTTGTCGGCGACATAGGCCGCCGTCCCTTCGAAACGCATGCCCGGGTCCTCGCTCGGCGAGAGACTAGGGTCGCCGCCGCCGCCGGGCAAGCCGGCACGGTGGAACCGAGCGCGAAGGGCTGGGGCGGCGTGGCGCGCCTTACTGCCGATTCGATCCGGGGACGCCGCCACGCGAAGGTGATCTCAGGCTGGAAGACCAGTCGGCCAGCGCACTCTGAAGGTTCCCCATATGGCCTCGAAGAGTGACCATGTCCATTGGCCGCGGCGGCGGCAGGTCCTGTGGCATCGGCGGAATGAGAAAGCCCGGGCGCACCGTGCAGGGTTGGCGGATCGACAGGAGCGAAACCGCCGTATGACCTGCTCGCCGTATTTTCATTGGGCCGTATCGTCGACTTCATGGTCGCGGAGGGTGCAAATTCGTTGAGCAACCCCTCCAAGCGGTCCATCCCGATCCTAAGGTTCTCGATTGTGACGCTGCCCATGTTCGGTATTTCCTCGCGCTGGCGATGCCATTGATCGAGCGAATCAAGAAATGAGTCTATTTGATGCGCGGCAGGAAATGCCCCGAAGCGGCACACAGACTCCTGAACCGGACGACGGAGAGGCTCGATGCTGACCCGCAATTCACCCAGAACCTGCTCGACGTTGCCCTTTTTGGCAGCGGCCAGGCTGTCCCGGAAAATCGTGTAGAATTCCTGCAGCGTGTAAGCTCCGCTTCCGCTTTTGAGCTCCTCGACCAGGCTGCCGATCAAACCCGGCGTCATGGCCTGCTCGACGCCGGAAACCGACGGTGGCCGCGCGACGCTTCGATTCATGTCGTGACCCCGGACGAAGCCAACGCCTTCCGCTTCCACGCTGCTGTTGGAGAACTTCTTCAGGCTTCTGGAACTGGGGTGGTCCGGGCTCGACCGTGCTCTAGAGCAGCGACAGCTGCGCTTCGGTCGCCACCTCGGGCGGCAGCAGGCCCTGTCCGTATGGCGTCGTCTCGACGATGCGGAGCCGGTCGTCCGCCAGCGGTCGCTGCAGCGCCTTGGCGTCGCTCCAGGGCGCCCGCAGCCAGGCCTCGATCTCGTCGGGCGCAGTCAGGATCACCGGCATCGCCTTCTCGTGAACCGGCCTCACGACGGCGTTTGGGCTGGTCGTGAAGAAGCCGTAGAGCTCGAAATCCTGGGCGCCGTCGCGCACCCGGCGCACGCCATGCCAGGGCGTCCACAGGCCGGCGAAGAAGAAGAGCGGCCGGTCCGTGTCGAGCGCGAACCAGATGTTCGGCACCTTGCCGGTCGCGTCGCGCGTCGGGCTGGGTTCGGCGAAGCTCGTCGCCGGCACCAGGCAGCGATGCTCCGGACCGAGCCACTGGCGCCAATGAGAGAAGCCGGGGTTGCGGATGTTGGTGGTGCCGCGGTCGGCATTGCCCTTGACCCGATCGGGTGGTGTCGGCATGCCCCAGTTGAGCATTGCCAGCTCCGGCTCGCCGTCTTCGGCCAGGCGCACCACCGGCGCCCGGTAGTTGGGGAAGATGTCGAGCGATGGCTGGTTGTAGCCGGCGCGGTCGCGCAAGGCGGCGACGAGGTCGCGCATCGCCTTGACCGTGGTGGTGACGTTGTAGAGGTTGCACATGGCCCCTTATCTGGCCCAGCCCGCCGCAAAAGACCAGCCGGCGGGGCGCCGCTTCCACATTGCCGCCATTGACAATGCGACTTCGCTCGGCCACCTGATGACCGGACCATGAGGGCCAGAAAGGCGCCGGCGGCGATGACCGGATACTATTCCACCCCGTTCGAACGGCGGCGTTCGGTGGCCGTCGATGTCGGCGGCGTGATCGTTGGCGGCGGCCAGCCGGTCGTCGTCCAGTCGATGACCAACACCGACACGGCGGATGTCGACGGGACCGTGGCACAAGTGGCGGCGCTCGCCAGTGCCGGCTCGGAGATCGTGCGCATCACGGTCGACCGCGACGAGAGCGCGGCGGCTGTGCCCGGCATTCGCGAGCGGCTCGACCGGCTGGGCATCCACGTGCCGCTGGTCGGCGACTTGCACTATATCGGCCACCGCCTGCTGGCCGACCATCCGGCCTGCGCCGAGGCGCTCGCCAAATATCGCATCAATCCCGGCAATGTCGGCTTCAAGGAGAAGCGCGACAAGCAGTTCGGCGCCATCGTCGAGATGGCGATCCGCTACGGCAAGCCGGTGCGCATCGGGGTCAACTGGGGCTCGCTCGACCAGGACCTGCTCACCCGGCTGATGGACGAGAACCAGAAGCAGGGCTCGCCGCTGACCGCCGTCGAGGTGACGCGGGAGGCGATCGTCCAATCGGCGCTGCTGTCGGCCGCCGCGGCGGAAGAGATCGGCCTGCCGCGCGAGCGGATCATCCTGTCGGCCAAGGTGAGCCAGGTGCAGGACTTGATCGCCGTCTATGCCGAGCTGGCGCGGCGTTCCGATCATGCGCTGCATCTCGGCCTCACCGAGGCCGGGATGGGTTCGAAGGGGATCGTCGCCTCGTCGGCCGCCATGGGCATCCTGTTGCAGCAGGGCATCGGCGACACGATCCGCGTCTCGCTGACGCCGGAGCCGCGTGGCGACCGCACTCGCGAGGTGCAGGTGGCGCAGGAGCTGCTGCAGACCATGGGCTTCCGCCAGTTCGTGCCGGTGGTGGCCGCGTGCCCGGGCTGCGGGCGCACCACCTCGTCGGTGTTCCAGGAGCTGGCGCAGACCATCCAGGACGACATCCGCCGCAACATGCCGGCGTGGCGCGAGCGCTATCCGGGGGTCGAGGAGCTGAAGGTGGCGGTCATGGGCTGCATCGTCAACGGGCCAGGCGAATCCAAGCATGCCGATATCGGCATCTCCTTGCCCGGCACTGGCGAAATGCCGACCGCGCCGGTTTTCATCGACGGCCGCAAGGCGGCCACCTTGCGCGGCCCGGACATCGCCGACGAGTTCCAGAAGATGGTCGCGGCCTATATCGAACAGCGCTTCGGCCGCGGCAAGGCGGCGGCCGAATAGCGGTGCGCAGGCTGCGCCAAGCGGCGTGGCTGCTCGCCGGCCTGCTCGCCGCAGCGCCGGCGCTTGCCGACCCACCCGGCAAGGGGCCGCGGCCCATCACCATCGGGCGCATCTGCCACCTGCTCGAGGTGCATGCCGACACGCACGGCCTGCCGCGTGACTTCTTCGCCCGCCTGATCTGGAAAGAAAGCCGCTTCGATCCCGGTGCCGAGAGCCCGGTCGGTGCCGAAGGGATCGCCCAGTTCATGCCGGGCACCGCCAAGATGCGCGGCCTGGCGGACCCGTTCGACGTCGAGCAGGCGATCCCGGCATCGGCCCGCTATCTCGGCGAGCTGAAGCGCGGCTACGGCAATCTCGGCCTGGCGGCGGCCGCCTACAATGCCGGCGAGGGGCGGGTGTCGCGCTGGCTTTCGACAGGCGGCTTCCTGCCGCTGGAGACGGAAGACTACGTGCTCGACATCATGGGCGAGCCGGCCGACAATTTCGCCGATGCGGGGCACCAGGGAAAGGTGCAGCCGCTCGACGAAAAGCTCTCCTTCCGCGACGCCTGCCGCACGCTGCCGGTGATCATGTCGGCCACCATTCCGATGGCCCGCATCCATCAGAAGCCTTGGGGCATCCAGGTGGCTGGGAATTTCCGCCGCGCCGCGGCGATCCGCCAGTGGCAGCGCGCCAAGGGACGCTTCCCGGCCCTGCTGGCCAGCTACGAGCCGGTGGTGAGCCGCATCCGCACGCCGCGCGGTCGGCGCGGCGTCTATGCGGTGCGCATCGGCGCCGAGACGCGCAAGGAGGCCGACGCCATCTGCCAACGTCTGCGCGGGTCGGGCGGCGCCTGCATCGTGTTGCGCAACCGCTGAGAGGGGGCAGCGGTCGGGCGTTCCGGGCCGGGGCTCGCGCGGCGGTCGCTTGCCGAAAGGCGGTGAGAAGCCCATGGTGAGCGCGGATCCCGAGGGTCCCGACCATGAACTGCGCCGGTTGCGGCTTCGAAGTTCAGAGCGGCTTCGCCTTCTGCCCTTCCTGCGGGGCGAAGCAGCCGCGCGCTTGTCCCGGCTGCGGCTATGCCTGCGATGCCGGCTTCGCCTTCTGCCCGCGCTGCGGCACCGGGCTCGGCGCAGCCGCTGCGGCGCCTCCCGCCGCCGTCTCCGCTCCGGCGTCGCCTCGTTCCATCCAGTCCGACGCCGACCGGCGCACGGTCACCGTGCTGTTCGCCGACCTCAGCGGCTTCACGTCGCTCAGCGAAAGGCTGGACCCCGAGGTGCTCAGGGGGCTGCAGAACCGGCTGTTCGAAGCGCTGACGGAGAGCGTCGAGGCGCATGGCGGCTATGTCGACAAGTTTATCGGCGATGCCCTGCTGGCGCTGTTCGGTGCCCCGGTGGCGCATGAGAACGACCCGGAGCGGGCGCTGGCGGCGGCGCTGGAGATGATCGACAGGGCTGCCGAGCTCGGCCATCCCGCGGCCGGCCAGCCGCTGTCGCTGCATATCGGCGTCAACACCGGTCCCGTGGTGACGGGCGGCTTCGGCGCCGGCAGCGCCAAGGGCTATTCGGTCACCGGCGATACGGTCAACATCGCGCAGCGGCTTCAGTCCATGGCGGCGCCGGGCGAGGTGCTGGTCGGCCCGCTTACCTGGCGGCTGACGCGCAACGCCTTCGGCTACGAGCCGCTGGGCGAGCTGGCGCTGCGCGGCAAGGCGGGCGCAGTGACGGTGCACCGGCTGACCGGGCCGCTCGAGGCGCCGCGCCCGGCGCGCGGGCTGGAAGCGGTCGGCGTCGCGGCACCGACCATCGGGCGCGACGGCGAGCTGGCCAGGCTGACGGGAGCTTTGGAGCTGGCGCAAGCGGGAACGGCTCAGCTGGTGCGGGTCGTCGGCGAGGCGGGCATCGGCAAGAGCCGGCTGGTCGGCGAGTTCCTGGCGCGCATCGCGGACGATCCGCGGTTCGCCACGCTGGCGGTTCGACAGGCGGCGTCGACGCCGCTCGCCGCCCAGTCCTACGGGACGCTGGCGGCGGTGGTGCGCAGCGCCGGCGGCATGCTGCAGAGCGACCCGCCGGAGACGGTGCGCGGCAAGCTGGCCGCCCTGCTGGAGGAGCTGGTCGTGCCGGCCGAGGACGCGGCGCGGCTGATGCCGCTGCTCGGCCACGTGCTCGGCCTTGCCGACCCGGAGACGTCGCTCAGGCATGTCGAGCCGGAGCAGCTGAAGCGGCAGATCCTGCACGCCATCCGCACCATCATCGAGCGGCGGCTTGCGCTGTCGCCGCTGCTGATCGTGGTGGAGGACCTGCACTGGGCCGACGCCGTGTCGCTGGAAGCGCTGCGGTTCGTCATCGACCGGCTGGAGCGCACGCAGCTGATGCTGCTGGTGACCTACCGGCCGTCGCTGGAGGGCGACCCGCTCGATGCCGCACGGATCGGTCACACGACCTTGCGGCTGCCGCCGCTCGGACGGGCGGACGCGGATGCCCTGCTCGACGCCTATTTCGGGGCCGGCTGGGACGCCCAGGCACCGCAAATGCGCGAGCGCATCGTCGCGCAGGCCGGCGGCAATCCGCTTTTTGCGGAGGAAATCGTCCGCGGGCTGGTCGAGCAGGGTCGTCTCGCCCGCACGACGGAAGGATGGCGGGCGAGCGCCAGCGCTGACGCCGCCGACATCCCGCCGACGCTGGAGGCGATGCTGCTGGCCCGGCTCGACCGGCTGCCCCCGGATGCCCGCCGCCTCGCCCAGGAGGCCGCCGTCATCGGGGCACGTTTCGAATCGACGCTGCTTGCGGCGGCTGCCGCCGAACCGGGTCGCGTCGACGCCGGCCTGGAGCTCCTCTGCGACGCCGAGATCATCGAGGAGGTGGCGGGGGCCAGCTCGGTGGCAGCCCAGGCCTACCGATTCCGCCAGTTCCTGGTCCAGGACGTCATTTACAACAACCTGCTGCTCGAAAAGCGGGTCGACATGCATGGGCGTGTCGGCGAGGCCCTCGAAGGCCTGGTCGGTACGGAGCCGGAACGACTCGAGGATCTGACCATGCTCGGCCATCATTTCGGCCGCAGCGGCCAACGCAGCAAGGGCGCGCGCTATCTCACCCGGGCGGGCGACCGGGCCAGCGTGATCTATGCCAATGACGACGCGATCCGCCTCTACGAGCAGGCGCTGGAATCGCTCAGCCTGGCGGGCGAGCTGCCGGCCGAGCAACTGGCGCTGGCCGAACGGATCGCCGATCTGTGCGGACCGACGGGACAGCGGGCGACGGCCCAGAGCCACTACGAGACGGTTCTGGCGGCGGCGCAGGCGGGAAACGACCAGGTCGGCCAGGCGCGCATCCTGCGCAAGCTCGGGCGGTCGCTATGGGAGGCCGGCAAGCGCGACCAGGCGGAAGCCCGCTACGTCGAGGCGAGCGCACTGCTCGACGTCGCCGACGCGCCGATCGAGCGCGCCATCCTGCTGCAGGAGCGAGGGCGGCTGGCCTTCCGCAGCGGCGACCACGAAGCGGCGGCCCGCTGGGCGGACGAGGCGCTGCGGCATGCCGAAGCTGCGGGGCCGCAGGCCGAGGGCGAGGCCGGCGTGGAGGCCGCCCGTGCCGTCGCCGAGGCGCTCAACACGAAGGGCGTGGCGCTGGCGAGGCTGGGGCTCAGCCACGAGGCGGTGCGTCAGGTGGAGCGCAGCGTGTCGGTCGCGCAAGCGGCCGGCATCGACAACGCGGCCTGCCGCGGCTACACCAATCTCGGCGTGCTCTACTGTCTGCTCGACCCGGCCCGCGCGATGGATGTCTGCCGGCGCGGGCTCGACGTGGCGACCCGGATCGGCGACCTCGGCTTCCAGGCGCGGCTGCTGGCCAATTTCGCCGTCGCCTCCTGCACCTTCACCGACCGCTGCGCAGGCGAGGGAGTGCCGGCCGCCGAGAAGGCGATCGAGCTCGACCGCGCGCTGGACCAGAGGGAACACCTGCCGGTGCCGCTCATCGTGCTCGGTCAGATCCACCAGTGCAGCGGGCGGCCCGACCTGGCTATCCGGCTCTACAGCGAGGCGCTGGACGTGGCGCGCGAGACCAACGAGCCGCAGCTGCTGTTCCCGTGCTACGATGGGCTGGCCACGCTCAATCTCGACCTCGACAACCTGGCGGAGGCCGAACGCTACTTCGCGCTGGCGCAAGACGTCTGCACCCGCCACGGACTCGAACCCGACAGCCTCGTCGTGCTGCCATTTCTAGACTGACGCCACCAGGGGAGGACCGTTTCATGCCAGAACTCGGCAAACCCATACAGCCCGGGGACCGCGCCCCGGAGATCGTGCTCGATGCCATCACGCGCCAGGGCAAGATCGCGCTCGACGATTTCCGCGGCCGCAACCCGGTGCTGGTCGGGCTGTTCCGCGGCCTGCACTGCCCGTTCTGCCGCCGCCACATCACCGCGATGTCGCAGCTCGATCCGGAGCTGCGCGCCAAGGGCGTCGAGAGCCTCGTCGTCGTCAACACGCCGATCGAGCGGGCGCGCCTCTATTTCCGCTACCACCCGATGCCGACGATGCTCGCCGCAGCCGACCCGGAGCGCGCTTCGCACCGGGCCTTCGGCCTGCCCAATCCGCAGATTACCGACACGGAAACGGCCTGGCCGCAAAGGATCGGGGTCGACACGGCGATGGCAATGCGGATCGACATGCCGGAGCTGCCACAGCCGATGGACCCCTTCGAGGCCGCCGACTTCCTCGACAAGAAGGACGGATACGAGATCATGGAGGCCGACGAGCAGATGATGGCCACCGGGAGGGCGCAGCTGGTCGGCCAGTTCCTCATCGACCGCGACGGGATCGTGCGGTGGAGCTTCACCGAGGTGCCTGACGACGGGCGCAGGATGTTCGGCGCGCCAACTCCGCAAGAGGTGATGTCGGCGGCCTCGCAGGTGGCCAACTGAGCCGTCGCGGCGGCGCCGGCTCAGCGTCGGCGCGCGGCGACGAAGGCGGCTGCCGCGGCAAGCGCCGCCGCCCGTTCGCCGTAGGGCTCCAGCAGGTCCCGCGCCTGCCCGACCAGGCCGGCCAGCTGGCGGCGCGCCCAGTCGCCGCCATTGAGGGCGGCGAGCGTCGCCTTGCCAGCGGCGACGTCCTTGCCGGTCGCCTTGCCCAGCGTGGCGGCGTCGGCGGTGAGGTCGAGCAGGTCGTCTGCAAGCTGGAAAGCAAGGCCGATGGCGGCGCCGAAAGCCGCGAGTCGCTCCCGATCGTCGGCCGGCGCGCCAGCGACCATGGCGCCGGCCTCGCAGGCGAAACGGATCAGCGCGCCCGTCTTCATCGCCTGCAAGGTGATGATGCCGGTCTCATCCGGCGCATGCCGTGCCGCTTCGAGGTCGAGCGCCTGCCCGCCGGCCATGCCGCCCAGCCCGGCGGCGCGCGCCAGCCCCACCACGAGGTCGGCGCGGGCCGAGGCAGGGAGTTCGGTCGCCGGATCGGCCAGCACGTCGAAGGCCAGGGTGAGCAGGCTGTCGCCGGCCAGGATCGCGGTCGCCTCGTCGAATGCCTTGTGGACGGTCGGCTGGCCGCGGCGCATCGCGTCGTCGTCCATGGCCGGAAGGTCGTCGTGGATCAGGGAATAGCAATGCACGCATTCGAGCGCCGCGGCCACCCGCAGCGGCGCCCCGCCCGCCGCGCCGAACAGGGCGGCGCTTTCCAGCACCAGAAAAGGCCTGAGCCGCTTGCCGCCATTGAGCACGCCGTGCCGCATGGCGGAAAGCAGGCGGGGCGGGCGGGCGATCTCGCCGCTGAGCGGCCGGCCGTCGAGCAAACGGCCGAGCTCGGCCTCGACGTCTGCGGCGCGCCGAGCGAGCATCTCTTCGAAGAGCGACTGGGCGATCATGGCCGGCAGCGTTGAAGGCAAATGGCCGGACCGTCAAGTCGACCCCGGCATTGCGCTCGCCCGGTCCAGCCATTATGCCGAAGGGATGAATTCGGGGACAAGCGGCGTGACCGGACCAACCGTCGATCCGGAGCCGGAAGGACTGGGCATGCCGGCCAAACGCAGAGCATGGGGGCGCCTGGCGCCGGCCGCCGGGCGATCGCCCTGGCTGCGCCGTGCCGCCTATGCCCTGCTGGCGCTGGCGCTGCTGCCGGCGGTGCTGACTTTCCTCTACATGCCGTCCTTCGTGCATCCCGTCTCGACGCTGATGCTGAAGGACCTGCTGACCTTCCAGGGCTATGATCGTCGCTGGATCCCGATCGAGGAGATCTCGCCGACGCTGGTGCATTCGGTGATCATGTCGGAGGACGGACAGTTCTGTGCCCATCGCGGCATCGACTGGGCGGAGCTCAACATGGTGATCGACGACGCGATGGCCGGCGAGCCGGCGCGCGGCGCCTCGACGATCCCCATGCAGACGGTGAAGAACCTTTATCTCTGGCAGGGACGCTCGTTCGTTCGAAAGGCGTTGGAGGCGCCGCTGGCGCTCTACTTCGACGCCATCCTGAGCAAGCGCCGGATCATGGAGATTTACCTCAACGTGGCGGAGTGGGGGCCGGGCATCTACGGGGCGGAGGCGGCGGCGCAGACCCATTTCGGCCGCTCCGCCAGCGAGCTCACGCGGCGGCAGGCGGCACTGCTGGCGGTGGCGCTGCCCAACCCGGCCACCCGCAACCCCGGCAAGCCGGGCCCAGGGCTGCGGCGGCTTGCCAACCTGATCGAGCGACGCGCGGCGGGCGCCGGCGCCTATGTGCAGTGCGTCGATCAGGGGAACGCCGGCTGAGCGACGAGCAAAAAATTCGGCTTCGGCGCTGGTCAAACCGGCTGTGCTTGTGTATAGGCACCCGACTTTCAAGGAATCCCGACTGGAGCCGACCCTCACGCAGGGCACTCCGGCCTTTGACCGATGAGCGAGTAATTTCATGGCTGTTCCGAAACGAAAGACGTCGCCGTCCAAGCGCGGCATGCGCCGCTCCGCCGACGCGCTGAAGGCCCCGACCTATGTCGAGGACAAGAACTCCGGCGAGCTGCGCCGCCCGCACCACGTCGACCTGAAAACCGGCATGTATCGCGGCCGCCAGGTGTTCGAGCCGAAGAGCTGAACGGCATCGCCTGGAACGATCGAGGACTGGCCCTTGCGCCGGTCCTTTCTTTTGCCCCCTGCCGCACGGGGCTTGACGCCGGCCGGCCGTCTCTGGAACTGGGAGGCGGAATGGCCGCGCTAACCGGAGACCCGCCATGCTGAGCGGCATCCCCCTGCTGATCATTCCGTTCATCCTCTACAATCTCGGCCTCGCCGGCTCGTTCGAGGCCGCTGCCGGCAGCGATCTGTGGGAAAGCGAGCTGATGTCGCTGCGGATGATGTCGGGCGGAGTGTTCTCGCTCACGGTGGGCGATGCTCTGGTTGTGACCGCGCTGGCGCTGCTTTTCGTCGAGATCGTCAAGGCGACGCGCACGACGAATGTGTCGATCGTCGACCATCTGCTGTCGACGTTCGTCTTCGTCGCGTTTCTGGTCGAATTCCTGCTGGTGCAGGCGGCCGCCCACTCGGTCTTCTTCATCCTGATGGTGATCTCGCTGGTCGACGTGCTGGCCGGCTTCTCGGTGTCGCTGCGTTCGGCCGGGCGCGACGTCAACCTCAGCGGCTGAGCGGCCCGTCCGCCCTCACCCCATCGAGTCGATCTTGCGCTGCATCGCAGCGATCTGGTCCTTCAACTCCTGCAAGTCGTCGTTCTTGCCGGCGAGCTCCCGGCGGGCCGGCTCGGACGCCGGCGGCGCCGCGACGGTTCCGGTGGGGAAGGGCGTGAACATGCGCATGGCGTTCTGGAACAGCTCGATGTTGCGCCGCGTCTGCTCCTCGATCGCCTTTATGGGCGTCGTCACCTTCATCATGTCCATCGGCGATTTGCCGATCGCCGACTTCATCTGCTCACGGAAGCGCTCCTGCTCCTTGGCGAAGGCGATCATCGACTGCTCCAGGAAGCTCGGAACGATCATCTGCATCTGATCGCCGTAGAACGAAATCAGCTGGCGCAGGAAGGAGATGGGCAGCATGTTCTGCCCATCCTTGTTCTCGAGCTCGAAGATGATCTGGGTCAGCACCGGGTGAGTGATGTCGTCGCCGGATTTGGCGTCCTGCACGGTGAAATCCTCGCCGCGCTTCACCATCTCCGCCAGGTCCTCCAGCGTCACATAGGTGCTGGTGCCGGTGTTGTAGAGCCGACGGTTGGCATATTTCTTGATGACGACCGGTTCGTCCTTTGCCGGCATCCGCTTCCTCCCAGTGAAGACCCGCCGCTCGGGTAAGCGTTCGGTGACCGTTTCGCCTTCCGACCAAGGATATGCGCAAAAGACTGCGCTGTGAAAGCTTTTTGTGCAGTGCGGGATCATGGGGCCGACAAAAATGCTGCGCAGCATAGACATGCGTGGTGGATGCCTGCCCGGCCCCTCGCCAGCTGCCGCGGCCGTTTCGGTTTGACTGGGGGTGCCGGAAAGGGCAAGACAGGTCGATCCTGGACATTCCCGGTCGAGCAGCAAGGGAGATGAAGATGGCCGCTTCAGACGCAATCGTGGTCGCCAGCGCAGCGCGCACGCCGGTGGGCGCTTTCAACGGGGCTTTCGCCGCCGTTCCGGCGCACGAGCTGGGCGCGGCAGTCATCACGGAAGTGCTCGGGCGCGCCAAGGTGGAGCCCGGCGAGGTCGACGAGGTCATCCTCGGCCAGGTGCTCACTGCCGCACAGGGGCAGAACCCGGCGCGCCAGGCCTCGATCAAGGCCGGCCTGCCCAAGGAGACCACCGCATGGCTGCTCAACCAGGTGTGCGGCTCGGGCCTGCGCACGATCGCGGTCGGCATGCAGCAGATCGCCACCGGCGACGCGAAGGTGATCGTCGCCGGCGGCCAGGAATCGATGTCGATGTCGCCGCACGCCGCGCATCTGAGGAACGGCGTCAAGATGGGCGACTATGCGATGATCGACACGATGATCCGCGACGGCCTGTGGGACGCCTTCAACGGCTATCACATGGGCACCACGGCGGAGAATGTCGCCCGGCAGTGGCAGCTCAGCCGCGACGAGCAGGACCGTTTCGCGCTGGCCTCGCAAAACAAGGCGGAGGCGGCGCAGAAGGCCGGCCGCTTCAAGGACGAGATCGTCCCGTACACGGTGAAGACCCGCAAGGGCGACGTCGTCGTCGACCAGGACGAGTATATCCGCCACGGCGCCACCATGGAGGCGATGCAGAAGCTGAAGCCCGCCTTCGACAAGGAGGGCACGGTGACGGCCGCCAACGCCTCCGGCATCAATGATGGGGCGGGCGCCGTGGTGCTGATGAGCGAGGCCGAAGCGACCCGTCGCGGCATCGACCCGCTGGTGCGCATCGTTTCCTGGGCGACGGCCGGCGTCGACCCCAAGGTCATGGGCACGGGACCGATCCCGGCGTCGCGCAAGGCGCTGGAGAAGGCCGGCTGGTCGGTCGGCGACCTCGACCTGGTCGAAGCCAACGAAGCCTTCGCCGCCCAGGCCTGCGCGGTCAACAAGGACATGGGGTGGAATCCCGAGATCGTGAACGTCAATGGCGGCGCCATCGCCATCGGCCATCCGATCGGTGCCTCGGGCACGCGCATCTTCAACACGCTGGTCTACGAGATGCGCCGTCGCGGCGCCAAGAAGGGCCTCGCCACCCTCTGCATCGGCGGCGGCATGGGCGTCGCCATGTGCGTCGAGGCCATGTAGAACGGAGAGACACTCTCGAGGAGGAGCCTGACATGACCAGGACTGCACTCGTCACCGGCGGCTCGCGCGGCATCGGGGCGGCCATCTCGGTGGCGCTCAAGGCGGCCGGCCACAAGGTCGCCGCCAATTATGCCGGCAACGACGGGGCGGCCGCCGCCTTCAAGGCCGAGACCGGCATTCCCGTCTTCAAATGGTCGGTGGCCGACTATGACGCCTGCGTGGATGGCATCGCCAAGGTCGAGGCCGAGCTCGGCCCGGTCGACATCCTGGTCAACAATGCAGGCATCACCCGCGACGCCATGTTCCACAAGCTGACACCCGAGCAATGGCGCGAGGTGATCGACACCAACCTTTCAGGCGTCTTCAACATGACGCATCCGCTGTGGAACGGGATGCGGGAGCGCAAGTTCGGACGGGTGATCACCATCTCGTCGATCAACGGCCAGAAGGGGCCGGCAGGGCAGGTCAATTACTCCGCCGCCAAGGCCGGCGACCTCGGCTTCACCAAGGCGCTGGCACAAGAGGGCGCCCGCGCCGGCATCACGGTCAACGCCATCTGCCCCGGCTACATCGCCACCGACATGGTCAAGGCGGTCGACCCGACGGTGCTTAAGGAGCGGATCATCCCCCAGATCCCGGTCGGGCGGCTCGGGGAGCCGGAGGAGATTGCGCGCTGCGTGGTTTTCCTGGCTTCCGACGAGTCCGGGTTCATCACCGGCTCGACGCTGTCGGCCAATGGCGGGCAGTTCGTGGTCTAGGCGGAATCGGCGCCGGTCGACGGCCGGCGCCGCTGCGAGGAGCGGTGATCCGACCTCAGACGGCCGGCGCGCTGCCGGTCGCCGACGTGTGGCCTTCGAACAGCGTGACATTGGCCAGGCCGGCCAGCACGGCCCCCAGGATCGGCGCCACCCAGAACAGCCACAGCTGGTGAAGGGCCCAGCCGCCGACGAACAGCGCCGGGCCGGTGGAGCGCGCAGGGTTCACCGAGGTGTTGGTGACCGGGATCGAGATGAGGTTGATGAGGACCAGCGTGAGGCCGATGGCGATGGGCACGAAGCCGGCCGGCAGGTCGCCCGAGGTCACCCGCAGGATCACCATCAGAAACATGAAGGTCAGCACGACCTCGCAGATCAGCCCGGCGCCGAGCGAGTAGCCGCCCGGCGAGTGTTCGCCATAGCCGTTGGCGGCAAACCCGCCGTCGAGCGTGAAGCCGGCCTTGCCGCTGGCAATGAGATAGAGAACCGCCGAGCCGACCACGGCGCCGAGCAGCTGGGCGCCGATATAGGGCAGCAGATCCTTGCGCGGAAACCGGTTGGCGACCGCGAGACCGATGGAGACCGCCGGATTGAAGTGACCGCCGGAAATGCCGCCGACGGCATAGATCATGGTGAGCACGGTGAGCCCGAAGGCGAAGGAGACGCCGACGAGGCCGATGCCGACATCGGGAAACGCCGCCGCAAGCACCGCGCTGCCGCAACCGCCGAAAACCAGCCAAAATGTGCCGAGGAATTCGGCGATGAGACGTCTGGACATAGATTTCCCTCCTGATCCCCAGTCGACCCGCGGTGGCATCAAGGCATGGAATTATCTGAAACACAATCGTGAGAGCCGCAAAGCATCTTGCTCGTGCCGGTAGGGGCTGTCGACATGGCGGTTGCAGTTTGCTGTGCCACTTTGGGACATGATCGTTAGCATCCACGCTTTTCCGCTGGCCGGTTTTCGAGAGTCGCAGGGTTCGTATGGGTCACGCCTGGACATGGCACACAAGATGTTGCGGTGAACGAAACGGGATTCGAACGAGGTCAGCGATTCGTCGCCGCTTCGTTCCGGCTTTGGCCGAAGGATTAACGGCGTCGTCGAAAATGTCGCGTCGAAAGCGTGTCGAGGGGGAATTTCGTCAATGATCCCTTAACCTTAACCGTTCTCACGCTGGCTGCGCCTTGGCGCGATTCGTGAGCTCCCCGTCAAAAGTAAACGGCGACGACACTTTCACGCGCTGAGCTAACGACCGCGATTCATCATGTGGTCTAGCCGAGACCTCCATCAACCATATCTAGCGGTGAACGAACCGTGAATCGGGCCGAGTCAGTGATTCGTTCCAGACTCGTTCCAGACTCGTTCCAGACGTTAAGCACGCGATTTCGGCTTTCGCATCGGTGCGTATTTCCTATATGTCGAAACGACCAAAAGCGAAGCGCCTGCCTTTCCCATGAACCTGCAGAACAAACCGAACGACCCGCTCATCCTTTCGGGGCGCGACGTCACCGCCGTTCTGGGCCCGACCAACACCGGCAAGACCCATCTCGCCATCGAGCGGATGGTGGCGCATGGCTCCGGGGTGATCGGCCTGCCGCTCAGGCTTCTGGCACGCGAGGTCTACCAGCGCGTCGTCGAAAAGGTCGGCCGCCAGAATGTTGCGCTGGTGACCGGCGAGGAAAAGATCGTCCCTGCCGGCGCCCGCTATTCGGTATGCACCGTGGAGGCGCTGCCGCGCGAGACGACCGCCGCCTTCGTGGCGATCGACGAGGTGCAGCTGGCCGGCGACCTGGAGCGCGGACATGTCTTCACCGACCGCATCTTGAACTTGCGCGGGCGGGAAGAGACGCTGCTGCTCGGCGCGGCGACCATGCGCGGCATCCTGGAGCGGCTGCTCAAGGGCGTCTCCGTGGTCACCCGACCGCGTCTCTCGCATTTGGCCTATGGGGGCCAGAAGAAGCTCACCCGGCTGCCGCGGCGCACCGCCATCGTCGCCTTCTCGGCCGACGAGGTCTATGCGATCGCCGAGCTGATCAGGCGCCATCGCGGTGGGGCCGCCGTGGTGCTCGGCGCGCTGTCGCCACGCACGCGCAACTCCCAGGTGGCGCTCTACCAGTCCGGCGACGTCGACTATCTGGTCGCCACCGATGCGATCGGCATGGGTCTCAATCTCGACGTCGACCATGTGGCCTTCGCGCAGAACCGCAAGTTCGACGGCTATCAGTATCGGCATCTGTCGGCTGCGGAGCTCGGCCAGGTCGCCGGGCGCGCCGGCCGCCACCTGCGCGACGGGACGTTCGGTGTCACCGGCCAGGTCGACCCGTTCGACGACGAGCTGGTGCAGAAGATCGAGGCGCACGACTTCGATCGGGTCCGCGTGCTGCAATGGCGGACCGCCGGCTTCGACTATGCGAGCCTCGATGCGCTGAAGCGGTCCATCGAGACACCGGCGCCGGTCGAGGGCCTGACGCGCGCGCTGCCGGCGGTCGATGCGCAAGCGCTCGAGCATCTGTCGAACGATCCGGAGATCCGTCGGCTGGCCGACCGGCCGGAGCGCGTGGCGCTTCTGTGGGAGGCGTGTGCGCTGCCCGACTACCGGCGCATCGCTCCCGCCCAGCATTCCGATCTCATCGCGTCGATGTATCTCGACCTCGCCGAGCGCGGGCATGTCGACGAAACCTACATGGCCGAGCAGGTGCGTCGCGCCGACAGCATCGACGGCGACATCGACACGCTGTCGCATCGCATCGCGCAGATCCGCACCTGGACCTTCGTGTCCAACCGGCCCGGCTGGCTGGCCGATCCGGCACACTGGCAGGAAAAAACGCGCGAGATCGAAGACAGACTGTCTGACGCCCTGCATGACCGGTTGACGAAACGCTTCGTAGACCGCAGGACATCCGTGCTCATGAAGCGCCTGAGAGAAAACACGATGCTTGAAGCCGAAATCAGCCCGGCCGGTGCCGTCCTCGTCGAAGGACACCATGTGGGCGAGCTGCAGGGGTTCCGTTTCACGGCCGACCAGAGCGCCGAAGGCGAAGACGCCAAGGCGGTCAAGGCGGCGGCCCAGAAGGCGCTGGCGCTGGAATTCGAGGCGCGGGCCGAGCGCTTCGCAACCTCGGCCAATGGCGACATCGCACTCGGCTCCGACGGCGTGCTGCGCTGGATCGGGTCGCCTATCGGCACCTTGGCGGCAGGCGAAGACGCGCTGAAGCCGCGGGTGATCCTGTTTGCCGACGAGCAGCTCACCGGACCGGCACGCGACAAGGTCGGCGCGCGCGCCGAGCGTTTCGTCAACTTCCAGGTCGAAAGCCTGTTGAAGCCGCTGGCGGACCTCAAGGAGGCCGAGCAGCTGACGGGGATCGGCCGCGGCATCGCCTTCCGCTTGGTCGAGAACTTCGGGGTGATCAGCCGCCGCGACGTGGCCGACGAGGTGAAGGGGCTGGACCAGCAGGCGCGGGGCGCGCTCAGGCGACTGGGCGTGCGTTTCGGCGCCTATCACATCTTCGTCCCGGTGCTGCTGAAGCCGGCGCCAGCCGGCCTGCTCACGCTTTTGTGGGCGCTGCAGAACGACGGCAAGGACAAGCCGGGCTGTGGCGACGTCGTCAACGCCCTTGCCGCCGGCAGGACCTCGCTGGTGGTCGATGCCGCCTACGATCGCAGCTTCTATCGGCTGGCGGGGTTCCGCATCCTCGGCCGGCGCGCCGTGCGCATCGACATACTGGAGCGGCTGGCCGACCTGATCCGCCCGGCGCTGGCGTGGCGGCAGGGGACCGGCGCGCGGCCCGACGGCGCCTATGACGGCAGCACCTTCCTGGTCACGCCGGCCATGATGTCGATCCTGGGAGCCACGACCGACGACATGGAGGAGATTCTGAAAGGCCTCGGCTATCGCGCCGAACCGAAGCCGGCCGCCGAGGTGAAGGCGAAGCTCGAGGCGCTCGACGCCGCGGCGAAGCCGCCGGAGGTGCCCGCCACCGCGGCCGATGCGCAGGGTCCGGCCGGAGATGAAGCGAGCGCAGAGCCCGTCGCCGAAGAAACGCCGGCCGTGCCTGACGGCCCCGCCATCGAAGGCATCGGCGAGGCGTCCGAGGCGGAGGAGGCGGAGGCGCCCGCGGCCCTCATGTCGGCCGACATCGCGATTGCGCCGGTGGTGCCGGAGGCGGCGGCCGAGGCCGAGGCGGCAATGCCGCAGGTCGAAGAGGCTGCGCCCGCCGCCGTCGAGCCGCCGGCCGAGGAGCCCAAGCCGGTGCTGTTGTGGCGGCAGGCCCGCTTCGAGGGGCGTCATGCGCCGCGGCACGGTGCCGGCCGCGGCCGACCGCAGCGCGGCGACAAGGATGCCGGGGGCGCCGATGGCGGACAGCAGCGCAAGCAGCGCCACGACCGGCCGGAGGGCAAGTTCAAGCCGCGGCCGGGTCGCGGCGACGGCGACGGCGCCGCGGGTCGCCCCGCCCGTCGCGACGGTGCCAGGCCGAACGGCGGCAAGGACGTCGGGTCCAATGGCGGCAAGCCGTTCCAACCGCGGCCACGCGAAGAGCGGGCGCCGCGCATCGACCCCGATTCTCCCTTTGCCAAGCTTGCCGCGTTGCGCGACCAGCTCAAGAAGTGATGCCGGAGGCGGTCCGCCAGCGCATCGACAAGTGGCTGTTCTTCGCGCGGGTCGTCAAATCGCGCTCGCTGGCTGCCAAGCTGGTGCAGACCGGCCGCGTCCGCGTCAATCGCGATAAGGCCGAGCAGGCCTCGCAGCAGGTGAAGCCGGGCGACGTGCTCACTGTTCTGCTCGACCGGCAGGTCCTGGTCTACCGCATCGTCGACGGCGGCGCCCGGCGGGGGCCTGCGAGCGAAGCACGGCAGCTCTACGAGGACCTGTCGCCGGCGCCGGCGCCGCGCGACCGTAGCCTGCCCGACGAGATCGTGCCGCTGCGCGAGATACCGGCGGAGCGGCCGACCAAGCGCGAGCGCAGGTCCGGCGGCGGCGAGGGCTGAGGCCCGCGGAGCCGCCCTTGCCAGTCGCCGTCAAACGGTCTACCTGACCGACGGGAGCTCAGAGACCGAGGACGTGCATCACGATGACGTATGTGGTGACCGACAACTGCATCAAGTGCAAGTACATGGACTGCATCGAGGTATGCCCGGTCGACTGCTTCTACGAAGGCGAGAACATGCTGGTCATCCATCCCGACGAGTGCATCGACTGCGGGGTGTGCGAGCCGGAATGCCCCGCCGACGCGATCAAGCCCGACACCGAGCAGGGGCTTGAGAAGTGGCTCGAGGTGAATGGCGAGTATGCGGCCAAGTGGCCCAACATCACCGCCAAGAAGGAGCCGCCGGAGGACGCCAAGTCGTTCGACGGCATCGAGGGCAAGTTCGAGAAATTTTTCTCGCCGGAGCCCGGTGAGGGCGACTGATCGCAGGCAGCGAAAAGCCGGCAAAACGCGGCTCGGAGGGGCCCTCGCGTGGCCAGGTTTCCCCCGCGGCATCTTCGCGCATGCAGCAAATTGTTGATTCTTTCAGCTTTTTGTGTTACCAATATGCGACAAGCCGGTGACACGACAATCGATTAGGCGCAGAAGCGTTGATCGAAAATCATTGAAAGGTGAGGGCCAGTATCCGGACCAAGGCAACTTGGGGCGGGCGGGCGGCTTTTGCGCCCTGCTTCGACCCCGGTCTCCTCCGGAGCGGCCTTCGCGCGTGATCTGCGGCAGCCCACGGCCCTCGACGTCGTGCGGCCTCACCAGGTTCCCCCGGCGATGCCCGCCGGGCGAAAGCACAGGAGTTCAGGGCGTATGGCAATTCCGCAGCAGAAGAAGTCCGCAGCGACGCGTCAGGGTTTCAAGACGGGCGAGTTCATCGTCTACCCGGCGCACGGCGTCGGTCAGATCGTCTCGATCGACGAGCAGGAGGTCGCCGGGCATAAGCTTGAGCTGTTCGTGATCGACTTCCAGAAGGACAAGATGCGGTTGAAGGTGCCGGTCGCCAAGGCGACGTCGATCGGCATGCGCAAGCTGTCGGAGACCGACTATGTGGACCGCGCGCTGAAGGTCGTTCAGGGCCGCGCCCGCGTGAAGCGCACCATGTGGTCGCGCCGCGCCCAGGAGTATGACGCGAAGATCAACTCGGGCGATCTGATCTCGATTTCCGAGGTCGTGCGCGATCTCTACCGCGCCGACAACCAGCCGGAGCAGTCCTACTCGGAGCGTCAACTCTACGAGGCGGCGCTCGATCGCATGGCCCGCGAGATCGCGGCCGTCAACAAGATGTCGGAGACCGAGGCCGTCCGGTTGATCGAGACGAACCTCAACAAGGGGCCGAAGCGCGGCGCCAAGGCCGACAACGAAGAAGCCGAGCAGGAAGAGGCGGCCTGACGCCTACACGGCGCGCCGCATCAGCAGAGCTTCCACAGATAGAGGCCCGGCACAGCCGGGCCTTTTTTTGCGTTCCTCCGGCGCCGCCTGTCGGGCCTCGCACGGCATGGCGAGCGGTTCGACAGCCTTCGACCTTCGTCGAATGGAACGATCCGGCCGGGTCCGGCGTTGTGCAGCGTTCCCCGGGTTTGTGCGAGGCGCCCGATCCACGCGCCGGAGCCATCCTCTGAAAGCAGAGATCGGTTCCGGTCCAGAGCCTGGGGTGTTGTCGAGCGTTCTCAGCGAGGGAGCCGCGGGCGATGGAAGAGCAGGCGAAGCGGAACCTGATCCGGGCTGCCATGCAGGCGCCCTATCTTGAACGCGAGGAAGAGCACGACCTGGCGGTCCGCTGGCGCGAACACGGCGACCAGCAGGCTCTGCACCAGATTACCACTGCCCATATGCGGCTGGTGATCTCGATGGCGACCAAGTTCCGCTATTTCGGCCTTTCTATGGGCGATTTGATCCAGGAGGGCCATGTCGGCCTGTTGGAGGCGGCGGCGCGTTTCGAGCCCGACCGCGACGTGCGGTTCTCCACCTATGCGACATGGTGGATCAGGGCCTCCATGCAGGACTACATCTTGCGCAACTGGTCGATCGTACGCGGCGGCACGAGCTCGGCCCAGAAGGCGCTCTTTTTCAATCTCCGGCGGCTCAGGGCCCGCCTTGCGCAGGGCACCGACCGGCTGCCCGATGACGCCATCTATCGCGAGATATCCTCGGCGCTGGGCGTCTCGGAGGCCGACGTGGCGATGATGGACTCCCGGCTTTCCGGGCCGGACACATCGCTCAACGCGCCGGTCGCCGACGATTCCGGCTCCGCCGACCGCATGGACTTCCTGGTTTCGAACGATCCCTTGCCGGACGAGGTCGTCGAGGACGTGATCGACGTCGAGCGGCGGTCGGATTGGCTGCACGGGGCCCTCGGCGTGCTCAATGCGCGCGAGCTCAGGATCATCCAGGAACGCCGTCTGCAGGACGACGGCGCCACCTTGGAGTCGCTCGGCGCCAAGCTCGGCATCTCCAAGGAACGCGTACGCCAGATAGAGACGCGGGCGCTGGAGAAGCTCAAGCTGGCGCTGGTCAAGGTTAATCCCGCCTTCGAGCAGGCCGCATAGCGCGATATCAGCGGTCGGTGATGATCTTCACCCTGTCGCCGGCCGAGACGCCGCCGCCGGGCGGCAACGCATTGAGCACCCTGAACAGATCGAGCTTGCGATCGACACCGACCATCGAAGCGGCCAGCGAGCCGACGGTCTGGCCAGGCTTGACGGTGACGACGCGGATGCGTAGCGGCCTGAGCGCCGCCTTTTCGGCCGGCGAAAGCGAATGGAAGCTGCCGCTCACCGAACGCGCCACGGCGTCGAGCGACGTGCTGGCAGCCGGTGCGGCCGTCAGCAGCCGATAGACGCGGTCGCCGGAACGGATCACCGTGATGTCGAATTGCCAGCCATCGGCGCGCGCCTTGGCGACCGCCGCCTCGTTGCCGTTGATGGTCACCGCCCGCACCGAACTGGCGTCCAGCCCGGTGACCCAGCCGCTGCGCACATAGTTGACGAGGCTGGTGCCGCGGCCGAGCTCGACACCGTCGAAGCGGACGGCCATATCGCCCGGCCCGGTGGCAGTCACCTCGGCCTGCGAATTGTCGATGACGAAGCCGGCCGGCACGTTGAAGGCAATGCCGAGCCCGGGATGCTGGAAGGAGGTGCCGCGCACATAGCCTTCCTCGGGCGAGTCGCCGAACAGCAGACCGTCGATGCCGGCCAGGAAGGAGTCGCGGTCGTGCGCAGCGCTTCCCGGAGCGCCGAAGCCGCGCGCATGGCGCTGCGCCAGCTCGATGCGCGCCGGGGCGTTGGGGTGGCTGGCGAGGAAGTCGAGGCTGGCGTCCTGGGCGCCGGTCACGTTGCGGAACTCGCTGTAGGCGGCCATCGATTGAAGGAAGCGGCTGGCCGCATAGGGATCGTATCCGGCCCGGCCGATCGAGCGGATGCCGATCGCGTCGGCCTCCAGCTCCTGGTTGCGGGAGAACTGCGCCAGCCGCAGCTTGCCCTTGATCAGCGCCACCTTGGCGACGTCGCTCTCGCCGAGAACGTCGGTCACCACCTTGGAGGCGAGCACCTCCTCGGCCTCCTTCTGCTGACGCTGAATGCCGTGATTGGCCGTCACGTGACCCATCTCATGGGCGATCACGGCGGCCAGTTCGGCGGAGTCGTTGGCCAACGCCAACAAGCCGCGCGTGACGTAGAGATAGCCGCCGGGTAGGGCGAAGGCATTGACGTTGGGCGAGTTGAGGATGGTGATGCGATAGCTCTGCGTCGACGGGTTGTCGGCGTCGAAGGTCAAGCGGCCGACCACCTTGGCGACCATCCGCTCGAGCTTGGGGTCGGAATATTCGCCGCCATAGGTGGCCAGGATGCGCGGATGCTGCGCGCGAGCCAGCGCGGCCAGCTTGTCGTTGCGGCCGACCGTGTCGACGGTGACCGGGTTGTCGGAAGGCCGGAACGCCTGCTCGTTGAGGGGCCCGTTGAGCGCCTGGCAGCCGGTCGCCAGGACGAGCAGCGCCGCCGCCACGATGCCATGGCGAAGGCTCCGCGCCGGAACTGCCGGCTGCGGCAGGACCGCTGTCATGGTTGGGCAGGTCGGCAGGGCGCATTCCTTTCCGGTCGGTTGATCGACAGCCAGTGCCGGTTCGGTCGCCGCACCTGACACAGACTGCGCTTCAAGACAAGCACCATAGACATGCGACAACCAGCGGTTTGGCGTCAATTTATGTCGGCTTCCTGGCGTTTGCCGGCCATTGCAGCGTTCCGGCAACACCTCCGGTGTAACGCCGGAAGGCTTCGGGCGCCGCCTCCGAGAAGAAAGCCGCTGCATCGCCTGCCGCGGCGACCCGGCCGTCCTCCAGGAAGACCACACGCTCGGCAAGTTGCCGCGCGTCGTCGGGATGATGGGTGACGAAAAGCACTGTCATGCCGTGTTCGCGGTGCAAGTCCGCGACCAGGCCCAGCATCTCTTGGCGCAGCGCCGGACCGAGCGAGGCGAAAGGCTCGTCGAGAAGCAGGACCGGGCGCTGGCGCACCAGCACGCGTGCCAGCGCGACGCGCTGCCGCTCGCCGCCCGATAGCGCGGCCGGTAAGCGGTGTTCCTTGCCGGCGAGGCCGGTGCGGGACAGCGCGTCGGCGACCGCGGCGTTGTCCGCAGCGTCGAGCCTGAGGCCGGGCGAGCGACCCAGGCCCACATTGGCGGCGACGTCGAGATGCGCGAAGAGGTTGTTCTCCTGGAAGACCATTGAAACGGGCCGGCGGCTCGGCGGCTCGGCGGTCATGTCGTCGCCGGCGATCAGCACGCGTCCCGACCGAGGCGGCTCGAAGCCGGCGACGAGGCTGAGCAACGTAGATTTGCCGGACCCGCTCGGGCCGAGCACGGCGGTGACCGAGCCGGCCGGGAACCTGCAGTCGAACAGCATCGGGCTGTCGCCATAGCTGAAGACGACGCGGTCGAGCCGGACCTCCGCACCGCTCATGGCGCGTGATCTCCGGCAGCCGGCATGCCGTGACCCAACCGGTCGGCGACAGCCACCAAGGCGAGGCAGACGGCGCCGAGCACCAGCGCCAGCCCGGCGGCATCCGCCGTCCGGTAGGCGCCCATCCGCGAAAGCAGCAGGAAAGGCAGCGTCTCGACCGCATCGCTGCCGAACAGCGCGATGACGCCGAGGTCGCCGAGCGACAGGGCCATCGCAAAGGCGAAGGCGGTGGCGAGCGGGCGGCGGAGCACCGGCCAGTCCACCAGGCGCCAGCGATCGAAGCCGGCGATGCCGAGCCCGGCGCAGAGGCGGTCGTGGCTGGCACCGGCCGCGTCGTAGGCAGGTCCGAGGGCGCGCAAGGCGAAAGGCATCGCCATCACGGCGTTGACCGCCACGACCATGATTGGCGCCAGCAGGAACGGGTCACCGAAGCGGCGGGCCAGGATGAACCAGCCGGCCCCGATGACGATCGGCGGCACCACGAGGACGAAGCCGGCGCCGGTGCCGGCGAGGCTCGCCAGGACCGCCGCGGCAGTGCCCGGCGAGCGGCGGCCCGCGAGCGCCAGGCGGGCTGCCGCCAGCCCCAGCGACAGGGCAACGGCGAGCAGCCCGGCAAGCCCGGAGAGCGCCAAGCTGGTGGCGGTGGCCCGCAGGACGGCGGGGTCGGTCGCCAGGCGGCCGAGATCCGCGGTCAGCCCGGCCGCCACGGTCGACACCATCGGCCCCAGCACGAAGGCGGCGGCCAGCGAAATCGCCAGCGCATTGAATGCGGTGTCGAGCGGCGCCGGCTCGGGGGGACGGCGGCGGGCCACCGACAGGCCGGGCTCACCGGTCACGTCGGTGCCGAGCCGCGCGAGCAGCGCCACGACGGCCGCCGTCAGCGCCACTTGCAGCACGGTGAGCGCGACGGCGCGGGCCGGATCGAAGTCGAACCGCAGTGCCTGGTAGATGGCGACCTCCAGCGTGGTTGCCGCCGGCCCGCCTCCCAGAGTCAGCACAATGGTGAAGGAGGTGATGCAGAGCATGAAGACCAGGCCGGCCACGGCCGGCAGGCTGCTGCGCAGGACCGGCCACTCGATAAGCTGGAAGGCGGCGGCGCGGCCCATGCCGAGCTGGCTGGCCAGCCGCCACTGATCGGCGGGGACGGTGTCGAGCGCAGCCAGGAGAAACCGCGTGGCAAGCGGCAGGTTGAAGAACACGTGGGCGACCAGGATGCCGGAGAGGCCGTAGATGCCGGGCCATGGCTCGCCGGTCAAAGTCGAAAGCGGCACGGCGAACAGCCCGGCGCGGCCATAGAGCGAAAGCACGCCGAGAGCGGCGACGATCGCCGGAAGCGCCAGCGGAACGGCGAACAGCCTCAGCACCAGGCGGCGGCCTGGAAAGCGCGGGTGCCGCGCAAGGGCGCGGGCCACGGCGATCGCCGGCAGCACCGACAGCGCCGTGGAAAGCGCCGCCTGCCACAGGGTGAAGCGGACGACGCGGAAGAGATAGCCGTCGAACGCCGCCCAGGCGGCGTCGAAGCCCGAGGCCGCCTCCGACAGCAGCCCCGCCAGCGCGCCGCCGATCAACAGGGCGACGAAGAAGATCGCCGCCCCGCCGGCTGCCACCCGGCGGTCGATGGCGGGCGTTGGGACGGCCAGAACCTTTCCGCGCGGATCGCGGAATTGCTCTATCCCTTTGTTTTTGCGCAGTTGCGGACCCAAGACACTCTCAATTTTGCAGGACTTGCACTATCGGCTCATCACGGACAGCCATTCGTCGACCCATGCCTTGCGGTTGGCGGACACCTCTTCGGGGGTGAACGACAGGCTTTTTGCCGGCTCCACCAGCGCCTGGAAGGCCGGGGCGAGGGGCTTTGAGGTGGCGGCAGCCGGGAACATCCAATTGGTCTCGGGGATGGCGTCCTGGAACGCGGGGCTCAACATGAACTCCATGAAGCGGCGGGCCAGCGGGTTCTTCGCCCCTGTCGTCGTGATGCCCGCCACCTCCACCTGCATGTAGTGGCCTTCGGAGAAGCCGGCGGCCTTGTAGCGGTCCGTCGACTCGGCGATCCTGTGGTAGGCGGGCGAGGTGGTGTAGGAGAGCACCATCGGCGCCTCGCCCTTGGTGAACAAGCCGTAGGCCTCGCTCCAGCCCGGGGTGACCGTCAGCACCCGCCGCTTCAGCTTCTCCCACGCGTCGGGCGCCTCCTCGCCATAGACGGCTTTCACCCAGAGCAGCAGGCCGAGGCCAGGGGTGGAGGTGCGCGGATCCTCGATGACGATCTTGTCGGCCGGATCGCCGTCGACCAGCGCATGGAGGCTGGTGGGAGGCGCCTTCAGCGCCTCGCTGTCGTAGACGACGGCGAAGTAGCCATAGTCGAAGGGCAGGAAGAGCGGGTCGTGCCAGCCTCCCGGCACCGTCACCTGGTTCGCGGCGACGCCGTGCGCGGCGAACAGCCCTGTCGCGGCGGCCTCGGCCGTGAGGTTGGTGTCCAGGCCGAGCACGATGTCGGCCTTGGTGCTTTCGCCCTCGAGCTTCACCCGGTTGAGCAGCGCGACGCCGTCGGTGACCGCGGAGAAAACCACGTCGCAGCCGCATTCGGCCTCGAAAGCCTTCTCGATCTGCGGGCCGGTGCCCCAGTCCGCGGTGAAGCCCTCATATGTATATACATTTAGCCTGCCGGCCGCCGCCGCCGGGAGCGAGCTCAGCATCGCCATGGTGCCGATCAAAGCGAGCAATGGTCTGCGCATCGTTGCGCCTCCTTTCGAGTTCAAGGAACGAGGCGCCGTGCAGCAGCGTCTAATCCCTCCGCCGGTGCAAACCGGATCAGGTTCAGCGGGTTGGCCGGAATTTTGGCCTCTCAGCCGGTCCGCGAAAGCCGCGTCCGGCACCCCGTTAGAGCGCTTCGACAGATAGAACGGACGCGGTCGCCCGGCAAGCGCGATTCCGTCACGGCTGCCTTCCGTTTTTGGTGGCCGTCGGATAGAGCGATGCGCGATGAGCCTGTTCACCCTCCTGCTCGGCGGCGAGCTCGCACGCACGCCGCGGCTCGACGCGCAGATCGCCGGCAGCCGGGTGATCGCCGCCGATTCCGGCATGCGCCACGCCCTGGCGCTGGGGCTGACGCCCGAGCTATGGGTGGGCGACTTCGATTCGGTGCCGCCGGCGCTCGCCGAACGCTTCCCCGACGTGCCGCGCCAGGCGTTTCCGGCGGAGAAGGACAAGACGGATGGCGAGCTGGCGGTTCAGCAGGCGATAGAACTGGGGGCGACGCGGCTGATCCTGGCCGGCGCCTTCGGCGGCCCGCGGGCGGACCATGCCTTCCTGCATCTCGCCCAGGCGGTGGTGCTGGCCGAGGCAGGCATAGCGGTGCTGCTGACCAGCGGCGCCCAGGAAGGGTTGCCGCTGCTGCCGGGCCGCATGGAGCTCGACCACCCCGACGGCACGCTGTTTTCGGTGGTCGGCTTCACGCCGCTCGCCGGACTTTCGCTCTCCGGGGTCAAATGGCCGCTCGAAGGGGTCGACTTGCCGTTCGGTTCGTCGCTCACCATCTCCAACGTGGTTCGGGGCCGGGCCGCGGCCACCTTGGCCAGCGGCCGCGCCCTGGTGATCGCGCATCCCTATCCCGGCGAGGACTTCTGACCTTTATGGCGCCGCCGCTGCTCAAGCTCGACCGGATCAGGCTCACCTTCGGCGGCGCGCCGCTGCTCGACGGCGCCGACCTCACCGTGGCGCCCGGCGACCGCATCGCACTGGTCGGCCGCAACGGCTCGGGCAAGTCGACGCTGCTCAAGATCGCGGCCGGGCTCGTCGAGCCGCAGGACGGCGAGATCTTCCGTCACCCCTCGGCGACCGTGCGCTACCTCCCGCAGGTGCCGGACATCGAGGGCTCAGCCACGGTGGCCGCCTATGTCGCGGAGGGCCTCGGACCGGCCGACGACCCGCATCGCGCCACCTACCTGCTGCAAAAGCTCGGCCTGACGGGCGACGAGATCCCGGCGACGTTGTCGGGTGGCGAGTCGCGCCGCGCAGCGCTGGCGCGGGCGCTGGCGCCGCAGCCCGACGTGCTGCTGCTCGACGAGCCGACCAACCACCTCGACCTGTCGACCATCGAATGGCTGGAAGAAGAGCTGGCCCGCAGCGCATCGGCGCTGGTCGTCATCTCGCACGACCGGCGCTTCCTGGAACGCGTGTCGCGCGCCACCGTATGGCTCGATCGCGGGGCGACGCGGCGTCTGGAGCGCGGCTTCGCCGATTTCGAAGCGTGGCGGGACGTCGTGTTGGAGGAAGAGGAGCGCGATCAGCAGAAGCTCGGCCGGCAGATCGTCCGCGAGGAGCACTGGTTGCGCTACGGCGTGACGGCGCGGCGCAAGCGCAATATGCGGCGGCTCGGCGAGCTGCAGGTCATGCGGCAGCGCTTCCGCACGCATCGCGGCGCCGAGGGCCTCGCCCGCATGGCGGCGGCCGACGCGACCGAGTCCGGCAAGCTGGTTATAGAGGCCAGGAACATCTCGAAGAGCTTCGGCGGACGGGCGATCGTGCGCGACTTCTCCACCCGTATCCAGCGCGGCGACCGCGTCGGCCTGGTGGGGCCGAACGGCGTCGGCAAGACCACGTTGCTCAGCATGCTGATCGGCGTGCTGCCGCCGGATTCCGGCACACTGCGCCTCGGCACCAACCTCGCCGTCGCCACGCTCGACCAGCGCCGTGCGGCGCTCGATCCGGAGGAGACCCTGGCGCACTTCCTCACCGACGGCCGCGGCGACACCCTCGTCGTCAACGGCGAAGAGCGCCATGTCGTCTCGCTCATGAAGGACTTCTTGTTCCGCCCCGAGCAGGCGCGCACACCGATCCGCGACCTGTCCGGCGGCGAGCGGGCCCGCCTGATGCTGGCCCGCCTGCTGTCGCGGCCGGCGAACCTGCTGGTGCTCGACGAGCCGACCAACGATCTCGACATGGAGACGCTGGACCTGTTGCAGGAGCTGGTCGCCGGCTTTCCCGGCACGGTGCTGCTGGTGAGCCACGACCGCGATTTCCTGGACCGCACGGTGACCAGCGTGGTCGCACCGGACCGCGACGGGCGCTGGATCGAGTATGCGGGCGGCTATTCCGACATGCTCGCCCAGCGGGGCGGCCGCGGGCTGGAGGATCGGCCGAAGACGCCCGCCCCCGAGGCGCGGCCGCGCAGCGGGCCCGCCGAGGCAAGGAGCGGCGCCCGCAAGCTCTCCTACAAGCAGAAGTTCGCACTGGAGACGCTGCCGACGCGGATGGAGGAGGCGACGGCGGAGATCGGCCGGGTCGAGGCCCGCATGGCGGATCCCGGCCTTTACGGGCGCGACCCGGCCGCGTTCGCGAGCGCGGCCGAGACGCTCGACCGGCTGCGCGGCGAGCTCGCCGCGATGGAGGAAGAGTGGCTGGAGCTCGAGCTGCTGCGCGAGACGCTGGAGGGATAGGCCGAACCTATTGAGCCGGCCGCAGCGTGAGCCGGGACGCCAGGTTCTCCATGCGCTCGGCGAGGACGGAGAGTGCGCCGGTCAGCGCCGCGTCGTTCTTGTCGGACTTGCTGAGCGCCTCATCGCGGGTCTTGCGCAGCGTGTTGATCTCGCTCTCCATCCCCTTGATCCGCTTCTGCAGCTCGCTCAGCTCGTCCATGACCATGATGCCCGCCATGACCGTGATGCGCTGGTCGCCGATCTCGCCGAACGACGCCTTCAAATGCGAGACATAGCGGTCGAAGCGCTGGCCGAGGTCGATCAGATGCTCTTCCTGGCCCTCATCGCAGGCCATCCGATAGGCCTTGCCGTCGATCGTCACCGTCACCTGCGCCATCGCCAGCTCCTACCTGTCGAGCACTGCCCGGATGGTCTCCATGGCCGTCACCAGACGCCGCGAGACCTCCTTGTTGGCCTCCTCCAGGCGGTCGGCCCGCGCCTCGGAGCTGTCGAGCTCCTGGGCCAGCCGCGAGCGGTCGGCATTCATACGCTGCACCTCCGCCTCGGCTTCCGAATAGTCCTGGTCGTGGTCGAGACGTGAGGCGACGGCTGTCTCGAGACCGTCGATCGCTTTGCCGAGACGAACGATGACCTCTTTGAGTGTCGCTTCCCCGGTCATGGCTCCAATTTCCAGCCCCACGCCCGCGAATCGCCCCGCATTGCGAACGTCTTAGGGACGAAACATTACGCGCCGGGTGAAAGCGACGTCAATAAACCCTTGTCGCTTTCCCCTGCAAAGGAAAGCGGCGGCGCACCAAGGCCGCCGCGATGGGCGCGGACACGCCAGCCGGTTGATTGACAGGGGGCTCGCAACTGCTATGTGTCGCGGGCAGTTTCCGGCGGGGAAGCACTGCCCCGCATCCTCTTTTTCCGGGCGAGGCAGCCATGACCCAACGCGACACTCACGACCGCATGGCCAACGCGATCCGCTTCCTGTCGATGGATGCCGTCGAAAAGGCGAATTCGGGCCATCCCGGACTGCCGATGGGCGCCGCCGACGTCGCCACGGTGCTGTTCACCCGCTATCTCAAGTTCGACCCGCTCGATCCGCACTGGCCCGACCGGGACCGCTTCGTGCTGTCGGCCGGACACGGCTCGATGCTGCTTTACTCGCTGCTGCACCTGACCGGCTACGAGGACATGACGATCGATCAGATCGAGAACTTCCGGCAGCTCGGGTCGCGCACCGCCGGCCACCCGGAATATGGCCACGCCACCGGCATCGAGACGACGACCGGTCCGCTCGGCCAGGGCTTCGGCAACTCGATCGGCATGGCGCTCGCCGAACGCATCCTCAACGCCCAGTTCGGCGACGACCTCGTCGACCACCGCACCTATGTGCTGGCCGGCGACGGCTGCCTGATGGAAGGCATCTCCCAGGAAGCCATCGCGCTTGCCGGGCACCTCAAGCTCAACAAGCTGATCGTCTTCTGGGACAACAACGACATCTCGATCGACGGTCCGGTCTCACTGTCGGACAACACCGACCAGGTCGCGCGCTTCCAGGCCTCGGGCTGGAACGCCAGCCATATCGACGGCACGGATCCGGAAGCGATCGCCTACGCCATCGAAGCCGCCCGCCACTCCGACAAGCCGACGATGATCGCCTGCAAGACCACCATCGGTTTCGGCGCGCCGACCAAGGCCGGCACCAACAAGGCGCACGGCTCGCCGCTCGGCGCCGACGAGATCGCCGGCGCTCGCAAGTTCTTCAACTGGGATTCGCCGCCCTTCGAGATCCCGGCCGACATCCTCGACGCCTGGCGCACCGCCGGCAAGTCCGGCGCCAAGCCGCGCGCCGACTGGGAAGGCCGCCTTGCCAAGGCCGAGCCAGAGCTTAAGGCCGAATTCGAGCGTCGCCTTGCCGGCAAGCTGCCGTCGAACTTCGATG
>JBEVJK010000030.1:0-35072 GCA_040510195.1 Mesorhizobium sp. | reverse complement strand
AACATCCACACATTGTCGATGATCCGTACAGCCCCGGATTTCACCGAGATGCTGATCGATCTCGAAGTCTGGGACCTGAAGCATTTGAACCGGCTCCTGTCGCAACTCAAGGACAATTCCAGCGTTAGCGAAGCGCGGCGCGTCAACGGTTGATCCTGCAGAGAACAAGCGAGGCTACCCATTCGATGAACACTGAGGACGTGCTGGACATTTTCCGCGAAAGCGGCGCTGTGCTGGAGGGGCATTTCATTCTGACGTCCGGATTGCGCAGTCCGATCTTCCTGCAGAAGGCGCGCGTCTTCATGCATGCCGACAAGACGGAGAAACTGTGCCGGGCATTGGCTCGCAAGATTCGCGAAGAAGTCGCCGGCCCGATCGACTATGTGGTTGGTCCGGCAATCGGCGGACTGATCCCTGCCTATGAGACATCCCGCCATCTCGGCGCCCCGGCGATCTGGGTCGAACGGGAGAACGGCGTCTTCCGGCTGCGGCGTTTCGAGGTTGAGAAGGGCGCTCGCGTCATCATCGTCGAGGACATCGTCACCACCGGCCTGTCGATCCGCGAAACGGTAGACTGCCTGAAGGCGCTCGACTGCGACGTCGTCGCAGCCGCCTGCATCATCGATCGATCGGCCGGAAAGAGCGATGTCGGCGTTCCGCTGATCGCGCTCGCCGAATATGAGGTGCCGGCCTATCCACCGGATCTGGTTCCGCCGGAACTGGCGGCCATTCCGCCGGTCAAACCGGGCAGCCGCAACATATGATGCACGCATGATCATCGGCATCGGTAGCGACCTCATTGACATCAGGCGGATCGAGAAGTCGCTTGAGCGCCACGGCGAGCGCTTCATTTCGAGGATATTCACGGACATCGAAAGGGCGCGTTCCGAGCGGCGGAGGGAGCGTGCGGCATCCTACGCCAAGCGCTTCGCTGCCAAGGAAGCGTGCTCCAAGGCACTGGGGACCGGTCTTTCGGATGGGGTCTACTGGCGCGACATGGGTGTGGTGAACATGCCAAACGGCAGGCCGACCATGCACCTGACCGGTGGTGCGGCCGTTCGCCTCGAACGTATGCTGCCTCCGGGTCACCGCGCCGTGATCCACCTGACAATCACCGATGATTTTCCCCTGGCCCAAGCTTTCGTGATTATCGAGGCGGTCGCGGTCGAATAACGGCCACACTTCTGCGCTCTCCCGGCGACGGCAACCGGCCAATGCCGTTGCCCCATACTCCGCAAGTGGCTAAGAGAACCCGGCATACAATTGAGGACGACATGAGCGTGGTGGAAAAATCGCAAAAGAAATCGGGCGGACTTGGCGAAACCGTCAGCGTCATCGTCCAGGCGCTGCTCCTGGCGCTGGTCATCCGCACGCTGCTGTTTCAACCGTTCTCGATCCCGTCGGGCTCGATGCGCCCGACCCTGCTGGAGGGCGACTACCTCTTCGTCACCAAATGGGCCTACGGTTATTCGCGTCATTCGCTGCCGTTCTCTCCGCCGATTTTCTCCGGCCGTATCTGGGGCAGCGAGCCTCAACGCGGTGATGTCGTCGTCTTCAAGTTCCCGCCCAATCCATCGCTCGACTACATCAAGCGCGTGATCGGACTGCCGGGCGACCGCGTGCAGATGAAAGCGGGACAGCTTTTCATCAATGGCGAGGCGGTTCCGCGCGAAAAAATTGGCCAGATCGACAATCCCGACGTCACCGAAGTCGACCGCCCGGTGGATGTCTATCGCGAGACGCTTCCGAACGGAGTTGCCTACGATACGCTCGACCTGTCGCCCAATTCGATCGGCGACGACACACGGGAGTTCGTCGTTCCCGAGGGCCACTATTTCATGATGGGCGACAATCGCGACAACTCCACCGACAGCCGCTTCACGGTCGGATTTGTGCCGGAGGAAAACCTGGTCGGACGCGCGAATATCATCTTCTTCTCGATTGCCGACGGCGCAAGCCCGCTCGAGATCTGGAAGTGGCCGACATCCGTGCGTCTGTCGCGCTTCTTCAACTCGGTGCACTAGGCCGGTGGCGACATGGCCACACGAAAGCTGACGGGCGAGGCCCTGGCTATTGCGCTCAGGGAGCCGACCGGCCACCTGTTCCGCGACCACGTCCGTCTGCGCAGGGCGTTGACTCATGCCAGCGCAAGGGGAGGGACGGGAGCCGATTATGAGAGGCTTGAGTTCCTCGGCGACCGGGTTCTTGGCCTCGTCATTGCCGATCTTCTGTTCAATGCCTTTCCCGCCGCACCTGAAGGCGAGCTTTCGCTTCGACTGAATGCTCTCGTGAATGCCGAAACGCTCTCCGAGATCGCCGAGGAGATCGGCCTGCCCTCGCTTATTCACGCCGGCAGTGAAATCCGGTCGCTCGAAGGCCGCAAGCGCGTCAATCTGCGCGCCGATGCCCTGGAGTCGCTCATTGCCGCGCTCTACCTCGAAGGCGGGCTCGAAGTCGCGCGACGGTTCATTCTGCGCTATTGGGAGCCACGGTCGAGGGCGTCGGGCGCGGCGCGGCGCGACCCCAAGACGGAACTGCAGGAATGGGCGCATCAGGCTGCCGGCGTCGCGCCGGTCTACACGCTTGAGGGCAGGGAAGGCCCGGACCATGATCCGCTGTTCACCGTGAGCGTCCGCGTCGGGCGCTACGGACCGGGCTCCGGGATCGGAAGATCGAAGCGCGAAGCCGAACAGGCTGCGGCAACCGCTGTGTTGCTTCGCGAAGGCGTTTGGCAGGAAGAAGAGACGTCCTCATGAGCGAGAGCGAAGGCACATCCGCCGGCACACGGTCAGGCTTCGTTGCGCTGATCGGCGCGCCGAACGCAGGCAAGTCCACACTGGTCAATCAGCTCGTCGGGGCCAAGGTCTCGATCGTCACGCACAAGGTGCAGACGACACGGGCGATCGTGCGCGGCATTGCGACACATGAGAATGCGCAGATCGTCTTCGTGGATACGCCCGGCATTTTCCGGCCCCGCCGCAGGCTGGACAAGGCGATGGTGACCACCGCATGGGGCGGCGCCAAGGATGCCGATGTCATCATGGTGTTGATCGACGCGGAGCGCGGCATCAAGGGAGACGCGGAAACGATCCTTGAAAATCTTGCCGATGTTCGCCAGCCAAAAATCCTGATCCTCAACAAGGTCGATCGCGTCAAGCCGGAGCAACTGCTGACGCTGACCGCCGAAGCGAACAAGCGCGTCGAGTTCGTGCGAACCTTCATGATTTCGGCGCTCACCGGCTCAGGGTGCCGCGACCTGCTCGATTATCTCGCCGCCACACTGCCGGAAGGACCGTGGTACTACCCCGAGGATCAGATTTCCGACCTGCCCATGCGCCAGCTCGCAGCGGAGATCACGCGCGAGAAGCTTTATCTGCGGCTGCATCAGGAACTGCCCTATTCCTCGCATATAGAGACCGAGAAATGGGAGGAGAAGAAGGACGGTTCGGTGCGCATCGAACAGGTCATTTATGTCGAGCGCGATAGCCAGAAGAAGATCGTACTCGGTCACAAGGGGGAGACCATCCGCGCGATAGGACAGGCCGCGCGCAAGGAGATCGGCGAAATCTTGGAGCAGCCGGTCCACCTCTTCCTGTTCGTCAAGGTGCGCGGCAATTGGGGCGACGACCCAGAGCGCTACCGCGAGATGGGGCTTGAATTCCCGCCCTGAACCGTGGAACGCTCGGCTCATGGAGTGGCGTGACGAAGCAGTGATCCTGGGCACCCGTCGTCATGGCGAGACGAGCGCCATAGTGGAGGTGATGACCCGCTCTCACGGCCGCCACCTCGGGCTGGTGCGCGGCGGCCGGTCGCGCAAGCGGCTGCCCGTGCTGCAGCCCGGCAACCATGTCGAAATCGTTTGGCGGGCCCGCCTCGACGAGCATCTGGGCACCTTTCAGGTGGAGCCGCTGACCCTCCATGCGGGCCGGCTGTTCGACAGCGCGGTGGCCGTCTACGGCCTGCAGACCTTGGCGGCGCATCTGCGCCTGCTGCCCGAGCGCGACCCGCACGTCGCGCTGTTCGAGACGCTTCTGGTCATGCTCGACCATCTCGAGGACCCGGCCGCCGCGGCCGAGCTGGTGGTCCGCTTCGAGCTCGTCCTGCTGGAAGAGCTCGGCTTCGGGCTGGACCTCTCTCGTTGCGCTGCCACCGGCAGCCGCGACGATCTTGCCTACGTCTCCCCGAAATCCGGCCGTGCCGTGTCTCGCGCCGCCGGCGCTCCGTGGGGCGAGCGCCTTCTGGCTTTGCCCTCCTTCCTGACCGCCGGTGCCGGCCGCCGCGCCGCCGAGCCGGCCGAGCTCGACGAGGCCTTCCGGCTGACCGGCCATTTCTTCGCCCGCCACGTCTACGAGCCGCGCGGCCTGGTGCCGCCCGAGGCGCGGACGGGCTTCCTAGGCGCCCTCGACCGCTCCTTTTCGGCTGCCGGCAGGGGCCGGACCGCGAGCCTGACGCAACATCGACGATAGAGCGGCTGGGCCGGGGGCGGGGGCGGGATGTTCGAAGGCGTGATCGGTGTCGTGGCTTGGCTCGCCATCCTGCTGCTCGTGTTGCGGCAGCGGTCCCGCCTGCGGCTTCTCGAGCGCGAGCTGGCGGCGCTGCGCAGCCTCGTCCGGTCGATGCCTGGCGCCGCACCCGCCGAGGTGGCGCAACGCGCCCCTGAAACGGCGCAACGCGCCCCCGAAATGGACGCTTCGCCCGCCGAAAAAGCGGCGTCGCCGGCTGAGGAGGAGGTGCCCGCCGGTCCCTGGAGCACCCCTGCGGTCCGGCCGGAGCCGCCCCCCGCAGCCGCCGCGGTGCCCGCTCGGCCCGACCTGGAGACGGCGCTCGGAACCCGCTGGGCGGTCTGGGTGGGCGGCATCGCGCTTGCGCTGGGCGGCATCTTCCTGGTCCGCTATTCCATCGAGGCCGGCCTTTTCGGCCCCGCCGCCCGGCTGACGCTCGCCGCGTTGTTCGGCCTCGTCCTGGTCGCTGCCGGCGAGGTCCTGCGCCGGACCGGCTACCGGGTCCCGCTGGAAGGCATCGAAGGCGCCTCGCTGCCCGGCATCCTGACCGCTGCCGGCGCCTTCACACTGTTCGGCACGATCTACGCCGCGCACGGCATCTACGGCTTCCTCGGCGCCTCCGCGGCCTTCGCGCTTCTCGGGCTGGTCGCCCTGGGGACGATCGCCGCCGCCCTGGTGCATGGCCGGCTGTTGGCGGGAATAGGCCTTCTCGGCTCCTATGCCACTCCGGTCCTCGTCGCCTCCACCGCGCCCAGCCCCTGGGCGCTGTTCGGCTTCCTGGCGGTGGTGCTGGCGGCGAGCGCCGTCATCGCCGCGCGTCGCGCCTGGCGCGGCCTGATGACCGCGGCGATCGCCGGCATCGGCCTTTGGTGCCTCGCCTACCTGCTCGATGCCGACCCGCCGGCGCTGGCGCCCATCGCCTTTGCTGCCGCTGCCGTGCTGGCCGTGCTGACGGTGGTCTGGCTTGGCAACCGACCGGCAGTCGACACCTCGGCGCCGGCCGGCATCGAATGGCCGTCCGCCGCGGCTGCCCTGACGGTCGGCCTCATCGCCCTGTCGGTTGCCATCGATCCGCTCCTCGCCGCCGCCGGAGGTGCCTGGCTTTCTCTGCTGCTCGTGGCAGCGCTGCTCGCCGCCGCGCTATGGCGCGCACCGGCGGTGGCGCTGCTCCACGCGGCAGGCGCCGTCGTCGTGCTCGTCCACCTCCGCATGGCGCTCTCCACCGACGCCACGCTCGACCTCTGGCACCACACGCTGGACATCGAGGGGCTGCCGCCGGCCCCGGTGGTGCCGCTCGCCTGGCTGCGCGGCCTGACGGCCACGCTGCTCTTTCTCGCCGCCGGGCTGTGGAAGGCCCGCCGCCTCGCCGCCGCCGCGCCGGTCGCCGCCACCGCTTGGGCGGCCTGGGCAGGGCTGGTGCCCCTGCTGGTGGGGTCAGCGCTGTGGGTCGCCTTCGGCGATCTCGACCGCGACCTCGCCTACGCCGCGCCCATGCTCCTGCTCGCGGTGGCGCTTGCCGGCGGTGCCGATTGGGTCGCCGACGCCGAAGCGCCGGCGCGCACCGGCGGTCGCGCGGTCTCGCTGCTTCTGGCAGGCGCTGCCGCCGCCTGGGCCATGGCCGTGACGATGGCCTGCGGCCCCGGCCTCACGACCGTCGTGATCGGACTGTCCGCCGCCTTGCCGGCGCTCGCGACGTCCTGGCGCCGCTATCCGGCGCTGGGCTGGCTCGCCGCCGCGGCGGCCGGCCTGACGCTTTTGCGCGTAGCGATCGATCCGACGATCGTCGGCCCCACCGAGCTCGGCACGACGCCGGTCCTCAACGCACTCCTGCCTGGCTACGCCCTGCCGGCTGCCGGCTTCGGCTTCGCCGCGTGGCAGCTTCGCCGCACCACGGGCGGCCGGCCGGCGCTGGTGCTCGAGGCTGCCTCGGCGCTCTTCGCCCTTTTGGCGCTTGCCATGCTGGTTCGCCACGCCATGCAAGGCGGGCGCATCGACGACAGCGCCCCCAGCCTTGCGGAGCAGGCGATCTACACGCTCATCGCAATCGGTGCCGGTGCCATCTTGGTCGCTCTCGACGGCCGCGCGCCGAGTCCGGTGTTCCGCTGGGGTGCGCTCGGCCTCGCCGTCGCCTCGGTGGCGCTCGCGGCCCTCCAACACCTCGTCCTGCTCGATCCGCTGTTCACCAACGAATCGACCGGCGCGATCCCCGTCTTCAACCTGCTCTTCCTGGCTTACTTCCTGCCGGCCGCTGCCTTCGCGGCCGTGGCCCTCTACGCGCGCGGCCGGCGGCCAGCCTGGTATGTCGGCATGCTGGCCGGCGCGGCGGCCGTCATGCTGTTCGCCTATGCGACGCTGTCGCTTCGCCGCCTTTTCCACGGCGAGTTCATCGGCATCTGGAAGGGCGCCAGCCCGCTCGAGACCTACGCCTACTCGGCGCTTTGGCTGCTGCTCGGGCTGACCGTCCTGGCGGCGGGACTGCGACTGCGCTCGCGTCCGCTGCGCCTCGCCTCGGCCGCGTTGGTCATCGCCGCCGTCGCCAAGGTGTTCCTGATCGACATGTCGGAGCTGGAAGGGGTGCTGCGCGCGCTTTCTTTCATCGGCCTCGGCGCCGCGCTGATCGGCATCGGCCTCTTCTACCAGCGCATGCTCGCCGGCAGCCACAATCGCGAGCCGCCGCAAGAGGTTGCGGCCAAACCCTGATTCGAATTGTGAGCGCTGGCGGTTACTCGGCGGGGGCGAGCGCAGCCTGCCGCGCCACCGGCTTCTCGGCGATCGGCCAGTGCACGGCGGCGGCGAACAGGCCGAGCGCCACACCGAGCCACCACACCGGGTCGTAGGTGCCGAAATGGTCGTAGAGATAGCCGCCCAGCCAGACGCCGAGAAACGAGCCGATCTGGTGCGAGAAGAAGACGACGCCGCCGAGCAGCCCGAGATGGCGGGTGCCGAACATGATGGCGACCAGCGAATTGGTCGGCGGCACCGTCGACAGCCACAGCAGTCCCATGGCGATGGCGAACAGGATGACGGTGGTGGGCGTCTGCGGGAAGAGCAGGAACAGCGTGATCACGACCGAGCGACCGATATAGATCAGCGCCAGGAAGATCGGCTTCGAATAGCGCTGGCCGATGAAGCCCGAAGCGAGCGAGCCGATGATGTTGAAGAAGCCGATCAGCGCCAGCGCGATCACCGCATAGGAGGGCGCGATCCCGAGATCGCCGATATAGGCCGGGAAGTGCGCCGTGATGAAGGCGACCTGGAAGCCGCAGACGAAGAACCCCGAGGTGAGCAGCAGGAAGCTCTGATGGCCGAAGGCCTCCCTCAGCGCCTGGCCGACGGTCTGGTCGATCTCCGCCTGGCTTGCCCGCCCGCTCTTGGCGTTGCCGGCGAGCGGGATCGCCAGGATGGGGACGACCAGCATCATGACGCTCATGATGACCAGCGAGTCTGACCAGCCGAAGCTGTCGATCAGCCCCTGGCTGATCGGTGCGAAGAGGAACATGCCGGCCGAGCCGGCGGCCGTGCCGAGGCCGAACACGAAGCTTCGCCGCTCGGCCGGCACGTGGCGCGCAAACGAGGCAAGCACGATGCCGAAGCCGCCCGCCGCCACGCCGAGCCCCACCAGCACGCCGCCGCCGATCGACAGCATCAGCGGGCTGTCGGCGATCGCCATCAGATAGAGGCCGATCGCGTAGATGATGCCCGAAAGCGCCAGCACCCGCCAGGTGCCGAAACGGTCGGCGATGGCCCCGAAGAAAGGCAGACCGGCACCCCAGAAGAAGTTCTGCAGCGCCATGGCAAGGCCGAAATCGGTGCGATCCCAGCCCTTTTCGGCCAGCATGGGCAGCTGGAAGAAGCCCATCGCCGAGCGCGGCCCGAATGTCAGCGCCGCGATCAGGCAGCCGCACACGATGATCGGCCAGGGCAGGCTCCTCGCCTGCGGGCGGGCGGACGCCGAAACGCTTGCCATGGATGCGCTCTCCTTCTTGGCGGGCGATACCCTTACAGCGGACGCCTTGCCGGTCAAAATGAATTGCTTGGATGGGACAATTCAATTCCATTGATGCCGGGAACGGAATAAAAACCGGCAGGGTTCGTTGATGCCGGAGAGTGCGGGCGTCGCGGCCCGACAGGGGTCGCCACGCGTCAACGGGCTCTCTATGGACGAGAAGAGAACGGCCATTCTTGCTGAAATTCCGAGGATGCGCCGCTATGCGCGGGCGCTGGTGCGCGACCGCGACGCGGCGGACGATCTGGTGCAGGACAGCCTGGAGAGGGCCCTGTCGCGCCTCGACCACTGGCGCACCGGCGACAATCCGCGGCGCTGGCTCTTCACCATCATGCATCACCTGTTCGTCGACCAGATGCGCCGCAACGCCCGCCGCGGCGCCAATGCCACGCTCCCTCCGGAGGCGGCCGACAACCTGGCCGCCGCGCCTTCCGTGCCGGAGAGCTTTGCGGTGCGCGATATCGTCGATGCGCTGGACTCGATCAGCCCCGAGCGGCGCGCGGCGATCCTGATGGTCGCGGTCGAAGGGTTCTCCTATGCCGAGGCGGCCAACATTCTGGGCATTCCGGCCGGCACGCTGATGTCGCGCATCGCGCGCGGCCGCGAGGAGCTGCGCGGCCTGCTGGACGACGCGGCGCGCCGCCGCACGATCAGGATCGTCGAGAAATGAGCCGTCGCTCCTACACGATCCGCGACATCCACATGGCGCTCGACGGCGAGCTGCCGCCGGACGATCGCGAGGACTACGAGGTCTGGCTCGCCGCCAACCCCGACATGAAGGCGCTGTCGGTGCGCTTCGCGGCCGACCGTGCGCGGCTCCAGGGCGTGTTCGCGCCGGTGCTGAAGGAGGCCATCCCCGAGCGCATGGTCATGCTGGTCGCCACTGGCGATACTCCCGGCCGCTCGCCGCTGCTGGCGTTGCTCGGCCGGGTGCCGTGGCGGGCGGCGGCGGTTGCGGCTGTCGTCGTCGCCAGCGCCGGCATCGGCTACCTGGCGGGGCTGGAGGAGGCCAGGCGGGCCGAGAACGGCAACCAGGCAATCGTCGAACGGGCGCTCCAGGCGCATACGATGTACGCCGCCGAGAAGCTGCACGTGGTCGAGGTCGGGGCCGACCAGAAGGATCATCTGGTCGGCTGGCTCTCCAAACGGGTCGGCACGCCGCTGGTGGCGCCCGACCTGACCGCGGAGGGCTTCTCGCTGGTCGGCGGGCGCCTGCTGCCCGCCTCGGGCAAGCCGGCGGCGCAGTTCATGTACCAGGACCGGTCGGGCACGCGGATCTCGCTCTACGTGACCCGCGACGCCGTCAACGAGGAGACCGGCTTCCGCCTCTACGAGGAAGCGGGCCGCCGCGCCTTCTACTGGCTCGACGGCGGTTTCTGCTATGCGGTGGCCGGTGCCGTGCCCGAAAATACCCTGCTGTCGATCGCCAACGCGGCCTACCGTCAGCTGCTCGAGGGCATCGCGAGCTGACGCCGGGCGACGTCCACAATTCGGCCCCAATCAAGGTGCCGCTTCGGCGCCCCGCGGAACTGGATTTCCCTCCGCCGATTCGAGGTCCCCGCCCCAAATGCCTGCCGACATTCGTCTGGCCTCCATGGCCGATGTCGACGCCCTGACGTGCATCGAGGACGCCGCCTTCGACGGCGACCGACTCTCCCGTCGCTCCTTCCGTCATCTGATAGGCTCGTCGAGCGCCGCGGTCCTGGTGGCCGACGACGGCTCGCGGCTTCTCGGCTATGCGGCCGTGCTGTTCCGCAAGGGGGCGGCCACCGCGCGGCTCTACTCGATCGCCATGGCGCCGGGCGAACGCGGCCGCGGCAACGGCCGCTCCTTGCTCGCCGCGGCCGAGGCGTCCGCCAGCGCCAGACATGCGGCCTCGCTGCGGCTCGAGGTGCGCAGCGGCAACGACCGGGCCCGCCGTCTCTACGAGCTGTCCGGCTACCGCCGCATCGGCAGCATTCCCGGCTACTACCACGACGGCGCCGCCGCGGAGCGCTTCGAGAAGCCGCTCGGCCGCGCTCAAGGCCTCGGAGGGCGTTGACGAACCATGACCTGGGTCATCCTCACCGGCCGGCCGAACGACATCGACCAGTTCGCCACGCCGCACAAGATCATCACCAACCGCGACTACCTGGCTCACCCGGCGCTGTTTCGCGGCCAACGCCCGAAGGTCATCAACCTGTCCAACAACTACGGCTACCAGTCGCGCGGCTACTATGCCTCGCTGCTTGCCAGCTCGCGCGGCCACAAGGTGATCCCGACCGTCGAGACGATGATCGACCTATCGGAGCGCAAACTCTACGAGAACGCGCTGCCCGAGCTCGAAGTGGCGCTCAACAAGTGCCACAAGGACCTCGGCGAATTTCCCGAGAAGGTGACGGTCTTCTTCGGCATCGGCCCTTCCAAGGCCTGGGACCGCTTCACCAAGCTGCTGTTCGATTGGTTCCGTGCCCCGGCGCTCGAGGTCACGCTGAAGGACGAGGCCGACAGGGCGACCATCCGCAAGATCGGCTTCCTGCCGCTCGGCAGGATGACCGACGACGAGAAGAAGCGGTTCCTGGAGTGCCTCGACACCTATACCGGCCGCGAATGGCGCGACTCGAAGGAACGAGCGGCGACCTCGCGCTACACCTTCGCCACGCTGGTCGACCCGCAAGAGGAGCTGCCACCCTCGGCGATCTCTTCCCTCCGCTACTGGGCCAGGATCGCCGGCAAGATGGGCGTCGAGGTGGAGCCGATCGGCCGCCGCGACCTCGCCAAGCTGGCCAACTACGACGCGCTTTTCATCCGTGAGACGACGTCGATCTCCAACCACACCTACCGCTTCGCGCGCCGCGCCCAGCAGGAGAACATGCCGGTCATCGACGATCCCCTGTCGATGATCCGCTGCACCAACAAGGTCTACCTCAACGAGCTGATGACGGCCAACAAGGTGGCGGTGCCGCCGACCGTGATGATCGCCGGTCCGGCCGATCTCGAGGTGGCGGCCGATACGCTCGGCTTTCCGCTGGTGCTGAAGATCCCCGACAGCGCCTTTTCGCGCGGCGTCAAGAAGGCCTGCGGCATCGACGAGTTGAAGGCGCTCGCCACCCAGTGGCTGGAGGATTCCGACCTGCTCATCGCGCAGAAATACATCCCCACCGACTTCGATTGGCGGGTCGGCGTGCTGGGCGGCGAGCCGCTCTTTGCCGTCCACTATCTGATGGCCAAGAAGCACTGGCAGATCGTCAACCACAAGGCCAACGGCAAGGCCGACCAGGGCGGCATCAAGACTTTCACCTTGAAGGAGGCCCCGGCCCACGTGGTCGACACGGCGGTCCAGGCGGCCCGCTGCATCGGCGAGGGGCTCTACGGCGTCGATCTCAAGGAGACGGACGACGGCGTCTACGTCATCGAGGTCAACGACAACCCAAACCTCGACCATGGCTGCGAGGATTCCGGCGAGAAGGACGAGGTCTGGGTGCGGCTCACCCAGTGGTTCCTCGACCGGCTGGATCGCTAGCTAGCCTCTCTGCTTTTCGATGGCCTGGAACCGGGCCAGGAAGCGCCGCTGCACGGCCTGCGCCGGCCGCGAGTCCAGGTCGAACCGGTCGGCCGTGACGCCGCGCGGACGGCCGAACAGGCGCGTGGCTTCCGCGACGGCGAAGCCCGCCAGCGTCGTCGCCTCGAAATAGGCGGCCACCTGGTCGGCCTTCTTGATGGCACGCGTCAGCCCTGCCGGAAGCTCGGCCGGCAGGGCGAACCGCAGGTGGACGGCCCGCTGCAGCCGCCGCTCCACGGCCTTGTAGTCGCCGCCCATCACCGATTTGAACGGCGAGATCATGTCGCCGATGACGTATTCGGGCGCGTCGTGCAGCAGAGCGGCGAGCCGCTCGGCCGCCGTTGGCGCAGGCTTTACGGCCGCGAAGATAGCCTCCACGAGCAGCGAGTGCTGGGCCACCGAGAAGGCATGCGCCCCGCCGGTCTGGCCGTTCCAGCGCGCCACGCGGGCCAGCCCGTGTGCGATGTCTTCGATCTCGATGTCGAGCGGCGAGGGGTCCAAAAGGTCGAGGCGGCGCCCCGAAAGCATCCGTTGCCAGGCGCGCGGCGGCGCACCCGCCCGGTCGGGCGCCATCAGGCCTCCTCCGCGGCCCCGGCCGCGGAGGAGGGGAAGCCGAACGTGGCCCATCCTGGGATCGACAGCCCGACCGGCACGCCCCCCGCCACGATCGGCAGGCCGGCATCCAGCGCGTCCTTGACGCGGTCCAGCCGCGCGATCGCCAGTCCCTCGCGACCGACCACCGTGCCGAGCTGGCCGAGCGCGCGGCCGCCGGCCGAGAGCTCCGCGCCCGAGGCCGGCAGCGGCGCCTCGCCGGCGGCAATCAGCAGCCGCCGGCGGGCGGTGCCGCGATGCTGCATGCGCGACACCACCTCCTGGCCGACATAGCAGCCCTTGCGAAAGCCGATCCCGCCGAGCTGGTCGAGCAGCACGTCGTGCGGGAAGGCCTCGCCCGGCGCATAGTCCGGCCCGATTTCGGCCACCGCCGAGGCGATTCTCAGCCGGTCCCAGTCGGCGCGTTCGCCGGTGGCGGGCGGCACCTCGCCGTAGTGGCGGCGCACTGCGGCGTTCTTGAACCGCCTGTCCAGCGTCCCCGTTGAGTCGTCATCCCAGGAAGCGGCGACAAGCCATTGATCGCGCTTCTCGATCGTCACCTTGGCGCGCAGCCGGTAGAGGGTCAGCCGGCGCACCAGGTCGTCGGCCGCGTCGGCGCGGCAGTCGACGAGGAAGCCGTCGGCGCCGTCGCGCGACACCAGGAAGTCGAACAGGATCTTGCCTTGCGGCGAGAGCAGCGCGCCAGGCCAGGCTTCGCCTGCCGCAACGCCGTCGAGGTCGACGGTGAGGATGTTCTGCAGGAAGTGTTCGGCCTCCGGCCCGGCCACGGAAAGGACGGCGCGGTCGGGGAGGGAAACGACGGTCATGAAGAGCCACGCCTTGCAATTCGAGAGGCCATTACGTAAGCCGCCGGCACGACAGCGGCAAGTCCCGGGGAGCGCCATGGCAGCCACCTTCGACGTCATCCTGACAGGCGGCACCGTCGTCAACCAGGACGGCTCGGGCCTTCGCGACATCGGCATCGTCGGCGGCCGCATCGCCCGCGTCGGGTCGCTCGGACAGGCTGCCGCCGGCGAGCGGATCGATTGCCGCGGCCTTCACGTCCTGCCGGGCGTGGTCGACAGCCAGGTCCATTTCCGCGAGCCCGGCCTGGAGCACAAGGAGGATTTGGAGAGCGGCGCCCGCGCGGCCGTCCTCGGCGGCGTGACAGCGGTGTTCGAGATGCCGAACACCCGGCCGCTCACCACCAGCGCCGAGGCGTTGGCCGACAAGCTTTCGCGCGCCGCCGGCCGCATGCATTGCGACTTCGCGTTCTGGGTCGGCGGCACGCGCGACAACGCGGCCGAGCTCGGCGAGCTGGAGCGGCTGCCCGGGGCGGCGGGCATCAAGGTCTTCATGGGATCGTCGACCGGCGACCTTTTGGTCGAGGACGATGCGGGCGTGGCCGCCATCCTGGCCCGCACGCGGCGCCGCGCTGCCTTCCATTCCGAGGACGAGTACCGTCTGCGCGCCCGGCTCGGTGAGCGCCTTGCCGGCGACCCGGCGTCGCACCCGGTCTGGCGCGACGAGGCGGCGGCGCTGACCTCCACCGAGCGGCTGGTCGGCATCGCCCGGCGGCTTGGCGCCCGCATTCATGTGCTCCACATCTCGACGGCAGAGGAGATCGCCTTTCTCGCCCGCCACAAGGATGTCGCCAGCTGCGAGGCCACTCCGCACCATCTGACGCTGTCGGCCGAGGACTATGCACGCCTCGGCACGCTCGTCCAGATGAACCCGCCGGTACGCCAGGCGCGCCACCGCGAAGGCATCTGGCAGGGCTTGACCGACGGCGTCGTCGACGTGCTCGGCTCCGACCATGCGCCGCACACGCTCGGCGAGAAGCGAAAGCCCTATCCGGACTCGCCTTCCGGGATGACCGGCGTCCAGACCCTGGTGCCGATCATGCTCGACCACGTCAATGCCGGGCGGCTGACGCTGGAGCGCTTCGTCGACCTGACCAGTGCCGGCCCGCAGCGTCTGTTCGGCATGGCCGCCAAGGGCCGCATCGCCGCCGGCTACGACGCCGACTTCACCATCGTCGACCTGAAGCGGCGCGCCGTCATTCGCAACGCCGACCAGGGCTCGCGCGCCGGCTGGACCCCCTACGACGGCAGGGAGGTCGTCGGCTGGCCGGTCGGCACCGTGGTACGCGGCCGCCGTGTCATGTGGGAGGGCGAGATCGTGACGTCCGGCGCCGGCGAGCCTGTGCTCTTCGGCGAGGCGCTGCCGCGGGAGAGGGCGCCCGCCTAATCGCCGGCCACGAAGAAGGACCAGTGGCCGTCCGGCGTGATGCCGACCCGATAGAAGATATAGGCCCCGTAGGTCTTCATGTCCTCGTAGTCGCCGGCGGTGACGATCTTGAACAGCTCGACGCGTTGCCGCGGATCGAGCTTGTCGAGCGGGATGGCGAAGAAATAAGGCCACACATAGAGTTCGTTGGGCGTGCCGACGTCGACATGGACGTACCCTGCATTGAGCACCTCTTCGAGGATCGCCAGGATTTCCTGACCGTCCTTGTCGCCCGACAACTCGCGCAGGAAGGCGACCGGATCACCCTCGACGCCGCCCAGCGACAGCTGCGTGCCGCTGTCGCCGCTGCCCAGCAGCGGCTTCAGCGCCTCGATGTCGCCAGTCTTGGCCGCCTCGATGATGAGCTGGCGCATGCGCTTGACGGGCTCCGGCAATGCCTCCGTGTCGTAGAGGATTTCGGGCAGCGGCGCATCGGGATCCACCGCCGGCCGGCCGACGGTGCCTTGCCCGGGCGTCTCGCCGGGCTCCGCCTCGCCCGGCTCGCCTTCGTCCGGCTCGGCCTCGTCGGGTTGGGTCCCTTCGGCGCCCGGCGCCGACTGGAGCGGATCGGGCATCGGCACGGCGCTCGGCTCGTCCTGCTCGTCCGGCACAGCCTGTTCGGCCGGTGGCGGAACCTCCTCGCGTTTGAGCTCGCTGAGCGCGTTGGCGGGTGGCGCAGGCATCGACAGCCCCGACGCCAGAACCACGCTGAAGAGAAAGAGAAACAACCCGCAGATCGAGCCGCGGCGACCGTCGGCCGCGGCGCCTGCCCGTTTTGGTCTCGATGTCATGTCCGCACTTTCCGGGGCGCCGAGTGCCGGCGCCTTACCCGTGTGCGATCATGACATCAAAATGTGGCGTTGGGGATGCTGAACGGCAACACTTCGGCGCGATCCGCCGACCCCGGCACCCTCAATGGCAGCTATGGTCCTCGAACTCGCCGGCGACCACCTTGTCGCGCATCCGATCGATCAGGGACAGGGCGGCCGTCTCCCCATTGGTGCGAAAAAGCTCGAGGAAGGTGGTCGTCAAGGCCGCCTCGGCGATGATCTCCGGCTCGATCCCGGCCGAACGGCCTTCGGCCCATGCTTCGCTGTGGCTTTCGATCGCCGTCAGGCGCTTCTCTTCCCTGACCAGGGCGTCGATGTCGCAGATCGCGTGTTCCATGGTTTTCACTCTCTTCCTGGAGGAGCCGACCCCGTGTGAGGGCCAGTTCCGAGCGTCCCTTGACCGTCTGAGCTGCATCCTAGTCGATCGCCGATGCGCCGGACATCGAAAGCTCAAATTTGAGTTAATCGGGATTTTTGGCCTTAACGGATCCTTCACGGCTGTGGCCGATCTGCCACATTCTCAATTGCCGTAGCGGCCCGCGATTTCGCGCGACAGCGCCTCGCCCTCGCTCATGTAGCGGCTGATCGCCTCCGTCGCCGAAGCGGTGCACGTGGCGTAGATCTCGTCGAACGTGCGGTAGCCGCGATTGAAGCTGGCGACGAAGCGCGCGCGGCGCTTCTCGTCGGGCTTCTCGACCTCCAGCAGCTTCTCCATCTGGGCCCGCCAGCGATTGCCCTTCTCGCCGCACAGATTGCGCAGGTAGTGAAGCGAGCCCAACACTTCGGCAAGCCGCATCAGGCGCCCCTCGAACGGCGCTTCGACGGCCCGCCCTGAGGTCGTTGTGGCGGACATGGCGAGTGCGGCGGCGATGAGTGCGGTGGCAAGGCGCATGGACGACCTTGTCGCGGGGGATTTTGTCGGCTGCAAGGCGGTCACTTCGACCCCAGGAGCTCTTGGGCGACCTCGCGCACCGACGGCACGACCGGCAGCCTTTCCATCTCGGCCAGGCTGAACCAGCCTGCTTCGTCGGCATCGTCGCCGGCGACCGCCCGGCCACCGGCAAAGCAGCCCGAAAACACCAGGAGGCGGAAACCGGAGGCAGCGGGCGCCTCGCGCCCGATCCGATACTCGCGGTAAAGCGAGAGCGGCCCTGCCTGAAGGTTGGTCTCTTCCTCGAGCTCTCGCCGCGCCGCCGCTTCCGCAGTCTCGCCGTCTTCCACGCGGCCGCCGGGGAATGCGTAGAGCCCGCGCGACGGCTCCCGCCCGCGACGCACCAGAAGCACGCGATCGCCGCGCACCAGGGCGACCGAGACGGCCGGCACCAGATCAGGCTCGTTGCGCGGATCGTCCAAGCGGAACCTCAACGGCGGCAATGTCGGCCGATCGGCGGCCGCTGGCCCATTGTCGCGACGACCGGCGGCTGTGACAAGGCCGCCGATGCCGCTGCTGTCCGCCGCCATCTCGGGCTTCCTCCTCGGCGCCTCGCTCATCCTGGCGATCGGCGCCCAGAACGCCTTCATCCTGCGCCAGGGGCTTCTGCGCCAGCACGTCTTCGTGCTCTGCCTGATCTGCGCGCTGTCCGACGCCCTGTTGATCGCCGCCGGCGTGGCCGGCCTCGGCACGCTGGTGGCCACCTCGCCGAGGTTGATCGCCTGGGTCACCGTGGGAGGCGCCTTGTTCCTGCTCGCTTACGCCGTGCTGGCGTTCCGACGCGCGCTCCACCCGCTGGCCCTCCATGCCGCCAGGACGGGCGAGGCGCGCCTCGGTCCGGCGATCGCCGCCTGCGTGGCATTCACCTTCCTCAATCCGCATGTCTATCTCGACACGGTGGTGCTGCTCGGCGGCCTGTCGGCCGCCTTCGAGGGCGCAGAGCGCGTCGCCTACGGCATCGGCGCGGCAACGGCATCCTTCGTGTGGTTCTTCGGCCTCGGCTACGGGGCCCGTCTGCTTCAGCCGCTGTTCGCCAGGCCTGAAGCCTGGCGGGTGCTCGATGTCCTGATCGGCGTCGTCATAGCCGCCATAGGCATCGGGCTCGTCGCCCGCATCGCCTGAAGGTCAGGCGGCCTTGCTGGTCTGCTGCTGCGTCTTGACGATGCGCTTCTTCGGCGCGCAGATCAGCGCCGCCAGGATGGCTGCCGGGCCGATGGCGCGGTAATGCTTGGCAAGGTCGGCATGTTGAGCGCGGGCTAATTCCGCTTCGCTCTTTTTGCGTGGCATGGTCTCTTCCCTAAGGTCAGGCGTTGCGTTGAGGCGGATGCTGATGGTGTCCGAATGGGTCGAAATCGTGACCCCGGCCGATTTCCGGTTCTGTACAGGGTCTCATTTTCCGCGACATATTTAATAAATTCTTATGGAACCCTCCCCAGCGCGTGCCTTGCCAAACTTTGCTTGCCGAATGCGGCTTGACGGCAACAGGCGGCAGGACGATAAGGCGTCCATGAAGACGTCGTCCGCCATTTGCGGTATCTGCATCATCGGCTAGCGCCTCACGCTGGTCCGGACGTTTTCGCCGCTCTCACCAAAGCCAGAACGCCCCGGCCAGCAGGCCAGGGAGTCCATATGTCCGAACGGGTTCGGGAACTCAGGCTCTACGACACGCAGTCGCGCGAGAAGCAGGTCTTTCGCCCGCTCGATCCCGACCACGTGCGCATGTATGTCTGCGGCCCGACCGTCTACGACTTCGCCCATATCGGCAATGCGCGGCCGGTGATCGTCTTCGACGTGCTGTTTCGCCTGCTGCGAGACATCTATGGCGCCGACCACGTCACCTATGTCCGCAACATCACGGACGTCGACGACAAGATCAACGCCCGCGCGGCGCGCGACTTTCCCGACCTGCCGCTCAATGCGGCGATCCGCCGCGTCACCGAGGACACCAACGCCCAGTTCCAGGCCGATGTCCGGGCGCTGGGCTGCCTGGAGCCGACCGGTCAGCCGCGCGCCACCGAGCATATCGAGGCGATGCGCGCCATGATCGACCGCCTGGTCGAGCGGGGCGTCGCCTATGTCGCGGCCGACCACGTGCTGTTCTCGCCGGCAGCGATGAATGCGCGGCCGGGCGGTCCCCGCTACGGCTCCCTGTCGCGCCGGTCGCTCGACGAGATGCTGGCCGGCGCCAGGGTCGATGTTGCGTCCTACAAGCGCGACGAGATGGATTTCGTGCTGTGGAAGCCCTCCAAGCCGGGCGAGCCGGGCTGGCCGTCGCCGGCAGGCATAGCGGTGCTCGGCCGGCCCGGCTGGCACATCGAATGCTCGGCCATGTCGATGGCCAAGCTGCTGGAGCCGTTCGGCGGCGGGCTGTCCTGCGACGACCCGCACAAGAACGTCTTCGACATCCATGCCGGCGGCATCGACCTCGTCTTCCCCCATCACGAGAACGAGCTCGCCCAGAGCTGCTGCGCGCTCGGCACCGAGCGCATGGCCAGCATTTGGATGCACAACGGCTTCCTGCAGGTCGAGGGCCGCAAGATGGCCAAGAGCGAGGGCAATTTCGTCACCATCCGCGATCTGCTGGAGACCGACACGTTCGGGGGCCGCCGATGGCCGGGCGAGGTCGTACGCTATGCGATGCTGAAGACGCACTACCGGCAGCCGATCGACTTTTCGGTCGCAGCCCTGGAGGAAGCGTCGCTCGAACTGGAGAAGTTCTGGCACGGCGCAGCATGGGCGGGTGATCATGATGGCGAGCCGTCGGAAGAATTCATGTCGGCACTGTTCGACGATCTCAACCTGCCGAAGGCGATCGCCGAGCTTCATAGGCTCGTGGGGGAGGCCCAGGTCTTAGCTGATGTAGCTAAGCCGGGAGATGCGACCCCGGACGCAACCGGCGATCTCGACACTGCAACCGAGAATGCTGTCAGGGTTGTCGCTGGCCTGAAATTGCTGGGCATCGACCTCAAGCGCTTCGATCCGGATTGGGTCACGAGGGGCGTGTCCTCGCACCGGACCGCCGAGATCGAAGCCGCCATGGCCGAGCGCCTCGGTTTCATCCGCGAGAAGAACTGGACGGAGGCCGACCGCATCCGCGACGCTTTGCTGGCCGAGGGCATCCAGCTGAAGGACGGCAAGGATCCCGCCACCGGCGAACGCGTGACGACGTGGGAAGTCCGGCGCTGAGGCTTTATCGCCGCGCCGGTTTTCTCTATCGAAGGACGAGCCAAGGAGGACAAGTCTCGATGATCGACCACATCGGCATCACCGTCTCGGATTTCGAGGCATCGAAGGCCTTCTACGACAAGGCGATGGCCCCGCTCGGCGCTTCGCTGATGATGATGGTGCCCGAGGAATACACCGGCGGCGTCAAGATCGGCGGCTATGGCCGCGAGCGGCCCTGCTTCTGGATCCAGCAAGGCGAGCGCCAGAAGGATCACCAGCACGTCGCCTTCACGGCGCGCAGCCGGGAAGAGGTCGAGGCCTTCTATGCCGCTGCCCTCGCAGCCGGCGGCCGCGACAATGGCGGCCCGGGGCTGCGTCCTCACTATCACCCCGACTACTACGGCGCCTTCGTCTTCGATCCCGACGGCAACAATGTCGAGGCGGTCTGCCACAAGCCCGAGGGCGCTCGATGAGCCTCGACAACAAGCCCGTCTATTCGGGCGGCTGCCAATGCGGCGCGGTGCGCTTCCGCATCGAGGGAGCGCTCGGCACGGCATCGGTCTGCCATTGCCGCATGTGCCAGAAGGCAAGCGGCAATTTCTATGCCGCGCTGGTCTCGGTGCGCGACGCCAGGCTGGCCTGGACGCGCGGCGCACCGCGCCGGTTCCGCTCGTCGAGCCACGCCTGGCGCGGCTTCTGCGAGGCTTGCGGCACGCCGCTCACCTTCGAGGCGCCGGAGGGCCTGGCGCTGGCGATCGGCGCCTTCGACGACCCCTCGGTCGTCCCGCCGACGATCCAGTGGGGCATCGAGGCCAAGCTGCCCTATGTCGATTCCGTCCCCGCCCTGCCGGGCGAGGAGACGCTGTCCGACCAGGAGGCAGCCTCCTATCTGGCCGATCTGGTCTCCTACCAGCACCCCGACCACGACACCGAAGCATGGCCGCCGGAGGGCCATCGCCCATGACGAACGCGTACACCGGCGGCTGCCAATGCGGTGCGGTGCGCTTCCGCGCCGGCGCTTTCGGGCGTGCCGCCATCTGCCATTGCCGCATGTGCCAGAAGGCGTTCGGCAGCTTCTTCGGCCCGTATGTGACGGCGCTGGACTTCGAATGGACGCGCGGCGCGCCGAAATACTTCCACAGCTCCAATGCCGGCCGGCGCGGCTTCTGCGCCGATTGCGGCACGCAGCTCACCTTCGAGGCGGGCGGCGGCGTCGAGCTGGCCATCGGCGCCCTCGACGATCCGGGCTGGGCGCCGCCGGTGATCGAGGTGAATCCGCGCGACAAGGTCTCCTTCTTCGCCGCGCTGTGCCGCCTGCCGCCGCGGCCGGCTGCCGAGCAGCCGCAGACGGACGCCCGGCTCGCCCGCGTCGTCAGCCGGCAGCACCCCGATCGCGACACCGACGCCTGGCCGCCGGAGGCGGGACGCTCATGAGCAAAGCCTTGCGCAGCTTCTACCCGCCGACCGAGCCGTTCGAGACCGGCATGCTCGACGTCGGCGACGGCCACAGCCTCTATTGGGAACGGGCGGGCAGGCGCGGCGGCAAGCCGGCCGTGTTCCTGCATGGCGGGCCCGGAGGCGGCATCTCCGCGCGCCACCGGCGCCTTTTCGACCCCGAGCTCTACGACGTGCTGCTCTTCGACCAGCGTGGCTGCGGCCGCTCGAGGCCGCATGCCGAGCTCGACGCCAACACCACCTGGCACCTGGTCGCCGACATCGAGCGGTTGCGCGAGATGGCAGGTTTCGAACGCTGGCAGGTCTTCGGCGGCTCGTGGGGCTCGGCATTGGGTCTCGCCTATGCCGAGACGCATCCGGACCGGGTCAGCGAGCTCATTCTGCGCGGCATCTTCACACTGCGCCGCTTCGAGCTCGAGTGGTACTACCAGCATGGCGCCTCGCAGGTCTTTCCGGACAAGTGGGAGCGCTTGATCGCCGCGATCCCGGTTGCCGAGCGGGGCGACCTCATGACGGCCTTCCGCGAACGCCTGACCAGCGAGGATCGCTCGGTCCGCCTCGCCGCGGCCCGGGCATGGAGCGTCTGGGAGGGCGAGACGATCACGCTGCTGCCCGACCCGTCGACCAGCGGCGCGTTCGGCCACGACGCGTTCGCGCTCGCCTTCGCGCGCATCGAGAACCACTATTTCGTGCATGGCGGCTGGGTCGAGGAAGGGCAGCTGCTGCGCGACGCCGGCCGCCTGGCCGGCATCCCCGGCGTCATCGTCCAGGGCCGCTACGACATGGCCTGCCCGGCGGTCACCGCATGGGACCTGCACAAGGCGTGGCCGGAGGCCGAGTTCAACCTGGTGGAAGGCGCCGGCCACGCCTTCTCGGAGCCCGGCATCCTCGACCGGCTGATCCGCGCCACCGACCGCTTCGCAGGGAAACCCGAATGACACGCGAGCGGGTCCATCTCTTCGACACCACCTTGCGCGACGGCCAGCAGACGCCGGGCATCGACTTCTCGCTGCAGGACAAGATCGCCATCGCCGAGATGCTGGACGCCTTCGGCATCGACTATGTCGAGGGCGGATATCCCGGCGCCAATCCGACCGACACCGCCTTCTTTGCCGAGAAGCGGACGGCGAAGGCCCGCTTCGTGGCTTTCGGCATGACCAAGCGGGCAGGGGTCTCCGCCTCCAACGATCCCGGTCTGGCCGCCCTTCTGCAGGCCAGCGCCGACGCGATCTGCTTCGTGGCCAAGAGCTGGGACTACCATGTGCGCGTGGCCCTCGGCGTCGACAACGAGGAGAACCTCGTCTCGATCCGCAGCTCGGTGGAGGCCGCCCGTGCCGCCGGCAAGGAGACGATGGTCGACTGCGAGCACTTCTTCGACGGCTTCAAGGCCAATCCGAACTATGCGCTGGCTTGCGCGAGAACTGCCTTCGACGCTGGCGCGCGCTGGGTCGTGCTCTGCGACACCAATGGCGGAACTCAGCCGGACGAGGTGCGGCAAGCCGTCGCCGCCGTCATTGCGGCCGGCATCCCCGGCTCGTCCCTCGGTATCCACGCCCATGACGACACCGGGCAGGCCGTCGCCAACTCTCTGGCGGCCGTCGACGCCGGGGTGCGCCAGGTGCAGGGTACGCTGAACGGCATCGGCGAGCGCTGCGGCAATGCCGATCTCATCACGCTGATCCCGACGCTGGCCCTCAAACCGCGCTTCGCCGAGCGCTTCGAGACCGGCGTCTCGCCCGAGGCGCTCGCCGGGATCGCCCGGCTGTCGCGCAACTTCGACGAATTGCTCAACCGGGCTCCCGACCCGCAGGCGCCCTATGTCGGGGCATCCGCCTTCGCCACCAAGGCAGGGATCCACGCTTCGGCGCTCGCCAAGGACCCGGCGACCTATGAGCACGTGCCGCCGGAAACGGTGGGCAACCGCCGCCGGGTCATGGTCTCCGACCAGGGCGGCAAGGCGAACTTCGTCGCCGAGCTCAAGCGTCGCGGCATCAAGGTGCCGCGCGACGACCACCGGCTGGACGCTCTGATCGCCGTCGTCAAGGAGCGGGAAGCCGAGGGCTACGCCTATGAGGGCGCCGACGCCAGCTTCGAGCTGCTCGCGCGGCGCATGCTGCACGGCGTGCCGGACTTCTTTGCCGTCACCAGCTTCCGTTGCATGATCGAGCGCCGCTTCGACGCCAATGGCCAGCTGAAGACGGTCTCGGAGGCCATCGTCAAGGTGATGGTGGATGGCGAGGAGAAGATGTCGGTCTCGGAAGGCCACGGCCCGGTCAACGCGCTCGACATCGCGCTGCGCAAGGATCTCGGCAAATACCAGGCGGAGATCGGCGACCTCGAGCTGGTCGACTACAAGGTGCGCATCCTCAACGGCGGCACCGAGGCGATCACCCGCGTGCTGATCGAATCGCACGACGCCTCCGGCGCCCGCTGGTGGACAGTCGGTGTTTCCGACAACATCATCGACGCCTCGTTCCAGGCCTTGATGGACTCGATCGTCTACAAGCTGATGAAGAACCGCGATCTGGCCGGACTGGTTGCTGCCGAATAAGCTTTGAGATCAGCGCCTTACGGGACGGCTTAGACTCGCCGCGCGAGCCTTTCCAGGTTGATCCATCAAGCAAATTTCGCCGAGCCATCAGCAGATTGAAATGGCGCCGGGCCGCATCGCGCCCCCTATACTCCGCAATGTCGACTGCCGCTTCCTCCCCCACCGCCACCTCCGACGGCGACGCCACGCGCGGTTTCCTGTTCGCGCTGTCGGCCTATCTGCTGTGGGGCTTTCTGCCCTTCTACATGAAGGCGGTCGGCCATATCCCGGCCGTCGAGGTGGTGGCGCACCGCATCGTCTGGTCGGTGCCCATCGCCGCCTTGCTGCTGCTCTGGCTCGGCCGCACGGCCGACATCAAGCAGGCGCTGAAGACGCCGCGCACGCTTGCCATGGGCGCTCTGACGGCTGCCCTCATCACCGTCAATTGGGGCATCTACGTCTGGGCAATCGGCGCCGGCCGGGCTCTGGAGACGGCGCTCGGCTACTACATCAACCCGCTGTTCAGCGTGTTCCTGGGCGCCGTCGTGCTGGGCGAAAAGCTGACCCGCGCGCAGGTCGTGGCGATCGCGCTCGCCCTTGCGGCGGTCGCCATCCTGACCTGGGAAAGCGGCGGCCTGCCTTGGGTGTCGATCGCACTGGCGCTCTCTTGGGGCTTCTACGCCCTTTTCAAGAAGACGCTGCCGATCGGGCCGGCACAGGGTTTCTTCCTGGAGGTCCTGCTCCTGAGCGTCCCGGCGCTCGCCTATATCGGCTGGCTGCAGGCGAGCGGCGCCAGCCATTTCGGCAAGACGGGCATGGCCGATCTCTGGCTGCTTCTGGGCTGCGGCGTCGTCACGGCCGTGCCGCTCATCCTCTTTGCCAACGGCGCCAAGCTGTTGCGCCTCTCCACCATCGGCATCATGCAGTACATCGCGCCGACCATGATCTTCGTCATTGCGGTGTTCATCTTCCGCGAGCCCTTCAGCAACGAGCGTGCAGTCGCCTTCGCGCTCATCTGGGCTGCACTGGCGATCTATTCCTGGTCGATGCTGAAGGCGGCAACGGGCCCTACATCCGCCCGATGATGGCGGCATCCCCTTCCGAGGCCCTGCCGGCCGAAAGCACGGCCTGAACGGCTTCTTCGGGCGTCGCGACCACCAGCGGCCTCACAAGGTGGGCGGTGTGGATGAATCCTTCGGCCGCCATATGGTCCAGCAGCGCCACCATCGGGTCCCAGAAACCGTCGATGTTGCAGAACACGACGGGCTTGGAATGATGGCCTAGCTGCGCCCAGGTCATGATCTCGACGATCTCCTCGACCGTCCCGATACCGCCAGGCAGCGCCACAAAGGCGTCGGATTTCTCGAACATGGTATGTTTGCGCTGGTGCATGTCATCCGTAACGATGAGTTCGTCGAGTGCGCCCAGCCCACTTTCGGTTGCCTCACGGTTCATCAGGAATCGCGGTATGATACCTGTGACGTGGCCGCCGCCTTCGGCCGTCGCAGCGGCGACAGCACCCATGATTCCCCTGGTGCCGCCGCCGTAGACGAGCCTCAGGCCGGCCCTGGCGATCGCCCGTCCGAGTGCGGCTCCGGCACTCATGTAGTTGCCGCCGCGACCGGGTGACGAGCCGCAGTAGACGCAAATGGAGCGAATCTGATCCATTCGCGTGATTGATGACGGGGTGGGGTGAAGGTCAAGACCTGCGAGGCGTTTTTCTTGTCGGTCTTGGGAAAACAGGCTAGAGGGGGCTTAGGCGGCTAAGGGGGACTGGGAAATAGGATGGTGATCAACCCATTGAAGGCTTTTCTGTTCGTCACCTGTGGGGCGGGTGCGGCAGTGGCCACGGCTTATGTTTCCGGTGCGCTGGATCCCTATCTGGCGGCGGCCGAGGGCGACAAGGTCGCTGTCGCCACGCTGGCCGATCCGGCAGCGGCCCCCAAGCAGGCGCGCGTCGGCGAGACCGCCAAGGCGCCTGACGGCAGCGTTCCGCTGCCCGAAGCAGCCGAGCCGGCGGCTCCGGCAAGCCCTGCCGTTCCCGCCGAACCCGAAGCCAAGCCCGCGCAGGCGCCCGCCGCCGAGCCCCAGGTGCTTGCGCCGTCTTTCGACATCGTGCGCGTCGAGCCTGACGGCTCCATCGTCGTGGCCGGCAAGGCCGCCCCGAAATCGACGGTCGAGATCGTCGCCGGATCAGACGTGGTGGGCTCGACCAAGGTCGGCGACGGCGGCGATTTCGCCATCGTTCTCGACGAGCCGCTGAAGCCTGGCGGCCACGAGCTCGTCCTGCGCTCGACCACCGAGGACAAGGTGGTGGCGACCTCGCCGGAGACGGCAGTGGTCTCGATCCCCGAAACCCCCGACGGGCAAGTGCTTGCGCTGGTCGAGCGGCCGGGCGAGCCCAGCAAGCTGATCACCGTGCCGGCGGCACAGAAGGTGGCGCCCAAGGTCGACGCCAAGCCGGCCGAACCGGCGGCCGAGCCGGCCGCCGCGCAGCTGCCGGAGGCGCCCATCGCACAGGCGCCGTCCGAGCCCGCAAAGGCCGGCGGAGCGGAAAAGCCGCCGGTGCAGGCGGCCGGAGTGACGGTCGATGCCGTCGAGATCGAGGGCCGCAAGGTCTTCGTTGCCGGCGCTGCCGAGCCCGGCCGTCGCGTCCGCGTCTATGCCAACGACATCCTGCTCGGCGAGGCGCAGGCCGCACCGGGCGGCCGCTTCCTGATCGAGACCGAGCGCGAGCTCCCGGTCGGCGACTACATCATCCGCGCCGATGCGCTGGACGCCGACGGCGCCAAGGTGATCGCCCGCGCGGCCGTGCCCTTCGAGCGCGAGCCGGGCGAGGCATTGGCGGCCGTCGCGCCCGAGGCGGTTCCCGCCGCCCCCGAAACGCCTCCGGCCGCCGGCGAACCCCCGGCTGCCGAGCCGGGCGCGGCGGCGTCCGGCGCCGGCACATCGGCCCCCGAGGCCTCCGGCAACGCCGCGCCGAGCGAGGGCGGAGCGGCCGTCGCCGCCGGCGAAGCGCCGGCCGGAGACGTCGCCGCCGAGCCGCAGGCCAAGCTGCAGCACGTGGACGGGTCAGTCATCATTCGCCGCGGCGACACGCTGTGGCGCATCTCGCGGCGCGTCTACGGGCGCGGCGTCCGCTATTCGACGATCTACCTCGCCAACCAGGATCAGATCAGCGATCCCGACCGCATCTGGCCCGGCCAGGTGTTCAACGTGCCGGGCAGGACTCCCGAGGGCGAACCGGCCGACATGACGGCGGTGAAGGAACAGGCCGCCCCTGCCGACGGCAAGAGTGCCGACGGCGCCGGGCCGGACGGAAAGGTGCTGCCCAAGACGCCGCTCTGACGCGGACAGGCAGAACAGGAAGCATTTGGCCGCCAAGACCGTATCCGCCGAATCCGGCTCGACGCTCAAGACCCTGCGCAATCTCTGGCCCTATATGTGGCCGGCGGAGCGGCCGGACCTGAAGCTGCGCGTGGTCTGGGCGACCTTCTTCCTGGTGTTCGCCAAGCTGACGCTCGTGGCGGTGCCCTATTTCTTCAAATGGGCGACCGATGCGCTGGCGCACGACGCGGGGACGCCGCCGCCCTTGCCGGCCTTCTTGCTGGCACCGACCATGCTGGTGCTCGCCTACAACGTGATGCGCGTCGTGCAATGGGGTCTGAATCAGCTTCGCGACGCCCTGTTCGCGCGTGTCGGGCAATATGCGGTGCGCCAGCTCGCCTACCGCACCTTCGTCCACCTCCACGACCTGTCGCTGCGCTTCCACCTGGAGCGTCGCACCGGCGGGCTTTCGAGGATCATCGAGCGCGGCACCAAGGGCATCGAGACGATCGTCCGCTTCACCATCCTGAACACGCTTCCCACCATCCTCGAATTCGCCCTGACCGCGGCGATTTTCGCCTTCGCCTACGGCTGGAGCTATGTCCTGTTGGTGGCAGCGACGGTCCTGGTCTACACTTTGTTCACGGTTCGGGCCAGCGACTGGCGCATCTCGATAAGGCGCGAGATGAACGACAGCGACACCGACGCCAACACCAAGGCCGTCGATTCGCTGCTGAACTACGAGACCGTGAAATATTTCAGCAACGAAGGAATGGAGGCCGAGCGCTTCGACCGCTCCATGGCGCGCTACGAAGTGGCGGCGACCAAGACCTGGACGTCGCTCGGCTGGCTGAACTTCGGACAGGGGCTCATCTTCGGCGTCGGCATGACGGTCGCCATGTGGATGTCGGCGCGCGAGGTCATGGCCGGCACGCAGACGGTCGGCGACTTCGTCTTCATCAACGCCATGCTCATGCAGCTCTCGGTGCCGCTCAACTTCATCGGCTTCATCTACCGCGAGATCCGCCAGGGCCTGACCGACATCGAGCAGATGTTCGACCTTTTGGACGTGCCGCAGGAGGTGGTCGACCGGCCGGGGGCTCGGCCGCTGGACGTGGTCGAGGGGGAGGTGGAGTTCCGCGACGTGCACTTCGCCTACGATCCGGAACGTCCGATCCTGAAGGGGATCAGCTTCACCGCGCCGGCCGGGCGGACGGTGGCGATCGTCGGACCGTCGGGGGCCGGAAAGTCGACCATCTCCCGGCTGCTCTTCCGCTTCTACGACATTCAGCAAGGCTCGATCCGCATCGACGGACAGGACATCCGCGACGTCACCCAGGACAGCCTGCGCGCCGCCATAGGCATGGTGCCGCAGGACACGGTGCTGTTCAACGACACGATCCTCTACAACATCCGCTACGGCCGGCCCGACGCCGCCGAGGAGGACATCAGCAAGGCGGCGTCGCTCGCGCAGATCGGCGGCTTCATCGAGTCTCTGCCGGCCGGCTACCGTACCATGGTGGGCGAGCGCGGCCTTAAGCTGTCGGGCGGCGAGAAGCAGCGGGTGGCCATCGCCCGCACCATCCTCAAAGCGCCGGCGATCCTGATGCTCGACGAAGCCACCTCGGCGCTCGACACCCGCACGGAGCAGGAGATCCAGGCCGCTCTCGACCTGGTGAGCCGGGGCCGCACGACCATCGTCATCGCCCATCGCCTGTCGACCGTCATCGGCGCCGACGAGATCATCGTGCTGCAGGACGGCCTCATCGCCGAGCGCGGCAAACATGCCGCCCTGCTGGCCGAGCGCGGCCTCTATGCCGAGATGTGGGACCGTCAGCGCGAGGCGACCGAGGCGGAGGAGCGTCTGCGCAAGGCCCGGGAAGACGACGCGCTGGGGGTCGTGGTGCGCAAGCGGCGGCAGGACGCGTGAGCGGCCGCCAGGCGCCACCGGCGCGGCGCGCGTTGCGGGGCCGGTCCATATCCGTTAATCAGCGCCTTGCGTGAAACTGGGAGCCAAAAGTGCGATGAGCATCGTCGACACGGTCCGCAACGTCTTCGTGCCGATCCATCGCGAAGGCTGGCCTTTCATCGCCGGCTTCGCGGCGGTGACCCTGGTGCTCGGCCTGTTTTCCGGCTTCCTGTTCTGGATCGGCCTGATCCTGACCGCCTGGTGCGCCTATTTCTTTCGCGATCCCGAACGGGTGACGCCGATCGACGATCGGTTCGTGATCAGCCCGGCCGATGGCGTCGTCTCCTCGGTCGGGCCGGCATTGCCGCCGCGCGAGCTCGGCCTCGGCAATGAGGAACTGACCCGCATCTCGGTGTTCTTGAACGTCTTTTCCTGTCACGTGAACCGCGCCCCTGTGCGCGGCCGGATCCGGCGGGTGGAACACCGGCCGGGCAAGTTCGTCAACGCCGAGCTCGACAAGGCCAGCACCGAGAACGAGCGCAACGGCCTGTTGATCGAGAGCCCCAACGGGACCGTCGCCGCCGTGCAGGTGGCAGGCTTGGTGGCACGGCGCATCGTCTGCTGGGTCAAGCCGGAGGACAGCATCGGGGCAGGGGAGCGCTTCGGCCTGATCCGCTTCGGCTCGCGCGTCGACGTCTTCCTGCCGGCGCAGGCAACGCCGCGCGTCGCCGTCGGCCAGCTGGCCGTCGGCGGCGAGACCGTGATCGCCGAGTTCGGCGGCAGCGCGGCGACGCCGCTGGTCCGCATCTCCTAGGCTGCGTGGGCTCCGATGGCCGGGTTTTTCCATCGCTTCGAACCGCACGGCAGGGGCGGCCCGCGCATCCGCGAGATTCCGCTGCGCATGCTGATCCCCAACCTGATCACCGTTTTGGCCATCTGCGCCGGCCTTTCGGGTATCCGGCTCGCCTTCGAGCACCGCTTCGAGATCGCGGTGGCGATGGTGCTGTTCGCCGCCTTCCTGGACGGGGTGGACGGCCGCATCGCCCGCCGCCTGAAGGCGCAGACCAAGTTCGGCGCCCAAATGGATTCGCTCGCCGACATCGTAAACTTCGGCGTCGCCCCGGCGCTGGTCCTCTACGCCTATCTGCTCGACAGGGCGGGCTCGATCGGCTGGATTGCGGCGCTGCTCTTCGCCATCGCCTGCGGGCTGAGGCTCGCCCGCTTCAACGTGCTCGACGAGGACACCGAGCGGCCGGTCTGGCAGGCCGACTATTTCGTCGGCGTGCCGGCGCCGGCTGGCGCCGTGGTCGTCATGCTGCCGGTCTATCTGGGTTTCATCGGCCTGCCGCTGACCGTGCTCACGGCCTTTATCAGCGCCTTCTTCACAATTGTCGTGGCGCTTCTGATGGTGAGCCGCCTGCCCGTCCATTCCGGCAAGGCCTTCGGCGCCCCAATCCCCGGCGACCGCGTGATGCCGCTGCTGCTCGGCGTGGTCTTTTACGTGCTGCTGCTCGCCACCTACACCTGGCAGACCATGTCGGTGTCGGCGCTCGCCTACCTGGCCTTCCTGCCGGCGAGCGCAGCCGCCTATGCCCGACGCGCCAGGCAGGCCGAAGCCGAGCCCGCTGCTCCGGCGGATGAAGGCCGTCTTGAGGACTGATCCGAGATCAGGCGGCGGCGTCGAGCCCGAGCTTCTCCAGCGCGATCCGGCGAGCCGCCGCGTAGTCGGTCTTGCCCGACCCCAGCAGCGGCATTGAATCGACCTTGACGATACCGTCCGGCACCATCAGTTCGTTGGCGCCCGACTTCTTGCCGAATTGGCGCAGCGCCTTGGCGTCGGCCTGCTCCGCCGTGGTGACCAGGATGATTCGTTCGCCCTTTCGCTTGTCGGGAACGGCGACGGCCGCATGATGCTCTTCTGGCCACAGCGCCTGCACCAGCATCTCGACCGCACCGAGCGACACCATCTCGCCGCCGATCTTGGCGAACCGCTTGGCCCGGCCGCGAATGGCGATGAACCCCTCGCGGTCGACCGATACGATGTCGCCGGTGTCGTGCCAGCCGTCGGCAGGCGCCTGCAGCTCGCCTGGACGGTCGGGGCTCATATAGCCGAGCATCACGTTGGGGCCCGACAGAAAGAGGCGCCCGCCGTCGGATATGCCGTCGACCGGCTCTAGCTTCAAGCGCATGCCGGGCAACAGCCGACCCACCGTGCCGTCGCGCCCGTGGATCGCCGTGTTGACCGCCACCACCGGCGCGGCCTCGGTCATGCCGAAGCCCTCCACGATCTCGGCGCCGAAGCGCTCGCGCCAGATCCGCCGCGTCTCGGCCTTCACCGCCTCGGCGCCGGCCACGACAAGGCGCAGGCTCTGGAAATCGCTGTCCTTGGCCGTCCGTGCATAGCCGTTGAGGAAGGTGTCGGTGCCGACCAGGATGGTGGGCTTGGCCTTGGCGGCGACCTCCGGGATCAGCTTGTAGTGCAGCGGCGACGGGTAGAGGAACAGCCTGACCCCGATCAGCAGCGGCAGCACCGTGCCCGCCGTGAGCCCGAACGAATGGAACACCGGGAGCACGTTGAGAAGCTTGTCTTGCGGCGTCAGCGTCAACCGCGCCTCGGCCTGCAGGGCATTGGCGAGGATGTTGCGGTGAGACAGCACGACCCCTTTGGGCAGGCCCTCCGAGCCCGACGTGAAGAGCAGCACGGCCGGCTGGTTTGCCTCCCGCCGCACCATCGGCCACTGCCAGGTGAGCGCCCCCAGCGCCTTCTCCGCCAGCGTGATGCTGTCGCGGAGATCCTCCATCCAGACGATCCGGGCGCCGGCCTCGCCGATCGCCTCGACGACCTCGCCGAGATCGGCCTTCTCGACGAAGGCCCGCGACGAGATCACCGTGCGCATGGTGGCCAGGCGCACCGCAGCCGCCACGTTGGCCGGTCCCGCCGTGTAGTTGATCATCGCCGCGACGCGGCCCGCCGACTGCAGCGCCAGGAAGGCGATGGCGACGCCGTTGGCGTTGGGCAGCATCAACCCGATCGCCTCGCCCGGCTGGTCCATCGCGGCGAAGCGGCGGCCTAGCACCCTGGCCGCGATGAGCAGCCGCCGGTAGCTCATCTTCCCGGCGATCACATCCTCGACGATGTCGCGCTCCGGCCCGAAGCGGAGAGCCGCGTCGCGTATTGCGGTGAACAGCGTGCGCGTCGGGTCGGTTGCCGCAACCCGCGCCTCGGCGATGCGATCGAACAGCGCCATCGCGGCGGTCGACCATTGGCGCCCGGCGCGGTCCACCAGCTCGCCGAGCGTCAGCGGGTCCAGGATCCCGAGGCTGAGCGGCTCCAGCCAGCGTCGCGGCGCCTGTCCCTCCGCCGTCAGCGACATCGGCAGGTTGCGCGCGCCGCCGACGACGACCGGCACGATGCGCGCATCCGCCTTGACGGCGATCCGCGCCACGGCCCGGTAGAGGCGAAACGCCTTGGTGTCGGGCTCGACAGCGTCGGGAAAGTAGACGGCCAGCCTTCCCTTGCCCCGGAGATGGCGCACCAGGCGGCGGCTGACGAACACGTGCTCGGCGTTGAAGGCGATGGTGCGCGCCATTTCGCGATAGGGTTCCAGCCAGATCGATCGCGCCGAGTCCTCGTCGAGGATATGCAAGGTCTGCTCCGGCAGAAGCGACAGCATCAGCGCCGGATCGAGCCTCGACTGATGGGCCACGGCATAGATCACGGGCGCCGGCGCATCACGGGCGATGCCGATGTTGCGGTCGTCGACCCGCCAGATGAGCTTTAGCGGCGCATAGAGCACGCCCTGGGCCAGGCTGAGCCCCAGTTGCGCCTTGAGCACGACGCCGACGACCACGATCGCCGCGACGACAGCCAGGAGCATTGCACCGGTAAGGATCATGCCGCACCTCCCGATCGCCGTGTTTCAGCACCTCTCGGCGGGCGCTTGGCGAGCAAGGTAGCGGAAGCGCCGCCAAGGTCAATCGGCAGGCGGCGGACGGCGCTTGAGCTGCTCGCTGGCGATGATGATCAGCCCGGCGGCGACGATCAGCGCCGCGCCAAGGAACACCGCGCCGCGCGGGACATCGCCCCAGATGAGGGCGCCGAGCAGGAAGGACCACACCAGGGAGGTGTATTCGAACGGTGCGATCACCGACACCGGCGCCCGCTTCATGCCCTCGAAGAGGCAGGCCTGCGCCAGCCCGCCCAGGGCGCCGACGCCGCCCAGGAGCACGAATTCGGCACCGCTCGGCGTCTGCCACAGCCACAGCAGCGGCACGCCAGCGATGGCCAGGAAGAAGGCGTTGTTGAGCACGAGCTGGATCATCGTGCGCTCCTGGAGCGCGATCTTCCTCAAGAGCACGATGGAAAGCGCCCACAGGAAGGCGGCGGCGAGCACCAGCGCCACCGGCACCGAGAAGCCGAGACTTGCCGGATCGCAGGCGACGAAGACCCCGACGAAGCCGATGAGCACCGCCGCCCAGCGCACCGGCGGCACCTTCTCGCCGAGCAGCGGGATGGAGAGCAAGGTGACGATGACCGGCGCTGCGAAATAGATGGTGGTGATCTCGGCCAGCTGCAGATGGGCGATCGCCGTGTAGTAGCAGAGCCAGGCGCCCAGGATGATCGCCGAACGCAGGAACATTGCCTTGACGATCGGCGAGCGGGCGGCCTCCGCGAACAGCTGCGGCCCGCCGACGAGCGCCGAGCCGGCCAACACCGCCACGCTGCGGAAGAACAGGATCTGCCAGACCGTGTAGCTGGTGACCAAGAGCTTGATCGAGGCGTCCTGCACGGAAAACAGGAGATAGGCGAGGCTGGTGAGGAGGATGCCGGCGAACACGCGGTCGCTTGTGTCGAGGACGGCGGTGTCGGCCATGGCGCCCGGACGAGGTTGGAGATGGCCGCGCGTCGGCTGGCGGCGGCTTGCCCAGGCTATGCCAGCAGCCCGGCGGCGGTGCTCTGCCACCGCCGTCGGAACGTGGGGCCAGGTGAAGGGCCTATTCGGCCGCGAAGCAATAGAGCAGGCCGTCGCCGCCGCTCTTGCGCAGGTCGGCCTGGCTGCAGCCGCGCGACGGATGCGAGGAGTTCCACGATTTCGCCGCCGCGCTGTCGTCGAGCCCCGTGCGGTCGTGATGGCCCACCATCGCCTTGCCGGCGCCGTCGGCGGTCCAGTTCTCGCAGGTGTCGGGCGCCGCCGTGCCGTCGGGCATCGAGCCGGTCAGGATGTCGTGTCGATTCGGCTCGTCGCCGCGGCCGTTCACGACCTTGCCCTTCTCGTCCACCGCCGTCTGCTTGCTGATCGTGTTGGCGTCGCTGTGCAGCGAGGCGACGTCGTCGGCGATTTTTTCGCCCTTGGCGTTGAACCATGGGCCGGAGCCGATGCGGTCCCTGGCGTCGACCGTGCTGGTCGAAAGATAGGCGTGCCAGGTCTTGCCGGTCACGCCGGCGGTTTCCGCGAGCGAGGCGCAATGTGCATCTGCGCCGTCGAGCCCACCGAGCTTGGCGCCCTTGCCGAGCCCCACGCTGGTGACGAAGAAGCTCATCGATGTGTCCTGGGCATGCGCTGCGCCAAGCGCCAGGACGACTGCTGCTGCCGATAGAATGAGCGGTTTCCGCATGAACTTCTCCTCTCGATTTGCCCGATCTCCGCCCCATGGGAACGCTAGGACCGCCCCTATTCGTCCACCAATCACGACTTTGTGTCGGTGGCGGCGGGCACTATATCCAGGCCGTTGAAATGGGACGCGGGTAGGGGCAGAACGTCCGCCAGGAGGAATCGCCATGCCGTCCCAGCGCCTCACGACGATCGGCTTCGATGCCGACGACACGCTGTGGCAGAACGAGCAGTTCTACCAGACGACCCAGGCGTATTTCCTGGAGCTGCTGAAGGACTATGCCGACCCCAAGGAGTTGCCCGACCGGCTGCTCAAGGTCATGCTGCGCAACATCGGCAACTACGGCTTCGGCATCAAGAGCTTCACCCTCTCCATGGTCGAGA
>JBEVJK010000029.1:0-7109 GCA_040510195.1 Mesorhizobium sp. | reverse complement strand
CGATTGCATTCACCTTCCCCGGCCAGGGCAGCCAGGCGGTCGGCATGGGCAAGGACCTGGCGGATGCCTTCCCCGCCTCCCGTGCCGTGTTCGAGGAGGTCGACGAGGCGCTCGGCGAGAAGCTTTCCGCGCTGATTTGGCAAGGCGACGAGGACATGCTGACCCTCACCGCAAACGCCCAGCCGGCGCTGATGGCGGTGTCCATCGCGGCGCTCAAGGCGCTCGAATCGCGCGGCTTCAGCCTGCCGCACAAGGTGGCTTACGTCGCCGGCCACTCGCTCGGCGAGTAGTCGGCGCTCGCCGCCGCCGGCTCTCTCTCGCTCGCCGACGCCGCGCGCCTGCTGCGCCTGCGCGGCAACGCCATGCAGCACGCCGTGCCGGTCGGCGAGGGCGCCATGGCGGCCATCCTCGGCCTCGACGCCGCCGCCGTGGAGGAAGCCTGCACGGAGGCCGCAGCCACCGCCGCCTGCCAGATCGCCAACGACAATGGCGGCGGCCAGCTGGTCGTCTCGGGCGCCAGGGAAGGCGTCGAGGCTGCCGCCCGAATATGTATAGACAAGGGCGCCAAGCGAGCGATCATGCTGCCGGTGTCGGCGCCTTTCCATTCGGCGCTGATGGCGCCGGCGGCCGAAGCGATGCGCAGCGCGCTCGCCGGCGTGGCGCTTCGCGCACCTGCCGTGCCGGTGGTCTCCAACGTGGCCGTGGCGCCGCTGACCGACCCTGCGGAGATCGCGGCGCGGCTGGTCGAGCAGGTCACCGGACGGGTCCGCTGGCGCGAGACGGTGGAGTTCTTCGCCGCCAACGGCGTCACCACCCTGGTCGAGCTCGGGGCCGGCAAGGTGCTCACCGGACTGGCGCGACGCATCGACAAGGAGCTCGCCGCGCAGGCCGTCGGCACGCCTGCCGACGTCGAACAGGCGTTGGCGACGCTGGCGTGAGCGGCCGATCCGGGCCCTGAAGGGAGGAAGCGATGTTCGATCTCAGCGGCCGCAAGGCCCTCGTCACCGGCGCCTCGGGCGGCATCGGCGAGGCGATCGCCCGCATTCTGCACCGCCAGGGCGCGGTCGTCGGCCTCCACGGCACGCGCGTCGAGCGCCTCGAGACTCTGGCGGCCGAGCTCGGCGCGCGCACGAAGCTGTTCCCGGCGGATCTGGCGGACCGGGCCGCCGTCGCCGAGCTCGGCCGCAAGGCGGAGAGCGAGCTGGAAGGGGTCGACATCCTGGTCAACAATGCAGGCATCACCCGCGACGGCCTGTTCGTGCGCATGTCCGATGCCGATTGGGACGCCGTGCTCGAAGTCAACCTGACCGCCGTGTTCCGCCTGACGCGCGAGCTGACGCATCCCATGATGCGCCGCCGCTTCGGCCGAATCGTCAACATCACCTCGGTGGTCGGCGTCATGGGCAATCCTGGCCAGGCCATTTATTGCGCCTCGAAGGCCGGCATGATCGGCTTCTCGAAATCGCTCGCCCAGGAGATCGCCAGCCGCAACGTGACCGTCAATTGCGTGGCCCCTGGCTTCATCGAATCGGCCATGACCGGCAAGCTGAACGACAAGCAGAAGGACGCCATCATGGCCGCCATCCCCATGAAGCGAATGGGCAACGGCGCCGAGGTGGCCTCGGCCGTCGCCTATCTGGCCTCCGACGAAGCCGGCTACGTGACTGGTCAGACCATTCACGTGAACGGCGGCATGGCAATGATCTGAGTGGTTCCCGGCGCCGTCCCGAGCGGCGCCGTTTTCGCCTTGGACGGCGGCCGATTTTCGTGTAATGCGGCCCGCAAGCCGGTGTATTCGGGGGCAAATCACCCTGGGGGGCGCCTTCCGCGGAGGCGGAATATCTTTCAGCTTGATAAGCGGCAGACGGCCCGCTAACGAAGACGAATAACGAAGACGAGGTTTCCCAATGAGCGATACCGCAGAACGCGTCAAGAAAATCGTTGTCGAACATCTTGGCGTGGAGGCCGATAAGGTTACGGAAGCGGCAAGCTTCATCGACGACCTCGGCGCCGACAGCCTGGACACGGTCGAGCTCGTGATGGCTTTCGAGGAGGAGTTCGGGGTCGAGATTCCCGACGATGCGGCCGAGACCATCCTCACCGTCGGCGACGCGGTCAAGTACATCGACAAGGCGTCGGCCTGACGCCCGCGCCTCGCCCTTCGCCAATCGGGACCCTGGCATGAGGCGTGTCGTCGTCACCGGCATGGGGCTACTTTCTCCTTTCGGGGTGGGTGTCGAGCACGGCTGGAAGTCCATCCTCTCAGGCAGGAGCGCCGCCCGGCGCATCACCGAGTTCGAGGTCGAGGACCTTCCCTGCAAGATCGCCCATGTCATCCCGCGCGGCGACGGCAGCGCGGCGACGTTCAACCCTGAGGCGGTGCTGGAGCCCAAGGAGCTCCGCAAAATCAGCGACTTCATCCTTTACGGGATCACCGCCGCCGACGAGGCGTTGGCCGACTCCGGCTGGCAGCCGGCGACCGACGAGGAGAGAAACGCCACCGGCGTCATGATCGGCTCCGGCATCGGCGGCATCGAGGGCATTGCCGAGAACGCCCTGATCCTCAAGGATCGCGGCCCCCGCCGCATCAGCCCCTTCTTCATTCCCGGCAACATCATCAATCTGGTATCGGGCCAAGTGTCGATCCGCCACGGCCTCAAGGGACCGAACCACGCGGTGGTGACGGCCTGTTCCACGGGCGCCCATGCGATCGGCGACGCGGCGCGGCTGATTCAGTTCGGGGACGCCGACGTGATGCTGGCCGGCGGCGCGGAATCGCCGGTGACGCGCCTGTCGATGGCAGGCTTCGCCGCCTGCAAGGCGCTGTCGACCGACCGAAACGATGCGCCCGAGCAGGCCTCCCGCCCCTGGGACCGCGACCGCGACGGCTTCGTCATGGGCGAGGGTGCCGGCGTGCTGGTGCTCGAGGCGCTGGAGCATGCAAAGGCGCGCGGCGCCAAGATCCATGCCGAGCTGACCGGCTACGGGCTGACCGGCGATGCCCACCACATCACTGCCCCGGCCGAGGACGGCGACGGCGCCTTCCGCTGCATGACAGCCGCTCTGAAGCGGGCTGGGCTGAGCCCGGCCGACGTCGACTACATCAACGCCCACGGCACGTCGACCATGGCCGACACGATCGAGCTTGCCGCCGTCGAGCGGCTGGTCGGCAATGCCGCCTCGAAGATTTCGATGTCGTCGACCAAGTCGGCGATCGGCCATTTGCTGGGCGCCGCGGGCGCCGCCGAGGCCATCTTCTCCATCCTGGCGATCCGCGACAATGTCGCGCCGCCGACGATCAATCTCGACAACCCGGCAGTGGAGACCGCGCTCGACCTCGTCCCCCACGAGGCCCGCAAGCGGCCGATCGACGTCGCGCTGTCCAACTCCTTCGGCTTCGGCGGCACGAACGCTTCGCTGGTCTTCCAGCGCTATGAGGCCTGACTGCCGCGAAATCTGCCATTTTGGGCGGTAACGACGGGGCGAAACGGGATCGGGAGAAAAGGTGCGGTCAGAGATGACGACAGATCCGGCTAACCCTGGCGAATTCGGCCGCCGCAGGACACCGCCGAGCCCGATCGTGCCCAAATCGGCGAGCGAGGCCTTGCGCCCGGAGGCCGGCACGCCGCCACCACCCCGGTCGCGCCGCTCCAGGCAGTCGCGCAACCAGTTCGTCGTGTTCCTCAACTTCCTGATGTCGGCGATCGTGCTGGTGACGCTGGGCGCGGCGGTGACGCTCTATTTCGGCAAGCGCGCCTTCGATGCCCCCGGACCGTCCGGCACCAACGAGACCTTCCTGGTCAAGCCGAGCACCGGCGTCGCCGAGATCGCCGAACAGCTCGAACGGCGCGGCCTGATCAGCGATGCCCGCATCTTCCAGGTCGGCGTACGCGCCTACGGCAACAATGCGCAACTGAAGGCGGGCGAATACGAGATCAAGGCCGGCGCCTCGATGCACGACATCATGGAGACGCTGAGGAGCGGCAAGGCGATCCTCTACTCGCTGACCGTCCCGGAGGGCCTGACGGTCGAGCAGGCCTGGCAGCGCATCGCCGAGAACGACGCGCTGTCGGGGGACATGCCGGCCGAGAGGCCACCGGAGGGAATGCTGGCCGCCGACACCCAGCGCTTCACCCGTGGCACGCCGCGCGCCGCGGTGGTGGACAAGATGGTCGCCGACCAGAAGAAGCTGGTCGACGAGGTCTGGCAGCGCCGCAACCCGCAGCTGCCCATCGCCACCGTCGACGAGTTCGTGACGCTCGCCTCGATCGTCGAGAAGGAGACCGGGCGCAGCGACGAGCGTTCGCGGGTCGCCGCGGTCTTCATCAACCGGCTGAACAAGGGGATGCGGCTGCAGTCCGACCCGACCATCATCTACGGCCTGTTCGGCGGCAAGGGAAAGCCTTCCGACCGGCCGATCCTGCAGTCCGACATCGACAAGCCGACGCCGTACAACACCTATGTCATCAGCGGGTTGCCGCCGACGCCGATCGCCAATCCGGGGCGCGCGGCACTGGAGGCCGTGGCCAACCCGTCCCAGACCGACGATCTCTACTTCGTCGCCGACGGCAGCGGCGGCCACGTCTTCGCAGCGACGCTCGAAGAGCACAACGCCAACGTGGCCCGCTACCGCGCCTTCGAGAAGAAGCAGGCCGACGAGGCGTCGAAGGCCGGCGCCGAGGCCACCGGCAGCGAACCGGCGGCGCCGGCACCGGCAGCGCCGGAAGAACCAGCCGCGCAATAGGCCGCGGCAACCGAACGGGGAGGGGCTGGACGATGGCCTTGCAGAGCATGACCGGCTTTGCGCGCACCGCCGCCGATCGGGCGGGGATGGCGGTCGCATGGGAGGTCAAGTCGGTCAACGGCAAGAGCCTCGAGACGCGGCTGAGGCTGCCCCCGGGCTTCGAGCGTCTCGAGGGCCCGGCGCGCCAGGCGATCCAGAAGCGCTTCGCGCGCGGCAATTTCCAGGCCGCCCTCTCGGTTTCCAGGACCGGCCTGCAGATCCAGCCGGTCGTCAACGAGGAGTTCCTCAAGGACCTCGCCGGCCTCGCCAGACGCCTCCAGGAGCAGTTCGGGGTGACTCCCGCCAGCGCCGACGGCCTTTTGGCCCTGCGCGGCGTCCTCGACATGCCGGAGCCCGTCGAGGACGAGGAAACCCGCCAGGCGAACGACCAGGCCATCCTGGCGGCGCTCGACGAGGCGCTCGCCGGGCTGGAAGCCGCCCGGAACGCCGAGGGCGAGGCGCTCGGCGCGCTCCTCCTCGGCCATCTCGACACCATCGAGTTGCTCACCGGCCGCGCCGAGGCGGACCCGTCGCGGGAGCCGGCGGCGGTGCGCGAAAGGCTTGCCGAGCAGGTGCGCCTGCTCACCGACGCTGGCGCCGGGCTCGACGAGCAGCGGCTCTACCAGGAGGCTGCGTTCCTGGCCACCCGGGCCGACATTCGCGAGGAGCTCGACCGGCTGAAGACACATGTGGCCTCGGCCCGCAACCTCATCGCCGGTGGCGGCCCGATCGGCCGCAAGCTCGATTTCCTGGCGCAGGAATTCAACCGCGAATCGAATACTCTGTGCTCCAAGTCGAACGCTGCCGCGATCACCGCCACCGGCCTGGAACTGAAGGCGGTGGTGGACCAGTTCCGCGAGCAGGTCCAGAACCTGGAGTAGGAGATGGCTGCCCCATCGGACGCGCCTGCTATCCGCCGCCGAGGCCTCATGCTGGTGCTCTCATCCCCCTCGGGTGCGGGCAAGTCGACCATTGCCCGGACGCTGCGGGAGGAAGGGAAGGGCTTCCGGATGTCGGTCAGCGTGACGACGCGTCCCCCGCGCGGAAGCGAGATCGAAGGCGTCCACTATCACTTCATCAGCATGCGCGAATTCGAACGGCTCCGCGACACGGATGCCTTGCTGGAATCGGCCGAGGTGCACGGCAACTTCTACGGCACGCCGCGCCAGCCGGTCGAAGGGGCCATGGCGGATGGCCAGGACATGCTGTTCGACATCGATTGGCAGGGCGCCAAGCAGCTCAAGGAGCGCATGCAAGGGAACACCGTCTCGATCTTCATCCTGCCGCCGTCCATGCGGGAGCTTCGCGACCGTCTCAAGCGCCGTGCCGAAGACCAGGAAGAGGTGATCGAGTCGCGTCTCGCGAATGCCCGTGACGAGATTGAGCATTGGATCGAGTATGACTATGTCGTCATCAACCACAAGTTGGAAAGTGCCTATGACGACGTTCTTTCCATAGTTGCAGCAGAACGGCTTCGTCGCGACCGACGCCCGGGTCTTTTCGACTTTGTTTCTGGGTTGCTCGACGAGCGCATCAACTAGTTATTAGGCCTCAAAGAAAAGCTTAGCACTCGAACTCGACGAGTGCTAAAATTTTGCCGTCGGCCTCTTGAAACGGCCGCTGAAACAAACCAGATCGTAGCGCACGCGGCGCTCGACGGGGTGCCGCAAAGACCGCCCCGGAGCCTCGACGGTGGCCGGCGGCGCAACCCTATTGCATACCCCAGGAGGAAAGAAATGAGCTTCCGTCCCTTGCATGACCGCATCCTGGTTCGCCGCATCGAAGCCGAAGAGAAGTCGGCCGGCGGCATCATCATCCCCGACACCGCCAAGGAGAAGCCGCAGGAAGGCGAGGTGCTGGCCGTCGGTCCGGGAGCCCGCAACGAGGCCGGCCAGCTGATCCCGCTCGACGTCGAGGTCGGCGATCGCATCCTGTTCGGCAAATGGTCGGGCACCGAGATCATCCTCGATGGCGAGGACCGCCTGGTCATGAAGGAAGCCGACGTGCTCGGCGTTCTCGAGCAGCAAGCCGTTCAGCGTCGGGCCGCCTAAGGTCCGCCCCAACCCAACGCGCTCAGGAAGATCGGAGGAACAGCACATGGCTGCGAAGGAAGTGAAGTTTCACAGCGACGCCCGCGACAAGATGCTGCGCGGCGTCAACATCCTCGCCGACGCGGTGAAGGTGACGCTCGGGCCGAAGGGCCGCAACGTCGTCATCGACAAGTCGTTCGGCGCCCCGCGCATCACCAAGGACGGCGTCACCGTCGCCAAGGAGATCGAGCTCGAGGACAAGTTCGAGAACATGGGCGCCCAGATGGTCCGCGAGG
>JBEVJK010000028.1:0-11663 GCA_040510195.1 Mesorhizobium sp. | reverse complement strand
CCTCGCGGACCATCTGGGCGCCCATGTTCTCGAACTTGTCCTCGAGCTCGATCTCCTTGGCGACGGTGACGCCGTCCTTGGTGATGCGCGGGGCGCCGAACGACTTGTCGATGACGACGTTGCGGCCCTTCGGTCCGAGCGTCACCTTCACCGCGTCGGCGAGGATGTTGACGCCGCGCAGCATGCGCTCGCGGGCGTCACGGGAAAACTTAACGTCTTTTGCAGCCATGATTTACTCCTGGACCGAGACCGGTCCGAAATTCGGATGAAAGATTCGTATGGAAAGGCGACCGGTCAGCCGATCACGCCCATGATGTCGGATTCCTTCATGATCAGAAGGTCCTCGCCATTGAGCTTCACCTCGGTGCCAGACCATTTGCCGAACAGGATGCGATCGCCGGCCTTGACGTCCAGCGGCACCAGCTTGCCGGTCTCGTCGCGGGCGCCGGAGCCCACCGCGATGATCTCGCCTTCCTGCGGCTTCTCCTTGGCGGTGTCGGGGATGATGATGCCGCCCTTCGTCTTGTCCTCCGATTCGACCCGGCGGACGACCACGCGGTCGTGGAGCGGGCGGAATTTCGACTTTGCCATCGTTATTGACCTCGATTGGGAAGTTGGAACTGTGTCTCGCCCGGGGACCGGGCGGTGGTTAGCACTCGCTCTGAAGGAGTGCTAACGTGGCGTGCAGATAATCGCACCCTTCGCGCGAGTCAAGGTCGGCAACGCGGCCCGGACGGGGTTTTTTCGCCGGTCGCGACTTTTCGCCGAAGCCGGGAGCAGTCTTTGCTGCAACGCAAAAAAGTTGTCAATCACCCCTTGCTTGATAAGCATGCTCACAATATATGCAGCTCATGGAATTGGACGGCACCGAAAGACTGGGATTTCTGATCCACGACGCCGCGCGCTTGATGCGGCGCCGCTTCGAGACCCTCGGCTCGGCCTATGGCCTGTCGGCGGCGCAATGGCGGCTGATGGTACGGCTGGTCAAGGAGGAGGGCGTCGCGCAGGCGCGGCTTGCCGAGCTCCTCGAAATCGAGCCGATCAGCGTCTCGCGCCTGCTTGATCGCATGGAAGAGGGCGGCTGGGTCGAGCGCCGGCAGGACGCCAGCGACCGTCGCGTCAGGATGATTTTCCCGACCGAGAAGAGCCGCAAGACCTTCGGCGAGGTGAAGAGCGTGGCGGTCGAGGTGTTCGACCAGGCGATGGCCGGGCTCTCCCCCGAGGAGCGCCGTGCGACGATCCACGGGCTTGCCACCATCGTCGAAAACCTGGGTGCCGCCGAGACGGCGGCCGCCCGTGAAGTCGAAGCATCAAAAGGTTCCGCAGCATGAATGCCGTATCGAAGGTCAATCCGGGCGAACACAAGCTCGAGGTGGTGAAGGAGGCGCCGCCGCTGGCGCCGCCCCCGGCCGGCAGCTCCGTCCCGGAGGTTATTGCGCCTGCGCAGCGGCGCCGTGTCAGCCGCCGCGTCGTATGGATGGCCGCCTTGCCTGTGTTGATCGCGCTGGGCGGCGGCTACGTCTGGGTCACCGGCGGCCGCTACCAGGAGACCGACAACGCCAATGTCCGCCAGGCCAAGGTGTCGATCGCCACGGAGGCGACCGGGCGCATCGTCAAGGTCGCCGTCGCCGACAACGCGCTGGTCAAGGCGGGCGATCTGCTGTTCGCCGTCGACCCCCAACCGTACCAGATCGCACTGTCGCAGGCCGACGCCTCGCTGGCGACGGCCAGGCTCAACGTCGAGCAGCTCAGGGCCGCTTATAGCCAGGCGGTCGCGCAGGAGCGCGTCGCAGCCGGCGAGCTCGACTACGCCAAGGCCCAGAACCAGCGCGCCACCGAACTCGCCGCCAAGGGCATCAACGCCAAGGCCAATCTCGACGAAGCCCGTCGCGACCTCGACAAGGCCGACGAGGAGCGCTCCGCCGCCGCGCAGGGCATCGCCAGCGCGCGCGCCGCGCTGGGTGGCGACCCCGACATCACGGCCGACCGGCATCCCATGGTGCTGCTGGCGCAAGCCGCCCGCGACAAGGCTGCCTACGACCTGGAGCAGACCACGCTCCGGGCGCCGGCGGACGGCATCGTCTCGCAGGCGTCGTCGCTGAAGCCAGGCCAGTTCGTCACCGCCGGGACGCCGGTCTTCTCGCTGGTCGAGACGGGCGACACCTGGGTCGAGGCGAACTTCAAGGAGACGCAGCTCACCCACATGCGCGAGGGTCAAAAGGCTGAGATCGTCCTCGACACCTATCCCGGCCACCCGTTCCAGGCCACCGTGGCGTCGATCGGCGCCGGCACGGGCGCCGAGTTTTCTCTGCTGCCGGCGCAGAACGCCACCGGCAACTGGGTCAAGGTCACCCAGCGCATCCCGGTGCGGCTCAAGGTCGACGACCCGGCGCTCGACGGGGCGCTTCGCACCGGCATGAGCGCCACGGTCACCGTCGACACCGGCGTGGCGCGCGGCTTCGGCAGCCTGTTCGGCCACGCCTACGCGGGCGAGGCCAAGTAGCGGAGGCGGCCGAGGCGGCCCCTCCGGAACATCTCCGGCACCCCCATGATTCCCGACCACACCGACGTCCCGCATCGCGGCCTGATCACCATCTCGATCATGCTGGCGACCGTCATGCAGGTGCTCGACACCACGATCGCCAACGTGGCGTTGCCCACCATGATGGGCGATCTCGGCGCCTCGCAGGATCAGATCACCTGGGTGCTCACCTCCTATATCGTGGCCGCCGCCATCATGACGCCGGTCACCGGTTGGCTCGCCGACCGCATCGGCCGCAAGCAGCTGTTCCTCACCTCGATCGTCGGCTTCACGGTCACCTCGATGCTGTGCGGGCTGGCCTGGTCGCTCGAAGGCATGGTGATGTTCCGCGTCCTGCAGGGCGTGTTCGGCGCCGCCATCGTGCCGCTGTCGCAGACCTTCCTGCTCGACATCAACCCCAAGGAGCGGCACGGCTCGGCGATGGCGCTCTGGGGCGCCGGCATCATGGTCGGCCCAATCATCGGCCCGACGCTCGGCGGCTGGCTGACCGAGAGCTTCAACTGGCGCTGGGTGTTCTTCATCAACCTGCCCGTCGGCATCATCGCCTTCCTCGGCTCCGCCGCCTACCTGCCGGCGATCGCCCGCCGGCTGCGCGGCTTCGATTTCTTCGGCTTCGCCATGCTGTCGCTCGGCGTCGGCGCTCTCCAGCTGATGCTCGACCGCGGCGAGCAGATCGACTGGTTCTCCGCGCCGGAGATCTGGATCGAGCTCGCGCTTTCGATCACCGGCTTCTGGGTCTTCGCGGTGCATTTGCTGACTGGCCGCGAGACCTTCATCGACCCCAAGATCTTCGCCGATCGCAACTTCGTCACCGGGCTGGTCTTCATCTTCGTCGTCGGCATCATCCTCTTGGCCAGTCTGGCGCTGCTGCCGCCCATGCTGTCGCATTTGTTCAACCATCCGACGGTCACCACCGGCGTCGTCATGGCGCCGCGCGGGGTCGGCACGATGATCTCGATGCTTTTGGTCGGCCGCCTCGTCCAGAAGGTCGACGCGCGGCTGCTGGTCGTCGTCGGCCTGCTGCTCACCGCGCTCTCGCTCTACTACATGACCGGCTTCTCGCCGCAGATGGACGACTGGTGGATCGTCGCCACCGGCATCATCCAGGGGCTCGGCCTCGGCCTCGTCTTCGTGCCGCTTTCGACGGTGGCCTTCGCCACCCTCGACGTGCGCTTCCGCACCGATGCTGCCAGCCTGTTCAGCCTGGTGCGCAACATCGGCTCCTCGATCGGCATCTCGGTCGTCACCATGTTCCTGATCCGCAACACGCAGATCAACCATGCCGAGCTCGCCGCCCACATCACGCCGTTCAACCCGGCGCTCTACGTCGTCTCGCCGCTCGCTGCGCAAGGCGATCCGACCGCGCTGTCGCAGATGGACCTGATGGTCAACGCCCAGGCCGCTATGATCTCCTATGTCGACGACTTCAAGCTGATGATGATCGTCACGCTTTGCGCCATTCCCCTGGCGCTGCTCCTGCGCAAGCCTCAGGCCGCTCCGGTCGCTGCCGCGGCTGCCGCGATGGAGTAGCCGCAGCCATCCCGATTGATCCCGCCGCGCCCGCTTTTGATCCGGGCGGAGCCTGACTTTGCCCCGGAGACGTGAGACCAGTCTCGCGGGGTGAATACGGGGCAGATGGCATGGACGAAACGCGCGAATCGCGTCTGGCGACGAAGGGGCTGTCGCGCCGCCGGCTGCTCGCGACAGCTTCGATCGGTGCCGCGGGCGTGGCGATTTCAGGCGGCGCCCTCGCCGACTCCCTGGCCGACGTTCCGCCGCGTGGGGTCGGCGACAGCCTGTCGGGCCATAGCGAGCGGTCGCCCTTCGTCGACATCGCACGCCTCCCCGAGGCAGGACCGGGCATCCGCGACATCGATCCGAGCGACGCGATCAATGCCAAGACGCCGCTGCACAGACTGGTCGGCACCATCACCCCGTCCGACCCGCATTATGAGCGCAGCCATTCCGGCGTGCCCGAGATCGACCCGGCGCGACACCGGCTGCTCGTGCACGGCATGGTCAGGGAGCCGCTCGTGCTCCGCGTCGACGAGCTGATGGCCATGCCCTCGGTCTCGCGCATCGCCTTCCTCGAGTGCTCCGGCAATGGCTGGGAGAACTGGAAGAAGGCCGACCCGAACCTGACGGTGCAGAACACCCACGGCCTGATCAGCACCCATGAATGGACCGGCGTGCCGCTCTCCTTCATCATCGACCTGGTCGGCGTCGACCGGGCCTCGACCTGGATGCTCGCCGAGGGCGGCGACGCCGCTGGGCTGGCCCGCAGCATCCCGCTTACCGACGAGGTCATCGCCGAGGCCATCGTCGCCTACGGCCAGAATGGCGAGCCGCTGCGGCCGGCCCACGGCTTCCCGCTGCGCCTCTTGATCCCCGGCTGGGAAGGCAATCTCAGCATCAAATGGCTGCGTCGCCTGGAGTTCGGCGACCGCCCTTGGATGACCCGCTGGGAGACGGCGCGCTACACGAGCCTGATGCCCGACGGCAAGGCGCGTCAGTTCCAGTTGGTGCAGGAGATCAACTCGGTTATCACCTCGCCGTCCGGCATGATGGAGATCCATCCGGGGCGGAACCGCATCACCGGGCTCGCCTGGAGCGGCCACGGCGCCATCGCCAAGGTCGAGGTGAGCACCGATGGCGGCCGTCGCTGGCGCGACGCGGCGCTGAACCACCCGGCGCTGCCCAAGGCACAGACGCGCTTCCAGATGGATTGGCACTGGGACGGGCGCCCGACCGCGATCGTCAGCCGTTCCACCGACGACAAGGGCCATGTCCAGCCAGACCGTGCGTCGCTGGTCGCGCGCATGGGCACCAACGCCCTCTTCCACTACAACGCCCAGCAGACCTGGGCGATCGACAGCCGGGGGAAGGTCCGCAATGCGCTGGCGTAAGGCGACGTTCCTCTGCGGCTGCCTCGCCGCGATCGCTGCGACCTCGGCGCTCGCCACCGACTTCGGTCGCGCTCCGACGGCCGACGAGGTCGCCCTGTGGGACATCGACGTTCGCCCCGATGGCAAGGGCCTGCCGCAGGGCAGCGGCACGGTCGACCGCGGCAGGACCGTCTTCCAGGAAAACTGCGCCGCCTGCCACGGCGATTTCGGCCGCGACGGCATCAAGGATCGGCTCGTCGGCGGCCAGGGCACGCTCGCCACCGGCAAGCCGATCAAGACGGTGGGCAGCTATTGGCCCTATGCCACCACCCTGTTCGACTATGTTCACCGGGCGATGCCCTACCAGGCGCCAGGCTCGTTGAGCGTCGACGACACCTATGCCGTGACGGCCTATATCCTCAGCCTCAACGGCATCCTGCCCAAGGATGCGGCGCTCGACCAGGACAGCCTGCCCAAGGTCGAGATGCCGAACCGCGACGGCTTCGTCCCGGAACCCGAGTTCCGCACCATCACCAATTCACGCTGACGGACAGGGGCACCACCGCGGCGCCGCCCGGAGGACCCCGAATCCCCTAGGGCGACGCCGCGTCGCCGGGCGGCGTGCAGGCCGCGACGGCCGTCGCCAGCCCGTCATAGGGGTCCTGGCTGGCGTCGCTGCCCGCGGCTCCGGCATCCTTCAGCGCCTTGCGCTGCTTCAGGTAGAGCAACCGCTCCTGATAGCCCGCGAAGGCCATGCCGATGGCGTTTCCGGGCACCGCCAGCACCCGCTCGACGGCATTGAGCGGCAGCTCGGACAGCCCGAGCATCTCGCTGTCCTTGCGGATGCGCACGGTGGTCAGCGCTCCGTCGGTGAAATCGAGCTGCGTGATCCGCTTGTTGAAGGTGGCGGTCTTGACGGTGATGAACCCGATGTCGCGGCGGCTCGCCACCGTGGCGTTTTCCTGCCGGAAGATCTTGCCGCCCGGCCCGCGCAGCGAATACTGGAACGTGCTCTTGGTTGCAAAGCACACCCCATAGGGCGGACATTGCAGCGTCGGCAGCGCCGCGCCGCCCGAGAAGTCGGGCACTTCGACGCGGTATCCGCACAGTGTGGCGTTGAAGCGCCTCAGCGCTTCGTGGTCGTAGGGATCCATCCATTCAGAGATGGCGGTGCCGCTGCATTCGGCCCGGGTCACGCTGCGCTCCAGGCTTTCCAGCTCCGCCACCGGCGCGCCGGCCTGTGCGATGACCTCGAGCACGTTGAGGATGACGTCAGGCAGGCGGTCGTGCGAGCCGAAATAGACCTTCCGCAGCAGCCCGTCCTCCGTCCGGTCGATGCAGATGTTCTCGTCGGCGAAGGCGTTCTCGGCGTAGGAGAGATAGAGCGGCCGCGACCGGTCCGGCACATTGATCGTCTCGATCCGCGTTTCGGCCGGCTCCTCGAGGTCGACGAGGTAGCGCACCTTGGTCAGCGGCAGGAAGTAGGGCACGCCCTCGTGGATCGAGCTCGACGTCCGGACTGCGGCGCAGGCGAACAGCGCCGACAGTCCCGCGATCGACGCCGTCGCCCCGACGGCAAGCCGCTTCAATGTCCTCACGTCCCACCTTCATAAGTTGTATTTGCCGACGTAGAATGCAATTGCTAATAGAAGAGTCAATCGCAAAAAGAGGACCGGCTCGGGGCGGTCGGACGGGGAGGGGCGATGAGGGGCGGAAGGGTGGGGCATTCCCGGCGGGGCAGCGGCGCAGCCATGGCCGTCGCGCTCGCTTTGGCGGCGCTTTGCCCCGCCGGGGCGGCCGAGCCGCTGGCGATGGTGGAGGCGGAGGCCGGCGCCGACGTCCAGGTGTCCGGCGCCACCCCGGCCGCTTTGGGCGAGTGGCCGGCCACCTTCCGTTTCTTCCACGGCGGCAAGGCCTGCACCTCGACGCTGGTCGGCGAGCGTGCGGTGCTGACGGCGGCCCATTGCGTCTCCGACGGGCAGATCGGCACCATCAGGGTCGCAGGGCGCGCCACCACGCTCCGCTGCGACCACCATCCTTCCTATCCGCGCAACCGCAACTTCGACATTGCGCTCTGCCTGGTCGACCGCAGCATCGCGCTGCCCAACGGCGCTCCTTCGGACACGCTGAACGCCGACCCTGCGCTGCCGGCGGTGAACACCGAGGTGACCTTGCTGGGCTATGGCTGCCGCAGCCTCGACGGCTCGGGTCCGTCGGGCGCGCTCTACCAGGGGTCCGCCGACCTGCGGGTCGCCCGCTTCATCCTGGTGACGACGGTCGGCGGCGCCGCCCTCTGCTTCGGCGATTCCGGCGGCGCCGGCTATTTCCAGGACGGCGGCGGGCGGCGGATCTTCGGCGTCAACGCGCTGACCGTGGCCGATCGGGTGTCGCGGCTCGTCAATGTGGGGAACCCGAAGATCCGCGGCTTCATCAAGGGCTGGGCGGATCGGCGACAGGTCGGCATTTGTGGGGTGACGGGAGGTGCGGGACGATGCCGGTGATCCGGTTCCTAAGCGGCGGCGTCGCCGCCTTGCTGTTGGCCGCCGCGGCCGCTTCGGCCCAGCCGGTGAGCTTCACCGTCGAGGGCGACGTCGGCCCCGCGCTCACGGCCAAGGTCGCCGAATACGGGCTGCCGAGGCAGGTCGACGTGGCTGCCGGAAAGACCTTGCTGGAGGCCGTCGTCGCCTTGTGCGGCAACAATCCGACCTATTTGACGCTGGTCGGCTCCGAGCGGCTCAAGGCGGTCGCCGACGCGCCGCGGGTCGAGACGGTGCCGGCCTGCATCCAGCCGGCCGCCCCCGATGTGGCGGTCGTCAAGCCGGGCGACACCCTGACGGGGCTGCTCGCGCGCAGCGGCTTCAAGGGCGCCGAGAGCCTCGATCACTGGCCGTCGTCGCGGGACCAGGCGCTCGCCACCGCCTGCCTGCGCTCCGGCTTCGCCCAGACCTGCTTTCCCGCCGACGCCATGGCCGACAGCGCCCAGGTCCCGGAGAACTTCAAGGTCAACTGGCTGACGGCGGAAGAACCGCTCGAAGGCCAGCTGGGCAACCTTGCCGAGGTCGCTCTCGCCACGGCCAAGCCGGTGCCGGCCGCCGCCCAGACCACCGGCGCCGCGCCCGCTGCGGTGCCTGTCGCCGCGGCCGAGCAGGCGAACAGGATGGCCGAGCAGGCGGACAAGCAGACACGGCTGCTTGCGGCCGCCCACAAGGAGCTCGCGCGGCTCGGCGACCGCAGCCTGGTTGCCGCGTCGGTCGAGGATCCCGACCGCATCGCGCCCGGCATGGAGGTGACGGTGCCGCTGCAGCGCGCCAGCTACTCCACGGTGTTCCTGCGCGACCTGCCCAACAAGCTCGACGCCATCGCCGACCTGCAGCGCGTTGCGGCGCTGGAATCGGAAGATCGAACGACCCTCCAGGCGGAGCCCTCCGATGCGCTCCTGGTATCGCCCACCGAGGAAGGCTGCGAGGACGTTCCAGCCGGCTACCGGCCTTTCGACGGGGCCGAGCTGGTCCGCCAGATCGGCCTCAACCGACGGCTCAGCCAGTCGATGCCCAGCGCGCGGCGCGCCGTGCTGGTGCTCGACACCGGCCTCGACCGCGAGATCGTCGAGCGCGGCAGCCCGTTTCCGCCCGCCTATTTCAAGCCCCTCCAGCGGCCCCGCGGCGTTGCCGGCGCGCCCCGCGCGCTCGGCGTGGACAGCCTGTTCGGCTTCAATTTCGCGCTCGGGTCGGATGCGGTGAACTCGCCGGAGAGCTTCCCCGACCGCTGGCACGGGCTGGAGGTGGCCGGCGCGGTCCTGGGCGGCAGCGAGCTGGAGGAATACCGCTATGCGTTCGACCTGCCCTTCGAGGTCGCGGTAGGCAGCCTGATCGCCTATCACGGCGGCGAGCCGAGGATCGAACCCAACGCTCTCTCCTCGGCGATCGACCACGCCCGCGGCGACAGGGAAATCTCCATCGTCAATGCCAGCTTCATGGCGGGGCGGCGCATCGACGGGCTGGAGAATGCGGCGTTGCTCGCCGACAACGTGTTGCTGGTGGTGGCGGCCGGCAACGAGAAGCGCGACCTCGACGACTGGGCGGTCTGGCCGGCCCGCTATGGCGGCGACCCGGCCAACAGCACGGGGCTCGTCGCCGTCACGGTCGGCGGCCATCGCCCCGACGGCACCATCTGGCCGCGCTCGGCACGGAGCGCCAATTATGTGGACTTGCTGGCGCCGGCCTGCCGCGTCCCCACCTACACCGGCGCGAGCCGGCCGGGCGGCGACGGCCAGCCGTCTCTCGCAGCGGTCCGCAAGGCCGAGAACGGCACCTCGCTGGCCGCGCCGATCGTCAGCATGGTGGCCTCGATCCTGAGCAGCTATGATCTGAAGCCGTGGGAGATCAAGCAACGGCTGGTCTTCTCGAGCGATTTCGACCCGGCGCTCGCCGCGGTCGCCTTCTCCTCGGGCCGGCTGAACGTGCGCCGGGCGATAGCGGCGCCGCTCGACGTCGTCTTTGTGCGCGAGGCCGGCAAGGTCCGCGAGCGGTTCTTGCCCGCCTCCTTCCTGGACAACGGCGCCATCGACCTGTGCGGCAAGTCCTATTCGCCGCGATGGATCGGCAAGCTCACCGGCTACGAGACGAAGGCGGGCGTCCGCAAGGTCCGCTACTGGCTGAGAAGCTCCAACGCCGCGACGCCGCACCTCTTCAAGGCCGAGGAATGCGCGCTCGAGGACACCGCCGCGACGTCGATCGCGCTTCAGGACGAGGACGGCACGCCGCTGGTCGTGCCGATCGCCGACCTCGTCGACTTTACGCCCGCCGTGAGCCGCTGAAAGGCCGCTACTGCACCACGCGCAAATTGGAGAGCTCGTCGGCGATGTCCTTGAAGGTGGCGCCGAGCGTCGCCCCTGTGGCGTTCCAGAACAGCTTGCGCTTCGGGTCGATGCGCGAGTTCGAGGCGCAGTCCTCGAGCAGCTTGATCTGGTCCTTCTCCACGGCCACCCGGGAGTCGAGGTCGAGCGCCACCGTCATGACGGTGAGGTTGGGCCGCTTGTCGTCCGACGTGCGGGGCGCCTTCGCGTTCTGGCAAAGCTGCGCGAAGTGCTGGTTCATCGCCGCCGTGGTGTTGGCATCCGACAGATCGTTCGGGTCGAGCGTGGTGCCCGCAAAAAGTCGCGGGATTCCGCCGGGCGGGTGGGGTGCTTCGACCATGCCATAGGCGCTGGGGGTCTCTGGCCCGTAAAGGTTGGCCCCGTCAGTAAGCACGATAACCACCTTGTCGTTGCCGTGCTCCTCGTCGGGGCGCCCCTCGGTGAACGGCTCGCCGCTCGACAGCACCCGCCATCCCCAGGCCATGCCTTCCGTCACGTTGGTCCCGAAGTTGGCTTTCATTGAACTGATCCCCTTGAGGATGGACGCCTTGCCGCTCGCCCTGGTGATGTCGGACAATGGAGTTACGGCCGCCGCCTGGCAGCCATAGTTCGGCGACCCGCCGTGGCCGAACAGGAAATACCGGTCGAAATAGAAGCGCATGTCCCAGCGTGGAAGAGGCTCTTCTTTGACCAGCGTCGGGATGTATCTGTTCACATATTTGAACTTTCCTCCGGGGTAGAGGGCAGGATGGGGTGTCGTCCCTGTCGTGACGGCGAACATCGGCACGAACAGCGTCTTGGGCTTGTTCGCCACCGGCGGATCGTCATTGACGTTGTAGGGGTATGGCCGACCTTCCACACAGCCGTTCCAGGGCACCTGGATCCGGTCGAAAAGGTCGAAACGGGTCATTGCTGTCCCGTTCTGGTTTCCCCAGTCGGTCCCTTCCTGATACCAGGCGCCATTGCGGAAAACTACCGTCTTTTGGGGACCGAGCACTCCATTTTGAATGGACGTCCAATCAAAGATGTCGTGGTGGACCGGCGAGGCTCCGCCGGAATCGATCCACTTGTCGGGCCGATGCGAGGGCCCCACATTGACCAGTTGGCTGAACGGCACGAGGGCGATCTGCACCGCCTTGTCGAGCTGCTTCAGTCCGTCGGCCTCTCCACCCAGCATGTCCACCAACTGGGTGGCCGCCGCCTTGAGCAACTCTATGCGCGCCTTCCCGGTGCCGGGTGCGACAGTGTTCATCGACCCCGAATTGTCGAGCACCAGCGCCACCTCCAGCGTGTTGCGCATGGCGACGATGCTGCAGGCGGAGATCTCGTAGGTCTTGTCGGGCTTGCCGAGCAGCAGGTTCACCGCCGGCAGGAGGAACGG
>JBEVJK010000027.1:0-2662 GCA_040510195.1 Mesorhizobium sp. | reverse complement strand
CGATCGCCAAGGCGGCCAAGGTCCCGCTCGTGGCGGACATCCACTTCCACTACAAGCGCGGCATAGAGGCGGCCAAGGCGGGCGCGGCGTGTCTGCGGATCAATCCCGGCAACATCGGCTCGCCCGACCGCGTCCGCGAGGTGATCCAGGCCGCCCGCGACCACGGCTGCGCCATGCGCATCGGCGTCAACGCCGGCTCGCTGGAACGCGACCTGCTGGAGAAATACGGCGAGCCGTGCCCCGACGCGATGGTCGAGAGCGCTCTGCGCCACGCCCGCATCCTGCAGGACCACGACTTCCACGAGTTCAAGATCAGCGTGAAGGCGTCGGACGTCTTCATGACGGTGGCCGCCTACCAGCTCCTGTCCGAAGCCATCGATTGCCCGCTGCACCTGGGCATCACCGAGGCCGGCGCGCTGCGCACCGGCACGGTGAAGTCGGCGATCGGCATGGGGTCGATGCTCTGGGCCGGCATCGGCGACACGATCCGGGTCAGCCTGGCCGCCGATCCGGTCGAGGAGATCAAGGTCGGCTTCGACCTGCTGAAGTCGCTCGGCCTGCGCCACCGCGGCGTCAACATCATCGCCTGCCCGTCCTGCGCGCGGCAGGGGTTCAATGTTATCAAGACCGTGGAGGCGCTGGAAGGCCGCCTCGCCCACATCGCGACCCCCATGAGCCTCTCGATTATCGGCTGCGTCGTGAACGGTCCGGGCGAGGCTCTGATGACCGACCTTGGCTTCACCGGCGGCGGCAAGGGCGCAGGCATGGTCTATGTGGCCGGCAAGCCCGATCACAAGATGGACAATGAGGGCATGGTCGATCACATCGTCGGCCTGGTCGAAGCCCGCGCCGCCCAGATCGAGGCCGATAAGGTCCTGCAGGCGGCCGAGTAGCTTCCCCCGCGTCATGAAAGTGACGCCTGCGTCACTCTTGCGCGGGCGGGGCATCCGCGCTTAGGTGCCGCAGCCATTTTTGGGAGGGACACATGTCCGCAGCAGACGGCAATTGGAAGATCACCATCAACACGCCGATGGGCGCGCAGGAGGTGAACGCTTCGATCACCACCAGCGGCGACACCTTCACCGGCAAGACTTCGGGCCGCATGGGCGACGCGGAAATCGCGGGCAAGGTCGCCGGCGATACGCTCACCTGGTCCAGCGCCATCACCAGCCCGATGCCGATGACCTTGGAGTTCGAAGCCACCGTGGCGGGCGACGCCATGACCGGCAACGTCAAGCTGGGCGCCTTCGGCAACGCGGCGCTGAGCGGCGTCCGCGTCTAGGCCTTTCGCGCTGTCAGAGCGCGCACGGAAAGGCCCCCGCCGGCGTCGGCGGGGGCCTTTTTCGTTGTCGGAGAACCTACTTCGGCGTGACGGAGTCGGCCGCCGTGGTCGCCGCGTCCCCGACGCTCTTCGCAGCGGTGGCGGTGGAATCCGCCACGGTCGAGGCCGCGCTGGTCACCGCGTCGGTGCGGATGGTGTCGTTGCGGTTCGCGTTGAGCAGGAAGAACCCCACGATCGCCACCAGCGCCAGCACGGCGATGCCGATCAGCACGCCGCCCATCCCCGAGCCGCCTTTGTCCACGTGAATGTTGGTGGTGGCGCCGCCGTCGCGTTCCACGACTCGTTCGGTCACTGGTTCAGTCGCCATTGTCGGTTTCTCCAATTGTCCCGCGCCGCCTAACGGCGGCGCCGCTGGGATGTTCCACGTCAGCGACGACGCGGGGGCACGACGTCGGCGAAGACGCCGAAGCTTTTCCACTTGGGTTCCACCGGTTCGGCCTCGCCCACTGGCGCGTATTCAGAAAGCGCGAGGGTTTCGGTGCGCGGGATATAGCGTGGGCAGTTGGGGAAGATGTCCTTCGGCGTGACCTTCACCAGCAGTTGCGCGCCGGGGATAGCGGCCATGGCGGGATCCTCGCGCACGACCTCCGCCGTCCCGTTCACCCGCAGCCGCTTCGGCGCCTCGCCCATGGCGATGAACAGCAGGCCGATCTGCGGATTCGCCAGCAGGTTGCCGAGGCTCTTGAACATGCCGTTGCCGTCATAGTCGGGGAACACCAGCAGGTCCGGCGCGGCCACGCGCACGAACCCCGGCGGGCCGCCCTTGAACGAACAGTCCGGCGCGCCCTGGGCGTCCGCCGTGGCCAGGAAGAAGAAACCGAGGCCGGCGATGAAGGCGGCGTCGTCGTCGTTGAACCGGTCGCGCCGCAGCGTCTCTTCCAGCCTGTCCGCCAGCCTGCGGCTCCCGAACTCGTCCTGCAGCGTGCGATTGCCGTCGTGATACATCAGCCGCCTCCACCCGCGCCGGTTTGGCATTGGGCCGGCGGGAGGTTAGAGAAGCTCCCCTTCTAAACAGGCGTCCAGACCCTTGCGACTTCCCCAGGCCAGACTTGACCAGGTGCTCGACCGCTTCCGCGAGATCGAGGCGCGGATGGGCGCGGCCACCGACGGCCCCGAGATCGTGCGCCTGGGTAAGGAGCACGCCGAGCTCAAGCCCGTGGCCGATGCCGTGCTGGCGCTGGAACGGGTGAAGTCCGAGGCGCCGGAGCTTGAGGAGATGGCGGCCGGCGGCGACGCCGAGATGGCCGCCATGGCGCGCGACGAGCTCGAAGCGCTGAAGGACAAGCTGCCGGCGCTGGAGCACGAGGTCGCGCTGCTGCT
>JBEVJK010000026.1:0-3479 GCA_040510195.1 Mesorhizobium sp. | reverse complement strand
CACGCTGATGCGCGGCTTCGACCATCCGATGGCGCAGCTGTTGTCGCGCGCGGCGGATTTCCTCGGCTCTGCTACCTGCCGCGGCCGGCTCTATCGCATCACGCACTATCCGGGGTTGGTGCTGTCGGACGATCCCGCTGACATCGTCCACGGCGAACTCTACCGCCTGCGCGAACCCGACGCGCTGCTCGCCGAGTTCGACATGTACGAGGCCTGCGGCACAGGCTTCCCGGAGCCGACCGAATATCTCCGCCGGATGCTGACGGTGACGCAGGACGACGGTGCCACGACCGAGGCATGGACCTACATCTACAACTGGCCCGTCGCCGGCCTGCCGCAGATCGCTTCCGGAAAATTCCTCAAGAATTGACGCTCACCCTCGTTCGTCATGGCCGGGCCTGTCCCGGCCATCCACGTTCTTCCGCTCGCTGACAAGGACGTGGATGCCCGGGACGAGTCCGGGCATGACGGAGAAAGAATCATTTTCCGCGTCAGGAAGTGCGTGGAACCGCACCCGGTTCAACCACCACGCCGCCGTTACGGCCAGGCTTGCCCCGGCCATCCACGCCTTCCTGTGAATAGCGGGTGCGAATCACGTCAGGTTTCGTATTTGGTTACGGGGACCTATATCCATGGTCCCTTGGCCGACCCGGGATCGCCACCACAGCCCATGCGCTTCACGCCCCAATTCCTCGAAGAACTGCGCGCCCGGCTTCTGGCCTCGGAAGTCGTCGGGCGGCGCGTCAAGCTGAAGAAGGCGGGGCGCGAGTACAAAGGGCTGTCGCCGTTCCAGCAGGAGAAGACCCCGTCCTTCTTCGTCAATGACGAAAAGCAGGCGTGGTTCGACTTCTCGTCGGGCCTTAACGGCAACATCTTCGATTTCGTGATGAAGACGGAAGGGGTGTCGTTTCCCGAAGCCGTCGAACGGTTGGCGTCGATGGCCGGCATGGCGCTGCCGGCGGCGACGCCGGATGCCGCGCGCCACGAGCAGCGGCGGCGGACGCTGCATGACGTGATGGAACTGGCGGCCAAATTCTTCGCCGACACGCTGGCCTCGCGCAACGGTGCCAAGGCCCGCGGCTATCTCGCCGACCGCGTGATCACGCCGCAGACGCAATTGCAGTTTCGCCTCGGCTACGCGATGTCGGATCGTTTCGCGCTGAAGGAGCATCTCGGCGGGCTGGGCGTTTCCACCGAGGACATGGTCGAAGCAGGGCTGCTGATCGGCGGCGAGGACATCCCCGTCCCCTACGACCGCTTCCGCGACCGCGTGATGTTTCCGATCACGGACGCCCGCGGCCGCGTCATCGCCTTCGGCGGCCGCGCGCTGGAAAAGGACGTTCCGGCCAAGTATCTGAACTCGCCGGAGACGCCGCTCTTCCACAAGGGTGACAATCTCTACAACCTCGCCACCGCGCGGAAGGCGACGCATGACGGCGCGCCGCTCATCGTGGTCGAGGGCTATGTCGACGTCATCGCGATGGTCACCTCGGGCTTCGGCGGCGCCGTCGCGCCGCTCGGCACGGCGCTGACCGAAAACCAGCTGGCGCTGCTGTGGCGGATGGCGGACGAGCCGATCCTCTGCTTCGACGGCGACCGCGCGGGAAAGAAGGCGGCCTACCGTGCCGCCGACCTCGCGCTGCCGAATCTCGCGCCCGGCAAGAGCCTGCGCATCGCGCTGCTGCCGGAAGGGCAGGACCCCGACGACCTCGCGCGCTCCGGCGGCCGCATGGCGATCGAGGAGGTGATCTCGGCGGCGCGTCCGCTCGCCGACATGCTCTGGTCGCGCGAGATCGAGGGCGGCACCTTCGCCACGCCGGAGCGGCGGGCAGCGCTGGAAGCCCGCATCAACGAACTCGCCAACGGCGTCCGCGACGAGGTGGTGCGCCGCTACTATCGCCAGGATCTGCTCGAGCGCCTGCAGCGCACCTTCGCGCCGGAAGGCGGGCGCGGCGGCTATGGCCGGGGGGGCTTCCAGGGCGGCCGGCGGGGCGAATCACCCCGCGCGTTTGTCCCGCGCGGCGGTGCCCCGGGCGGGAAATTCGCTCCCCGCGGCGGTCGTCCACAGGGAACTTCGGGGCTCGCTTCGGGCCCCTATCAGGCGGTCAGCCCCCATCTGGCGAGCAGCCCGATCATGCGCGGGCAGCGCAGCGCCATGTCGCGCCGGGAGGCCCTGATCCTGCAATCCCTCATTAATCATCCGTGGCTGCTGCACGACCATCTGGAGGAGGTGGCCGCGCTGGAACTGGCGCACGGCGAGGCCAACAAGCTTCGCGCCGGCATCATCGCCGCCTTTGCCCACGACCATCACCATTCCCCCGATGTCGAGGAGCTGGCCGAGAAGATGCGCGCCGATCTCGAGGCTCGCGGATTAGGTGATATTCTTCAAAGGGTTGACCGGGCGATCACGACCGGGGCGGTGTGGGCGGTGAGGCCCGGCGCGGCGCGCGAGGACGTTTTGGCGACCTGGCAGCAACTTGTTGTCTTGCATCGGAAAACGCACGCCCTACTTAGGGAGAAGGAAGACGCCGCATTGGCTCTGGGCGAGGAGTCCAGTGAGGCCAATCTGGCGTGGCTGAAGGACGTCAGCGCCCGACTGGAATCGATCGATGGCACCGAGGCCCTGATCGAGGGTTTCGGCGAACTTTCAGGCCGGTTCCGCAACAGCGTCTGAGATGAAAACAATGCGCCCGGCTTCGGCCAGGCCCGCAAAAAGACTCGCCAAATCCATGATTTGGCGGCAAAAACAGGGTTAGGCAAGGCTTAATGGTCCGAGGACTACATTAACCGAATCCGAGGGCTATTGGCATAACACCGGCGACGGCGGGTTAATGGGGTGGCGACGTTCAGCGCCGCCCTTTGCGCGTCATATACATGCGAATGGTTGCGCATGCGAATAGTCGAGGGGCAGTGGGCGTGAACCGGAAAGTGGCTTGCCAGTTTTCCGTAGGGGTTCATGCCAAACGAGGATCAGGCGGGTTGGCTTTTGAGGCAAAGGACATCCCGCTGTCGACGTCAGTGATACAGGAGCGGATGGCGCGTGGCGTCATCCAGCGCGAGCGCGTTTCGGGAGCTTGATGAATGGCCACCAAGGCAAAGACGCTGCAGGTTAAAGACAAGGAAAAAGACGACAAGGCAGCGGACGCCCCGGAAAAGGATGCCGCCGACGCGCCGTCGCCGTTGCTCGACCTGTCGGATGCCGCCGTCAAGAAGATGATCAAGCAGGCCAAGAAGCGCGGCTTCGTGACCTTTGATCAGCTCAACGAAGTGCTGCCTTCCGACACCACCTCGCCCGAGCAGATCGAGGACATCATGTCGATGCTCTCCGACATGGGCATCAACGTCTCGGAGGCCGACGAGGCCGACGAGGAGGAAAAGGAAGAGGCCGACGACGACACCGACAACGAGCTTGTCGAGGTCACGCAGAAGGCCGTCACCGAGGTCAAGAAATCCGAGCCCGGCGAGCGCACCGACGATCC
>JBEVJK010000025.1:0-28195 GCA_040510195.1 Mesorhizobium sp. | reverse complement strand
TGAAGCTCGACCTCTCGCATCGGGACGCGGATGTCGGGATGCAGGCGCCCCTGCCGATGCACCTTGCGGGAGGCCGGGAACGCGGCGGTAGCGATCGCGACGGGCTTCATGAAGAGCTCCCTGGCTCGACGTCTGGGACCCCCAGCCGGTGTCGCGAGAAGGACCGTCGTCGGGCGGCGCTGTCAACCGGTGGTGGAGCAGCGCGCAGGCACGGAATCGCCTTTGGCACGTGCGGCTAGAATTTTGGCACGCTCGGCGAGTGACGCCGCAACCGCATCATGCGATCTGTGGGGCGTAAACCGAGCTCCCAAGCCGACTGACCTCCAGCCCGTCTTCCTCCGGAAGGCGGGTTTTCTCTTGTCCGGGAAGCTGCACAACCCAAGTGCAGACTCCACGCAGAAAATACACCTATAGGTAGTTTTGCCCATGGAGCGCGGGGGCGATTGCCCGCACACTCGCTTCGTCCGACGATGGTCGTGATCTGATCCGGCGGGCCGTGCACCCACAAGAGGCCCCCGAGCGGCCCGCCGGATCGAGCCTCGTCGCCTAGCGGTCCTCGACGATCCTCAGATAGGCGGCCGTCACCAGGAGAACGATCAGCCCGAACAGGATGCGGCGCGAGCCTTCCGGCATCTGCAGCACCGTGAGCAGCGTGGTGAGCACGGTGAGGATCAGCGCGCCGACGATCGTTCCCGTGTAGCCGCCGCGCCCGCCGAAGATCGAGGTGCCGCCGATCACCGCCGCCGCCACCGACGGCAACAGCAGCGGATCTGCGAGCGACAGCGAGGGCGCCTTGATCAGCCCGACATAGAGCAGGCCGGCGACGCCCGCGATCAGCCCGGAGACCATGTAGAGTGCCAGGATGACCTGCCAGTAGAGCACGCCCGACAGCCGCGCTGCCTTCTCGTTGTCGCCGACCGCATAGAGCAGCCGCCCGAAGCCGGTGCGCGACAGCGTGAAGACGATCAGCGCCGCCACCGGAACGAACAGCAGCAGCGCGTTCGGAATCCCGTAGGTGAGGCCGGTGCCGAGCCATGCAAGGCCAGGCGGGATCTTGGCGCCGGAGGCGATCACCGTGCGCTGGTAGACCTGCAGGCAGCCCGTGCCGACCAGGCTCGTGCCCAGCGTCATGATCAGTGGGTGGACGCGGAAGACCCCCACCCCGATGCCGTTGGCAAAGCCGATGACCAGCGCCGGCAGCAGTGCCAGTGCGATGGCCACCGCCGGGTCGTGATGCACGACCTGCGTGGCCAGGATGAAGGCTGCCATCGTCGCCACCGTGCTCACCGAAAGATCGATGCCGCCGGTCAGCATGGTCATCGTCTGGCACCCCGCCAGCATGGCGAGCGGGATCGCGAACTTGACCGTGTTGGCGATCCAGCGCTCGTTGACGATGCCGGGCCGCAGGATCTGCAGGATCCCCACCAGAAGCAGGAGCAGGATGATGAGCGGCACCAGCGGGTGGTCGCTCATGAAGCGGCGGACGCGGCGCCCGACCGAGACGTGCGGGGTGGTGATCGCGCTGTCCGTCATGGCGAACGGCTCCTCATGGCGATGAAGGCGCCGAGCATCACGACCACCACCATGATCACGCCTTCGATGATCGTGGTGACGTTGGGGTCGACGGCCATGAGCGTCAGGTCGGTTCGCACCAGCCGCAGCACGAAAACGGCGACGATCGGGCCGAGCAGCCCGCCGCGGCCGCCGCCGAGCGTCACCCCGCCCAGCACCACCGCCGCCACGCTGGCGAGCAGATAGGGGCCGGGAATGGGCGCACCGATGCCGGTGCTCATGGTCAGCGACAGCCCGCCCATGGCGCCGAACAGGCCCGACAGCGCATAGGCCGCGATCTTGGTTCTCGCCACCGGCACGCCGCTGCGGAAGGCGGCGAGCTCGCTGCTGCCGATGGCGTAGATCGACAGTCCGAGCCGCGAGCGCTGCAGCGGGATCCATACCGCTGCCAGGCACACGACGAGCACCAGCAGCGCCTTGGGGAACCATTGGGTGAGCGCATCGGGGAGGCCGGGAATGCCGACGGTGCCGACGATCGTCGCCTTGAGCCACTCGGCTGCCGCGCCGCCCGGCGCCTCCAATACGAGCAGCGCTGCGCCCTGCAGCACGAACAGCGTGGCCAGCGTCACCACGATGTCGGGCACCCGCGTGACGACGATCAGCGCGCCGTTGAGCGCCCCGAGCAGCAGCCCCATGGCGAGCACGAAGGGCACCACCAGAAGCGCTAACTCCTCGCTGGCGCCGTTCATCATCGAGGCCGCGGTAACGCTGGTCAGCGCCATCATCGAGGCCACCGACAGGTCGATGCCTCCGGCCAGCACCACCACCGTCTGCGCGGCGACCGCGAAGGCGTAGGGCAACGCGGCCCGCGCCAGCGAGCCGAAGTCGCCGGCCCCGTAATTGGGCTGGATGGTCCTGGTCAGCACGAACAGCAGCGCAAAAAGCACGACGAGGCCGATCACCCAGCCCTGGCGTTTCAGGAAGCGCGTCACGGCGCGCTCATCGCGGCATGGCCGGGCTCGGCGAGCACGCCGACGTCGACCTTGACGCCGCGCGGCAGCCCGTAGGCGGCACGCGTCAGCGCCGCTTCGTCGGCGATGCCGGCCGGCAGCACGTCGACCACGCGTCCGCCGAAGATGACGATCGCCCGGTCGCAGACGAGCTGCACCTCCTCCAGCTCGGAGGTGTAGTAGAGGATAGAGGCGCCCTGTCCGGCGAGCTCGCGCAGCAGTCTGTAGATCTCCTGCTTGGTGCGGACATCGATGCCGCGCGTCGGGTCGAAGCACAGGATGGTGCGCGCCTCCGCCGCGATCCAGCGGGCGATCGTCACCTTCTGCTGGTTGCCGCCCGACAGCCGCTGCACCTCCCGCTGGGCCCGCGTGTCGATCTGCAGCCTCGCGATGGCCCGGTCGACGATGCCGCGCTCGCGCCGCATGTCGATCGGGCCCCAGCGTCGGAAGCGGGCGCTGAACGGCAACGCGATGTTCTCGCGCACCGAGCGCTGCATCAAGAGCGCGTCGGTCCGGTCGCCCGGCACATAGGCCAGCCCGGCGGCGATCGCATCGGAAGGGTGGCGAAAGTGGACCGGCTTGCCGTCCACCTCGATGGTGCCGGCGGACGGCCTGAGCGAGCCGGACAGCGCAGCGAACAGCTCGTCCTGGCCCTGGCCTTCCAGTGCCACCAGGCCGGCGACCTCGCCGTCGAAGAGATCGAAGGACACGTCTTCCAGCTTGCTGCCGAGCTTCAGGCCGTGCACAGAAAGCCGCGGCGGGCCGTCTGGCGCCACTGCCGCTGCCGTCTTGCCCATTGCCGCGCGTGCCTTCTCGATGCGCGCGCCGAGCATCAGCTCGACGATCCTTTCCTCGGCGCCTGGACCGATGTCGACGACGCCGACCGTCTCGCCGTCGCGCAGCACCGTGGCACGGTCGCAGAGCGCCGAGATCTCCAGGAAGCGATGCGAGATGAAGATCACCGACCGTCCGGCCCGGCTCTGGCGCTTCACCACGTCGAGCACGCGTTCGGCGAGGTTGGCGGGCAGCGCGGCGGTCATCTCGTCGAGCACCAGCACGTCGGGCTCCAACGCCAGCGCCCGCGCGAGGTCCAGCACGCGCAGCACGGCGAGCGGGATGTCGCGCGCCGGGTCGCGGATGTCGAGGTCGGTCACCCCCAGCTCGCGCACCCAGGCCAGGAAAGGCTCGGTCGGGGTTGCCGTCAGGCGCAAATTGGCCGCCACGTCGAGATCGGGGATCAGCGCCGGCTCCTGGTAGACCGACACCAGTCCGGCCCGCCGCGCCGCTGCCGGCGAGGATACGTCCCGCGTTTCGCCACGGATCAGCACGCGTCCGGCGTCGGGACGCACGGCTCCGGTCAGGATCTTGACCAGCGTCGACTTGCCGGCGCCGTTGGCGCCCATCAGCGCATGCACTTCGCCTGGCAGCACGCTGAGCGAGGCGTTCTTCAACGCCGCCACCGCGCCGTAGGACTTGGCGACGCCGGTGGCGTCAAGGAGCGGGTTTTGGGTCACGATGCCGGCGACGATCCGTCCGGTTGGAAGGAGCAGGGGCGCCGGCAAAGGTCCGGCGCCCGTTCGATGCGGAGCCTATTCGCCCGGGCCCTTGCAGGCGACGATCTGGTCCTTGGTGTAGGTCGTCCAGTCCGGGATCGAGATGCTGACCGGCCATTCCGGGCTGAGCGAGGGGTCGACCGCCGCGGCGAGCTTCTTCTTGCCCTCTTCGGTGGCGTTCTCCCACAGCTGCGGCTCGACCAGCACCGTCTGCTTCTCCGGCTTCTCGCCGCCCAGGATCTTCAGCGCCAGCGTCACGCCGGCGCCGCCGATCGAGCCCGGATTGGTCACCGCGGCACCCTTGAGGCCCTCCACCGAGCTCAGCTGGCCGACGAAGCCGGCATTGTCGGCGCCGACCACCGGCACCAGCGGCGTCTGGGATTCGACCAGGGCGTCGACGATCACATTGTCGATGCCGGAGGTCCAGATGCCGTTGAACGGCGTTCCGGTGGCGATGAAGTCGAGGATCTGCTGCTTGCCTTGGTCCTGCTGCCAGCCGGTGAACACCTCGTGCGCCACCTTGACGTCTGGGAACTCGGCGAGCGCCCGCTTGAAGCCCTTGTCGCGGTCGCTGTCGGCCGAGGCGCCGGCCGCGCCGCGCATGTAGACGACGTCGCCCTTGCCGCCCATCTGCTCGAACAGCCACTTGGCGCCGAGATAGGCGTATGCTTCCTGGTTGTTGGAGATGACGTAGGCCGACGGCTCGGTCACCGCCTGGTCGACCGCCACCACCACGATGCCCGCCTTGGTCGCCTCGGCAAGCGCGGCGTTGATGCCGGCCGGGTCCGCCGGGTTGACCACGATGGCGTTGACCTTCGCGCTTATCAGGTTGCGGATGTCCTCCAGCTGGCCGGCCGCGTCGGTGTTGCGGTGCGCGATGTTGAGCTTGGCCACCTTGCCGGAGGCCAGCGCCTGCGCCTTGATCGCGCAGATCATCTCCTCGCGCCAGCCATTGCCCTGCACGGTGTTGGAGACGCCGATCGTGAACTGGTCCTGCGCCGCCGCTCCGGCGACCTGACCGACAAGGGCGACGCCCGCCAGAAGCGGCAGCAGCGCCAGTCGTTTCGCATTCCGCATGGGATATGTCCTCCGCATTGATTGTTGTCCTTGCTTGCGTTGCTCTATGTGACGAAGGGGTTGAGCACGTCGCGGGCCAGCAGGAAGCCGCGCTTCACCAGTTCGTCGCTTCCCTCGAATCTCCGATCCTCATGCTCGATGACGACCGGTCCATCGTAGCCCGCCCGGTAGAGACCCGAAAAGATCACGTTCCATTCCACTTCGCCAAGCCCCGGCATGCGCGGGACCTGCCAGCCCATCCCGGCCGACAGGATGCCGCGCTCGTAGAGGCCGTCGCGGTCGATCATCAGGTCCTTGGCATGGACATGCAGCATCGCCGGCCCGAACTCGCGGATGAACCGCGCCTGGTCGATCATCTGCCAGACCAGGTGCGAGGGGTCGAAGTTCATCCCCACAGCACCGTCCCAGGTCTCCAGGATGCGCCGCCAGACCTGCGGCGAATAGGCGATGTTGTGCCCGCCCGGCCACTCGTCATAGCTGAAGATCATCGGACAGTTCTCGAAGGCGAGCCTGACGCCGTGGTCGCGGGCATGCGCGATGATGTCGGGCCAGACCTTCAGCGCCTCCTGCCAGTTGGCGTCGACATGCTGCGCCGCATCGCCGCCGCAGAAGGTGTTGACGAGCGGCACGCCGATCCGGCCGGCCGCCGCGATGACCGCCTTCAAATGCCCGATCACCGCCTCGCGATGAGCCTTGTCCGGGGACAGGGGGTTGGGATAGTAGCCCAGCGCCGAGATCGAGATGCCTTTCTCGGCCAGCCGGCCGGGGATCTCGCGGGCCTCGCCGTCCGACAGCGCCATGACATCGATGTGGCAGGTCCCGGCATAGCGCCGGCTCTCGCCCGACGCCTTCGGCCAGCAGGCGATCTCGAGCGCCTGGAACCCGGCCTCGCCGGCCCACGCCGCGACCTCGTCGAGCGGCGTGTCCGGAAACGGCGCCGTCAAAAGTCCGAGTCTCATTGGCTGCCTCCCACTCCTCTCTAGCCCGTTTGACGCGCCGGCTTCAATGGCCGTGCCGCCATGAAATCCTTGAGGAAGCCGACCGGGTCGGGTCCGACCAGGCCGGCAAGGCTGTGGCCGAGCCCGTCGCGGAACCTTTGGTTGGCCGCCAGCGCGGGGTCGAAGATCGCCTGGATGCCGAGGATGCCGTCCACCAGCCCCCTCATGTCGCCGCCGCTCGCCTCCGCGATTCCCGCGATTCGATCCGCATAGGGGTCGGCCGCCGTCCAGCGTGCCCCGAAGCGGCGCGACGCGCGCAGCAAGTAGGCCAGCGACCCTGCCGTCGCGACCGTCAGGCAGTCCGCCGCTTCTCCCCGCGCCAGCCGCTCCTTGAGCGGGTTGAGCAGCCGCTGGACGATCTTCTGCGAGCCGTCGGTGGCAATCTGGTGGTTGCGGTGGCGGATCGCCCGGTTGCGCAGCCGCTCCAGGCTCGTCTCGACATAGGCCGTCGCGTCGACACCCGGCACCGGCCTGAGCGTCGGCACGCTCTCCTCGACCAGCATGCGTCGCACGAAGGCGAGCAGCAGCGGGTCGGCCACAGCCTCGAACGTATGCGCATGGCCGGCGAGCAGGCCGAGCGTCGCCAGCGTCGACTGGGCGGCGTTCAGCACCCGCATCTTGAGATGCTCGAAGGCAGTGACGTCGTCGACGAAGGCCGCCCCCGCGAGATCCCATGGCGGCATGCGCCCGGCCGCCCGGTTCTCGATCACCCATTGGCGGAACGGCTCGCCGGCCACCACAGCCGCGTCGCGATAGCCGAACCGCCGCTCCACCGCGTCGATGTCGGCCGCCGCCGTCGCCGGCACGATGCGGTCCACCATGGTCGACGGAAAGGCGGCGTTGCCGCGGATCCACGCCGCCAACCCGCCGCCGCGCCGCTCCGCCAGCGACGTCACCACCCGCTCCAGCAGCGCGCCGTTGGCGGGGATGTTGTCGCAGCTCACCAGCGTCAGCGGCCGGCCGTGCGACTGCATGCGCATCTCCAGCGCCCGCACCAGCAGGCCCGGCAGGCTGTCGGGCGCCTCCGGATGGGCGAGGTCGTGCACGATCTCGGGCCGTTCGCCATCGAGGGCGCCGTCCGCCGGCCGGTGGCAGTAGCCCTTCTCGGTGACCGTCAGCGTCGCCAGCTCGATCTCGGACGACGCCAGCACCGAGAGCGCCGGCCGAGCATCCTGTTGACTGTCGACGATCGACACCAGGTTCCCGACGACGCGCGCCTCGACCCGGTCGTCGCGCTTCAGCAGGCGGGTGTAGAGGCCGCCCTGCCGGCCCAACGTCTCGCCAAGCCACGGCTCGCGGATGTTGATGCCCACCACGCCCCAGCGGTCGAACCGCTGCGAAAGCATGTCCTCGGTGTAGTCGGCCTGGTGGCAGCGATGGAAGGCGCCGACACCGATATGCGCCATACCGGCGGCGAGTGCTGCGCGATCGTAGCCGGGCCGCGCCACGGCAGCCGGCAGCCGCGCCAAGAGCGACGCCGCAAGCGCTTCCGACGGGCTTGCGCCAGCGCTCATCTCCTCCACCCAGTCCGGAACGAACTTTCTATTTTTAAGAATATGAAACGAGCTTTCCCGCCCGTCAACCGGACCGGCGCGCCGCGACGCCCTGGACGAGCGCCATGCCGACCGCCATCGAGGCGGCCAGCGAGCGGAAGCCGGCGAAATCGGACTCGATGACCTCGACCCAGTGGTCCGACAGCGCAATCAGCGGGCTGAACGTCGAATCGGTGATGGCGGCGACGCGTGCCTGCCGTTCCCGCGCCACCGCGACCAGGTCGGGCGTGATCGAGTTGTAGGGGCTGAAGCTCACCGCCAGCACGGCGTCGTCGGCTCCGGCGCAGCCCATCTGGTCGAAAGCGGTGGAGCCGACATTGTCGACCAGCACGTTGCGCACGCCGAGCTGGGCGAGCGCCAGCGAGACATAGGCGGTGACCGGAAAGGAGCGCTTGCTGCCGACGACGTAGATGAGGCCGGCTGCGGCGAGCAGGCCGACCATCTTGTCGAGGCGGTCGGCCTCGAAGCCGCTGGAAAGCCGGCTGAGCGAGGCCTGCGAGGCGGCGACGAGCCCGGTGAGGAAATGCAGGTCGGGACCGCCATGGGCCTCCGCGGGACCGCCGGGGCCGGCCTTGAGCCCGCCGGCCGGCCAGGATTCCTTGACGTGGTCCTTGAAGATCGCCTGGAAGTCCGAGAACCCCGAATAGCCGAACGCCTGCGCGAAGCGCACCAGCGTCGACGGCTGGACGCCCGCCTGCTGCGCCACCTGGCCGATCGTGCCGAGCGCCACCTGGCCCGGATGCTGCCACAGGAAGATCGCCACCTGGCGGAGCCGCTTGGGAAAATGCACTGTCCCCGAAGCGAGCACGGCGCGCAGCTCCTCATAGGTGCGCGGCTTCGCATGCCCCAGCGCTGCCCGACCCTTGCTTTTTTCGGGCGCGTCGCTCATGGCGCCAGCGGCACCGTCCGCTTGGCGGCCGCCGACTGCAGCGCGCTGTCGATGATGCGCTGACCGACGAGGCTGATCGCCGGGTCGAGCGGACCGTCGATCGGCGCCCCCGCGTCGCGCCGCGACAGCAGATATTCGATCGCGTTGCGCCTTCCCGCCGGCAGCGGCGCGGCCTCGATGCGCGCCGGCTGCGGCGCCGTCCGCGTCTGCAGCGTCACGAACGGCTCGTAGTCGTAGCAGGAGAGGCTGCCCTCGCTGCCGACCAGCACGAAGCCCGTTCTGGGCTGCGGCTGCTGCGTCCACGGGTCGGAGAGCATGCCCCACCGGGTCTCGAAGATCGACAGGCCGCGCCGGTAGCGGCAGACGGTCACCGAATGCTGGTCGACCTCGATGCCCGGCGTCTCGTCGACCACCGCCGTCACCTCGATCGGCGCCTCGCCGTCGAGCAGCCAGGTGCCGAGCGTGGCGCCGTAGCCCAGATAGTCGAGCAGGCTGCCGCCGCCGCTCTCCTTGCGATACCACCAGGAGGTGGGCTTCTGCGCCTCGACCTCCTCGGGCGACACTTCGACCTTGTCGGCCAGATGGAACAGCGGCCCGCGGTTGCCGCCGTAGTAGTGCAGCTCGATCAGCGCCCCGACGGCGCCCTCCTCGACCAGCCGCTTGGCCGTGTTGAGGGCGGGCGACCACGCCAGCGGCCAGTTGATCGCCAGCCGGCCGCCGGCCCTGTCGAGCGCCGCAACCATCCGCCGCGCCTCGTGCGCATTCGCCGCGAAGGGCTTCTCGACCATCACGTCGAGCCCGTGCGGCGCCAGCCGCTCGACGGTCCCGGCATGCTCGGCGGTGGTCGAGCAGACGATCGCAATATCCGCGGGCGTGCCGGCGAGGCAGGCGTCGAGATCGGTGTAGACCCGTCCGTCCGGGATGCCGAACGCGGCCACCGCCGCCTGCATCCGCTGGCGGTCCGGGTCGAAGACGGCGACGATCTCCGCGTCGGGATGCTCTGCCACCTGGCGCAGCAGGTCGCCCATATGCATGTGGTCGAAGCTCACCCCGATCACGCGATGCCTCGCCATGCCCTCTCTCCGCGGCTCGACGTAGCGAGCCTAGCGTGGCATGCCAATATCACAAACCCGAAAATGGAAATTTGCTTCGAACTTGGCCGGCCCGCCTTTATACTCCACCGAAAGCTTTGCATCGGGGAGGGTTCGGGATGGTCTACGCGACGGCCGGGAAAATGGCAGGCGATCGGCTGCGCGTCGGCATGGTCGGCGGCGGCCAGGGCGCCTTCATCGGCGCCGTACACCGCCTGGCGATGCGCCTCGACGACCGCATCGCGCTCGTCGCGGGTGCGCTCTCGTCCGACCCGCGGACGGCGGCGGCCTCGGCGGCCGAGTTAGGCCTTGCGCCAGACCGCAGCTATGCCGACTACCGCGACATGGCGCGCGCCGAGGCGGCGCGTCCCGACGGCATCGAGGCGGTCGTCATCGTCACCCCCAACCACCTGCACGCGCCGGTGGCTACGGTGTTCCTGGAAGCCGGCATCGACGTCATCTGCGACAAGCCGCTGTCGACGACGCTCGCCGAGGCGCAGGCGCTGGTGGCTTTGACGCGCGACCGGCAGCGCAAGCTATTGGTGACGCTGAACAACACCGGCTACGCGATGGTGCGGCAGGCGCGGGAGATGGTGGCGGCGGGTGAGCTCGGCACGCTCAAGGCGGTGCACGCCGCCTACATCCAGGACTGGCTGACGCGGCCGATCGACGCCGAGGGCCACAAGCAGGCCGAGTGGCGCACCGACCCCGACCGCGCCGGACAGTCGGCGGTGCTCGCCGACATCGGCGTGCATGCCTTTAGCCTGGCCTGCTTCGTTTCCGGCTGCGAGGCCGAGGCGGTCGCCGCCGACCTGTTCACCGCCGTGCCGGGCCGGCGGCTGGACGACAACGCGAACGTCCTGGTGCGCTGGACCGGCGGCGCCCGCGGCACGGTCCTGGCCAGTCAGACCTCTCCCGGCCACTACAACGACCTGTCGGTCCGCCTCTATGGCGACCGCGCCGGTCTGGAATGGTCCGGCAGCCGACCCGAGGAGCTCCGCTTCGCACCCTATGGGGAGGAGGCACGCACCCTCGTTCGGGGCGGCCACGGCGCCACCGGGGCGAGCCAGCGCGTGTCGCGCATGCCGGCAGCCCATCCCGAAGGCTATATCGAGGCCTTCGCCAACCTCTACCGCGATGCCGCCGAGATCATCGGGGCGCACCGCACCGGCGCCGCCGTGCCCGTCGAGCTGGCGCGTCTGGTGCCCGACGTGACGGACGGCGCGCGCGGCGTGAAGTTCGTCGCCGCGGCGGTCGCCTCGCAGGCCTCGGGCGGCGCCTGGACGCCGGCCTTGCTCTCCGCGTGAGATCGGCAGGACGTCAGCCGGGCAGCGGCGAGGCCTCGCCAGACAGGGCGTCGAGCAGCGCGATCAGCCGGCCATAGGCTTCGGCCCCGCCGACCCGCTCGCTGAGCTGATGCTCGAACTGTTCCCACACCGTCGCCATCTCTTCCACGCGGCGCTCGCCCTCTTCGGTGAGATAGAGCGCGTGGGCGCGCCGGTCGTCGACGGCCCGCCGCTCGGCCAACCCGAGGCTTTCGATGCGATCCATCAGGGCGACGAAGTTGGACCGCTTGATGCCGAGCCGGGCGGCAACCTCGCCCTGCTTGCGGCCCGGCTGTTCGGCGATGAGCGCCAGGGCGGAAAATTCGGGGGGACGCAGGTCGACGGCCACCAGGCTGTCGCACAGGTCGCGGAAGACGTCGTGCGTGGCGCGCCGGAGCTTGAAGGCGACCGCACTTTCGATGTGTGGAAGACCGGGCGGGATCAGCATCCCGTCGTTCCGGCCGTGATTGTCGTCAGGGCCAAACGGTTCGTCGTTTCCAGCGTCATGCGCAGTCATGTCGACGGCCAGCCCCTCAAATCTGGATGACCACCATGCCGATACCTATACCATGGAATAGCAATCCGCGACTACCCTAAGATGTGGCAACCAACGCCTTTGTCACGTTTTACTGCGGTTTTTGCGTGCTATCGATAAGAATGGCTAAATTAGCATATTAGACGATCCGAAAACTCTAAGTTGCGGACGCGTTCGACCGGCTTTCCGCTGCGACGAGGTCGGGAATCGCGAGCTGGACAACCGCTGATCGCGGCCGATTGAAATCGCCTCGGCAAACGCCGCCGGCCGCGGACGATCGTTGCAAGGATCGTTCGCGCTCCGTTCGATCAGGCGATCAGACTGGTCGTCCGGTTTGCCGGTTTTCGAATCCGGTCAGGAAGGAGGTGAGGTTCTGGCCGAGCTCCGTGCACAGATAGCCGCCCTCCTGGACGATTACCGTCGGCAGGCCGATGCCGGCGAGCGCCGCGCCGATGCGGCCGAACCCGGCGGTCGAGACGGCGAGGCCGCCGAACGGGTCGCCTTCGAACGCGTCGAGGCCAAGGGCGATGACCAGGGCGTCGGGCGCGAAGGACCGGACCCGCCGCAGCCCCGCCTCCAGCGCCTCCAGGAAGCCGTCGTCGCCGGTCTTTTGGGGCAGCGGCAGGTTGAGGTTGCAGCCCCTGCCGGCGCCGCTCCCGCGCTCATGCGCATGGCCCCAGAAGAACGGATAGAAGCGCGCCGGGTCGGCATGCACGGAAACCGTCAGCACGTCGCCACGCGCGTAGAAGATGCCTTGCGTCCCGTTGCCGTGGTGCAGGTCGACGTCGACGATCGCCACCCGGCCGGCCGCGCCGCGCAGCCTTTCGGCAGCCACCGCCGCATTGTTGATGAAGCAGAAGCCGCCCGCGACGTCGGCGAAGGCGTGATGGCCCGGCGGCCGGCTGAGCGCGTAAGCGGCCGGTTCGCCGGAAAGCACGGCGTCGGCGGCCGCGGTCGCCGACCAGGCGCTGAAGCAGGCGCTGGCGAACGTCTCGGCCGAGATGGGGCAAGCTGTGTCGGCCATGTGGTAGCCGGCCTGGCCGACCGCCGAGGCGGGGTAGGAGGCGTCGCGCCCGAGCGGGTGGATGTTGGGGATGACCTCCGCGGAGGCGCCCTCGATGCGCAGCCAGCGCGCATGGATGGTCTCGAGGAACGCCAAATATTCCGGCGTGTGCACGGCGGCGATCGGCGCCAGCCCGTAGGCTTCGGGCCGCTCCACCGAACATCCGGCGGCGCTCAGGCCCTCGAGCAGCAGGTCGACGCGGGCCGGCTTTTCGGGATTGGGCCTGGGCGAGCCGCTCGACAAGAAAGCCTGCGGGTCGTGCCGCTTCTGCTCCTCGGCGTAGAAAGCTCTCATGCGCCGCCTAGGCCTTGAGCGAAGGCCCGAGCAGCGACAGATCGGCCGCGCCGAGCCGGTCGCTCGCCGTCCACAGCTGGTGCCAGTAGGGATAGAGGATCGGCGGCGCGCTGACGGCGTCGAGCCGTGCCCGCTCTTCGGCGCCGAGCGCCAGGCTGGCGGCCCCGAGATTGTCCTCGATCTGCGCCGCCGTGCGCCCGCCGATGATGACCGAGGTCACCGCCGGCCTGCCGAGCAGCCAGGCGAGCGCGACGCGCGCCGGCGAGACGTCGCGCGCCTCGGCGATCTCGACCAGCGTGTCGACGATCCGCCACAGCTGCTCCTCGTCGCGGATCGGCGGCTCGTTCCAGCCGGCCAGCTTCCGGGTGCCTTCCGGGGTGGCCTGGTCGCGGCGGTGCTTGCCCGACAAGAGGCCGCCCGCCAGCGGGCTCCAGACCAGGATGCCGAGCCCCTGGTCGATGGCGATCGGCACCAGCTCGTACTCGGCCTCGCGGGCCTCGAGCGTGTAATGGATCTGCTCGCTGACGAAGCGCTGCTTGCCCTCGGCCGCGCTGACGCCGAGCGCCTTCATGATGTGCCAGCCCGAATAGTTGGAGCAGCCGACGTAGCGCACCTTGCCCTGCCTCACCAGCGTGTCGAGCGCGTCGAGGGTCTCCTCCAGCGGCGTCAGCCCGTCCCATTGATGGACCTGGTAGAGGTCGATGACGTCGGTTCTCAGCCGCTTCAGGCTCGCCTCGCAGGCGCGGATCAGGTAGTGGCGCGACAGCCCGCGGTCGTTGGGCCCTTCGCCCATGGCGAAGCGCGCCTTGGTGGCGATCAGCACGCCGCCCTTGCGCTTGCCGCCCAGCGCCTCGCCGATGATCTCCTCGCAGGCGCCGGTCGAATAGACGTCCGCGGTGTCGATCAGGTTGACGCCGGCGTCGACGGCCAGGTCGATCTGCCGCCTTGCCTCGTCGAGCCCGGCATTGCCGACCTTGGCGAAGGGACCCTTGCCGCCGATCGTCATGGTGCCGAGGGTGAGGGTCGAGATTTTCAGGCCGGAGCGGCCCAGCTGGCGGTATTCCATGGCGGGATCTCCCCTGTGAGCGGGTGAGGCGCAATCTGCCTCGCTCCTGCGGTCGCCGCAAGCCGCGAGTGGTCAGATCTCCGGGATGTTCTCCTTGAAGACAACCTGCAGGCGCGGCGGATGCGGATCCATCGCCATGCCGCGCACCGCGGCCGTCAAGAGGTTCAGCGCCTCGCGCGCCTCGACCCGCGGGTTCTGGTCGATGACGGCGTCGAGCGTCCCGTCGAGCAGCAGCGCCTTGGTGCCCTCCGTCGCCTCGTGCCCGATGAAGACGACCTGGTGCTGGCGTCCCCGCTCCTTGAGGGCGCGCGCGATGCCGGCATTGCCGGCGCCGATGTTGTAGATCGCCGCCAGGTCGGGATGGCGGTCGAGCAACGCCGCCGCCTCCTGATAGGCCTTCTCGCGGTCGTCCAGCATCTCGCGCAGCTCGACGATGGCCAGGTTGGGCGATTCCTCGGCCAGGATGTGGCGGAAGCCCATCTCCCGCTCCTCGTGCCCGCGATAGGAAAGCGAGCCGGCGAACAGCGCCACCTTACCAGGCCGTTCGGCACCTGCGAAGCGTCGCATCAGATAGCCTGCCAGCCGCCCCGCCGCCCGGTTGTCGATGCCGACATAGGCAATGCGCGGCACGTGCAGGATGTCGGAGGCGATCGTCGCCACCTTGACCCCGGACGCCGACAGCGAGCGGATCGCCTCGCGCACGGTCGGATGGTCGAGCGCGATGACGCCGACGCCCTGGGTCCGGCCCTGCAACTCGTTGAGCGTCTCCGCCAGGCTGTCCGGGTTGAAGCCCTCGATCGCCGAGACCCTCACGTCGAGCTCCGGCCGCGCCGCGCCCTGCGCCTCGAGCTGGCGGGCGAGCATCTTCATGAAGCTGTTGGTGCCGGCGGGCAGCACGAAATCGAGGCGGATCGTCCGCGCCTGCTGCGGCAAGGCGGTGGGCGCGTTGGCGTTCTCGGCGATGTAGCCGAGCCGTTGCGCCGTCTCGAGCACGATGTCGCGGGTCCGCGCCCGCACGCCGGGCCGGTTGTTGATCACGCGGTCGACCGTCGCTGCCGAAACGCCGGCCTCGCGCGCCACGTCGACAAGGGTTGATCGCATCGCCTTTCCCCCGGGCTTGGCGCGGCGCGGGCTAGGCGACGCCGACGGCGTCCGACCCGGACAGCCGAATCCGCCAGCAAACAATGGAGCCTGGGGACCGCGGCGCGCAAGTCGACGAGCCATCGGCCCCGCTCGCCTCGTGTTCGAAAAAACCCATCAAAATGAGGTGTTTGGCGAAGTGAGGCAGGCCTGGCTTCATCGCTGATTCCTCCCGGTGATTTCTTCTGAGGTATTTTGACTATTATTGATGTTGACAGCCTCAAAGCTGGCCGTCAATATCCATCACGAGCCAAGGAGGATTGGCTCGAGGGAGGGTTTTCCAATGTCCGACAAATTCCGCATGTCGCGGCGCCGGCTGCTGACGTCATCAGGCAAGGCCGCGCTCTACGTTTCCGCCGTCGGCATCGCGCCGCGCTTCATCCGTCCGGGCCGCGCCTTCGCGGCCGACGCGCTGGCCCCCGGCATGATCGGCGGGCCGACCGGCTTCGACGGCGCCGACCGCTACCAGTACGGCGCCGACACGCCCGAGGGCCGCGCCATCGAGGCCGCCAAGGCGATGAAGGCGGACGGCTCGGCCCCCGCAAAGATCGTGCTCGGCCTCTCCGACGGCTCGATCGGCCAGCTCACCCAGCCGTTCCCGGCCGGCGCCCCGTCGATCAAGGACCTGTGGGAGAAGGAGACGGGCATTGCGCTGGAGATCGTCGGCGTCCCCAACGGCCAGGAGTTCACCAAGACGATGCAGGACATCTCCACCAAGGGTGGGGCGTTCGACATCTACGCCGTCGAATGGAACCGCCTCGGCGACCTCGCGGAGACCGGCGGCATCCTGAAGCTCGACGACTACGTGGCCAAGCACAAGCCCGAATGGGACGATCCCGAGCGCGGCTACGTCAACGGCGCCAAGGGCGTCTCGCTGCTCAACCAGTATCGCGGCTCGACCTATGGCGTGTCGCTCGACGGCGATTTCCAGGTCTGGGTCTACCGCAGCGATCTGTTCGGCGACGAGGCCGAGAAGAAGGCCTTCGCCGACAAGCACGGCCGCGAGCTGGCGCCGCCGAAGACATGGCAGGAGTTCGACGAGGTCGCCACCTTCTTCCACCGCCCGGACAAGGGCCTGTTCGGCTCCACCGACCTGCGCAACCAGGGCTGGGGCTACACCAACTGGTACCAGCGCTACGTCTCGATGGGATCGCCCAACCAGTTCCTGTTCGACGATTCCGGCCAGCCGCTGATCAATTCGGAGGCCGGCGTCGCCGCCACCAACGAGTATGTCGCCGCGCTCGCCTACCACTCGCCAGACGCCATCTCCTGGGGCTGGCCGGAGCAGTACGGCAACTTCGCCAAGGGCGGCGCGGCAATGACCTGCGCCTTCTCCAACCTGCCGAAGTTCCTCGACAATGCCGGCAACGCCGACAGCAAGGTGACGGGCAAGATCGGCTCCATGCTGCCGCCGGGCCGCGAGATCGACGGCAAGCTGATCAGCCGCTCGGTGCTGTGGCTCAATTTGTCGGCCTCGGTGTCCTCGCAGACCGAGCATCCGGAGGCCTGCTACCTGTTCCTGCAATGGCTGGGATCGAGCCGCATCTACGCCTGGATGACCGCCAATCCGGGTGGCTACTTCGACCCCTTCCGCCTGTCCGACTTCTCCGACCCGCTGGTCCGCCAGACCTACCATGGCTACCACATGGACGTGGTGCGCGAGACCGTCGCCCGCACTGTGCCGACCATCAACTATCCCGGCGCCACGGCCTTCCACAACGCGCTCGACGAAAACCTGGTCGCCGCGCTCACCAAGGCCAAGACGCCCGAGCAGGCGATGGCTGACACCGAGCGCGAGTGGAAGCGCATCGCGCGCCGCACCGGCGAGGACAAGCTGCTCGAGGCGATCAAGACCAACAAGGAGGCGTGGCCCACCGTGACGGATCCGATCGGCTGAACCTCCCAAGCCAGCCGCGCAGGAGGGGAGGGACGCCAAGCGGCATCCCTCCCGCTCCGCCTCCCGCCCCGCGAGCCATCGACGACATGAAGCGTTCCTTCGCCTTCGAGACCTTCCGCTACGCGGCGATCCTCCTCGCTTTGGCGCTGACTCTGGTGCCCATCCTGTGGATGGTGTCGATGGCCTTCAAGCCGATCGCCGAGTGGTCGGCGACCGGCGCCGAGCTCACCTGGTGGCCGAAGGACCCGACGCTCGCCAACTTCCGCTTCATCTTCGGCGAGTCGAGCACCAACCTGATCGTCGCGCTGGACCGCACCGCGACCAAGCCGATCGTCGCCTCGCTCCTCGCCGCCGTCTTCGGCACCGCCATCGCCATGTCGGCCGGCACCGCCGCGGCCTACGGCCTGTCGCGCTTCGGCGCCGGCCAGAACCTGCCGCTGGCGCTGATCCAGCTGCGGCTTTTCCCGCCGATGGCCGTCATGATCCCGATCATGATCATGTGGGCTTTCCTCGGCTTAACCGACACCTGGTGGGGGCTGGCGTTGATCTATGGGATCGTCACGCTGCCCTTCGCCTTCTGGCTCATGAAGACCTTCTTCGACGACATGCCGCGCGAGATCGAGGAGGCGGCGCTGGTCGAGGGCTGCTCGCGCTGGCGCGTCTTCACCCGCATCACCCTGCCGATGATGCGCGCGCCGCTCGCCAGCGCGGCGCTCTTCGTCTTCATCCTCAACTGGTCCGACTACCTGATCGCGCTCCTGCTCACCACGCGCGACTGGGTGACCGTCCCCGTCTACATGGCGTCGCTGTCCTCCTCCATGACCGGGCAGCTCTACGGCGCCAAGGCCGCGCTCGGGCTGATCGCGGCGGTGCCGCCGGTCATCATGGGCATCGCCATCCAGCGGCATCTCGTGCGCGGCCTCACCTTCGGAGCGCTGAAGCAATGAGCGCGGTTCCGGCATCCGGCGAGGACGCCGTGACGGCGCGGCGTGTCCCGCGGCCGGTCGGCGGCGACGAGGCGGCGCGCCTCGGCTTCCGCCTGACGTTGCCGGCGCAGGTGCTGGTTCTCTTCATCGCCGCCTTCCCCCTGCTCATGCAGCTCTACATCAGCCTCACCGACTGGGCGCCGCTCGACGGCATCGGCTGGTGGAGGGCCTGGGAGCTGTGGAACGGCTTCGCCAATTACACCGACCTGATCGCCGACGATCGCCTGTGGAGCGCGCTCTGGCGCACCGCGATCGTCATGCTGGTCTGCGTGCCGGCCGAGTTCCTGCTCGGCCTCGGGCTGGCCACCCTGTTCGCCGACGAGTTCCCCGGCAAGCGGCTCTTCTACTCCATCCTCTTGATGCCGATGATGGTGGTGCCCGCGGTCGCCGGCTACATGTTCTTCATGCTGTTCCAGTCGGGCGGCCCGGTGAACGACATCCTGTCCGGGCTCACCGGCCGGCCGGTGGCGATCGCCTGGCTCTCCGACCCGACGCTGGCGCTCGTCGCCGTGATGGTCGCCGACATCTGGCAATGGACCCCCTTGATGTTCCTCATCCTGCTCGCTGGCCTGGTCGGCGTTCCGGAAGACCAGATGAAGGCGGCGACGCTGCTCGGCGCCAACGCCTGGCAGCGCTTCGTCACCATCGTGCTGCCCAAGATGAAGACCATCATCGTCATCGCGCTCGCCATCCGGCTGATCGAGAACTTTAAGATCTTCGACACGTTGTTCATCATGACCGGCGGCGGCCCGGGCGTCGCCACCGAGACGATCTCGGTCTACATCTACAAGGTCACCACCCAAGACCTGATCTGGGGCTACGTGGCGGCCATAGCGCTCGCCATCCTGGTCGTGCTGTCGATCGTCGCCGTCTTCGCCATGAAGCGCATGGCCGCCGCGAGGATCGCCGCATGAGCTCGATCCGGCTCGACAACCTGGTCAAGCGCTTCGGCGACTTCGCGGCGCTGAAGACCATGGACCTGGAGATCGCCGACGGCGAGTTCATGGCGCTGCTCGGCCCCTCGGGTTGCGGCAAGTCGACGACCATGAACATGGTCGCCGGCATGGAGGAACCGAGCGAAGGGCGCATCCTGTTCGGCGGCCGCGACATGGCCGGTGTGCCGATGGGACGGCGCGGCGTCGGCTTCGTCTTCCAGAACTACGCCATCTTCACCCATATGACGGTGCGCCAGAACCTCGCCTACGGGCCGCGCATGCGCGGTGCGCCGAAGAGCGAGGTCGAGCGGCGGGTCGCCGCCGTCGCCGACCTTTTGCAGCTCGGCCCGCTGCTCGAGCGGCGCGCCGACCGCTTGTCGGTCAACATCCTGCAGCGCATCGCCATCGGCCGCTCGGCCATCCTCGAGCCGGCGATCTTCCTGCTCGACGAGCCCCTGTCCAACGTCGACGCCGCCTTCCGCGCCGTGATGCGCACCGAGCTCAAGCACCTGCAGCGGCAATTCCGCCAGACCATGGTCTACGTCACCCACGACCAGCTGGAGGCGATGACGATGGCCGATCGCATCGCCGTCATGGACCATGGCGTCCTGCAGCAGGTCGGCACCCCGCTCGACGTCTACAACAACCCGGCCAACGTCTTCGTCGCCCGCTTCATCGGCGCCCCCGGCATGAACCTTCTGCCGGGACGTCCTGCCGAGGGCGACCGCGGCCTGGTCGTCGACCTCGGCCCGCTCGGAGCTTCGCCGCCGCTGCCGGACCGCCTCGCCGCCGCGGCGCGGCGCCATGGCGGCCCGCTGCTCTACGGCTTCCGGCCGGAGGCGCTGGAGCTCGGGCGCCCGGGCCTCGCCTTGCCGGTCACCTTCGTCGAGCGCATCGGCGCCCGCGCGGTGGTCCATTTCGGCGACGGCGCGACGGCCGTGAAGGGCGTCTTCGCCAACGATGTCGGCCTGGCCGTCGGCGAGACGGTCACGCTGCGCCCGGACCGGGGCTCGGTGCGGCTGTTCGACGCCGCCTCGGGCCGCGCGCTGGCGGGGGAGGGCTGACATGGCCGAGATCGCCTTTCGCAACGTCACCAAGCGCTTCGGCGACACGCTCGCTGTCGACGACGCCTCTTTCACCGTCGCCGACAACGAGTTCTTCTGCTTCTTCGGACCGCCGCTGTCGGGAAAGTCGACGATCCTGCGTCTGATCCTCGGCCTGGAAACCCCGGATGCGGGTGAGATTTTGATCGGCGGCCGCCCGGTCAACGGCGTCGGCCCGGCTGCCCGCAACATCGCCATGGTGTTCCAGAACCTGGCGCTGTTCCCGCACATGACGGCGGCCGACAACGTCCGCTTCCCGCTGGTCGAGCGCCGGCTGCCCGAGGCGGAGATCGCCGGGCGCCTGGCGGCCGTCGCCGAGAAGCTCCACATCGGGCATATCCTGCACAAGCCGCCGGCACAGCTCTCCGGCGGCGAGCGGCAGCGCGTGGCGATCGCCCGCGCGCTCGTGCGCGACCCGGCCGCCTACCTCATGGACGACCCGATCTCGGCGCTCGACGCTCGGCTGCGCGAGGAGACCAGGGTCGAGCTGAAGCGCATCCAGCGGGAGCTCGGGCGGACCCTCGTCTACGTCACCCACGACCAGGAGGAGGCGATGTCGGTCGCCGACCGCATGGCCATCCTCGAGGGCGGTCGCATCCGCCAGGTCGGCGCTCCGGCGGAGGTCTACGACCGCCCGGCCAGCGTGACGGTGGCCCGCCTGCTCGGCTCGCCGATGATGAACATCCTGCGCTCCGCAACGAGCGAGGCCGGCCTGGAGGCGGCCGGCGGCGCCATCCGCATCGCCGGCGCGTCGGTCCCCTCGACCGTCGCGGAGATCGGCGTGCGGCCGGAGGACGTCCGCGTCGACCCGTGGCGCGACGGCCTAGCCGGCCGCCCGGCGCGCGTCTTCGAGGTCGAGCCGCTCGGCGGCTACACGGTGGTGACGCTCGACGCCGGCGAGGCGCGGCTGCGCGCGCTGCTGCGCGGCCAGCCCGACATACGGCCCGAGGCGCTCGTGGCGCTGTCCTGCGAGCCGGCGAGGGTGCACTATTTCGCCGCGGGCGGCAGCGCCCTCGGGCACGGGAACGGGAGGTGACAATGGCGGTCAGGGAGTTCGAGCCGGACGTGAAGGTCCGCTCGCGCAAGTTCGGCATCGGTTGCGTCGGCGCCGGCATGATCATGTCGGAATGCCATCTCGCCGCCTACAAGGAGGCCGGCTTCAAGGTGGTGGCGATCGCCTCGCGCACCCGCGCCAACGCTTCCAAGGTGGCGGAGCGCTGGGGCATCCCGCGCGTCCACGACACGCCCGAAGAGCTGATCGAGGACCCCGGCGTCGAGATCCTCGACCTTGCCTTCCCGCCCGACCAGCAGCCCGGGCTGATCCGCCACGCGCTGAAGCAGCCTCACATCAAGGGCATCCTGGCGCAGAAGCCGCTGGCGCTGTCGCTGGAGGAGGCGGTGAGGCTGCGCGACGAGGCCGCGGCTGCCGGAAAGGTCCTGTCGGTCAACCAGAACATGCGCTACGACCAGTCGATGCGGGTGCTGAAGCAGCTGATCGACGGCGGCGACCTCGGCGAGATCGTCTTCGCGCAGATCGACATGCACGCCATCCCGCATTGGCAGACCTTCCTGGAGGATTACGACCGGCTGACGCTCTCCAACATGGCGGTGCACCACCTCGATGTGCTGCGCTTCCTGTTCGGCGACCCCAGCGAGATCACCACGCTCACCCGCAAGGACCCGCGCACGACGTTCGCCCATTCCGACGGCATCACGGTATCGACGCTCAGGTTTCCGTCCGGCGTGCTCGCGCTGTCGCTGGAGGACGTTTGGTCGGGCCCGCGCCAGGAGGGTTACCGCGACGACCAGCACATCCACTGGCGCGTCGACGGCACCGAGGGCGTCGCCAAGGGCACCATCGGCTGGCCGACCGGCAGCGCCTCGACGCTCACCTACGCCTCGACGCGCTCGACCGGCGGCGAGTGGGCGTCGCCGAGCTGGGAGACGATGTGGTTCCCGCACGCCTTCATCGGCGTCATGGAGCAGCTCCAGCACGCCCTGGAGAGCGGCAGCCCGCCGGCGCTTTCGGTCGCCGACAACGTCAAGACGATGGCGCTCGTCGAGGCAGGCTACCGCTCGATCGATGAAGGCCGCACCGTCAAGCTTTCAGAAATCTCGACCAACTAGACCCGCAGGGAGGACTACCGCCATGATGCAAGCCGGAATATTCACGGGGTATTTCCCCTATAGCCTCAAGGACACAGCAAAGAAAATCCGTGAGCTCGATTTCAACACTGTCCAGCTCGACCTTCATTTCAAGGATGTCGACCTGTCGGCCGGCCAAATCACCAAGGAGAAGGCCAAGCAGGTGCGCGACGTCTTCCGCGATCACAATCTGCCGGTCTGCTGCGTCTCGGGCTACACCAACATCATTCACCCGGACAAGGCGGAGCGCGACAAGCGCGTCGGCTACCTCAAGGAGATCATCCGCAACGCCCGCCACTTCGGCACGCCCTACGTGATCTCCGAGACCGGGACCTACAACACCGAAAGTGACTGGGTCGCCCATCCCAAGAACAAGACGGAGGAGGGTTTCGAGGAATGCCGTAAGGTCATCGCCGAGCTGGCCCAGACGGCGTATGATCATGGCGCCGTCTTCCTGCTCGAGACCTATGTCAACAACGTGGTCGGTTCGGTGGAGGAGACGGTCAAGATGTTTGCCCAGGTCGATCATCCGGGCCTCGGCCTGCTGATGGACCCGACCAACTATTTCGAGACGCACAACATCGACAAGATGGACCAGATTCTCAACCAGGTGTTCGACACGCTGAACGACAAGATCAAGATCGCCCACGCCAAGGACGTCAAGCGCTCGGGCGACGACAAGTCGGAGAAGCATGCCGACATCGGCGACGAGGACGCTCTGGAGAGCCACACCTTCCGCGGCGTCGGCGAGATCGAGCTGCCGGCCCCCGGCCTGGGTTCGCTCAACTACGACCTCTATCTGCAGCGCCTGGCGGAGAAGCACCCCAACATCCCCGTCATCATCGAGCACCTGGCCGAGGACGACGTGCCGCGGGCCAAGAAGTTCCTCGATGGCAAGTTCCGCGAGAACGGCTTGTGAGCAAGAAGGACAGGAACGGGAGGAGGACGACCATGATCGGCAATGGATTGAGATGGGTGGCGCTCGCCGGCTTCGCTGCCGGCTTGCTGGCCGGCGCCCCGGCGCTGGCCCAGGACGGGCAGAAGACGTTCTTCCTTTTGTCGCACGGCGGACCGTCGGATGCCTTCTGGATCGACTGGAACGACGGCGCGACCAAGGCCTGCGACCAGCTCAAGGTAACCTGCAAGATCTCCTTCAGCGGCGGCGACATGGCCTCGCAGAAGGAGGCTTTCAACTTGGCCATCGCCGCCAAGCCCGACGGCATCGCCACCACCTCGGCGCAGCCCGGGCTGTGGACGGAGGAGGTCAAGGCCGCCAAGGCGGCGGGCATCCCGATCATCTTCTTCAACACCGACGACGTCGCCACCGGCCGGCAGGCCTATGTCGGGGCCGACCTCAAGGAGGCCGGCGCCACCTGGGCGCGCTATCTGGTGGACAAGAAGCTGGTCAAGGAAGGCGACAAGGTGTTCCTGCCGGTCGAGGTGCCCGGCGCCAGCTACCAGCAGCTGGAGACCGAGGGCATCGCCAGCGTCTTCGATCCGCTGGGCATCAAATACGACGTCGTCGATTGCGGCACCGATCCGGCCGGCATCATTGCCAAGATGACCGACTACATGGTGGCCAACAACCCGCCGGCGATCATCGCGCTCGGCGATTCGGTGGCCGCCAGCATCAAGCGCGTCTTCGATGGCGCCGGGGTGGCGGCCGGCAAGGTCCCCGTCGTCGGCTGGGGCAACTCCAAGGAGACCGCCGAGGCGGTGAAGGAAGGCTATGTCAACGCCGCCGCCTGGCAGTTTCCTTCGGCGCAGGGCTTCATGCCGGTGGCCTTGCTGGGCCTCGCCGCGTCCGGCGAGCCGATCGGCTACGACATCCACACCTTCAGCCTCTACGACGCTTCAAGCGTGGATCCGATCCTGAACCTCTACAACAAGAAGCAGTGAGATACGGAGCCCGCGCCGGCAAGGCGCGGGCTCTCCCTGGAAGGACCGCGGATGACGAGCATCACCGAGAGGGAGACGAGGCGAGGGGCGGCCCGCTGGCCGTCGATCGCGCGCACGCCGCAGGTGGCGTCGCTGATCATCCTCATCGTCGTGCTCGCCGCTTTCGGCATCGCCGACAGAAACTTCCTGTCGCCTCTCAACGTCTCCAACATGATGGCCTTCCTGCCCGAGCTCGGCATCATCGCGCTCGGCATGACGCTGCTCCTGACGGCCGGCGAGTTCGATCTGTCGGTCGGTGCCGTCTTCGCCCTCGGGCCGGTCGTCGTCATGCTCCTGGTTCAGAGCGGCGAGATGGGCATCGGCCTTGCCTTGCTGGTCGGACTGCTGCTCTGCATACTCATCGGCGCCGTCAACGGGCTGATCGTCACCAAGGTCGGCATCTCGTCCTTCCTGGTGACGCTCTCCATGCTGCTCATCGTGCGCGGCGCCGCGCTCTACATCACCCAGGGCTTCCCGCTGAAGTCATGGGACCAGCCGGGTTTCTTCGTCACCTTGCTCGCCGGCAGCTTCGAGGTCGGGCCGTTCCGCCTCTACACCTCGCTGTGGTGGTTCGTCGGCTTGGCGCTGCTCAGCGTCTACGTCCTCAATTATTCCAAGCTGGGCAACTGGATCAGCGCCATCGGCTCCAACCGCAGCGCCGCGGTGGCGCGCGGCGTTCCGGCCGATGCGGTCAAGGTCTGGCTATTCATCCTGACGTCGGTGCTTGCCGGCCTTGCCGGCATGATCAGCGCCTTCCGCATCTCGGCCGCCTCGCCGGTGGCCGGCACCGGCTACGAGCTGGAGGTGATCGCCATGGTCGTGGTGGGCGGCACGGCCCTCACCGGCGGCCGCGGCACCATCCTGGGCACCGTCGTCGGGGCGCTGATGCTGCGCGCCATCCGCAACGGCATCGTGCTCGTCGGCGTGCCGGGCCTCGCCTACAACATTTTCGTCGGCGGCATCATCCTGGTCATGCTGATCCTGCATGCGCTGCTGCAACGCGATGCGGCGAGGGGCTGACATGAGCGAGGAGCTGCTGCGCCTGGAAGCCCTGCAGAAATCCTTCGGCAGCGTGCGCGCGCTGAAGAACGCCTCTCTCGCGCTCTACGAGGGGGAGGTGGTGGCCCTGCTGGGCGACAACGGCGCCGGCAAGTCGACGCTCATCAAGGCGATCTCCGGCGTCTTCCCGGTCGATCGCGGCGACATCTACGTGCGCGGCCGCAAGGTGGCGATCCGCTCCGCCCGCGATGCCATGGACCTCGGCATCGAGACCATCCACCAGGATACCTCGCTCGCCCCCGACCTGTCGATCGCCCGCAACCTGTTCCTTGGCCGCGAACCCGTCCACATGGCCTGGCTCGGCGTCTTCGCGCCGCTCGACCTGGCAAAGCTGCGCGGTTCCGCCCAGGCCTTGCTCCGACGCGTCGGCATCTCCAAGAAGCTCGACGCGGATCAACGCGTTAGCACGCTGTCGGGCGGCGAGCGGCAGTCGATCGCCATCTCGCGCGCCATGCAGTTCGCCGCCAAGGTGATCATCCTCGACGAGCCGACCAACAATCTGGGCGTCGAGGAGACCCACGGCGTGCTGCGCTTCGTCAAGGAGGTGCGTGCCGCCGGCCACACCGTGCTCTTGATCACCCACAACATCCACCACGTCTTCCAGGTCGCCGACCGCATCATCGTGATGCGGCGCGGCGAGATCGTCGCCGAGCGCACCGTCGCCGACACCGATCTCCTGACCGTGGAGGCCTTGATCATGGGCGTCGACGTCTCGACCCTCGTGAAGGACGCAATGGCGAACTGATGGTGAAGCTCTACGGCAGATCGCTTTCGCGAAACGAGGTGGCGGAGCGCTCGGGCGCTCTGTCGCAATTTGCCGGCGTCAGGCTGATGACGCTCGGCGACGGCGTCGAGCGCGGCATGCGGCTGCTCGAGTTCCGCACCGGCAGCGGGCTTCGCTTCACGGTGCTGGTCGACCGCGCCCTCGACATCGCCGAGCTCGACCACAAGGGACGCGCCATCGGCTGGCACTCGCCGGCCGGCTTTCGCCACCCCGCCCTCCACGAATACGAAGGGGAGGCGGGGCTTGCCTTCACCCGCTCCTTCTCGGGCTTGCTGGTGACCTGCGGGCTCGACCACATTCTCGGTCCTGGCGAGGTGCCGGCCGACAATTACGGCTATCCGGGCCGCGCGACGATGAAGCATTCGCTGCACGGCCGCGTCGGCTTCATCCCGGCCCGCCTGACCGGCTATGGCGAGACCTGGGACGGCGATCGCTGCGTGCTGTGGGCGGAAGGGCTCGTCCAGCAGTCGACCGTGTTCGGCGAGGATCTTCACCTGCACCGGCGCATCGAGGCCGACGTCGGCGGCGACGAGGTGCGCGTGCTGGACCGCGTGGTCAACCATGGCTTCCGGCGCACCCCGCATATGTTCTTCTACCATGTCAATGTCGGCTTTCCGCTGCTCGACGAAGGCGCACGCTACCTGGCGCCGATCGCCGACGTGGTGTGGGCCGCGCATGCCGGCGACCGCTACCGCGCCCAGGAGGTCGGCTACCGCCTCGTTCCGCCGCCTCGCCATAATTTCGTCGAGCAGGTCTGGCAGCACGAGCTGAGTGCGGGCGCCGACGGCGCGGCGCCGGTCGCGGTGCTCAACGATCGGCTCGGTCTCGGCTTCGAGCTGGTGACGCGCAAGGACCAGCTGCCATGCCTCTACCAATGGCAGAACTACCAGGCCGGCGAGTATGCGCTGGGCATCGAGCCGTCGACGCATCACGTCCTGGGCGACCTGGCGGCCCGCGAGCGCGGCGAGATGATCTGGCTGGAGCATGGCGAGAAGCGCCGCTACGACGCCGTATTCCGTGTCCTGGACGGCACCGCGGCCATGGCCGAGGCCGAGGCGCGTATCCGGGCGATCGCCAGGCAGCCCGACGAAGACTTTCCCGAGCCATCCGGACGCTTCGCGCCGCTGGGCGCGGATCGTAAAGCAAGCAGTGCCTGAGTTGGAGACCACGATGACCGTTGCGACCATCGAGAAGAAGCGCGACTACAGCCTCGTCGGCGAGAGCACGCGCAGGGCGATCGAAACCGGGCTTGCCTCGGCGGAATGGTATCACACCGACATTCCGCGCAAGACCATGAAAGAGCTGATGCAGCGCTCGGACGGCCCGGCCATCCGCGACACCGTCATCTGGTTGGCGGCGCTGATCGGCTCGGCGGCGGGCGCGATCTACTTGTGGGGCACCTGGTGGTGCGTCCCCTTCTTCGCCGTCTATGGCGTGCTCTACGGCTCGTCGAGCGATTCGCGCTGGCACGAATGCGGGCACGGCACCGCGTTCCGGACGCGCTGGATGAACGACGTGATCTACCAGATCGCCTCCTTCATGCTGATGCGCAACCCGGTCACCTGGCGCTGGAGCCATGCGCGCCACCACACCGACACGATCATCGTCGGCCGCGACGCCGAGATCGCCGTGATGCGTCCGCCGGACCTGTTGCGCACCGCCTTTGCATTCGTCGGCATCAACGACTTCCGTTTCGCGCTGCCGACCCTCTTCCGCAACGCCTTCGGCAATCTGTCGCCGGACGAGAAGAGCTACATTCCCGAGATGGAGCAGCACAAGGCGATCGCCGCCGCGCGCTGGCATGTCGCGATCTATGTCGCGACCGTCGCGCTCGTCATCTACACGTGGTCGTTCCTGCCGCTGATGCTGATCGGCCTGCCTCGTGTCTACGGCATGTGGCACATGGTGCTGACGGGATTGCTGCAGCACATCGGCTTGGCCGACGACGTCGTCGATCACCGGCTCAACTCGCGCACGGTCTACATGAACCCGATCAGCCGCTGGATATACTGGAACATGAACTACCACGTGGAGCACCACATGTTCCCGATGGTGCCGTACCACGCGCTGCCGAGGCTGCACGAGCTGATCAAGCACGATTTGCCGGTGGCCAATCCGTCGATGTGGCACGCCTACAGGGAAGTGTGGCCGGTGCTGCTCAGGCAGCTGAAATACGAGGATTTCTTCCTCAAGCGCGAGCTGCCGCCGACGGCGAGGCCCTACCGCGAGGAGTTCCACAACC
>JBEVJK010000024.1:0-33350 GCA_040510195.1 Mesorhizobium sp. | reverse complement strand
AGATCGCCAAGTCGCAGATCGACCAGGGCGCCGACGTGGTCTACGCGGCGGCCGGCGGCACCGGCGTCGGCGTGCTGCAGGCGGCGGCGGATGCCGGCAAGCTCGGCATCGGCGTCGATTCCAACCAGAACGGCCTGCAGCCCGGCAAGGTGCTGACCTCGATGGTCAAGCGCGTCGACGTCGCCGTCTACAACGCCTTCAAGGACGCCCAGGACGGCAAGTTCACGCCCGGCCTCAACAATCTCGGCCTCAAGGAAGACGGCGTCGGCTACGCCATGGACGACAACAACAAGGCCCTGGTCACGGACGAGATGAAGGTGGCGGCCGAGAAGGCCAAGGCCGACATCATCGCCGGCACCATCCAGGTGCACGACTACATGTCGGACAACGCCTGCCCCTATTGAGGCGGTACTTCGCCGGCGGACGGAAGGCGGCTGACAAGCCGCCTTCCGTCCGGAGAGCCGCGACCTGTCGCTCACAGGAAATATGAGCGGTCCAATTATCGATTCATGTTGCGCTTCATAACCAGGTTTTGCGACACTGGCTCAGCTCAGATGCCCATGTGCCTGCGGGTCGCTCATCCGGCCCTGAGCCACGTGTCGCACGGCCGCAGCGGCCGTGCGCCGAGCTGTGGGAGATGGGGGATGCAGCACAGTTCAAGGCATTGGACGCAAACCGACATCGAGCGCCTCAGGGTGCTCGCCACTCGCCATGTGAGGCTGCGGGCGATCGCCCGGGAACTCGGCCGACCGGCAGGGTCGGTGCGCCTTCGCGCCTCGCTCGAGGGGATCAGCCTGTCGGCGGTCGGACACGACGTCCTGGCCCGCTGGTGGCCAAAGGTGGAGGCCTTCCGCGCGGCGCGCGGAAGCCAGGCCGGCGGCGGCACGCCCGCCTGATCCAGCGGCCAGAAATTCCAGCTGTAGAGAGGTAGCCGGGGGGCCGCCCGCTCACCAGTGCGGCGGCCGCGTCGCCTCCGGCCGAGGCGTCGCCTGCTCTTCCAGCGCGACGAACCGCTGGCCAAGCGCATCCAGCGTCTTCTCCAGGCGTTCGATCACCGTCCATTGGCGAGCGATCTCCGCCGACAGCTCGTCGACCGTCCGCTCCTGCTCGGCAAAGCGCATTTCCAGCGCGGTGAGCCGGTCGTCGGCAGATAGGGTCATGGGGGCCTCCCGGCGCTTGCGGCGCTTCGGAAATTGACAAGCGGGCGGCGATTTGTCGAGAGTGGCCGCTAGCGGCGCCGATTGGCAAGGGGAACGGCGGCATGGTAGGAAATTTTACCGACCGATAAAAACAGCGGGCCGCAACAACGGAGGGGGCCGGCCGATGGCGGAACCTGCAATCGAGCTCATAGGCATCAACAAGAGCTTTGGCGCGGTCCGCGCCAATCGCGACATCGAGCTCACCGTTCAGCGCGGCACGATCCACGGCATCGTCGGCGAGAACGGCGCCGGCAAATCGACGCTGATGTCGATCCTCTACGGTTTCTACCAGGCCGACAGCGGCGAGATCCGCGTCAACGGCAAGCCGGCGGCCATCAGCACTCCCAACGACGCCATCGCGGCCGGCATCGGCATGGTCCACCAGCACTTCATGCTGGTGCAGAACTTCACGGTGCTGGAGAACGTCATCCTCGGCGCCGAGGCGGAGGCGCTGCTCAAATCGTCGATCGCCAAGGCGCGCTCCGAGCTGGAGCGGCTGGAGCGCGAATACGGGCTGGAGGTCGATCCCGACGCGGTGGTCGAGGAGCTGCCCGTCGGCCTGCAGCAGCGGGTGGAGATCCTGAAGGCTCTCTATCGGGGCGCCGATATCCTGATCCTCGACGAGCCGACGGGCGTGCTGACGCCGGCCGAGGCCGACCACCTGTTCCGCATCCTCAAGCAGCTCAAGGACCAGGGCAAGACGGTGGTGCTGATCACCCACAAGCTGCGCGAGATCATGGCGATCACCGACAATGTCTCGGTGATGCGGCAAGGCACGATGGTGGCGACGCGCGAGACGGCCAAGACGACGGTCGAGGAGCTGGCCGAGCTGATGGTCGGCCGCCGCGTGCTGCTGCGGGTGGAAAAGGGCGAGGCCAAGCCGGGAGCCGTCAAGCTGTCGGTGCGCAATCTAAGCGTAAAGGATTCGCGCGGCGTGCTGATGGTCGACGACGTGTCCTTCGACGTGCGCGCCGGCGAGATCGTCGGCATCGCCGGCGTTGCCGGCAACGGCCAGTCGGAGCTGATCGAGGCGATTTCCGGCATCCGGCCGGCAATCTCCGGCGGCGTCGAGCTGGACGGCAAGGCGATCAACGTCGCGGGCTTTGCCGACCCTGGCGAGCTGCGCGACCGCGGGCTGGCGCATGTGCCCGAGGACCGGCACCATGTGGGGCTCGTGCTGCCCTTCCAGGAAAACGAGAACTCGATCCTCGGCTATCACGACCATCCGGACTATCTGAGAGGGCCTTTCCTCGACATCGAGGCGATCTGCAACGATGCCGACGAGAAGATCGCCAAATACGACATCCGTCCTGCCAACTGTCATCTGAAGACAGCCAACTTCTCCGGAGGCAATCAGCAGAAGATCGTGCTGGCGCGGGAGATGGAGCAGGACCCCGGCGTGCTGATCGTCGGCCAGCCGACGCGCGGGGTGGACGTCGGCGCCATCGAATTCATCCACAAGCGGCTGATCGCCATGCGCGACCAGGGCAAGGCGGTGCTCCTGGTGTCGGTCGAGCTTGACGAGATCCGCTCGCTGTCCGACCGCATCCTGGTGATGTTCGCCGGGCGCGTGGTGGGCGAGCGCGGTCCCGAGGCGACCGAGGGCGAGCTCGGCCTCCTGATGGCGGGCGTCGAGCGCCAGGAGGCGGCTGAATGAGCACGCCCTATGCCAAGCTGCCGGCCTGGGCCGATTACGGCCTGATCCCGCTGATCAACCTGTTCGTCGCCTTCGTCGTGGCCGGGCTGGTGGTGCTGCTGGTCGGCGAGAACCCGCTGCGGGCCGCCGTGATCCTCGTCGAGGGCGCCTTCGGCAGCGGTCAGAACATCGCCTACACGCTGTTTTATGCCACCAACTTCATCTTCACCGGCCTGGCGGTTGCGGTGGCGTTCCATGCCGGGCTGTTCAACATCGGTGGGGAAGGCCAGGCCTACATCGCCGGGCTCGGGGTGGCGCTGGTCTGCCTGTCGCTCGACGCGATCTTCCCCTGGTGGCTGACCTTCCCGGTGGCGATCCTCGGGGCCGCGGCGGTCGGCGCGCTGTGGGCGTTCCTGCCCGCCTACCTGCAGGCGAAGCGCGGCTCGCACATCGTCATCACGACCATCATGTTCAACTTCATCGCCGCCAGCGTCATGGTCTACATGCTGGTCGACGTGCTGAAGCCGGCCGGATCGATGGCGCCGGAAACGCGCACGCTCTTGCCCGGCGCTCAGTTGCCGAAGCTCAACTGGCTTTTGGAAGCGTTCGGGCTGTCGGTGCGCTCGGCGCCACTCAACATCTCCTTCCTGCTGGCACTGGTGATGGCCGTGCTGGTGTGGGCGCTGATCTGGCGCACGCGGCTTGGCTACGAGATGCGCACCTACGGCTTCTCGCCCAAGGCAGCGCGCTATGCCGGCATATCGGAAAGCCGCATCATCGTCATCACCATGATGATCTCCGGAGCGCTGGCGGGCATGATGGCGCTCAACCCGATCATGGGAGACCAGCACCGCGTCGCCCTCGACTTCGTGTCCGGAGCGGGCTTCGTCGGCATCGCGGTGGCGCTGATGGGGCGCTCGCACCCGGCCGGCATCGTGCCCGCGGCGATCCTGTTCGGCGTGCTGTACCAGGGCGGCGCCGAGCTGGCCTTCGAGATGCCCGCCATCAGCCGCGACATGATCGTCATCATCCAGGGGCTGGTCATCCTGTTCGCGGGGGCTCTGGAGAACATGTTCCGGCCGGCCGTGCAGACTCTGTTCGCCTCGTTCAGCCCGCGCTCCGTCGGGCTCCCGGCGCCGCGGCGGGAGGGCGCCTGATGGACGCGCTGATCCAGCTGCTCGACGCCACCATCCGGGTTTCCGTGCCGCTGCTGCTCGCCTGCCTGGCCGGGCTCTATTCGGAGCGGGCGGGCGTCTTCGACATCGGGCTCGAGGGCAAGATGCTGGCCGGTGCCTTCGCCGGCGCCGCCGCCGCGGCGGTCACCGGCTCGGCCTGGCTCGGCCTCGTCGCGGCGATCCTGATCGCCGTGCTTTTGGCGATGGTGCACGGCTTCGCCTCGATCACCCATCGCGGCAACCAGATCGTGTCCGGCGTCGCCATCAACTTCATCGCCGCCGGCTCGACCATCATCCTCGGCCAGGCCTGGTTCAGGCAGGGCGGCCGTACGCCGGCGCTTTCGGGGCCGGCCCGCTTCAGCGCCATCGAGCTGCCCGGCGCCGAGGCGCTGCGCGGCGTGCCGGTGCTGGGCACGATCTACTCTGACCTCATCTCCGGTCATTCGCTGCTGGTCTACGTCGCCTTCCTGATGGTGCCGTTCACCTGGTGGGTGCTGTTCAGGACCCGCTTCGGGCTGCGTTTGCGGGCGGTCGGCGAGAACCCGGCCGCGGTCGACACGGCAGGTATCTCGGTGGCCTGGCTTCGCTATCGCGCGCTCATCTGCACCGGCATCCTGACCGGCGTCGCCGGCGCCTATCTGTCGGTCGCGCAGAATGCCGGCTTCGTCAAGGACATGACGGCGGGCAAGGGCTTCATCGCGCTTGCGGCGCTGATCTTCGCCAAATGGAGGCCGGTGCCGGCGATGTTCGCCTGCCTGCTGTTCGGCTTCCTGGAAGCCGCCTCGATCCGCTTCCAGGGCATGCCCTGGCCGGTCATCGGCAAGGTGCCGGTGCAGCTGATGCAGGCGCTGCCCTACGTGCTCACCGTCATCCTGCTCGCCGGCTTCATCGGCAAGGCGATCCCGCCGCGGGCCGGCGGGGTGCCCTACGTGAAGGAGCGCTGAGCGTGGCCCGGGACCTCTTCGAGGCGGCGAGGGCGGCAATGGCCAGGGCCTATGCGCCCTATTCCAAGTTCCCGGTCGGGGCGGCGATCCGCACCGAGGACGGGCGCATCTTCGCCGGCGCCAACATCGAGGTGGCATCGTTCCCGGAAGGATGGTGCGCCGAGACGACTGCGCTCGGCCACTATGTGATGGCCGGCGGCGGGCCGATCAGCGAGATCGCGGTGGTGGCGGAGCGCATGGCGCGCATCACCCCTTGCGGCGGCTGCCGCCAGCGGCTGGCCGAGTTCGCCGGGCCGGATGCCAGGCTCTATCTGTGCGACGAGACCGGCGTGGTCGAGACGGTGCGGCTGGGCGATATGCTGCCCTATGGCTTCGCCGGCGAGGTGCTGCGGTGACGGAAGCGGCCAAGCGCCTGGCCGAGCGGCTCGGCGGCCTTGCCCCCGCCACGGCCATCGTGCTGGGCTCCGGGCTCTCCGGCCTGGTCGATCAGGTCGAGGACGCGGTGACCGTCCCCTATAGCGAGCTGCCGGGCTTTCCGGCGAGCGGCGTCACCGGCCATGCGGGGATGGCGGTGGCCGGTCGCTTCGGCGGCCAGCCGGTGCTGATGCTCGCCGGCCGTGCCCACTATTACGAGCATGGCGATGCGGCCGCGATGCGGCCGGTGATCGAGACGCTCGCCAGGGCGGGGATCGCCGAGCTGGTGCTGACCAATGCGGCAGGGTCGCTCGATCCCGGGATGCCGCCGGGCTCGGTCATGCTGATCACCGATCACATCAATTTCTCCGGCACCAATCCGCTGTTCGGCGAGCCGAGCGACCGTCGCTTCGTCGGGCTGACCGAGGCCTACGACCCGGTGCTGCGGGGCGAGATCGAGGCAGCCGCCGCTGCCAGCGGCACCGAGCTCCACAAGGGGGTCTACATGTGGTTCTCCGGGCCGTCCTTCGAGACGCCGGCGGAGATCAACATGGCGCGCCTGCTTGGCGCCCAGGCGGTCGGAATGTCGACCGTGCCGGAGGTGATCCTCGCCCGCTTCTTCGGCCTCAGGGTGGCCGCCTGCTCGGTCATCACCAATCTCGCCGCCGGGATGACGGGTGCCGAGCTGTCGCATCAGGAGACCAAGGACATGGCGCCTCTCGGAGGCGCTCGCCTGGCCGGGATCCTCGCGGCGCTGTTTGCCGCCCGCGCCTAGCCATGCTGCCGCAGGAGATCATCCGCACCAAACGCGACGGCCAGGCGCTGTCGGCCGGGGACATTGCCGCCTTCATCGGTGGGCTGACCTCGGGAGACGTGGCGGAGGGGCAGGCCGCAGCTTTTGCCATGGCTGTGTTCTTCAACGGGATGAGCCGAGCCGAGGCCGTCGCGCTGACGCTCGCCATGCGCGATTCCGGCCGCGTTCTGGACTGGTCCCACCTGCCCGGGCCCGTCACCGACAAGCATTCCACCGGCGGCGTCGGCGACAACGTCTCGCTGATGCTGGCGCCGATCGTCGCCGCCTGCGGCGCCTATGTGCCGATGATCTCCGGTCGCGGCCTCGGCCACACGGGCGGCACGCTCGACAAGATGGACGCGATCCCCGGCTATCGCAGCCAGCCCGACGTGGCGCTGCTGAGGCGGGTGGTGAGCCGGGCCGGCTGCGCGATCATCGGCCAGACCGCCGACCTGGCGCCGGCCGACAAGCGGCTCTATGCGATCCGCGACGTCACCGCCACCGTGGAATCGGTGCCGCTCATCACCGCCTCCATCCTGTCCAAGAAGCTTGCCGCCGGGCTCGGCTCCCTGGTGCTGGACGTCAAGGTCGGCAACGGCGCCTTCATGGCGAAGAGCCGCGACGCCACGGCGCTGGCGACGAGCCTGGTCGAGGTGGCCAACGGCGCCGGACTGCCGACGTCGTCGCTGGTCACCGGCATGCACGAGCCGCTCGCCTCGGCGGCTGGCAATGCGCTGGAGGTGACCAACGCGGTCGAGTTCCTCACCGGCGTGCGGCGCGACCGCCGGCTGGCCGAGGTGACGCTGGCGCTGGCCGCCGAGATGCTGCACGCGGCCGGGATCGCCGGATCGCGGGCCTCCGGGCTCGACCGGGCGGGCGAGGCGCTGGACAGCGGACGCGCTGCCGAGACCTTCGGGCGCATGGTGGAGGCGCTGGGCGGGCCCGCCGACTTCGTCGAGCGAAGCGGGCGTCATCTGCCCGCAGTGCCGCTCGAAAGGGCGGTGAAGGCCGACCGGGACGGCTTTGTGACCGGCATCGCAACGCGCGACGTCGGGCTGGCTGTGGTGGCGCTGGGCGGCGGCCGGACGCGGCCGGGAGATGCCGTGGACCATGCCGTCGGGCTTACGCGACTGCTGCCGGTGGGCGCCGAGGTGCGGCGCGGCGAGGCCCTGGCGCTGGTTCATGCGCGCAGCGACGAGCATGCTGAGCGCGCCGCCTCGGTGGTCGCCGCCGCCTACACGATCGGCGAGGCGAAGCCCCCGGCGCAGAAAGCGGTGGTGCGCCGGATCGGCCCCCGCGGCTGACCTGCCTGCCGGTCCTACTGCACCAGCATCAGGCTGCCGTCCTCGACCTGGACCTTGGACAGCCGGTTGAGGAAGCTCATGCCGATCAGCGTGCCGTTGAGCGCAGCGTCCTCGAGCACCACTGCATCGACGTCCTCGACGGCGATACGGCCGATCTCCAGCCGGCGGATGACGGCGCCGGCGGCGCGCGCCGGCCCGTTGGCGGTGTTGACCTGGTAGCGGAAGTCCGACGGGGCGAGCTGCAGGCCGATGCGGCGCGCCGTCGAGCGGTTGATCGCCACCGTGGTGGCGCCGGTGTCGACCATGGCCGGGACGCTGCGCCCGTTGAGACGAAACTCGCCGGAGAAGTGCCCGCGCTGGTCGGCGGCGAGCCGCACCTTGCGGCCGAGCGGTGCCGCAGCCTGGACGGGCGTCGGCGCCTCCGCTTCCGCCGCCATGCGAAGTTCGGAAACCCGCCCGTCGTTGCCGGCATCCCCGAAGCCGGCGAGCCATCGCTCGAAGCCCGCCGGATCGGTCGCATAGAAGTAGGGGACGGCGAGCGACGCCGCCGTGATGAGGAGGAAAAGGGAGACGCTGCGCAGCATGACCGGCCCAGATGGCGCGGCCATTCTCGTACGGGGACCTTCACCATCCCCTTAACCGGATCGCTCAAGCTCGATCGAACGGCATCCGAATATGTCTATACATAAGTCAGCGAGGAATATGTCTATACATATGGACGAGGCTATTTGGTCCCGTACATGCGGTCGCCGGCATCACCGAGGCCGGGCATGATATAGCCCTTCTCGTTGAGCTGGCGGTCGATGGCGGCGGTGAAGACCGGCACGTCGGGATGGGCCTTGGTGAAGCGCGCGATGCCCTCGGGTGCGGCGAGCAGGCAGAGATAGCGCAGATGCGTGGCACCGCGGGCCTTCAGCTTGTCGATCGCAGCGATGGCGGAATTGGCGGTCGCCAGCATCGGATCGACGACGATGACCAGCCGATCCGCGAGGTCGCTCGGCGCCTTGAAGAAATATTCCACCGCCTCCAGCGTGTCGTGGTCGCGGTAGAGACCGATATGGGCGACGCGGGCTGCCGGCACCAGGTCCAGCAGGCCTTCGAGCAGGCCGTTGCCGGCCCTCAGCACGGAGGCGAAGACCAGTTTCTTGCCCTCCAGGACGGGCGCGTCCATGGTCTCCAGCGGTGTCTCGATCTTCCTGGTGGTGAGCTCCAGGTCGCGCGTCACCTCGTAGCCGAGGAGCAGCGAGATCTCGCGCAACAGCCGTCGAAAGCCGGCAGTGGAGGTTTCCCGGTCGCGCATGATGGTGAGCTTGTGCTGGACGAGTGGGTGGTCGACGACGGTGACGCCCTGCATGGGTCATGCTCCTCGGGTGATGGCGAGCCAGGTGCGGCGGCGATGATAGCGGCTAGCGCGCGCCGCCGTCGAGCCGCTTCAGCAGGGCGTTGCGGGTCTTTCGGTCGACGAAGGCGGCTTCGATCGCGGTCCTGGTGATCGCCGTCAGCTCGCGATCCGACAGGCCGAACTCGGTGCGGCCGATGTCGTATTCGCGCTTGAGCGACGTGGCGAAATAGGGCGGGTCGTCCGAGTTGAGCGTCACCTTGCAGCCCGCCTTGCGCAGCGCCATGAAAGGATGATCGGCAAAGCTCGGAAAAAGACCGAGGGCGATGTTGGAGCCCGGACAGCATTCGAGCACGACGCCTTCCTCCGCCAGTCGTCGCACCACCGACGGGTCCTCGATGGCACGCACGCCGTGGCCGATGCGCGACGGCCGGATGTGGTCGAGCGCACCCTTGACGCTATCGGCGCCGCCGAACTCGCCGGCGTGGATGGTGATGCCGAGGCCCGCCTCGCGGGCGATCTCGAAAGCCCGCAGATAGTCGTCGAAATGGCCGTGCCGCTCGTCGCCGGCGACGCCGAACCCGGTCACCAGCGGATGCCCGCAGCGCGCCGCGAAGCGGGCCGCTGCCTCGATCGCCTCGACGCCGACATGGCGCACGCCGGTGACGATCATGCGGCTCTCGATGCCGGTCTTGGCCTTGGCCCTCAGCATGCCTTCGCCGAGCGCCTGCGTGTAGGCGCCTGGCGACAGGCCGGATTTCTCCGCATGGTCAGGCGAAGTGAAGAACTCGGCGTAGATGCAGCCGTCGCGGGCCAGGGTGGTGAGGTAGTGCTCGGCCAGCCGGGCATAGTCCTGCTCGGTGCGGAAGAGGTCGGAGGCGGCGTCGTAGGCGGCCAGGAAGGAGGTGAAGTCGTGCCAGACGAAGGCGCCGTCCCGAATGAATCCCGAAACGTCCCTGCCGTATTTCCGCGCTTGCTCGATCACGAGCTCGGGCGCTGCCGCACCCTCGATGTGGCAGTGCAATTCCGCTTTCAAGACCATGCAGGACCCCGCAATCCGCTTTCCGACCAAGCGGTCTTTCACCGCGCCCCTTAAACAATAGCGCCCGGTATGGCGATCGGCTATGGTCCGGCCGGATCGGAACGGGTCAACAAAATGTCAGATCAGCGCGTCACGGCCGGCCGAGGCATGGAGACCTCCTTTGGCTACCGCGAGGTGGGCGCCGGCGAGAAGCAGTCGCTGGTCAACGACGTCTTCCACCGGGTCGCCAACCGCTACGACCTGATGAACGACCTGATGTCGGGCGGCCTGCACCGGCTGTGGAAAGACGCCCTGGTGGCCTGGCTGAATCCGCCGAAGCGGGCGGGCTGGTCGGTGCTCGACGTGGCCGGAGGGACGGGCGATGTTGCGCTGCGCATCGTCGAGGCCTCGCGCCGTTTGGCCTCGGCCACCGTGCTCGACATAAACGGCTCCATGCTGGAGGTCGGCCGCGAGCGTGTCGATCGCCTCGGGCTCGCCGAAAAGGTCGAGTTCGTGGAGGCCAATGCCGAGGCCTTGCCGTTTGCCGACGAGCGCTTCGACGCCTACACGATCGCCTTCGGAATTCGCAACGTGCCGCACATCGAGGCGGCGCTTGGCGAGGCGTTCCGCGTTCTGAAGCCGGGCGGGCGCTTTCTCTGCCTGGAGTTCTCGGAGGTCGACATGCCGCTCCTGGACCGCCTCTACGAGGCGTGGTCGTTCAGGGCCATACCCCGCATCGGCAAATGGGTGGCGGGCGACGACGAGCCCTACTCATACCTGGTCGAGTCGATCCGCAAGTTCCCCAACCAGGAGAACTTCGCCGCCATGCTCCGCAAGGCCGGCTTCGAACGGGTCGGCTATCGCAGCCTGTCGGGCGGCATCGCGGCGCTGCATTCGGGCTGGAAGCTTTGAGGCCTGCCATCCGATGACGACGGTCGGCGCCGGGTTCCGGCTGATCCGCGCAGGGTGGATCATGGCGCGCGAGGGCGTGGTGGCCGCCCTGCCGGGCGACCAGCTGCCGCCGCTGCCGCGTTTCGGCTGGCGGATGGCCTCGATGCTGGCCCGCCCCCGGGCGCGCCGCAGGGGCCGCACCGAGCGGATGGCCGACGCCATCGCCCGACTCGGACCGTCCTATGTCAAGCTCGGACAGTTCCTGGCCACCAGACCCGACGTGGTCGGCGACGACCTGGCGGTCGACCTGGCCATGCTGCAGGACAAGATGGCCACCTTCCCCAAGGCCGAGGCAATGGCGCTGGTGGAGGCTTCGCTCGGGCGGCCGATCGAGGCGCTCTATGGCCGCTTCGACGAGGCGGTGGCGGCGGCCTCGATCGCCCAGGTCCATCCGGCCGAGGTGCTGCGCGACGGGGTGCCGGAGCAGGTCGCCGTCAAGGTGATCCGGCCCGGCGTGCGGCGGCGCTTCCAGCAGGATCTGCAGAGCTACTTCCTGGCGGCACGGCTGCAGGAAAAATACTTCCCGTCGACGCGCCGGCTGCGCCCGGTGCAGGTGACGGAAACGCTGGCGCAGACGACGCGCATCGAGATGGACCTCAGGCTGGAAGCCGCGGCGCTCTCGATCCTGGCGGAGAACACGGCGGCCGACCCAGGATTCCGGGTGCCGAAGGTCGACTGGGAGCGCACCGGCGGCGACGTGCTGACGATGGAGTGGATCGACGGCATCAAGATGTCGGACGTGGAAGCACTGAGAGCTGCCGGCCACGACTTGCGGGCGATCGCCGCGAACCTCGTCCAATCCTTCCTCCGCCACACGCTGCGCGACGGCTTCTTCCACGCCGACATGCATCCGGGAAACCTGTTCGTCGATGCTTCCGGCACCATCGTGGCAGTGGACCTCGGCATTTCCGGCCGGCTGGGGCGCAAGGAGCGCCGCTTCCTGGCCGAGATCCTCTACGGCTTCATCACCCGCGACTACCGCAGGGTGGCCGAGGTGCATTTCGAAGCCGGCTACGTACCGGCCAAGCATGACGTCGCGGCCTTCGCCCAGGCGATCCGGGCGATCGGCGAGCCGATCCACGGCCAGCCCGCCGAGACGATCTCCATGGCGCGCCTGCTGACGCTGCTGTTCGAGGTGACCGAGCTGTTCGACATGGAGACCCGCGTCGAGCTGGTGCTGTTGCAGAAGACGATGGTGGTGGTGGAGGGCGTGGCGCGCACGCTCGACCCGGCCTTCAACATGTGGAAGACCTCCGAACCCGTCGTTGGGGACTGGATCGCCGGCAATCTCGGCCCGCGCGGTGTGATCTCGGACGCCCGCCAGGGCGTGCAGGCGCTGGTTGCACTCGCCCGCCAGGCGCCCGACTTCGCGGTGCGCGCGGAGCGGCTGTCGCGCGAGCTGGACGCGATGGCCGAGCACGGGCTGCGCTTCGACCGGGCGACCGCAGAGGCGATCGGCAAGGCCGAGGCGCGCCATACCAGGTCGGGGCGCCTGGCGCTGTGGGTGATCGCTCTCGCCCTGCTCTACATTGCCTGGCAGGTCGCGAGCTGACTCCGTTGCGAGCTAGGGCCTGACGGCTCCACTGGACAGGATCAACGACGCCGGCAAAACGTGCCGGACGCCATCGGTGCCTTCAACGACAACATGGCCGCGCGGAACAGCCGGTTGGCGTTGCACGATGACCGCGCCGGGGCGTTGAACGACGAAGTCATCGCGGACGACGGCGCGGCGCTGCCGTCCCGGCGAAAGGAGCGCGGTTTCCCTCAGGCTGGAGCGGCGCTGGAGGACGACGCCGGCCGTTCCTCCAAAGACAATGTCATCGCGGACGAGGACACGCCGCTGCCGGCCCGGTGAAAAGAGCGCCGTTTCCCTCAGACTGGAGCGGCGCTGGAGGACGACGCCGGCCGTTCCTCCAAAGACAATGTCATCGCGGACGAGGACGCGCCGCTGCCGGCCCGGTGAAAAGAGCGCCGTTTCCCTCAGGCTAGAGCGACGCTCGAGGACGACGCCCGGTCCTGCAAAGACAATGTCATCGCGGACGATGGCGCGCTGCTGCCGGCCCGGTGAAAAGAGTGCCGTTTCTCTCAGGGTGGATCGCTGCTGCCTCACCAGGGCGTTACCGGAGCCTTGAAAGACACCGTCACGGCGTATCAAACCGGAGCTCCGTTGCTGCCCCAGCGATCGGAACGCCGCTTCTCGCAGGGCGGAGCGCTGCCGTCCCAGGACGACACCGGAGCCTTGAGAGAAAACGTCGCGGCGTGCCAAACCGGAGAACCGTTCCTGCGCCAGCGACCGGAGCGCTGCACCTGAACTGATCCTAGCGGCACCACCCGCCTGCTGGATGGAACTTTGGATCGCGCTCCGCGATCCAATGGCTACGCTTTCCGGTGCGGAGATCGAACCCCCCACTGCAATGCTCGAGCTGGACAGGCTCCTTCCTTGGGCGAGCAGTGCTGTCGACCAAAGAGTGGCCGCGACGGAAATCATCACAATGGTTGCTCTGGTCACGCCTACCCTTGCTTTCCCTCGCGGTGCGCGAGCTCGCCCAAGCCATCTTTACCATTTGTTTACCAAATTCCTGATGGCAAGGCGATGTCTCCGCGGATAAACCTGTCGGAAATCCTGCATTGACTGCAATGCAATCAATGCATACATTGCTGGCATGGCCAGCTTGACCATCCGCAACATCGACGAGCAGACGAAGCGAGCGCTTCGATTGAGGGGGGCTCTTCGGGGCACTTCAATGGAAGACGAGGCTCGGGCGATCTTGCGCGCCATTGCGAAGACCGGCGTTTCGTTGGAGGATCTGGCGAGCCTCAACGTGGGCGAGAGTGAATCCGCCTGGGAGGCAGTGAAGCGGCTGCGCGATGCCTACGGCACCTTCGAAATCTCGGTTCCCGAGCGATCCGGAGTTGCCGGAGAGCGCATCGTTTTCAAATAGAAGCGGCTTTCCGGAATGTTCCTCGTAGACACGAATGTCGTTTCGGAGATGTTCAAGCCGGATCCCGACGCCCGCTTTCATGCTTGGCTTGTCGCAACGCCACGCTCTGCGCTGATGCTTTGCTCGATCGTGGTGGCCGAACTGCAGCTGGCGATTGCACTGCTCCCCGATGGCAAGAGCCGGCGGCAACTGTCGGCAGCAATCGACGGCTTCACCGCTCAGTCCCATCAGGTTCTTCCGTTCGGTTTGGCGGAAGCACAAGCCTTTGCGCGAATTGCTGCCGACCGGCGCCGGTTGGGCAAGCCCATTCTCGAACTGGATGCACAAATCGCCGCAATCGCTTCCACGCAAGGTGCGTCCCTCGCCACCCGCAACGTTCGCGATTTCGAGGAATGCGGAGTCAAGGTCATCAATCCATGGGAATACCAGGCGGCATGACCCTTGCCGGAAAGCGCGTCCTTTTGATCGTCGGCGGCGGCATCGCGGCCTATAAGAGCCTCGACCTGATCCGTCGGCTGCGCGAGCGCGGCGCCGCCGTCCGTGCCGTGATGACGGACGCGGCCCAGCAGTTCGTGACGCCGCTGTCGGTCGGCGCGCTTACCGCCGATCACGTGTTCACCGATCTCTTCGACCGTCAGGACGAACAGGATGTCGGCCACATCCGGCTGGCCCGCGAGACCGACCTGGTGCTGGTGGCGCCGGCCACCGCCGACCTGATGGCCAAGCTCGCCAACGGACTTGCCAACGATCTCGCCTCGACCGTTCTCATCGCCACCGACCGGCCCGTACTTTTGGCGCCCGCCATGAACCCGAAGATGTGGGCGCATCCGGCGACGCGGCGCAACCGCGCCGCCCTGCAGCGCGACGGAGTGCGCTTTGTCGGCCCGGAAACGGGCGAGATGGCGGAGCGCAACGAGGCCGGCGAGGGCCGCATGGCGGAGCCGTCCGCCATCGCCGCGGCCGCCGAGGCGCTGCTCGTCCCGGCGCAACGGCCACTCGCCGGGCGCCGCATCGTGGTGACCTCGGGGCCGACCCACGAGCCGGTCGATCCGGTGCGCTACGTCGCCAACCGCTCGTCCGGCAAGCAGGGCCACGCCATCGCGGCGGCGCTGGCGGCGCTGGGCGCTGACGTGCAACTGGTGACGGGCCCGGTGGCGATCCCCGACCCGACCGGCGTGACGACGCGGCACGTCGAGACCGCACGCGAGATGCAGACGGCGGTGGAGGCGCTGTTGCCCGCCGACGCCGCCGTCATGGTGGCCGCCGTGGCCGACTGGCGCCCGGCCAATGCGGCAGCAGGCAAGCTCAAGAAGGCGGCGGGAAACGCCCCGCCGGCACTGTCGCTGGTCGAGAACCCGGACATCCTGGCCGGTATCGGCCACCACCGGCAGCGTCCCTACCTGGTCGTCGGCTTCGCGGCGGAGACCGGCGACCTGGTGAAGAATGCCGAGGCCAAGCTGAAGAAGAAGGGCGCCGACCTGATCGTCGCCAACGACGTCGGCGGCGACAGCGGGGTCATGGGCGGCGACCGCAACCGGGTGGCGATCGTCACCAAGGCGGGCGTCGAGGAATGGCCGGAGATGACCAAGCAGGCGGTCGCCGAGCGACTGGCGGCGCTGATCGCCGACCGCCTGAAGACGATCGAGGTCTAGGGCGCGCAATGACGGGAACGATCATTCCGGTCATCGAGACCGAGCGCGCCGTGATCAGGCCCTACCGCCTGAGCGACTTCGACGCCCATGTGACGCTGTGGGCCGACCCCCAGGTCACCCGCTACATCGGCGGCCGCCCCTTCACGCGCGAAGAATCCTGGGACCGGTATCTGCGCTTTGCCGGGCTGTGGCCGGTGCTGGGCTTCGGCTTCTGGGCGGTCGAGGAGCGCGCGAGCGGGCGGCTTGTCGGCAATGCCGGGTTCCACGACCTGAAGCGCCGCATCGAGCCTTCCATCGAAGGCCTGCCCGAGGCCGGGTGGGCGCTTCTGCCCGAGATGCACGGCAAGGGGTTCGCCACCGAGGTCGTCGCCGCCATCCATCGCTGGTCCGACGCCACGCTGCCGCACGACCGGACCGTGGCCATCGTCGACCCCGGCAACACCGCGTCGCTGAGGGTGGCGAAGAAGTGCGGCTACCGCGAGCTCCTGACCACTCTTTACCGGGGCGCGCCCACCGTGCTCTTGGAACGGCGGGCGCCGCCGCGTTAGGCCGCTCAGTCCTTGGGCTGCTTGGTCTTGCGCAAATAGGGCAGGACCCGCTCGAACGTGCCGAAGCGCTTGGTCGCCTCGTCGTCCGGCACCGCCGCGGTGATGATGACGTCCTCGCCCTGCTTCCAGTTGGCCGGCGTGGCGACGCTGTATTTCGCCGTGAGCTGGATGGAATCGAGCGCCCGCAGGATCTCGTTGAAGTTGCGGCCGGTGGTCATCGGGTAGGTCAGCGTCAGCTTCACCTTCTTGTCGGGGCCGACCACGAAGACGGAGCGCACCGTCGCATTGTCGGCCGGCGTGCGGCCTTCCGAGGAGTCGCCCGCCTCGGCCGGCAGCATGTCGTAGAGCTTGGCCACCTTGAGCTCGCGGTCGCCGATCAGCGGGTACTCGACCGCGTATCCGGTGGCCACCTTGATGTCCTGCTTCCACTTGTCGTGGCTCGCCACGGGGTCGACCGAGATGCCGATGATCTTGGCATTGCGCTTGGCAAACTCGTCGGCCAGCCCCGCCATGACGCCGAGCTCGGTGGTGCAGACCGGGGTGAAGTTCTTCGGATGGCTGAACAGGACCGCGTAGCCGTCGCCGATCCATTCATGGAACTTGATCGGGCCGTGCGTCGTCTCGGCGGTGAAATCGGGTGCAGTGTCGTTGATGCGGATACTCATCGCAGTCGTCTCCCATCCTCTGTCTGGAGCGGCCGGCATCATAGCGCAAAGCGCGAAGAGTTCGAGAATGCACAGGGGTCAAATTTTCGCACCCGCAGCATGGACCGGACCGCCTTGCCCGGCTTGCGGGAACGGCATTCCACGCCGGAGCCCCAGTCCCGCAAAACCGGCCCCACCGTGTCAGCAGAGTCGGCGCCCTGCCCGGCCGGGCAGTTCCCACGCGGCGCCATCTTGCGGTAGACTTTTTGTCGCAATTCGCGAATGATCCCCCCGCAGCGCGTGCCGGCTCCGAGCCGAGAGCCATGCTGACTGCCCAAGACCGACCATCGACTCCAGCGAGGACCCAATGGACGAGACGGCCAGCCTACCGACCCGCACGCCATTTGAGCGGATGAGGACGGGAGCGAGGCATGCGGCGCTGCCGCTGTTGCTCCTGCTCACCACTTTTGCGCCCGCTGCCCAGGCGCAGGAGCCGCAGCTGCCGGTGGTGACCGCCGCCAAGCCGGTGGTGCGCGAGATCGTCGAGGACGACGAGTTCGTCGGCCGCTTCGATGCGGTCGACGAGGTGGCGGTCCGCTCGCGGGTGAACGGCTATCTCGACGAGGTGCACTTCAAGGACGGCGCCGTCGTCAACAAGGGCGACCTGCTGTTCACCATCGACCGCCGCCCTTACCAGGCCGCCTTCGACGCGGCCAAGTCGAGGGTGGCGGTGGCCGAAAGCCTGCTCGACTTCTCCAAGCAGCAGCTGGAGCGCGCCGAGACGCTGTCCAAGACCGGCAACCTGGCGACCTCGGTGCTCGATGACCGCCGGCGCGAGAACCTCGCCGCGCAAGGCCAGCTGCAGGGCGCCAACGCCGACCTGCGCAACGCCAGCCTCGACCTGGATTTCACCGAGATCAAAGCGCCGCTGTCGGGTCGCATCGGCCGCCGGCTGGTGTCGGTGGGCAACCTCGTGCAACAGGATTCGACGCTCCTGACGACCATCGTGGCCTGGGACCCGATCGATTTCTACTTCGACATCGACGAACGGAGCTACTTCAGCTACGCGCGTGACGCCCGCCAGCGCGGCGGCACCATGCAGGAGGGCGCCGCCAATCTCGACGTGTCCGTGCGGGTCGCCGACCGCAGCGAAGACGTCTTCAAGGGCAAGCTCGACTTCGCCGAGAACCGCATCGACAACGCCACCGGCACGATGCGGGTGCGCGCCCGATTCGACAACAAGGACGGCGTGCTGCAGCCGGGCATGTTCGGCCGCATCAACGTGCCGGGGTCGCTGCCGCACAAGGGCATCCTGCTGCCCGACGAAGCTGTCGGCGCCGACCAGAACCGGCGCATCGTCTATGTGGCGGACGCCGAGGGCAACATCTCCGCCAAGCCGGTGCGCACCGGGCCGCGGATCGACGGCTATCGGGTGATCCGCGAAGGGCTGACGGGCGACGAGACCGTGGTGGTCAACGGGCTGGTCAGGGTGCGGCCCGGCGTCAAGGCCAAGATCGAGATGACGGAGCTGCCGCCAAAGGCGCAAACGGCGGGTCTCGACTGATGCGCTTCTCGCATTTCTTCGTCGACCGGCCGATCTTCGCGTCGGTCGTGTCGATCGTCATCCTGATCGTCGGCGCCATCGCCTACACCCAGCTGCCGGTGGCGCAGTATCCGGAGATCGCGCCGCCGACCATCGTCGTGCAGGCGCAGTACCCCGGCGCCGATGCCGAGACGGTGGCGGCGACCGTGGCGACGCCGATCGAGCAGGAGGTCAACGGCGTCGAGAACATGCTCTACATGTCCTCCTACTCGTCCTCCGACGGGTCGATGCAGCTGACCGTGACCTTCAAGCTGGGCACCGATCTCGACCAGGCGCAGGTGCTGGTCCAGAACCGCGTGTCGGTCGCCGAGCCGCGGCTGCCGGAAGAGGTGCGCCGTCTGGGCGTCACCACCGCCAAGAGCTCGCCCGACCTGATGATGGTCATCCACATGCTGTCGCCGGACGACACCTACGACCAGCTCTACGTGTCGAACTACGCCCGCTCGCGGGTGCGCGACATCCTGCTCAGACTGGACGGCGTCGGCAACCTCCTGATCTTCGGCGAGCGCGAATATTCGCTGCGCATCTGGCTCGACCCGCAGAAGCTCTCGGCCTACGGCATGACGGCGGCAGACGTCGTGCAGGCGCTGCGCGAGCAGAACGTGCAGGTCTCGGGCGGCTCGATCGGCGCGCCGCCGATGAACGCCGGGACCGCCTTCGAATATTCGGTCACCACGCAGGGCCGCTTCGAGGACGCGCGCGACTTCCGCTACGTCATCGTCAAGGCGACGCCGGACGGCAGGCTGATCAGCCTGCAGGACGTCGCCCGCATCGAGCTCGGTGCCAAGGACTACATCACCAACTCCTACCTGAACGGCAAGCCGGCGGTGGCGCTCGGCATCTTCCAGCGGCCGGGCACCAACGCGCTCGCCTCGGCGGCCGAGATCGAAGCCAGGATGGCGGAGCTGGCCAAGGATTTCCCCAAGGGGCTCGCCTACCAGATCGTCTACAACCCGACCGAATTCATCCAGCAGTCGATCGACGAGGTCTACATCACCATCCTGGAGGCGATGGCGCTGGTGGTGATCGTCATCATCGTGTTCCTGCAGTCCTGGCGCATGGCGCTGGTGCCCATCGTGGCGATCCCGGTGTCGCTGATCGGCACGCTCGCCGTGCTCTACGGCTTCGGCTTCTCGCTCAACATGCTCACCCTGTTCGGCCTCGTGCTGGCCATCGGCATCGTGGTCGACGACGCCATCGTGGTGGTGGAGAACGTCGAGCGCAACGTCGCCAACGGGCTAGACCCCAACCCGGCGGCGCACCGCACCATGGACGAGGTGGGCACCGCGGTGGTGGCGATCTCGCTGGTGCTGATCGCGGTGTTCGTACCGACCGCCTTCATTCCGGGTATCACCGGCCAGTTCTATCTGCAGTTCGCCATCACCATCGCCGTGTCGACGGCGATCTCCGCCTTCAACTCGCTGACGCTTTCGCCGGCACTGGCGGCACTGCTGATGAAGCCGCATCACGAGGCGAACGCGCCGCCCGGCAATTTCGTCGCCCGCTTCGGCCGGCGGCTGGCCGACGGCTTCAACCACGGATTTGAGCGTGTGGCGGAGTATTACGGCCGTCTGGTGCGGCTGCTGGTCGGGACATGGCTCGCCCGCGGCGTGATGCTGGCGGTGTTCGCGGCGCTGCTCACCGGCACCTACTTCATGCTGCAGAAAGTGCCGCGAGGCTTCATCCCGAGCATGGACCAGGGCTATGCGATCGTCGTCGTGCAGCTGCCGGAGGGTGCCTCGCTGGAGCGCACCGATGCGGTGATCCAAAAGGCCTCGGAAATCATCCGCAAGACACCCGGCGTGCACGATGCCGTCGCCTTCGCCGGCTTCTCCGGCGCCACCTTCACCAATGCCAGCAATGCCGGCGTGATCTTTGCGCCCTTCAACGATTTCGACAGCCGGCTCAAGGCCGGCGAGTCGGCGGGCAAGATCATCGGCCAGCTGTTCGGCAGCCTGCAGAGCATCGAGGAGGCCTTCATCATCGCGCTGCCGCCGCCGCCGGTGCCCGGCATCGGCAATTCCGGCGGCTTCAAGATCCAGCTCCAGGAGCGCAACAGCGCCGACGTCGAGAAGATCCTGGCGCTGGCCTACGAGATGATGGGGCGGGCCAACCAGACGCCGGGGCTGGTCGGGGTGTTCACCACCTTCTCGGCCAGCTCGCCGCAATACTTCCTGCAGATCGACCGCGACAAGGCGCGCATGCTCAACGTCGCGATCCCGGCGATCTTCGAGACGCTGTCGATCAATCTCGGCACGGCCTATGTCAACGATTTCAACGCCTTCGGGCGCGTCTACCAAGTACGCGCCCAGGCGGACCAGGCTTTCCGCATCGAGCGCGACGATATCCTGAAGCTCAAGGTGCGCTCCGAAAGCGGCGACCTGGTGCCGCTCGGCACCCTGGTGGAGATCCGCGATTCGACCGGCCCGGCGCTGGTCCAGCGCTACAACATGTATGTCTCGGTGCCGCTGCAGGGCAATGCGGCGCCCGGCGTGTCGACCGGCGAGGCGCTGCAGAAGATGGAGGGCCTGGCGGCCGAGATCCTGCCCGAAGGCACCTCCTACGAGTGGACGGAGCTGGCGCTGCAGGAGCGGCAGACCGGCAACACGGCGGTCTTCATCTTCGGCCTGTCGGTGCTGTTCGTGTTCCTGGCGCTCGCCGCCCAGTACGAAAGCTGGATCATGCCCTTCGCGATCATCCTGATCGTGCCGCTCGGGGTGCTCGCGGCGCTGATCGGCGTTTACCTGCGCGGGCTGGACAACAACATCCTGGTGCAGGTCGGACTGATCGTGCTGGTCGGCCTGGCGGCCAAGAACGCCATCCTGATCGTCGAGTTCGCCCGCCAGGCGCAGGATCGCGGGCTGTCGGCGGTGGAGGCGGCCGTCGAGGCCTGCCGGTTGCGGCTGCGGCCGATCCTGATGACGGCCTTCTCCTTCATCCTCGGCGTCGTGCCGCTGATGATCGCCACCGGCCCCGGCGCCGAGATGCGCCAGTCGCTCGGCACGGCTGTGTTCTCCGGCATGCTCGGAGTAACGCTGGTGGGCCTGGTGCTGACCCCGGTGTTCTACGTGACGCTGCGCACGCTGTTCCCGGTCAGGCGGCACGTGCCGCGGGCGGCCGAGGAGATTCCGGCGGAGTAGGCGGCCGGCTCCGTCAAGCCGCCTCACGCACCTGGTAGTCCTTCACGGTGGCGAAGCGGATCGCCTTCCAGCGCTCCGCCTCGTAGTTCAGCGAGAATTCGTGCTGGGCGAGGAACACAGGGTCGCCGTCGAGGTCACGGGCGATGTCGCCGCGATGCGCCTCGACGAAGCGGCTCAGTTCAGCGCGGTCGTCGGCGGTGATCCAGCGGCAGATCGAGAAGCGCGCCATCTCGAAGTCGACCGGCAGGGCGTACTCCGCCGCCAGCCGTTCGCGGAGCACGTCGAGCTGCAGGGCCCCCACCACGCCGACGATGGCCGGCGAACCGTCGTCCGGTCGGAAGAGCTGCACGACGCCCTCCTCGGCCATCTGCTGCAGCGCCTCCTTGAGCTTCTTGGCCTTCATGGCATCGCCGAGACGGACGCGGCGGAGTATCTCCGGTGCGAAATTGGGCACGCCGCGGAACAGGATGTCCTCACCCTCGGTCAGCGTGTCGCCGATGCGCAGCGTGCCGTGGTTGGGTATGCCCACCACATCGCCGGCAAAGGCCTCGTCGGCGGTGATGCGGCTGCGCGCGAAGAAGAACTGCGGCGCGGAGAGCGACATCGGCTTGCCGGTGCGCACCAGCTTGGCCTTCATGCCGCGCGAAAGCTTGCCCGAGCAGACGCGGACGAAGGCGATACGATCGCGGTGGTTGGGATCCATATTGGCCTGGATCTTGAACACGAAGGCGCTCATGCCTGGTTCGGTGGCGTGGACCAGCCGCGCGTCGGCCTCCTGGTCCCGCGGGCTCGGACCGATCTCGCCAAGCGCCTCGATCAGATCGCGGACGCCGAAATTGCGCAGCGCCGAGCCGAAGAAGACGGGCGTCATATGGCCTTCCCGGAATGCCTCCAGGTCGAAGGGGCGGCATGCCTCGCGGGCAAGCTCCAGCTCTTCGATGAAGGCAGGGCGCTCGTTCTCCGGCAGCAGGCCGGCGACGCGGTTGGAGTCGGGGCCATTGACCTTGAGCCGCTCCTTCTCCTCGTCGCCCCGCCTCACCGCGTTCTCGGCCAGATGGTAGGTGCCGGCGAACGTGCGGCCGCGGCCGATCGGCCAGGTGATGGGCGCGGTGTCCAGCGCCAGCTTGGCCTCGATCTCGTCCAGGATCTCGAACGGGTCGCGGGTCTCGCGATCCATCTTGTTGACGAAGGTGACGATCGGTATGTCGCGCAGCCGGCACACCTCGAACAGCTTCAGGGTGCGCGGTTCGATGCCCTTGGCGGCGTCGATGACCATGACGGCGCTGTCGACGGCCGTCAGCGTGCGGTAGGTGTCGTCGGCGAAATCCTCGTGGCCCGGCGTGTCGAGCAGGTTGAAGACGTGGTCGCCATATTCGAAGGTCATCACCGAGGTGACCACCGAAATGCCGCGCTCGCGCTCGATCTTCATCCAGTCGGACCGCGTCTGCATGCGGTCCTTCTTGGCCTTGACCTCGCCGGCGAGCTGGATAGCGCCACCGAACAGCAGCAGCTTCTCGGTGAGGGTCGTCTTGCCGGCGTCCGGGTGAGAAATGATCGCGAAAGTGCGGCGGCGTGCCACCGCGCTGGCCAAGCCTTCAGCCATGTCGTGGAATCCTGTTCGGTGCCGCGGGCTTCTAGCAGGCGGCAGCCGAACTGTCGACCGTCAGGCGCTCATCGCCAGCTCGGGCGAAACCGGGGCGAACGGCCGGATCGAAAGGCCGTCTCGGGTCATCGTCGCGAAGCTGCCCTGGGGCACCGGCTGCCAGGAGTCGGCGCCGCGGTCGAGCGGCTCGGAGACCAGGCAGCGGCCGGCCGACGGACCGAACGCCCCGGCATAAAGCGTCGGCGCATAGGCGTCAGTGGCATAGCGCACCGCGTAGACCTCGATGCCGTCGGTGAAGGCGGCGGTCAGCCGGACGTGGGGCTCGACGCCAGCCTCCTCGGAGGCGCGGATCACGCGGGCGACGGTGCGCGAGACGGCGCCATGCGGGTCCTTGGCCAGCCCCTCATGCAGCATGGTCAGGAAGAACAGCTCGGAATCGGTCGTGCCTTGCCGCTCTTCGTAGAGCGCGTCGGAGAGCCGGCTCTCCAGCACCCGGCGAATCCTCTCGAAGTCGCCGATCTGTCCGTTGTGCATGAAAGACCAGCGGCCGGAAACGAAGGGATGGCAGTTGGCACGGCTGGTGGCGCCGCCGGTGGCTGCCCGCACATGGGCGAGGAAGAGGCTCGAACGGATCTGCCGGCAGAGGCTCTTCAGGTTGGGGTCCGACCAGGCGGGGAGGATGTCGCGGTAGAGGCCCGGCTCAGGCCTCTCTCCATACCAAGCGAGGCCGAAGCCGTCGCCATTGGTCGAGGTCTTGGCCTCCAGCGCGTGGTGGCTCTGGGCGATGAGCGAATGACAGGGAGCGGTGACCAGGTCCTCGAGGAAGACAGGCTCGCCCAGATAGGCCGCCCAACGGCACATCGGCGTCAGCGGCCCCGATTGTGGGTGCGCTCGGAGAGCTCGCGCACGATGCGGCTGGCGGTGGTCTCGAACATGAAGGGCAGGATGGCATGCACGATGGCGGCGCCGGCGGCCAGAGCGAGGCGCGACGAAAACCATGCGGCAAAGGCCATATGGCCGAAATAGGTCTCGTGGACGGAGGCCGGGTGTTCGGTAAACAGCTTGGCGAGCCTGGCGGTCATGGTTCCTTTCCTTCCGGTCCTTACCTGGTCTAGGTCGTTTCGTTGTTCGGGTTTCGATTCTGGTGTCCGCAAGATTTGGACATTCGCTATCATGCCCCAAGGTGTAGGGACAAAGGTCCCAATTTGTCCTTGCAATCCGCGTTTTATTGGGACATTTATCCCAAGATGACCGAAAAGATCGACCCGACGGACCGGCGGATCCTGGCCGAACTGCAGCGCGACGCGACCTTGTCGGTCGACCAGCTGTCGATCCGTGTCGGCCTGTCGCGCAATGCGTGCTGGCGTCGCGTCAAGCTCCTGGAGGAGGCCGGCGTCATCGTCGGCCGGGTGACGCTGGTCGACGCCGAGAGCGTCGGGCTGGGGCTCTCCGTCTTCATCATCGTGCGCACCGCCAGCCACGATCCGGACTGGCTGTCCCGCTTCCGGGCCGCAGTCACCTCGTTTCCGGAGATCACCGGCGTCTACCGGATGTCGGGCGACCTCGACTATGTGCTCAGGGCGCGGGTCGCGGACGTCAAGGGCTATGACCGGCTCTACCAGAGGCTGATCGCCAAGGTGCCGCTCAACGACGTGTCGGCCTCCTTCGTCATGGAGGAGATCAAGGAGACCACGATCGTGCCGGTGGAAATCCGCTGATAGGCGGCTCTGAGCCGTTGACGACGCCCGGCGGGCGCCCGATAGATCGCGCATGATTGCGCTTTCCGATCCGCCCGCCGTCGGCATCGTCCGGCTGCCGCACTCCTATGGTCTGCCACTGCCGTCCTATGAGAGCGCAGGCGCGGCCGGCGTGGACCTCAGGGCGGCGGTGCCGGAGGACCGGCCGCTGCTGGTCCTGCCAGGACGCCGCGCCCTGGTGCCGACCGGGCTCGTACTCGAGATCCCCGACGGTTTCGAAGGGCAGATACGGCCGCGCTCGGGACTGGCCTTCAAGCACGGCATCACCTGCCTCAACACGCCCGGCACGATCGACAGCGACTACCGTGGCGAGGTCAAGGTGCTGCTCGTCAACCTCGGCGACGAGGACTTCACGGTGACGCGCCGCATGCGCATCGCGCAGGTGGTGTTCCAGGCGACGGCGCGCGTTTCGCTCGAGGAGCGGAGCCTGGCCGGGATCACGGCGCGCGGGGCGGGCGGCTTCGGATCGACCGGCACGGGCTGACGAGGCGGCTTGGCAAGCGGTCGCCTGGGCGCGTAACCTCGCCAAGGGGGGCCCGAAGGCCGGCAAGGAGGCCGTTCCATGGACAAGGGCCAGATCTTTCGCGCTCTGCACGCGGCTCCCGGCGCTTTCGTCATCCCCAATCCGTGGGACATCGGCACGGCCAGGCTGCTCGAAAGCCTCGGCTTCAAGGCGCTGGCGACCACCAGCGCCGGCTTCGCGTTTTCGCGCGGCCTGCCCGACGGCGGCGTCGGCTTCGAGGCGATGATCCACCATTGCCGGGAGATGGCGGCGGCGGTCGCGCTGCCGGTCTCGGCCGATCTCGAAAAGGGCAAGGGCGACAGCCCGCAGAGCGCCGGCGAGACGGTGTTCGCCGCCGAGGCGGCGGGGCTGGCCGGATGCTCGCTGGAGGACCATACCGGGGACCCGCGCGAGCCGATCTATACGTTCGCGCAGGCGGTCGAGCGGGTGGCGGCGGCCGCCGACGCGGCGCGGGCGGTGAAGGCGGACTTCGTGCTGACGGCGCGGGCTGAGAACTTCCTCTGGGGGCGGCCCGACCTCGACGACACGATCCGCCGGCTGCAGGCCTTCGAGCAGGCCGGCGCCGACGTGCTCTACGCGCCCGGGCTGACCACGCTCGACGAGGTGCGGGCGATCTGCGCCGCCGTCTCCAAGCCTGTCAACGTGTTGGCCATGCCTGGCTTCACCGTCGCCGGCCTGGCCGAGGCCGGTGCCAGCCGCGTCTCGCTCGGCTCCAAGCTCGCCACCTTCGCCTTCGGCATGCTGGAGAAGGCGGCGGAGGAAATGCTCGGCCAGGGCAGCTTCGACTTCGCGCGGCAGGGAACCTCGTTCGCCCACCTGCAGACGCTGTTTTCGAAAAGCGGGTCGCAGGGTTCGTAACATGGCCCTGCCAAACCTCGGCATGGGCCCGATCACCGTCGTCGACATGCATACAGGGGGCGAGCCGGTGCGCATCGTCACCGGCGGCACCCCGCCGGTGCCGGGCGATACCATCCTTGCCAAGCGCGCCTATGCCCGCGACAATCTCGACCATCTGCGCCGCCTGCTGGTCTTCGAGCCGCGCGGCCACTACGACATGTACGCGGTGCTGCCGGTCGAGCCTTCGCTGGCCGGGGCGGACCTCGCCGTGCTGTTCCTCCACAATGAAGGCTATTCCACGATGTGCGGGCACGCCGTCATCGCGCTCGGCCGCTATGCGGTCGACCACGGCCTGGTGGCAGCCACGGAGCCGGTAACGCGGGTGGGCATCGAATGCCCGTGCGGGCTCGTCGTCGCCTCGGTGGAGGTGTCGGAGGGGCGCGCCGGGGCGGTTTCCTTCGACAGCGTGCCGTCCTTCCTGGCGAGCGGCGACTGCCGGCTGGAGGTGCCAGGAGCCGGGAGGGTGGTGGCCGACGTGGCCTATGGCGGCGCCTTCTACGCCATTGCCGACTGCAGCCAATTCGGGCTCGCCTTCGGCCGCGACCGGGCGCGCGATTTCGTCGACGCGGCGACGGCGCTCTCCGAGGCCGTCCGCAAGGCCGTCGCCGTCGAGCATCCCGACCATGCCGACCTCGGCTTCCTCTACGGATCGATCCTCACCGACGGCGGCGACGGGTCCGGCGGCCATGCCACGCGCAATGTCTGCGTGTTCGCCGATGCCGAGGTCGACCGCTCGCCGACCGGCTCGGGCGTGACGGCGCGGCTGGCGGCCATGCATGCGGCCGGCGCGGTCCAGATCGGCGAGACGCGGCTGTTCGAAAGCATCGTCGGCTCCCGGTTCGAAGGGTCGGTGGCGCGCAGCTGCCGCGTCGGCGGGCGCGTCGGCGGGCGCGACGGCATCGTGGCGCGGGTCGGCGGACGGTCGCACTATTGCGGGCGCGCCGAGTTCACGCTGGAGCCCGACGACCTTCTGGGCCGCGGGTTCCTGCTGCGCTGAGGCGGCTAGCGCGGCGGGCGGGCGAGCGCGCTGAGGATCGCCGCGACCAGAAGCTCGCCGGCCCCTTCGGGGCGGCTGTCGTTGGCGATGGTGATCGTCGGCCGCTCGGCGGCGCCGAGCCGCGCCGCGCGCTGCAGCCTGGAGCCGATCTGCTGCCGGTTCTCCCGTCCCCGCGCCGCCAGCCGCGCGGCGAGGATCTCGGGGGCGGCGGTGATCTCGGCGACGACGACGTTCACATAGCGGCTGCGCAGCGCCGGGATGGCGCCGCGGGAGCCGTTGGCGACGGCGACGCCGCCGCCGGCGACGACCCGGTCGACGCCCTGGGGGATGCCGTAGCGCAGGCCGTGGGCCGACCAGGTCAAGGCGAACGCGCCGCGCGCCTCGGCCTCCTCGAAAGCCGCGTCGGACAGGGTGTCGTGGTCCTCGGTGCCGGCGTCTGCCAGGCGGGTCACCACGCGGCGCACGAAGCTGATCCGCGGCTCGCCGGAAAGCTGCGCGCGCGCATGCGCCAGCAAAGTGTCCTTGCCGGCACCGCTCGGCCCGACCACGAAGACGAAGGCTCCAGGCCCGATCCGCTCTGAGCGCGGGCGGGGGCGTCCGGGGTCAAGCGCCAGGCTCATGCTGCGGCTCCCTTTCTGCGGACGGCCCAGGATAGGGCCGGGCCACCGCGGCGCAAGCCTAGCCTCGCTGCGTGACAGGCGTTTGTCGCGACGTCACGGCCGGTGCGCGGATTGATCGAGCGCTGGCGATCGTCTATGAGGCACTTCATTCTCGTCACGCTCATTTGCATTAACCATTTGGCATCAACGCAATTGTCAGGCCCCTCCCAAAGGCAGATCACGGCCGTGGGGCCGGGATCAAGGAGGTTTCCATGACCAGCTCCAAGCCACGCATCGTCCTTCTGACCGGCACCTCGTCGGGGATCGGCTACGCAGCGGCGCTCGCCTTCGCCCGCGCCGGCGACAAGGTCGTCGCCACGATGCGCAACCCGGCCACGGCGGAGCGGCTGACGGCCGACGGCGCCGATGCCGCCCATCCGATCGAGTGCCGCACGCTCGACGTGACGGATGCGGCGGCCGTCGCGACCACGGTCGACGCTGTGCTCGCCGATCACGGGCGCATCGACGTGCTCGTCAACAATGCCGGGGGAGGCCACAGCGGCACGCTGGAAGAGACGCCGATGGCGGAGATTCGCGGCCAGATGGAGCTCAACTATTTCAGCGTCGTGTCGATGATCAAGGCCGTGCTGCCGGCGATGCGGCAGCAGGGCAGCGGCCGCATCCTGACCGTCTCGAGCATGACCGGCGTGGTCGGCCTGCCGTTCCGCGATGCCTATGCGGCGTCCAAATTCGCCGTCGAAGGGCTGGTCGAATCCCTGGCGCCCGTCGCCGCCTCGTTCGGCGTCCATTTGTCGCTGATCGAGCCCGGGCCGGTGCGCACCGGCTTCTTCACCGCCATGTACGAGGCATCGTCCGCGCCCGCCGCGGCGTCGCCCTATGCGGCGCTGCAAAAAGCCTATGAGCAGGCCTCGGCGGCGCGGCTCGCAGCCGGCGGACAGCCGCCCGAAGAGCTCGGCGCGCTGCTGCTCGAGATCAGCCGGGCCGAAAAGCCGCAGCTGCGCTACCAGTCCTCGGCGATGACCACCGCCTGGGCCGGGCAGAAGCTGGTGGACCCAACCGGCATGTCGGTGCTCGGCGCGCTGCGCGGCATGCTGGGGCAGGGCTGAGCGTTTCAAGCGACGCGGCGACCCTCGCGCCAGACCGTGCGCACCACGGGAACGTGCTCGTCGACGCGCACGCGCACCAGGTCGGCGCGGCGACCGACCTCGATTGCGCCCCGATCGGCGAGGCCGATTGCCTCGGCAGGGGTCTTGGAGACCATGGCGACCGCATCGGGCAAAGCGATGCCATCCACCGTCTCACCCAGGAAGAAAGCCGACTGGATCAGGCTGAAGGGAATGTAGTCGGACGACAGCATGTCGAGCAGGCCCCGCTCGGCGAGCGTCCGCGCCGAGACGTTGCCGGAATGCGAGCCGCCGCGCATGACGTTGGGCGCCCCCATCAGCACGCCGAGGCCGGCCGCTCGCGAGGCTTCGGCAGCAAGCGCGGTGGTCGGAAACTCGGCGACCCGGATGCCGTCGGCCACCGCTTCCTCGACATGGGCGTCCGTGGCGTCGTCATGGCTGGCGAGCACGACGCCGCGGGCCTGGCAGGCGGCGGCGATCGCCTGCCGGTTGGGGCGGGCGTGAACCTCAGACTGGGCGCGCCGCCTGTCGCAGAAATCGAGGAACTCCGCATCCGTCAGCTTGAGCTTACGCTGATAGTAGGAGGCGTAGGTGCCGAGGTCGACGAACTGCCGCTGACCGGGCGCGTGGTCCATCAGCGAGACAAGGCGCACGCGCTCGTCCGCTGCGAAGCTCTCGAAGCCCTCCAGGCAGTCCGGCGCGGAGACCTCGCAGCGCAGGTGCAGAAAGTGATCGGCACGCAGGCGCTGCTGATCGACGCTGTCCTCGACCGCCCGCGCAAGGCCGACCATCTCGTCGGCGCTGATGTCCTGCTCCTCGTCCATGCCGACCCTGAGCGCGTCGAGGACGGTGGTGATGCCCGCCGTCGCCACCTGGGCATCGTGCGCCAGCACGGCAGCGATGGGGTTCCAGCGCACGCGCGGCCGCGGCGCGTAGTGGCTCTCCAGATGGTCGGTGTGCAGCTCGACAAGGCCGGGAATGAGGTAGTCGCCGCCCATGTCCTTGCCGGTCGCCGTCGGCCCACTGCCGATCTCGGCGATGCGCCCGTCGCGAACGACCACGGCGCCCGTGAGCAGCCGGTCGGGCAGGACGATGCGCGCATTGGCGAGGACCGTCTCGGCAGCCATCAGGCGGTTCTCCTCTGCCGGCCTTCGCCGAGCCGATGGTAGGAGTGGACGTGGAAGGGAGCGCCGGGCTCCGGCTCGACGAAGACGGCGATGCCGTCGACGGGAACCGGCCTGGCAAGGAGCGGCGAAAACGCGGCTTCGATGACCTGCCTGAGGCGCGGCGCCTCGGCGTGCCCGACCCGACCGCTGAGCGTCATGTGGAAGCGGAACGACTCGAAGACATAGGGATAGCCCCACTGCAGGAGGTTGCGGACCTCGACCGGGGTCAGGTTCTCGGGACCGCGGCGCCCGATCTCAGCCTCGCTGAGCGGTGCGCGGAAGCGCTCGAAGGCGATCACCACGTCGTCGGCGAAACGCTCCAGCTCGGCCAGCGGACGCTCGGGAACCAGCGCGAAGAAACCGTCGATGCGCTCGACCGCGAGGCGCGGGACGATCACTGGCTGCATGGTGCGCACGAAGGCGGCGGCTGCGCGCTCCAGCGCGTCGAGGGTCTGGCCTTCGATCAGCAGGAACGGTGCCTTGAGGGTGGCGTGGAAGCCATAGCGACGGGCAGCGGCGGTGTGGAAGGAAAGCTCGGCCGGCGAGAGGCCGATCGACGGCAAGGGATGCACTGCGCCGCCGAACGCGTCGCGGCCCAGCCAGTCGGCGGCCCGGCGGGTCAGCGGATCGTCGCGGTGGGGCGTGAAATAGATCGCTGCGCGCATCGGAGTTCCTCAGCCTGACCGATGGCTTAGGCGATTTGCATGACGAATTGACGAAGCAGATCGGCTGCTTCCATCATGCCAGACGGGGTTTGCCCGGGCGTTCACGCGGCTGCCTCGCGCGGCGCGAAGGCGGTGACGTCGACCACCCGGTCGGCCACCGCCTGGCGGACGTCGGCATCGTGGAAGATGCCGAGAAGCGCGGTGCCCGCCCGTTTCTTCTCGCGCACGAGCTCGATCACCACGGCCCGGTTCTCGGCATCGAGCGAGGCCGTGGGCTCGTCGAGCAGCAGGATCGGATGGGCGGTGACGAAACCGCGGGCGATGTTCACGCGCTGCTGTTCACCGCCCGAGAAGGTCGCCGGCGGCAGCTGCCAGAGGCGTTCGGGCAGATTGAGCCGGCGCAGCAGCGCCGCTGCTCGATCGCGGGCCTCGTCGCGCGGCACGCCGGTCGCCAGGAGCGGCTCGGCGACCACGTCGAGCGCGGCGACGCGCGGCACGGTTCGCAGGAACTGGCTGACATAGCCGATGGTGTCACGGCGCAGCGCAAGCACGGTGCGGGGCGAGGCCGCGGCGAGGTCGATCGGCTCGCCGTCACGGCTGACGAGGATCTGCCCGCCGTCAGCGGCATAGTTGCCGTAGGCCATGCGCAGGATGGAGCTCTTGCCAGCCCCCGAAGGACCGCCGAGCACGACGCATTCGCCGGCAGCGACCTCGAACGACACGCCGGCCAGCACGGCAATCCGCATGCCGCCCCGCAGATGCATGGTGAAGCTCTTGGCGACCCCGGAGACGACGAGCGGCGCTGTCATGGCTAGACCTGCAGGATCGAGGAGACGAGGAGCTGCGTGTAGGGCGCCTGCGGATCGTCGAGCACGCGGTCGGTGAGGCCGGTCTCGACGACGCGGCCGTCCTTCATGACCATCATGCGCTGCGACAGCAGGCGGGCCACCGCCAGGTCGTGGGTAACCACCACTGCGGAGAGGCCGAGGTCGGAGACGAGGCCGCGCAGCAGGTCGAGCAGCCGCGCCTGTACGGACACGTCGAGGCCGCCGGTCGGCTCGTCCATGAACACCAGCCGCGGCGCGGTGACCAGGTTGCGGGCGACCTGCAGGCGCTGGCGCATGCCACCGGAGAAGGTGCGTGGCGTGTCGTCGAGCCGGGCGGCATCGATCTCGACGCGACCCAGCCAGTCGACCGCCGTCTGCCTCAGGTGGCCATAGTGCCGATCGCCGATCGCCATCAGGCGCTCGCCAACATTGGCGCCGGCCGAGACGCCCATGCGCAGCCCCTCCGCCGGGTCCTGGTGGACGAAGCCCCAGTCGGTGCGCATCAGGAAGCGCCGCTCGGCCTCGCTCATCGCGCCGAGATCCCGCCAGGTGCCGTCGCGCAGGCGAAAGGAGACGGTCCCGGAGCTGGGCGTCAGGCTGGTCGACAGGCAGCGTAGCAGAGTCGTCTTGCCGGAGCCGGATTCGCCGACCACCGCCAGCACCTCGCCGGGCCACAGCTCGAACGACACGTCGGCGCAGCCGATGCGGCTGCCATAGGACTTGCCGAGCCCGGCGACGCGCAGCAGGGGCTCGTCGTTCATCGCAGCACCTGCCCCTTCTCGCGGCGCTCCTCGCAGTGGTCGGTGTCGGAGCAGACGAACATGCGGCCGCCGCGATCGTCGAGGATCACCTCGTCCAGGTAGACGTCCTCGGCCCCGCACAGGGCGCAAGGTTTGTCGAAGCGCTGCACCTCGAACGGATGGTCCTCGAAATCCAGGCTGACCACGCTGGTGAAGGGCGGCAGGGCATAGATGCGCCGCTCCCGTCCGGCGCCGAACAGCTGCAGCGCCGGCGACCGGTGCATCGTGGGATTGTCGAATTTCGGCGTCGGCGACGGGTCCATCACATAGCGGTCCTCGACCTTGACCGGATAGGCGTAGGTGGTCGCGATGCGGCCATGGCGGGCGATGTCCTCGTAGAGCTTGACGTGCATCAGCCCGTATTCCTCCAGGGCGTGCATCTTGCGCGTCTCGGTCTCCCGCGGCTCGAGGAAGCGCAAGGGCTCGGGGATCGGCACCTGGTAGACGAGCGTCTGCCCGGCGCGCAGCGGATGCTCGGGAATGCGGTGGCGGGTTTGGATGATGGTGGCCTCGGCCGTGCGGGTGGTGACGGCGACACGCGCCACCTTCTGAAAGAAGGCGCGGATGGAGACCGCATTGGTCGTGTCGTCGGCCCCCTGGTCGATCACCTTGAGGACGTCGTCGGGGCCGAGGATGGCGGCGGTGACCTGCACCCCGCCGGTGCCCCACCCGTAGGGCATGGGCATTTCGCGGGATGCGAACGGCACCTGGTAGCCGGGGATGGCGATCGCCTTCAGGATGGCACGGCGGATCATCCGCTTCGTCTGCTCATCGAGGTAGGCGAAGTTGTAGGTGGCGAGATCGGTCATTCGGCGGCCTCCGGATAGGGCTCGACTTGCGACTCTGTTTCGGAGTTCCGAGCGTCGTGCTCGGCGCGCATCTCGCGCAGGAGGCCGAGTTCGCCCTGGAAATCGACGTAGTGCGGCAGCTTCAGGTGCTCGACGAAGCCCGTGGACTGGACGTTGTCGGCGTGCGAGATGACGAATTCCTCGTCCTGCGCCGGCGCGGTGATGTCCTCACCGAGCTCTTCGGCGCGCAGTGCACGATCGACCAGCGACATCGACAT